>ACYB01000021.1 GCA_000175855.1 Raphidiopsis brookii D9
CCCCTTGGATTTAGCAGCTGGTGCTGTCTGACCACTTTGTCACCCCTTAACAACACTAACACTCGTCAGTGCGATTACGAAGCACTCACTACGGGAGAGAGCTTTTCTCATATGCTCTGTTTATTTAGGCTTGTCAAGTATAGTTTAATTAGTTGAGGGGAGTATTTCACCTCTCTAACCCCAAAAATGATCCAAATACTAACAAAAATAACAAGTGTATTTGTGTTTGGATAAAATTTAATACATTTGCACTTTTTGTGTATGCTACACCTAACACAAGGAAATTTTAACTTCTTATGTGTTATGTATTTTCCATATTATGTTATGTATTTTCCATATATTTTGTTAACAGTTAGTTCATAATAGTCAAGATTTGTATTTTCCTGATCTAAAGTAAAAACTATGCCCCGTCGTCAAGATATCCACAAAATACTTCTGTTAGGTTCTGGTCCAATCGTGATTGGTCAGGCCTGTGAGTTTGATTACTCAGGTACTCAAGCATGTAAAGCTTTACGGGAAGAGGGTTTTGAAGTAGTACTAGTCAATTCTAACCCTGCTACCATTATGACCGACCCAGAAACAGCAGACCGCACCTATATTGAACCTTTAACACCAGAAATGGTGGCTAAGGTTATAGCTAAAGAACGTCCTGATGCTCTTCTTCCTACTATGGGTGGACAAACTGCTTTAAATATTGCCGTAGCTTTGGCTAAGAATGGTGTTTTAGAAGAGTATAATGTTGAGCTGATTGGTGCTAAATTACCAGCAATTGAAAAAGCTGAGGACAGAAAATTGTTTAATGACGCCATGGAGAAAATTGGCGTGAGTGTTTGTCCCAGTGGTACAGCATCCACTTTGGAAGAATCAAAGGCGATCGCACAGAGAATAGGATCTTACCCGTTAATTATTCGTCCAGCTTTTACCATGGGGGGTACTGGCGGGGGTATTGCCTACAATAAGGAAGAATTTGAAGTGATGGCCCAGGTGGGTATTGATGCTAGTCCTGTGTCGCAAATTTTAATTGACCAGTCTTTACTGGGTTGGAAAGAATATGAGTTGGAAGTAATGCGAGATTTAGCAGATAATGTGGTAATTATCTGTTCTATTGAAAATTTAGATCCTATGGGGATACATACCGGGGATTCTATTACTGTAGCTCCAGCTCAAACCCTAACGGATAAGGAATACCAACGATTGCGGGATATGGCAATTAAGATTATCCGGGAAATAGGGGTAGAAACGGGGGGTTCTAATATTCAATTTGCTGTCAATCCGGTAAATGGGGATGTGGTGGTGATTGAAATGAACCCCCGTGTATCGCGGAGTTCTGCTTTAGCTTCTAAAGCTACTGGGTTTCCTATTGCTAAAATGGCCGCTAAATTGGCTGTGGGTTATACTTTGGATGAGATTAAAAATGATATTACCAAAAAAACCCCTGCATCTTTTGAACCTACTATTGACTATGTGGTGACTAAGATTCCCCGGTTTGCTTTTGAGAAGTTCCCTGGATCAGATCCGGTCTTAACCACTCAAATGAAGTCTGTGGGTGAAGCAATGGCTATTGGCAGAACTTTTAATGAGTCTTTCCAAAAGGCTTTACGCTCTTTGGAAACTGGTCGTGCTGGATGGGGAGCAGATAAAGCGGAAAAGCTACCCAGTGGAGAACAGGTTCGCGCTCAATTACGCACCCCCAATCCCGAAAGAATTTTTGCCCTACGTCATGCTATGCAGTTGGGTATGAGCAATGAGGAAATTTATGAATTGACTGCTATTGACCCCTGGTTTTTGGATAAACTGCACCAAATTCTCGAAACTGAGAAGTTCTTGAAACGCACACCTCTACAACAACTGACAAAGGTGCAGATGTATGAGGTTAAACGTAATGGTTTTAGCGATCGCCAAATTGCTTTTTGCACTAAAACGAAGGAGGATGAGGTTAGAGTATATCGTAAACAATTGGGTGTGATTCCAGTTTATAAGACTGTGGATACCTGTGCAGCGGAGTTTGAGGCTTTTACACCCTATTATTATTCCACCTATGAGGAGGAAACTGAAATTCTACCCACTGATAAGCCCAAGGTAATGATCTTGGGTGGTGGACCTAATCGTATTGGTCAGGGAATAGAATTTGATTATTGTTGCTGTCATGCAGCTTATGCCTTAAAATCCGCCAACTATGAAACCATTATGGTTAATTCTAATCCAGAAACGGTTTCTACAGATTATGATACCAGCGATCGCCTATATTTTGAACCTCTGACCAAGGAGGATGTTCTCAACATTATTGAAGCGGAAAATCCGGTGGGGATTATTGTTCAGTTTGGTGGACAAACTCCTCTCAAATTAGCAGTCCCCCTACAAGAATACTTGCAGCAATCCCCATCCACAGTTACCCGTATTTGGGGAACATCTCCTGATTCTATTGATATGGCGGAAAATCGCGAGCGATTTGAAAAAATTCTGGAAGAACTAAAAATCGCTCAACCAGCTAATGGTATAGCCAGAAGTTATGAAGATGCCTTAATTGTAGCGAAACGCATTGGCTATCCAGTGGTAGTTCGCCCCAGTTACGTTTTGGGAGGAAGAGCTATGGAAATAGTTTACTCTGACTCGGAATTAGAAAGATATATGAGCTTTGCAGTTCAAGTAGAGCCAGAACATCCTATCCTCATTGATAAGTTCCTGGAAAATGCCATTGAAGTTGATGTCGATGCGATCGCTGATCATCAAGGGAGAGTAGTGATTGGTGGCATTATGGAACACATTGAACAGGCGGGTATTCACTCGGGAGACTCGGCATGTTCCCTCCCTTCTATTTCTCTTTCTCCTGCAGTTTTGAACCAAATTAGAACTTGGACTGTAGAACTGGCAAAAGCCTTATCAGTAGTTGGTTTAATGAACATTCAGTTTGCCGTTGTGGGTGCTAGTAGCTATTCTCCCCAGGTTTACATTTTAGAGGCCAATCCCCGAGCCTCTCGTACGGTGCCGTTTGTCTCTAAAGCTACAGGAGTTCCCCTAGCTAGATTGGCATCCCTAATTATGTCTGGTAAAACACTGGAAGAATTAAACTTTACCCGAGAAGTTATTCCCCAACATATAGCAGTTAAGGAAGCTGTTTTACCCTTTAATAAATTCCCCGGTACAGATACCCTATTAGGACCGGAAATGCGTTCAACCGGGGAGGTAATGGGTATTGACGTTGATTTTGGGCGAGCATTTGCCAAAGCAGAAATGGGTGCAGGGGAAAAATTACCACTCCAAGGTACTGTGTTTGTATCTATGAGCGATCGAGATAAAAGCTTAGTAGTGGAAGTAATCAAAGAATTTATTCAGCTGGGCTTTAAGGTGATTGCTACCCAGGGGACAAGTGAATTTCTTAGGGAACAGGGTCTAAAAATTGAGACCATTCTCAAACTACACGAAGGTCGTCCCCACGTGCTGGATGCCATTAAAAACCGACAAATTCAATTAATCATTAACACACCCTCAGGACAAGAAGCCCGAACTGATGGACAGTTGATTAGACGTACAGCATTAGGGTATAAGATACCTATAATTACCACTATAGCGGGTGCAAAAGCAACCGTAGCTGCTATTCGCTCTTTACAGAATATAAACTTGGATGTCAAAACCATTCAGGAATACTCTTTTTAAAAACCTATTTTGCCAGGTCTCCACATCAAGGGGAATTAATTAATGGCGTGATTGCTGGATAGAGGTTATAGCTCACCCCCTTAAGGGTGGGCATAACTGGAATTTGGAAACAACCTTTGTCAATATGGGTAAATCAATATGGTTACTATTGAGAGATATTAACAATTATGTGGTGTGTGGCGACTCATAATATAAATATAACTAAAACGCTCAGGGGGGGGAGTTGATGGCTAAAAGTGATTACTGAGCAGTTGATTCATCAATTAACCGTACTCTATAAAACCAAAAAGGTTCGGGTTTCTCGGTAGTCAACTTTTCTCATAAAAGTTACAATTCGTAATAATCACATCAAGTAAAAATATTTGACGGATTACTTAAAATACTGTATGTAGTTTATATGTACTTTTCAGTACCAATAAATCACCATAACCTCTAACAGTTAAAAAGCCTCTATCGAGTTGATATCAACAACCGAGCTGATCGGGTGTATAAGTTACAAGACTTGAGATGGTTTCCCAGTTTACCTGAGTTGTAAAATAGTAAGGCATTAGCTAATGACACTACCAGCAAACCCAGCATCATTAAACAGTAACGCCATGAAAACCGCTCAAACACCCACGGACATAGTGCGGACTTACCTGCGGGAGATTGGCAAAGTACCACTTTTAACCCATGAACAGGAGATTTATTATGGTAAACAGGTGCAAAAATCCACAGCATTGTATGAGACAAAAGATAATCTAGCTCAGGAGTTAAACCGTCAACCAAGTTTAGAAGAGTGGGCAAAAGCAGCACAGTTAGATCCACAAGAATTAAATCGGTTGCTGGCTCAGGGGGAAATTGCTAAACGTAAGATGGTAGAAGCCAATTTACGTCTGTTAGTATCTGTGGCCAAAAAATATATTAAGCGTAATGTAGACCTACTGGATTTAATTCAGGAGGGTAGTATAGGGATGCAGCGGGGCGTGGAGAAATTTGACCCCAGTAAAGGCTATAGGTTTTCTACCTATGCTTATTGGTGGATACGTCAGGCAATTACTCGTGCTATTGCAGAAAAAGCTAGGACTATTAGACTGCCTATACATATTACTGAAAAACTCAACAAAATCAAAAAAGCCCAAAGGGATTTATCACAAACCTTGGGAAGGTCACCAAGTATAGCTGAACTTGCCCAAGAGCTGGAAATAACACCTAAACAAGTGAGGGACTGTTTAGAAAAAGCCCGCTTACCCTTATCCCTGGACTTACGTTTAGGAGATAATTACGACACTGAACTGGGAGAAATGCTAGAAGACCCGGGTGCGTCACCGGAGGATTATGTGATTCAATCTTCCCTATCTTCCGAATTAGAGCGGATGATGACCCATCTCACTACCCAGCAAAGGGAGGTAATTAAACTGCGTTTTGGTTTGGTAGACGGTCAGTCTATGACCTTGGCCAGAATTGGAGAGGTGCTGAATATTAGTCGAGAGAGGGTGCGACAAATTGAAAGAGAAGCCTTAACAAGACTGCGTAGATGTAAAACTAGCATGAGTGAATATCTTGTTAGTTAAGTGGAAAACAGGGGGTTAGGTATGGGACTTCCCCGTTCACGCTCCCTGTTCGGACAACTGATCTAATTTTTGTACGGTTAAACCTAATCTCCAGATTCAGAATAACCTGTTATATTAAATATCAGGTCGTAAGCTTAAATTTTTTATCAATATTTCAGATACAAAACCGTTAACTGGCTAATTATTTAGGTATCAATTATCAGATTACGTAGTTGTAGCAAAGGAGAGCAGCAGTGAGTAACCAACCTAAGGAAGTATCCGAGTTTTTTCATGGTGAGGTTGAGAACAGTAACCTCTTATGGCAATACGTTAAGTCTTTGAGTCCTGAAGCAGTAAATCAACTGTCTAAACCTACATCCTCAGAAGTGTTTCAAGTAATGGAGCGCAACATTGTGGGACTACTGGGTAATTTACCCTCAGAACACTTTGGAATTACCATTACCACAAGTAAGGAAAACTTGGGTAGATTGCTTGCTTCAGCAATGATCAGTGGTTATTTTTTACGTAATGCGGAGCAGAGAATGAACTTTGATCTGTCCCTGGATAAAACTGAAACAAACAGAAGCGACACAAAGCCTTAAGTTAGACGGTGTTAGCCTTTTAATATGATAACTCCCAAACCTCAACAGAACACCAATCCTCCCCATAAAATTATTGGGGTTGGGGTGATTTGGAATCAGGAAAAACAAATTTTAATTGATCGTCGTTTACCCACAGGATCTATGGCCAATCTATGGGAGTTTCCTGGTGGGAAGCTGGAGGAAGGGGAAACCATCCAAGATTGTATAGTGCGGGAGATCAGGGAAGAATTAGGCATTAAAATTGCCGTGAGGGAACATTTGATAACCATTGACCATACCTATTCCCACCTGCGGGTAACCTTAAGCGTCTATCACTGCGACTATCTGGATGGCACTCCCCAGTCCATAGAGTGTGCTGAATTCCGTTGGGTCAATTTAGATGATTTAGAGCATTTTGAATTTCCTGCTGCCAATGGACAGATTATTGCAGCTTTAAACAGGTAACAATCAGAATAAATCTCACGCCCCAACCCACCCCTAAAAGTATCGGTGAAATAGCTCTCCTTTAAGAGTATACTTAGGTAGTTTTGGATAAGTTTTATTAGAGTGATCTTTTTCGCCAATTCTCAAATCGAATGTCAATAACAGAACATAAAATAACAGTAAACTCACTGGAATGGTTTCATAGAAAAGCTGACCCCCTAGAATTTTATTGATGAAACAATTTTTGCTGGTAGCTAGTTAAGTTTAGAAGGAGTTGATGTTATGTTAGTTAAAGGAATTAAAAAAGGCAAAACTATTGAGTTATTAGAGGAAGTTGATTTTCCTGATAATGAAGAGTTATTAATGGAAATTAGAGAGGTTAATGATTTTTGGTCAGCCTTGGAGGATTTTAGACAAAGAGTAGATTTGGCAAGTCTTGATGATGATACTTTTGATAGTTTACGGGACAAGTCAACAGGGAGAGATGTTCGTTTATGACTCTCAAATATTTGCTAGATACTAATATTTTGTCAGAGGCTAAACGACCTCACCCGAATCAGAAGGTCATGACGAAGCTAAGATTATCTAAACGAGAAATAGCCACAGCTACTCTAGTAATCCATGAGCTATTATTTGGTTGTTTTCGACTTTCTCTGTCTAAAAAACGCCAAGACTTAGAGGATTATGTAAATAACGTTATTTTAGCCAATCTACCTTTATTCGATTATGACTTAAAATCAGCCGAATATCACGCACGGGAAAGGTCAAGGTTGTCTAAAGTCGGTAAGAGTCCTGCTTTTGTCGATGGTCAAATAGCGTCTATTGCTTTTACCAACAATTTGACTTTAGTTACCAATAATGTTGATGATTTTAAAGATTTAGAAGGTTTAGTGATTGAAAATTGGTTTCTCTAATCTGTAATTGTTCCGTGTTAATACTCGATAAATCATTTCAGCTAAAAATGTCTAGGCTGAATGATCCTATCCGTTACCTTTCCCACCCCATAATGCTCCCCCAGAAAGATGATCACTGCGTCATCGATCGTAACGATAAGGGTCACCTCGAAAAATAGCGTTGCACCTGTCAATACTATCGCCAATTTTTCCAAATATGTCTGAAACCCTATTTACAGCGTCATGATTTTATTGGGTTTCAGGATTTTGGCTAAGGTACTGAGTGCAGAACTATTGATCCTTGGTTGTCTGTAGAACTGGTGGAGAGTTTTGCTCAATCTGTACCCGATGTTGAAATCATAAAACTTAACAATGTGGGTCATTATCCTCAAGAGCATTACCACGAGGTGATCTTACAGGATTTATTAGCCTTTGTGCGCTTGACCAGTACCCAGGCGCAAAAATCCTGATCAGGTAGGCTAAATATACAATCATCTACAATTGTCTGTAACTTGAATCGGAGTGATTGAGAACTTATGGCTTATTATTGGTTTAAAGCATTTCATATTGTTGGTTTTGTAGTCTGGTTTGCTGGTTTATTTTATCTAGTACGGTTGTTTATCTACCACGCTGAGGCCAATCAAGAACCTGAACCAGCTAAGACCATACTGAAAAATCAGTATCAAATCATGGAAAAACGTCTTTATCATATCATCACCATCCCTGGAATGATCGTCACTTTAGCTATGGCTGGTGGTATTATTTATACCAATCCCGATCTATTTCACGAAACTTGGTTGCATTTCAAGTTGGGGTTTGTAGGGATTTTATTAGTCTATCATCATTACTGTGGTAGATTGATGAAACAGTTGGCTGCAAATGAGTGCAAGTGGAGTGGAAAGCAACTAAGAGCTCTAAATGAAGCACCAACTTTGCTATTAGTTATCATTGTTATGTTGGCTATTTTCAAAAATAATCTCCCCACTGATATTACTGCTTGGGTAATTTTTGGATTAGTGATTTTGATGGCTGCCAGTATTCAGATATATGCCAAAATTCGTAGACGAAATCAAGAAAAGTTGCTAGTGCAAATGAATCAGATTAATCAAAACAATCCAACTGATCAGATTCCACAAGTCCAAAATTAGACGGCGCACAAAAAAGGGGGAAATGGGGAATAATGAAATCATCTACAGTAATATGTCCCAAGAATTAGTAAATAGTTTATTTATCAATCGGGTAGCCGTTTTGGCAACCATGCACCATAAAGAAAATGTCATTGCTCCATTATTACAAAAGCAACTGGGGTTAGAAGTTGTTGTCCCAGCAAATTTTAACACCGATCAATTTGGTACGTTTACCAGGGAGATAAAACGTCCAGATACCCAAATAGTCACGGCTAAATTAAAAGCCAAAAAAGCAATGGAAATGACTGGGGAAACTATAGGTATAGCAAGTGAGGGCAGTTTTGTGCCCCATCCTAATTTTCCTTATATTTATGCCAATAGAGAAATTGTATTACTTTTAGATCAACAAAATGACTTACAAATTATGGGAGAGGTGTTTTCCACAGAGACCAATTTTAATCATTTGGTGATCAATAGTTTTGAAGCGGCACAAAAATTTGCTGATAAAGTTGGTTTTCCCGACCATGGATTAGTGATTTGGCTTGAATCTTCCAATGGGCAAGATCCTGAAATTATTAAAGGTATCACCACTCAAGAACAGCTATATGAGTCTGTAAATTTTGCCTTAAATAATTCTCCCCATGGTAAGTTACACATAGAGACTGATATGCGAGCACTTTATAATCCCACCCGCATGAACAACATTGCAAAAGCTACTCAGGATTTGGTGGAAAAAATTTACAGTTGTTGTCCTCAATGCAGTACACCCGGATTTAGCATTACCGACAGAACTCAAGGTTTGCCATGCGAAAGTTGTGGTCAGCCCACTTCATTAACTATGGGGGTAATTTACCAATGTCAAAAGTGCAATTTTATCGAGCAGAAGTTATATCCCGATGGTAAATTTTTTGCTGATCCTGGATTATGTCCATATTGTAATCCCTAATAGTCTCTATAGCAATGCCCAAAATCAGAATAAAGCCCCCTCCTGAAAATTTTAATTATGTAATTATGAAACAAATTAAAATTACAAGAGGAGGTTTGGAGCTAAAGTCCGGTAGGGTAATCGGGCTATTTAATATATAGTCTTGACTGGATACAAAACCAGTCTCTCTCTAGATAGATAAATTTTGTCCACAAATTCTCTATTGGTATAATTTGCCATCTGCAGTTTTTAAAAACCGTCTCTCAGCTACAAATTACTCGAGATAGTCTTAAAGGTATCCGCCCCTCCCAAAGAATAATCCTCTAATTTAAAATCTGCAAATGGTTTTTTCTCTAGTCTGTCTCTCAAGGCCTCATCTAAAATAACTCCCTCATCTTGTTTCTTTACCCCAATAATAATAATGCTCCTTTGATATGCAGTTAAATCTTGATTACTCTGACAATCTTTTCTTTGAAATTGTCCAAGATTTAATAGTCTATAGCCTTTAACACTCAAGCTATCACTAAAGATTTTTTTCACCAATAACTGAATTTGCTTGGATCTTTCCAAAGCACGACTTTGTTCTGCTCTTATATCACCTTCACAGGAAGCTGTCCCTACGGAAATAATCTCACTGGGATCTTCCATAATTGTTTGTATCCCTTCCTCCTGTAATCGGGATTTTAAGGATTCAAGATTAATTATTTCATTATTATATTTAATCTGATAGGTACTACCCAACTGCCATTTATATTCTACCGATAAAACGGCTACATTGAATTCTGCTACTCTCCCTTGACTGTCTTGACCCTCTTCGTATGCAAAGTAGTCTACCTCACCTCTCTTAACCGGTAATTGTCCATAGTCAGAGGGAAAAACCACAAACCTATTATCTCTATTGGTAAATGCTACTAACCACAGCAAAAACAGTGAACAAAGTAAGGCCCAAAGTAATGCTAATAGTGGTAGTTTTGCCAATGACTTTTCCGGTTTGGTGTTTGCCTCTGTGACTATTTGTGTATTGAAGCCGCCCATGACATTTTTCTCCACAACCATACAGTGAAGGGTCATTCCTGTGCTGGTTTGGTGGGTAAAGTACTCTCGTGCCACATCATGAGATTTTAACTCACCTAGATTACTATTTTCTTTTTCAAATAATTCTCTAGCCTCGTCACCATTAGATACTTCTTGTTTCAGCACTTTAAGTATTTTTAGTCTGTCTTGTTGATAGACTTCATAAACTTTACTGAATTCAGTGTAATCACTTAATAAACGTACTACCCGATAAGTTCCGAATAATTCCAATTGGGAACCACAACTTTGACAAAAGTAGTTTTTATCATTATCTGGATGATTTGGTTCGAGACAAACAGGGTTGATGCAAAGACTCATAAGTTAAATGAAAGTTAAAATAGAAGGAGCTATATTGCTTGTGCTAGAAATTCAGCTATACTAAGATTAAATTCTTCTGGGTTACTTAGAAACGGCCAATGGGTTCCTGGGATCTTTTTCCAGGTGAGGTTTTTGAGGTTGTCTTTATAAGGTTTGATTTGCCAATCTTGACGATTTACTCCTTTTTCAGGTTGAACAAATAAGGTGGGTGTTTCTACGGGGTGTATAAAACCAGCTACTTCTAATACTGCGTCAAAAATTCCGTCACGAGCAGCCACGGTAAATTTACTACCCCAGGTGCCATCCGGTTTTTGCTCTATTCCTCCTTGAAAAACTTGTTGTTGTAAATCATTCCATTCTCGAAAGTGAACCAGTTTTTTGATTTTCTCCTCAGCTGCTTCATAACTGCTAAATGGACCCATGGTTTGCAATGATGGTAAAACATTATATAACAAAGGAAAGATTAATTTAAGTACACTAGGCATCTTCCAAATAAAAATCGGGTCTACTAAGGTCATAGTTTTTAACCTGCCTGGATTTTGCCTAGCCCAAATAGCTGCTAATTTACCTGTCCAAGAGTGACTAACTACATTAGCACTCAACCAACCAAGACTATTCATTAAGGCTTCCAAATCAGCGATCGCACTTGTAAAGGAATAATCTGTTTCCGGTTTACTGCTGTTACCATGGCCCCGCATATCGGGAGCTATAATATGGTAATTTGGAGACAGATAATCGCCCAAGCTTAACCAAACTAGGGCATTATCAGCCATCCCATGGAGTAGTAGTAGGGGTTGATGACCCTGATTCCATTCCAAATAGGAAATTTCCATATTGGGTGTTGACAGTGTTTTGCGCGCGTGACTCATATAAATTAGGCGAATATCCAAATGATCTGGCAGAAAATCACCTATTGCTCAGGAAAAGTGGTAGCATAAATTATATGACATAACATTATGAATAGATGATACTCCAATTTTAACAACAACAACTCTAATAAGTTGAAGCCTTGGTTAGGAGAAAACCTTAACTTGTGTATTTGTTAACATTAGTTAACAAAAAATTATCGGATGAAAGAGTTCAACACAGCAGGTATTTGCTTACCTAAAAAGCACTACATGTGCGACATAACCGCTAAATTCAATAGATGTCGCCACTTAATCGAAAGTGGTAAATATTTTGCCATTAACTTTCCAAGGCAATATGGAAAAACCACCATGCAGCATCTCTTGGAAAAAAGTTTTCAGGGGGTGGAAGAATATCTGGTGATCAGTACCAGTTTCGAGGGTATTGGCGACCTACCGTTCCAAAGCGAAGAGCAGATGGCATCGGTAGTTCCCGCAGTTTTGGCCAAAGGTTTATTCTTCAACAACCCAGAACTTGCTGACTGGCTTGAAGTTAAGTCCAAGCAAATCAATAGCTTCAAACAGCTTTCAAGATTTGTCAGCGATTGGGTTAGGGAATCAAAGTTAAAAGCTGGATCGGGATGAGGAACGTAAACTGAATAGCCCCTGGAACATTGCTGTGGACGTGGATATTGACTTCACCTTCAGTCAGGAGGAAATTGAGCCAATGCTCGCTGACTACGCAAGTGAGCATGGATTTCAAATGGACTGCCCTGTTTTGGCCCGGCTTCTATTTTATTATACCAGTGGCAATCCCTTCCTGGTTAGCAAGATGTGTCAGGTGATTGACGAGATGCACCAGAACCAGCGACCTTGGTCAGTTAGTGACATTGAGGATGCCTATAAGCATTTAGTGGATGTATCCTACTCAAACACCAATTTTAATGACGTGTACAAGAATATTGAAAATAATCCCGACTTTTCCCAGTTAGTTCGGGCAATAGCCATTGATGGGGAGGATTTAGTCTTTGATCGGGGTAACCCCTTGATTGATCTGGGAGCAACCTATGGTATTATCAAGAGCAATTCAGTAGGTAGATGCGACATCGCCAACAAAATCTACGAGTTCAGAATTATCAGCTATTTTATTTCTAAACGGGAAACTGCCCACCAGCATCTTGATAGATACCGAGATAGCGGCTTTATAAGCAACGGTAAGCTTCAGATCAGCTTGATTTTGGAGAGGTTCCAGTGGTTTATGCGGGAGCATCATTCCTCTCGGGACAACGATTTTCTAGAAAAGAACGGACGTATGTTACTCATGTCCTTCTTCCGTCGGATTATCAACGGTAATGGATACATGTTCAAGGAGAATGTGGTTGCGGAAAACCGTAGGATGGATTTGGTTGTCACTTACAAAAACCAGCGCTACGTGATTGAACTGAAAATTTGGTACGGTGAGAAGCGTCTTCAGGATGGGATTGAGCAGCTTTGCAGCTACCTAGACTCCTATGGACTAAATGAGGGACATATACTCATTTTTAACTTCAACAGTAACAAAACCTACGATATACGGGAGATTAATCACCAGGGGAAACACCTCACTGCCTTCTTCGTGTAGCAGCAAAGAAGTTAGGTTGGGTTGAGGAACGAAAATCAACATCATCTGTTTAATTAATTATTAATTGATTATAATGAAGAAAAAGCAAAAAAAATTTAAGCATACTGGCAGACATATCGCTGCTTATATAATACTAATAATTGCCATTATCAGTATTAATACTCTTATTAAACCATCGATTGTAGTAGGGCAAACACCCACATTAAATGCTAAGGAGGAAGTAAATCACACTTGTGCATCTCAAATACCATCTTCCATAGAGAAGATAATAAAATCTCCTACGTTTGAAAGAATGAGGTGGGGAATTTTGATTAAAAACCTATCATCTGACCAAATTATTTACAGTCGGGATGCCCAAAAGTATTTTATTCCTGCATCTACTACCAAAATATTAACTACAGCAGCAGCATGGCAAAAACTGGGCAAAGACTTTCGCATTCGTACCTCAATTTATCAAGGAGATGAAGGTAGTTTTTATTTAGTTGGTAGGGGAGATCCCAGTTTTAATAATGTCCAATTAACCGCCCTAGCCCAGAAATTGCAGCAACGGGGAATTCGGTCAATTAACAAGCTAATTGTGGATAATAGTTACTTTCAAGGAGAATACATTGATTCCAGCTGGCAATGGGAAGATATACAAGCCGATTATGGTGCCCCAGTCAATAGTTTAATGGTGAATGAAAATACTGGAATTTTGACTTTATCTCCCAACAAGATAGGGGAAAAATTAAACATTACTTGGTCTAATAATATAGAACTATATGGTAGAATAGAAAATAATTCTATCACCGTTGCTGAAAATGAACCGAGATTTGTCCAAGTCACCAGAGATCTAAAAGGTCAAATATTAAAGATTGATGGCAAACTGCCTATTAATTCCCCTTCTCAAACCATAGGGTTATCAGTTATTGACCCTATAGATAACTTCTTAAAAAATTTGCGGTTTACCTGGGCAAAAGTAGGGATAACCGTTAAGGAAATTCAACCTGTTTTTGAATACCAACACTATAAAATAGCTGAACAAAAACCAGAAATAGCCGTTGTTGAATCCCTTGTCTTGCCAGATTTAGTCAAAGAAGCAAATATGAATAGTAATAATCTGTACGCTGAAGCTCTACTCAGACATTTGAGTAATAGCGAACCAACTAATAAATATGAAACCACTGTAAACCAAGGCTTAAAAATACTAAAAACTACCCTGGGTGAATGGGGAATAGAACCTAATACTTATATGATTGTGGATGGTTCTGGACTGTCTCGCAAGAACCTAATTAGTCCAGAAGCATTGGTAGAAACATTACAGGTGATGGCAAAATCACCTGATGGCAATCTGTTTCGTGCATCCCTAGCTACCGGTGGTATGACTGGTACCCTAAAAAATCGGTTTTTAAAAACACCTGCTTGGGGAATAGTTCAAGGAAAAACAGGTTCCATGACTGGTGTAATTTCTCTGTCTGGATATATTAATGTTCCTGACTATGATGATTTAGTGTTTAGCATGATAGTTAATCAATCACAACAGCCATCAGCAGTCAGAAAAGCAATGGATGAAATCATCATTTTACTGGCAAAATTGCACAAATGTTAGTTGACACCGCCACCAATCCCAGATACTAATACTCAATTCCCGGTTGAGCTTTAACTCCTTGATCCTTAAAAGGGTGTTTAATCAAAGTCATTTCCGTAACTAAATCCGCTTTTTCAATTAAAGCTGGTGGAGCACCCCGACCAGTTAAAATCACGTGCTTATCAGGGGGTTTTTCAGCTAAACCTGCTAAAACCTGATCCACTTTTAAATAACCAAGTTTTAGGGCAATATTAATTTCATCTAACAAAACCAAGTGAAACTCGCGATGGCGAATAAACTCTAAGGACTTTTCCCAAGCAACATTAGCCTTATCTAAGTCCCTGTCCCGGTCTTGGGTTTCCCAGGTAAAACCCTCACCCATGGCATGAAATTCCAGTTGATCCGACCAGGAGCTAAAAACCCGCTTTTCTGATGGTTCCCAAGCACCTTTAATAAATTGCACAATTGCCACTTTATATCCATGTCCCAGTGCCCTTACTACCATCCCCAAAGCAGCAGTGGTTTTCCCCTTGCCATGACCAGTATTAACTATAATTAACCCCTTTTGAGGAATGGCATCCGCTATACGTTGATCTTGTATCTGTTTACGGCGCTGCATTTTTTGACGATACTGCTCATCGCTTAAAGATGATGATATGACCTCATCAATCAACCTGCTAATTTCTTGATCCCCACCCAACTGATCCGATGTGTTTCTACTCATCCGTGTATCTTTATCCCATAAGAACTGGAAAAAATTAAGGTTCTAAAGATCTGCTATATAAAACCTAGACAAAACTAGACTTTACTTTCTACTTCAACGGGAGCGAGCGTTTATCCCTCAGTAGACTTGCACGCCTTAGCCAGACGCGATAACATGATTGCTCTCCTGCTCCCCAAGATTAAACAATTAATCGCATAAAGTAGTTAATCAATGTAGAAGCAATTGACAAAACAATTGATCCTAAAAAAGCAGGTACAAAACCATCAATCCGAAAACCATAAGTAGCAGCTATCTTACTAGCTAACAAAAGACATAAAGCATTAACAACAAAACTGAATAGTCCAAAAGTGATAAAAGTAACTGGGAATGCCAGAATATTCAAAATTGGACGAACAATAGCATTGACAAGTGCGATAATGACCGCTGCGATTAGCGCAGCTACCGGACTAGTAATCGTAAAGCCAGAAACAAATTTAGATGTGACTAACAGTGCCAATGCTGTGCCGATCCAAGTTAGTAAAAGGTGTTTCATGCTAGTTATGGGTTGATTAGCGATCGCAACTGACCCAATTCTACACTAAAAATCAAGGTAGTCTAGGTAGTCGTTGGATAAAAACTTCCCAAGTCTGTGCACCTGCTACACCATCTGCAGTTAAACCATAACGGAGTTGAGCTGCTTTAACTGCTCTCTCCAGAGTGAGACTAAATTTACCATCTAGGGGGGAAGAAAAAAATCCTAGAGATCTGAGCAATCTTTGTAATTTTGTCACTTCTGCACCAGTATTGCCCAAACGCAAAATGGGCCACCCAGATTGGGTATACTGGATTTTAGGATTTCGCTGATTAACAGGAGTAGGTTTAAAAACCATGATTGGTTGGGTAGGTGGCTTAGTAACAACTTGTCGAGGCTGAGTAGTTTTCCCTGTTATATTGTTGTTACTGTTACCTTCTCTACCATTTCTTGTGGTAGGTTGTCTATTCTCAGGTTTATTACGGGGGGTACTGCTGATAGCAGGTGGTGGTGCGGTAGTGGTGGCAATATTTGGCACACTAGGAAAAAGTTTCTGCCAGGTTATGGTATCCACAATACCATCAGGAGCAAGACCAACTACTTGCTTGAACTGAGAAACTGCTTTGGCTGTGGAGTCTCGATAAACCCCATCCACAGGTCCCGAATAGAAACCCAAAAGTGCCAGTGTGGCTTGCAATTCTGATACTGATTCGCCTTGACTACCAATTTTTAGTATGGGACGGTTGATACTGCCAACACCAGTTACCTGGGCAATTTCCGTACCTTGGGGAGGGGTAATCCGGGGAATTGGACTGTATGCCATGGACAGCATGTTGCCACCCATGGCACTGAGAGGAGTTATAATCAGTAATGTCCAGTAGTGAACCTTGCTGATGTGCCCGATCCAATTAGTCGAGTTGCTCAAATTATGTCGCATACAAAGGATTTAGCTCAAGAATTTGACATCTCAATTTTATCTCATGCGGTAGTTAGTTCACTACTTTGAGGTAATCGCTTCCCCAGGGCCAACCAAAGATAAGTAGGGTGTTTTTAAATAACTATTGGCTACTGTCATAGCTAATTCAGGACTGACCTGATTGATTAACTGAGGAAACTCATGGTCGAATTCAATACCTAATCCTAAAATTTCATACCACCCATATATGTGGGCAATTTGTCCATTGGTTTGTTTCCCTAAGGCGTAGTGTCCTAAGATTTTATTTTTCGCGGTTTGTAATTCTTCCGGGGAAAGTTCAATCTGAGAAAGTCTTTCTACTTCCTTACCCAACTCTTTGATTGCCCTGCTAGTATTCTCCGGTGCAGTACCCATATACACTATAAATGATGCTGGATATGGTTTAGTAGAATAAATGGCTGAGATTTCGTAGGCTAAACCTCTTTTTTCTCGCAATTCTACAAATAGACGGCTAGAAAGTCCATTTCCTAGGTATGTGGATAATAATTTGAGGACAGGGTATGCGGGAGAATTTATGGAACTCCCCATATAACCCAGCATAATTATTGACTGCTGTGTATTTAAGGGTTGAAGACAAGATTTGGGAGCAATGGAAATTTTGGGTAAATCAAGTACATGTCTTGCTGTGTTTGGTAGTGGCCAATCGCCAAAAACTTCTGTGACCACTTCTATAGCAGTTTTAGCTGTTATCCTCCCAGCAATACTGATAACTATATTGTCTGGACGAAAATGGTTTTGATGAAATTCAACCAAGTCTTTATAGTTAATGCTATGAATACTTGCTTCTGTACCTAGCAGTGACCTAGCATAGGGATGATTTTGGTACATTGCTTCGCGGATCTGTTGAAAAGCTAGATTAAAGGGTTGTTCTTTTTGAGAACGAACATCCTGTATTGCTAATCGCTTTTCCAGTTCTATTTGTTTTTCAGGAAATGTGGGCGATTTCAACAATAAACCTGACAGAGCTAAAATTTCTGCAAAATCAGCACTGACTGTTTTTAAAGAGAGCAAAAAGTAATCTGTACTTGCATTTATGCTTAAATTTGCACCTACGGATTCAACTTTTTCAGCAATTTCTAGACTGGAAAAACCATCACAACCTTTGGTCATGACTGCTGATAATAAATTTGCCAACCCTGCTTTTTCTGGATTTTCATGACAGCTACCAGCACGAACAAAAATTTTGGCTGCTATAATATCCGCTATGGGGTTTTCAGCTATCAATAACACTATGCCATTTCCTAGTGTTGTGCGATGGATGGAAAATTTACACTCATCTATATCGTTATTGTTTCTGTTCTGCATTCTTACTAGTTAATACGGTTTCAGGATAGTAACTGCATAGTCTTGTAGAGAAATATAATTTTGAGCCACTTTTTGCAGTTTTTTGGCATTGAAGGACTGAATCTGCTCCGGATAAGCAACAGACAATTCAGCTTTTGCAATTGTGTTATAGTAGCCATAAAGGGATGCTAACTGATTTGGTGTTTCTGTGCTGAACGCATAGTCGTTGCAAAGAGATCTTTGGGTTCGTTTCAGTTCTTGCTCAGTGACACCATGAATTTGTAATCTATGTAAATGCTCCAAAATCAGATTTTCTACTCTATCCAGATATTCAGGTTCTAAGTAAGCGGTAATTGTAAGTAAACTAGAGTCTTTTTGCACTGAAAAATTAGTGCATATCCCCTGTACTAGTTGTTTCTCTTCCCTTAAATCATTGACTAAACGAGAAGTTCTTCCCTGTCCCAAAATCACTGATAGTATCTCTAAACCATTTGCTATGGCCAGTTCGTCTATTCCGGGTAAATTCCAAGCCATAATTAAACGAGCTTGTTCTATTCTAGGTAATATTAACTCTTGCCTTTTCACATGCCTAATTTTGGGTGCTGCTAATTGATTAGATGTTGAAAGGTTATCCTGGTTTTTAACCTTTTTAAATGTTTGATTGACAATTTCCCATGCGCTATCTCTTTCTATCCCCCCCACTATCACTACAGTCATGTTTTCCGGTTGGTAATGACGACGATGAAAACACCGCATCGCTTCCGGTGAATTTTCCATTAATTCCTTTTTTGTTCCTAAAATGGGTCTTCCGTAAGGGTGGTTTTCATAGACGGTTTTTAACAGTGCTTCAAATCCTATCGCATCAGGATCATCTGCACAACTACGAATTTCTTCCAAAACCACATCCCTTTCGCGCATAAATTCATCTTCAAAAATAGCTGCATTCAGCAATAGTTCTCCCAGATGAGGAAGCGTATCTACCAAGTGTTGACTAGCTATAGCAAGATAGTAATGGGTATAGTCGTGTCCAGTAGCTGCATTACTTACCCCACCCATACGTTCAATATTATGGTCAAACTCCCCTGGACCCAAACTAGCTGTGCCCTTAAAAATCATGTGTTCTAAAAAGTGTGCCATGCCAAACAGGGGATCTGACTCTGAAGTTGCTCCCGCACGCACCCACACGTCCGCTACCACCACGGGGGTAGCTGCTATCTCCTGATGAATAAATGTCAAACCATTGTCCAGGCGAAAAATCGAAGCTGGGAATAGGGTTTTGCTTTCGGTTATATGTGTTGTCAACTTTCCAGGGTTAAATAACAATTTGACAGGTTTTTGTTATTTTAACCTTCAATCCCACCCCATTAGGAATCAAATAATACAGATTTAATTTTTTATTCGCATTGATAGGTTTATTTGTTAGTTAATGCACTTTAGCGATCGGTTTTACCATATTTTTAAAAGCGTTCCTAAGACTCTGGATTTGGGACTAAACAAAAAAGCGAAGACAAATGCTGTGCAAACGACTAACACAATAGCTGGTCCAGAGGGCAAATTATAGAAGTAACTCAGGTAAATTCCTACAATACTGGAAATTATAGCGATCGCAGCTCCTAAAATCATAACTTGATGTAGTCTGTTAACTAATAGGTACGCTGTAGCACCAGGAGTAATTAACATTGATAAGACTAAAATTACCCCCACTGCTTTCATACTAGCAACAATGGTTAGGGAAATGAGCAACATCAAACTAATGTTGAGTTGATTAACTGGTAGACCAGCAACCCGAGATCCTACGGGATCAAAGGTATAAAATAATAATTCTTTGTAGAGTAAAAAAACGATAATTAAGGCCACAGCAGTAAGGATGGCCGTATCCCTAACTTCATTGGGGGTAACACCTAGAATATTACCAAAAAGAAAGTGATTGAGGTCAATTTTATTAGTTTTTTGAATCACCGTAATGAGGGTGATACCAAGAGCAAAAAAACCAGAAAATACGATCCCCATAGCTGCATCCTCCTTAATGGGAGAACGGTTTTTAATCACTGCTATAGCTACTGTGCTTACCATAGCAGCAATAAAAGCTCCCACAAATATATTGGCACCTATCATAAAAGCGATCGCCAGTCCCGGTAAAACCGAATGACTAATGGCATCACCTAGTAGTGCTAGACGTTGTACCATTAAATAAGTGCCAATAACAGCACATAATAGACCAATTAGTACCGCAGTTATTAGTGAACGTTGCATAAACTCATAGTGCAACGGTTCTATTATTTGATTTAACATAAATAAAATTAAAAAGAAAAATTATAATGAAAAGTAAGCACGGTGTAGATTATTTTCTGTAAGTACATCCAACCGGGGTCCACTAGCTATAAGTTGACAGTTAAGTAGAATTAAATCGTCAAAATGGTTAATTGACTGACCCAAATCGTGGTTCACCACCAGGACAATTTTCCCTCGGGCTGTGATCTCTTGAAAAATGTTAAAAAGAACACCTTGGGTTTTGTGATCTATGCCGACGAAGGGTTCATCAAAACAAAAAATTTCAGGTTCTTGAGCCAATGCGCGGGCTAGAAATACCCTTTGTTGTTGTCCTCCTGAAAGCTGTCCTATAGGTCGGTCAGTATATTTCAGCATTTCTACCTTTTGCAATGCTGTCATTGCTATTTGCCGACTCATACTAGAAAAACTACGTAACCAACCTGTTTTTTTCACTCTTCCGGTCATCACCACATCCCAGACGGTGGCGGGGTAATTCCAGTCAATTTGGTTTTTTTGTGGAACGTAGGCGACTTTTTCCAGTTGGTCCACTAATGGCCTATCATCATACAGTACACTACCCATATTCATGGGGACTAATCCCAAAATTGCTTTAATCAACGTACTCTTACCAGCACCATTAGGTCCAAAAATTCCTGTTAATCTTCCTGCTTTAATAGTGCAGGTTATATCCTGCAAAGCGTCTTGTCTATGGTATTGTACTCCTAAATGGGAAATATGAATATCACTAAACTCTCTATTTATAAACACCCTTTGGGTGTTTTGGGTAATAGACCAAATTTTGGCGAGGTATTTTGCATAGGGTTTGATAATTCTTGAGATCCTACTTTCAGCTTACTATGAAGAAGGCTAAAAATATGAGGCAAATATGAAAAACAAAAACATTCGTATATGGACAGTAATATTTTTACCATTATATTTACTAGGATGTAGTGTTTCTCCGGTGGAAACCTTACAAGATGCTAGCCAGGGCAAACTAAAAGTTGTAGTCACAAGTACAATTCTTATGGACTTAGTCGCACAAATAGGAGGTGAAGAGATTAGTTTAACTGGAATACTTCAACCTGGAGTAGATCCCCACGTATATGAACCAGTGCCAGGAGATGGCAGGGTTTTAGAGATGGCAGATCTAATTGTATATAATGGGTATAATTTAGAGCCAGGAATTATTAAGTTAATGAATTCTACGGGTGTAAAAGCTAGAAAACTGGCGGTGGGGGAAGTAGTTAAATCCCTAAAATTAAAAACCCATAGGGGGGAAACAGTTCCCGATCCCCATGTGTGGGGGAGTGTTAAAAACACCATGACTATGGTAAACGCTATTAGAGATACCTTAGTGGAGTTGTCAGATAAAGACAGGCAAAAATTTACACAAAATGCTGCCCAACTAGACAAGGAACTGGAAAAGTTGGATGATTGGATCAAACAGCAAATTCAAACCATTCCACCACAGAACCGTAAAATAGTTACCTCCCATGATGCTTTTCAGTATTATGCTAATGCTTATGGTATGGAAGTTGTGGGCACGTTAATTGGAATTAGCACGGAAGAAAAACCCAGTGCTAAAACGGTAAAAGAACTAGTGGATATTATTGTTAGAGCAGATATTCCTACAGTCTTTACTGAGACTACGATTAATCCGGAGTTGATGAAAACAGTAGCCCAAGAAGCGGGGGTAGAACTGTCAACAAATCAACTTTATTCCGACTCTCTGGGTGTAAGAGGAAGTGGTGCGGATAGTTATATCAAGATGATGAAGGCTAATACCAAAACTATTGTGACCGGGCTAACTCGCGTTAGCCAAGCAACTTATTATGACTTTGAGGTATTACCTTGAAGCGCCAGCTTACGCTTGAACTAGAACACGCTGTTTTGCTGCCAAATAGTCTTTTTGTAAGGTCCCTAATAACTCTTCTCGTCTGTTGTATAATCGTTTCAGAGATCGTGGTTGACCCTGATTTAATGCGTATGCTGTGATCAAGGGCAGAGCAATTGTACTATCCGTGTAACAAACTATTGTACTGGGCAACTCTTCAGGATCTATTTTACCCCAACTCACTGCTTCTGCTGGGGTTGCACCAGAGAGTCCACCAGTATCCGGACGCGCATCCGTAAATTGAACAAAGAAATCATGTCCTCTTTCTTCCAAACCCAATACTTCGTGAATTTGCGGTTGGGTCTGTAGGAGAAAGTTTTTGGGACTTCCACCACCTAGAATCACAGCTGCACTTTTACCCTCTCCTTCCCTTGCTGCGTAAGCAATAGCCGCAGTTTCATTTACATCAATAGCTGGATCTAATACCAGCTTTGAACCCTCTAATGCCAACGCTGCCACATTCATCCCTATGGAACTATCACCAGGAGAAGAAGTATAAATAGGAACGCCATATTCATAAGCTGTAGCTAGGAGACAGGAATTTTCTACCCCCAACTGCTTTTCCACTTCTCGTACATATTTGCCAAGCAGGTGGTGAAATTCAGCCGTGCCCATCTGCTTTTGAAAGGGTTCCGCTTGTAATATTTTACGAATAAAAGCATCCGTTTCTAATAGCACATCATAACCAAAGATAATGTCATAAATTCGGATTGTTCCCTCTTCTCGTAATTTAACATCATCTAAAAAGGGACTACCTGCAAACAGTTCAAAACCTAAACCATAGTGCATATCATGATAAAGATTGGCACCGGTGCTAATCATCCAGTCGATATAACCGTGACGAATTAAAGGAGCTAAAGCGGAAACGCCGAATCCTGCTGGTGTCATAGCGCCAGAAAGACTTAATCCCACCGTTACACCCGGTTGGAATATATCCTGGGTTAGCAATTTACACGCTTCTCTTAACCGAGCTGAATTATAAGCAGTGAAGTAGTTATTAATTAAGTCAACCACACTAATATTCGACGAAATTGGTGCGGGTGCAATTTTTTTACCTTGTTTCTTTGACATTTTTTCACTTTCCCATAGTCAGTATTCCGATTCTAATTAATAATATTAGAGAATATCAAGCTCTTGTAGCAACAGCTATGGTAATAGCTCCTTGGTCTGGTAAACGGAAAATTTCTTTGGGAACTAACAACTGGGATCTGGAATGGTTTTGAGCAGCACAAAGAAGAGCTGCTGCTTCCGCTATGCTTGGTGTTCCCATAATTTTGGTAATTATTTCACTGGGATTGGGAACACTGATACTTGATAGGGTGGTTGAGCTAAAGGTTTGTAATCTGAAATTGTTTTTTAAGCAAAATTCGACTAGTCCCAGCTCTGATGCTTTACTTTCAATAGTAGCTATCTTATCTATGCTCCGAGGATCTATCCTATATTTTTGGCACACTTTGTTGAGTCCTAGCTCAATCAAGAGACAGGAAACCCCCTTTTGACAACCAATACCTACCCAGACTTGCTGCAATATAAAACCTTAATTATTTTTACTAATCGCCCAAATACCCTATGAAATGTGGCCCGAATATTGTTCCTATGTTCTGTTGGGGGATGCACATTTCGTTCTATAAATTTGGTTTATAGAATGGTCTTTTTGTCAAGTGTTTAGAGTCGATATATGAGATACTAATATGAGATATGAGTAATTGATAAGCTGAGGTAATACCATTTTTATAACTTCTTTGTTATTTTGTATTTAGCGGGACAGTTATTCTACATACCGTGAGTTTCAATGGCAATTAGTTAGGGGGTTTTACTTCTAAGTTGTTATGCGGGATATTTTGGACAGACTCAACTTTTAACCATCTTATCTAGAATATTCCCTAAGGATTTCTATGATAATAAATCAAAGAAATCGTGTTAGTCCCAGGAGAAGAGGATATAAAACTATGACCACGACAGATACTCAACCTATCATTTTTACCACCTTGGTTGACCATAGACTAAATGGTAAAAAATCAAGACATAAATTGGATTTACTTAAGCCCGTACGTCAATGGCTAGATGATATAGAAATTAAAAATTCTCAAGTTGCACGTTTGATAGCTAAACTGATTCCTGCTCAATGTCCTTTTGAGCGAGACATTACATTGTTTAATCGCAAAATTGGTCATATTCCACCTCTATGTAAACTCAATCCGCTGTATGATCAGTTTGTGGGGTTGCGGTTTCGCGCTTTGTGTTATTTGGCTGATGAATGTGGGGAAGATATTGGTTTTTACTGCTAAATATGAGGAAAGGAAATAGGTAAATCAATTAATGCTGTTACATCTAAGCACATGGCCAGAAGTTGAAAAATATCTAGAAAGTTCCTCGGGGATTATTATTCCTATTGGTTCTACAGAGCAACATGGACCAACGGGTTTAATTGGCACTGATGCAGTATGCGCTGAGTTCATATCCCATGGCGTGGGGGAAGCAACACAAGCTATGGTGGGACCTACCATTAATGTTGGTATGGCATTACATCATACTGCTTTTCCCGGTACTATCAGTTTACGACCTAGCACCCTAATTTTGGTGGTGAAGGATTACGTAAGTAGTTTAGCAAAAGCGGGTTTTACCAAGTTTTATTTTATTAATGGACATGGCGGTAATATCGCCACTTTAAAAACAGCTTTTTCCGAAACCTATGCTTATTTGGAAGATATACAAGCAAAAAACTTCCAAAAAGTCCAGTGTCAACTTGGTAATTGGTTTACATGTAGTTCTGTGTACAAACTGGCCCAGGAGTTGTATGGAGATAAAGAGGGTTCCCATGCTACTCCCAGTGAGGTAGCACTAACCCAATATATCTATCCCCAAGCAATTAAACAGTCTTTCCTTGCACCAGAAGTTGCAACTGGTCACAGAATTTACGGACCTAGTGATTTTCGTTTACGCTATCCTGATGGTCGCATGGGTTCCCATCCCGACTTAGCTACTCCTGAACATGGCAAACAGTTTTATGATTTGGCCGTGGAAGAGTTAAGTGCAGCATATTCCAATTTCCTTAATCAAGATTGAATAGAATTTATACAAAGAATATAAGGATGGGAAAATACAACCGTTAAGTCTTGATTAAGCCTGGGCATTACCCTCTGCTCGTGCAGCTTGTTTGACAGCAGCAGCAACAGCACTAGCAACGCGGTTATCAAACACGGAGGGAATAATATATTCCCGGTTTAAATCCGAGGTATTGACTAAAGAGGCGATCGCCTTGGCAGCTTCTAAGCACATGTTACTAGTAATAACTTTAGATCGACAGTCTAAAGCTCCACGAAATACTCCGGGAAAGGCTAGAACATTATTAATTTGATTGGGATAATCACTGCGTCCTGTAGCCATGACCGCAACGTTTTTAGGTGCTAATTCCGGTTGAATTTCTGGGATGGGATTAGCCATAGCAAAAACGATAGCATCTTTGGTCATAGAATTGACCATTTCCGGTGTTAAAACGCCAGGT
Organism: Raphidiopsis brookii D9; assembly: GCA_000175855.1. Classification (GTDB taxonomy): domain Bacteria; phylum Cyanobacteriota; class Cyanobacteriia; order Cyanobacteriales; family Nostocaceae; genus Raphidiopsis; species Raphidiopsis brookii. Next base: position 25,747 of record ACYB01000021.1, read on the forward strand.
TTACTCAAACCAATGAACACATCTGCACCCTGGGTAGCGCCAGCTAAGGTTCCTTGAGCTTTAACTGCGAATTCCAGTTTTTCTGGGTTTAAATCCGTACGATTAGTGGATATGATTCCTTGAGAGTCACACATCCAGATTTGCTCTGCACCAGCTTTGCGCAGTAAGCGGGCCACAGCTATTCCTGCAGCGCCAGCACCATTAATCACGATCCGAATTTGATTGATAGACTTATTAACTAATTTTAGGGCATTTAGTAAAGCAGCCAGAGTTACAATAGCAGTACCATTTTGGTCATCATGAAAAATAGGAATGTCTAATTCCGATTGCAGTCTTTGTTCAATTTCAAAACATCGAGGTGCAGCGATGTCTTCCAAATTGACTCCGCCAAATACGGGGGCAATATTTTTCACAGCCCTGATAATTTCCTCAGTGTCTTGAGTGTCTAAACAAATAGGGAAAGCATCTATATCGGCAAATTCCTTGAATAACATTGCCTTACCCTCCATTACTGGTAAAGCAGCTTCCGGACCAAGATTACCCAACCCCAAAACTGCACTACCATCGGTGACAATAGCAACAGTATTTTGTTTAATAGTCAAACGGTAAACTTCCTCGGGTTTTTGGGCGATCGCCTGACAAATTCTTCCTACTCCTGGAGTGTAGGCCATAGCCAAGTCAGAAACGGTTTTGATGGGAATTCTACTAGCAATGCTGATTTTTCCACCTTCATGTAAATTAAAAGTTCGGTCATAGACATTAATTACCTGAATATCCGTCAGATCTTTTACTGAATTGACAATAGTTTCACCATGTTCACCACTTGCTGCATCCACAGTAATATCCCGTATGGAATCATGTCTAGTTTGTTCAATTAAATCTATTTGTCCGATATTACCACCAGTTAGGGCGATCGCCTGGGTAACAGATGCTAACATTCCCACCCGGTTGGGAATTTTCAGACGTAGGGTCACACTGAAACTGGAATTAGGGGTCAGGTTTGTCATGGTATTGTGAGAGGTTTCTAAGTTGAGACTTTAGATTTGATTTTGACATATATTTAGCTGTGTATTCTGGGATTTGGGTGCAAGGTCTGTAGAATTTCGCTTTCTATTGTACCCAACTCATCCAGTCTTTTTATCATATCCTCTCTGTCAAAATATGTATCTGCTAGTATCCAATAAGTACCAAAGTGTCTAGCTTCTGAATCCATTAAGTCACGATAGAATTTAGCCAGTTCCGGTTCTGGACAGTTAGCTGCTAATAAACCCAATCTTTCATGACTGCGAGCTTCTATTAAACCTGTTACTAGTAAATTGTCTAAAAAATGCTCTGGCTCTTTTTTTCTCACTTCCGCTTTTAATCTTGCTCCGTATGGTGGTGGTGACAGGGGAGCTAGAGGAATATTCTTCCGTTCTAACCATTGGTTAACTAGTTCAAAATGTTCTATTTCTTCTTTTGCTATCCGCGTTAGTTCCTTTACTAGCTTAGCCAGGGAAGGATAACGAAACATAAAATTCAAGGCTACTCCTGCTGCTTTACGTTCACAGTGGGAATGATCAAGTAGAATCACATCTAAATTAGAGATAGCTTGTTCTACCCAAGCACTAGTAGTAGGTTGTTTGAGTGCATTAATAACTGGCAATGGTGAATTTAACACAGCTGTTAATTAGTATTATAGTGTATAGATGATTAGAACAGGGTTGATGAGTAAGAGACTAGATAGCGCCTACTTTTGTCGATTTACCAGAGTTGCACTGGCCTGATCTACTGGCATTAATATCACCTGGTTAATATTAACATGAGCAGGTCTTGTGGCACAGAAAAATATCACATCTGCTACATCCTGAGCAGTTAGTGGTTTTATTCCTTCATAAACTTTCTTGGCTCTTTCTTGATCTCCATGAAATCGCACCTGACTAAATTCCGTTTCCACCATGCCAGGATCAATGGAGGTTACTCTTATGGGGGTTCCTAATAAATCCAATTTCAGACCTTCGGAAATAGCTTTTACTGCTGCTTTACTTCCACAATAAACATTCCCTCCAGGATAGGTTTGATGACCAGCGATGGAACCAATGTTTATAATATGACCACTACCCCGGTCTACCATACCCGGTAAGACATAACGGGTTAAGTATAGTAACCCCTTGATGTTAGTATCGATCATTTCTTCCCAATCTTCAATATCGCCTAAATATAACTTATCCAATCCCCTACTTAACCCAGCATTATTAATCAAAATATCAACTTCTGACCATGGTGAAGGTAAGCTACCAATTGCCAGTTCCACCGCTGTTCTGTCTCTCACATCTAATTGCAGCAAATGGGTTTCTGTTTTATATAATTCATATAGCTGCTGTGCTTGACATTCTAGATTTTCCAGTCTTCTTCCAGCTAAGATTAGTCTGCAATTTTCTTGCCCAAATACTGTCGCACAAGCAGCACCTATACCACTACTTGCACCTGTAATTAATACGGTTTTGTCGCTAATTTTGGTCATTGTAAAATTTAAATTACATTTTTAAAACCCAAATAAATGTATCATATTCAAATCCACTAGTCATGCGATCGCCTGGGCATTTAGTAGGATGGGTTATTTGTCGAGCTATGGGGAGTATCAGACGTTAACTATCCTACATTACACATTTTTTATTATTGTATAGCCTATACAAGCGTAAAAATCTAGTATGGAACTACCTGAACTCTGCCCGCATCCATTTCTGCCATTAACAGCTCTAGAGCTTCGTAGTCAACGTCTGAAATATAACCTAATTGGGTGAGTTCCGAATTAATCTGATTCTCAATTTCCAGTGTCAGCTTTTTTGTTTGCAGAGCCTTTTCCACAAGCTGACGTATTGCGTATTTTGTGTTCATAACTAACTAACTGGTTGTAATTATTACTCATTACCTGAAATTAAAACACTAGTTCACACTCCCGGAGCTGGAGATTATTTTGTAGTTGGCGAATAAAAAAGAGCGGACATATTCGATAGGATGGTATTTTAGCATATAAAAGAATAATTAACTAAAATCCCGACTTTTTTTAACATTTTTTCATAATAGATGGAATTTGGTAGAATGGATCTGTAGAATTGAGAATTATTTGACCGAAAAAAGTTCCCTTGGCTAGAATGATAAGTAATAGCTACTAATTAACTCCAAAATAATAAAAAGTGACTGTTTCAGTAAAAGAACTAATAACACCGGACATTTTAAAACCGGCACGCTACCTAGGGAATGAGTACTTAGCCATACATAAACCATGGGAGCAGGCCAAAGTGAGATGGGTTTTAAGCTACCCAGAAGTATATGAGGTAGGAGCTTCCAACCTAGGACATGTTATCCTTTATAACATCCTCAATGCCCAGCGGAATCAACTGTGTGATCGATCTTACCTTCCTGCACCCGATCTAGGTGCGAAATTGCGTCAAACTCAAACGCCCCTGTTTGCAGTAGAGTCAAAACGCCAGTTAAAAGACTTCGACATTATCGGATTTAGCCTCAGCTATGAACTGGGGGCGACAAATATCCTGGAAATGTTGGATTTAGCCGGAATACCGCTCATGCGGGAACAAAGAGGAGGGGAGTACCCGTTAATTTTTGCTGGTGGACAAACAGCAACCTCAAACCCCGAACCTTACACTGACTTTTTTGATTTTATCGCCCTGGGTGATGGAGAGGAACTGCTGCCAGAAATTGGACTGGTCATAGAAGAGGGTAAAGCAGGGGGTCTAAGTCGAGAAGAACTGCTGTGGGATTTAGCACAAATTCCAGGTGTGTATGTGCCACAGTTTTATAAAATGGCAAATGGTCAAATAAGAGCTTTGCGACCGGATGTACCGCAAAGAATTATTAGAAGAGTAGCTGTGCCCATACCTGCCTATTCTATAGGTCTAGTGCCATATATGGAAACAGTGCATGATCGTTTAACAATAGAAATCAGAAGAGGTTGTACCCGTGGTTGTAGGTTTTGTCAACCAGGGATGTTGACAAGACCAGCCAGGGATGTGGAGCCAGAAAAAGTGGTAGAAGCCATAGTTGATGGAATGCACAAAACAGGCTATAATGAATTCTCACTGTTATCTTTAAGTTGTTCCGATTATTTATCCCTACCTGCAGTGGGGATGGAAATCAAAAACCGCCTAAAGAATGAAAATATTACCCTGTCTTTACCTTCCCAAAGAGTGGATAGATTCGATGAAAATATTGCTAAGATATTAGGAGGGACAAGACAAGGGAGCTTGACCTTCGCACCGGAGGCGGGTAGTCAACGGATGCGCGATATTATTAACAAAGGTCTAACCAACGAAGAGTTATTGCGGGGCATAAAAACAGCTTGGGAAAAAGGTTGGGATAAAATCAAGTTGTATTTTATGATTGGATTGCCAGGGGAAACGGATGCGGATATCCTGGCCATAGCAGAAACCGTCAGATGGTTACAACGAGAATGTCGCGCCCAGGACAGAAGGTCTATCAGCTTTAACCTGACAGTCTCTAATTTTACACCTAAACCTCACACACCTTTTCAGTGGCATTCTGTTTCCACATCGGAATTTGTCCGCAAGCAAAACCTACTCAAGCAGGAATTTCGCCGAACCAGGAATGTAAAGGTGAATTTTACCGATGTTCGTCTTTCTGCAATGGAAGACTTCATTGGTAGGGGAGATCGGACTTTAGGGAAGGTTCTCAAACGAGCATGGGAATTGGGTGCAGGAATGGACTCCTGGTATGACAGTGTAGAAACTGCTTTTCGAGCTTGGGGAGAAGCTATTTCTCAAGCAGGACTGGACTGGAAATACCGCCAGGTAGAAAATGGTGAATGGAATGTAATGGAAATGGGAAATGACAATTTCATTAACTTCGATTCTCGATTGGAAGCACCTTTACCATGGGATCATATAGATACCGGGATTGATAAAAGGTGGTTACAAGAAGATCTAAAACGGGCTTTAGCTGCGGCAATCGTTCCCGATTGTTCTTTTGAGGGTTGTTCCCATTGTGGTGTCTGTAGTACAGATTTCGGTCACAATGTGGTAATTAAACCCTACCCCATACCAGGGTTCGCAGGCGATTTTGTTCCTAATACCACCAGGGTGCAAAGGTTGAGGGTGTGGTTTGGTAAACAAGATGATATGGCTTTGGTCGGTCACTTGGATTTGATGCGGTTATTTGATAGGGTAATTAGAAGAGCGGGTTTACCAATTGCTTTTACTGGAGGATTTCATCCCCATCCCCGCATTGCTCTAGCAAGTGCTTTGTCTGTGGGTAGTACCAGCAGTGGGGAAATTTTGGATCTGGAATTAACCCAATCCATGGATCTAGAAGACTTTCGTTGCCAATTGGTACACCAACTTCCCTCCCATATCCCCATATATCAAGTCCAAGAAATAGACTTGTCATCACCTGCTGCTAATCAATCTATGGTAGCAGCTGAATACTTGCTCACCATTTCTACTTCAGAACTAATTAACGCACAAACATGGCAAAATTGGATAGTATCCATATTAGCTAGAAAAGAGATTTTGTCAGAACATCAGACAAAGTCTGGGAAGCAGCAAATCATAAATCTGCGCGATCGCCTGTTTGAGCTAAGTCTAGTCAAATTAGAAAACTCATCAGTGGAATCTGAAGCCATTGTGCGTTATTTGGGTAGCTGTCGTCATGATGGTGTGATCTTGCGTCCTGAGCAAATATTGTTTATGCTGGAGATGGTGACCAGTGTAAAATTTCAACTTTTGCATATCCACCGTAATCGGATAGTTTTGGGAACCGCAAATTAGGCCTAGTTACATCAGTGAATTTATTAAGTCAGAGAGTGTCAAGGGAAAATAGGGGGAAAACCCTGTCCGTTGAGCGGAACTTTTTGATAGAATGCTACTAGATTGGTAGACCCATGGTTCTACCCCGAGGTCTCCAAACTCTTAGCAATGATCAAGCGTGTGCAACCCAATTACCCAATTACAAAAGGCCATGGGCTTCCTGGTTTGTGAAGCCGTGTCCGTGAGGAAAATTTTTATTACCAGTAGCAGTCCTAGGGCTACCAGTGGGGCTAGAGGTATAAAATAAGCTCCTCTTAATCCCCATTGGTGCTGCCAATTTTTGAGGAACTTGAATGCCAAAACAAATTATAATCGCAGAACAGCATCAAATTGCTGCCGTATTTTCCGAAGATCAAATACAAGAACTAGTTGTAGCAACTGGTCATCACCAGATTGGTGATATCTATTTAGGGGTTGTGGAGAATGTATTACCGGGTATAGACGCAGCCTTTGTGAATATCGGTGATCCAGAACGTAACGGATTTATCCATGTAACTGATCTAGGTCCATTAAAGATTAAACGTAGTTCCGCAGCAATCACGGAGTTACTGACACCCCAACAAAAAGTGTTGGTGCAAGTAATGAAGGAACCGACGGGAACAAAAGGTCCGAGACTAACCGGTAATATCACCATGCCGGGACGTTATGTAGTTCTCATGCCCTATGGTAAGGGTGTAAACCTGTCTAGACGGATCAAGAACGAAAGCGAACGGAACCGCCTTCGTGCCCTAGCGATACTCATTAAACCTGCTGGTATGGGTATATTAGTGCGAACAGAGGCAGAAGGTAAACCGGAAGAAGCTATAATTGAAGACTTAGAATTGCTGCAAAAGCAATGGGAAGTAATTCAGCAGGAAGCAGCATCCACGAGAGCGCCATCTTTATTAAATCGGGATGATGACTTCATTCAGAGGGTACTACGGGATATGTATGGTGCGGACGTGAATAGGATTGTAGTAGATTCCAGTACAGGGTTAAGGAGAGTTAAACAATATTTACAGAACTGGAGTGGAGGACAGACACCCCAAGGTGTGCTATTAGATCATCATCGTGACAGATCACCGATTCTAGAATATTTTCGCATTAACGCTGCTATCAGGGAAGCATTACGTCCTAGGGTCGATTTACCCTCTGGGGGTTACATTATCATTGAACCAACGGAAGCATTAACAGTAATTGATGTTAACTCGGGTTCTTTTACACGCTCTGCAACAGCTAGGGAGACCGTACTGTGGACTAATTGTGAAGCAGCAACAGAAATAGCGCGTCAACTGAGACTGAGAAATATTGCTGGTGTAATTGTAGTAGATTTCATCGACATGGAATCAAGACGCGACCAACTGCAAGTTTTAGAGCACTTTAATAAAACCCTGAAAGCAGACAAAGCTCGTCCCCAAATTGCCCAACTAACAGAATTAGGTCTAGTAGAACTGACGCGTAAACGTCAAGGTCAAAATATTTATGAACTGTTTGGTGAAAGCTGTCCCACTTGTGGTGGTTTAGGACACATTGTCCATCTACCAGGGGAAGTAGAAAACCGCATGCCCATACCCGCTGCAGAAGTACCAGAAAAGTTTACCCCAGCTCAACCTAGGGAAATTAGAACACCAGTAGTACGTGTCCCAGAAATTAGAGAACCTCGGGAGATATTTGATGGCTTTGGTGAAGCGTTTGACACTGATTCTGAAGTCAGTCATCTAGTCAACCATCCCAGCTATCAAGAGTTGGGAGATCACAAACGTCGTACTCGCACCCGTCGCAGTCGCATTGGTGCTGCTAACCTTAAGGAGGAAAGCAGACCAGAGGTTTCTGGATTTGGTGGTGAGATGGATTCGGATTTGGAAACTGACACAGAACTTAGTTCTCTGGTGGACATACCCTCCCTCCTATCGGAAAGTTTGTTGGTAAAAGAATCTCCCAAAACCTCAACCTTTGGTAGGGTAGGATGGACGGAAAGACCAGAGAGAACTAAAGTAAAAATAGAACCAATTAAACCAGTCATAGAACCACCCCAAATCGTGCAGGTGGAAATGACAGACCAGGAACAGGATATGTTTGCTTTGATGGGCATTTCTCCCGGTGTTAAATTAGAGACAGAGGCAAAAAGTCCTAAGTCAGTAATTTATAATATTATGCAACCAGGGGAAATTACATCTGATACTGGTGAGTTTGATATGGATTCTATGCTTGAGGAAAAGCCTAAATTGGAATTTCCTAAGGTCAAACTTCCTACATCAAAAGTCCCTTTGGCAATTGAACCCCCCACGGAACAATCGGGTAATATAGGTTTTGAAGCTCTGTCAGAGGACGAATCTAATCTCTATTCTCCTACCCGTCGTCGTCGTCGTCGTCCCTCCGCTCAAGAGTAAAACTCAATTCATAATTTCCTTTGAATATGCTTAAACTCTTTTTTTCTCTCATGTTCTGATTTTTATGCACAAGGGAAGTGTTAAGGAATCAAATTGGCAGGAATTGTCTGACCACTGGCACCAGAAAGGTTGGGTTGCTGGCGTAGATGAGGTGGGACGTGGAGCTTTATTTGGGCCCGTAGTTGCTGCCGCAGTTATCTTGCCAAACTCCGCTTTATCAATACTGGTTGAATCTAAAATTAAGGATAGCAAGCAGCTATCTGTTTCTCATAGACGTTACCTAGCACAGCAAATCGCCCAATTGGCTGTGGAATGGAAAATCGGTTATGCTACCACTGCGGAAATTGATAGGTTAAATATTTTGCAGGCTACTCTGTTGGCAATGAAACGGGCTGTCCTCAAACTTAAATCCCAGCCCTCTCTTTGTCTCGTGGATGGTAACCAATTCATTCGCGATTTACTAATAGAGCAGCAAGCTATTATACAAGGTGACAGGCGATCGCTCAACATAGCAGCTGCCAGTATTATGGCTAAGGTGTGGCGTGATGATTTAGTGGTGCGATTAGGCAAGAAGTATGATATGTATGATTTACACCAGAATAAGGGGTATGGGAGTCAGAAACACTTATTGGCTTTGCAAAAGCATGGTGCATCTCCCCTGCATCGACAGAGTTTTAGTCCTTGTCAGGCAAGGTGAGAAACTGTAGCTTAAACTACAGTAAATTTTGCCAGTTAGCAAAACAATAGATTTGTTGTGTCTGGAGACGGTCTTGAAGGGATGAGGGTTTAACATCAGGACTAACAAGCTGGCGGTCTAACTTTACCTGTAAGTTACTCAAAGGGTCACTACCAGACGAGACTAGGAATTCTAACTTATGGATATATGGTAGCTCAACCAGCTGATCCAAAATCTGACCTAGGGCTTGTAGATAGGGATGACCTTTTTGCTGATACCAATTTATATCAGCTACATTTGGTTGGTCAAATCCCAGATGTACAATTAGTGATGCTTGATCAAACAAAGCGATTCCTAAAGGTCTAGCTTCCTCCTGTAACAGAAGATGATTACTTTTAGCTAAGTATCGTAATTTTTCCAACTTTTCATAGCGTTGGGCAATGGATTCTGGTTCATCTCCCCAGTGCAATGCGACGGTGGCCAGATAAGTTTGTAACAACATGTGTCCTAACTTCTTGGCTTTAGTGGCTAAATAATAGGAGTTAAAATCGTTGGATTCTATGAGCAAAGGAACGCGGTCTACCACTTCCAACCCATAACCTTTAACTCCAGCAATTTTACGGGGGTTATTAGTAATCAGACGAATTTTCTTAATTCCCAAATCCATTAAAATTTGAGCTCCCATACCATAATCACGCAAATCCGCTGGAAATCCCAATCTTTCGTTAGCTTCCACCGTATCCAGTCCCATATCCTGTAAGGAATAGGCTTTGAGTTTATTAATCAAACCTATACCTCTTCCCTCTTGACGCAAGTAAACAACCACCCCCTGACCAGCATTTTCAATCATTTTTAATGCTGCTTTTAATTGCATTCTACAATCACATCGTAGGGAACCCAGAGCATCCCCAGTCAAACACTCCGAGTGCATACGCACCATAATTGGGCGGTCTCCAAATTCTACGGGGTCTCCCTTGACAATAGCAACATGATCTGTATTGTCCAAAGTGTGACGATAACCGTAAATATCAAATTGCCCAAACTGACTGGGTAGTTTGGTCACTATTTCCCTATAGATAAGGCGATCATTTTGTAGTCGGTAACTAATTAGATCCGCAATGCTAATAATTTTCAGGTGATGGAGGGTAGCATATTCCATCAACTGTTGTAATCTAGCCATAGACCCGTCAGGATTTTGAATTTCACAAATCACACCAGCGGGATATAATCCGGACAGTCTTGCTAAGTCTACAGCAGCTTCCGTATGACCTGCCCGTTTTAACACACCTCCTACTTTAGCTCGAATGGGGAAAATATGACCCGGACGGCGTAAATCCAGGGGTTGGGTGGCTGGGTTGAGGGCCACTTGAATTGTACGTGCCCTATCTTCTGCAGAAATACCCGTGGTCACTCCCAAATGGGGACCAGCATCAATACTTACGGTAAAGGCAGTTTGGTTAGTATCTGTGATATTGCTAACCATTAATGGTAAATCTAATTCATCCAAGCGATCGCCTGTCATGGCCAAGCAAATCAACCCTCTTGCTTCTACCGCCATAAAATTAATCATGTCCGGGGTGGCGAATTGAGCAGCACAGATTAAATCGCCTTCATTTTCCCGGTTTTCATCATCTACCACCACAATTGCACGACCAGATTTGAGGTCTGCTAAAGCGGCATTAATAGGATCAAATTTAAAGGTTTGGTGATTATTGGACTGAGACACAGCAAATTTCTAGCTACCAAAGTGAATTTTGTAAGACCTTATAATCTCTAATTGTAGACTATTTGTGGTGACTCAGTTGCCAATAATTCTAGTTTGAGTGTTGGGAAGACTTAACCGTAATATATTATATTACTGATATTACCCAAACTAACCATGGATGAGGATTTGACAAAATGAATAATTTTAGGCGCATACCAGTTGGAATTGTTGGCGCCTCAGGTTACGGGGGAGTGCAACTAGTTAGACTACTGATGGATCATCCACAGATAGAACTGGTATACCTAGGTGGTGAAAGCAGTGCTGGTAGAACATTCGCTGATTTATACCCTCATATAGGAAGTATACTCAATCTAAATATTGAAGCGGTAGATACGGAACTGATTGCTAGTCGCTGTGAAGTGGTATTTCTTTCCCTACCTAATGGTTTAGCTTGTGACATTGCACCAAATCTTTTAGAAAAAGGTTGTAAAGTACTAGACCTAAGTGCTGATTATCGTTTCACTGATTTGACAACTTATACAACTTGGTATGGTATACAAAGGAGCGATCGCCTGACAGCACAGAAAGCGGTATATGGACTACCGGAACTATATAGAGACAAAATTGCCGAATCAAGTTTAGTTGGTTGTCCTGGTTGTTATCCTACCGCCAGTTTATTAGCATTAGCTCCTCTATTGAAGCAGGGTTTAGTAGTTCCAGAAACAGCAATTATTGATGCTAAATCGGGAACTTCCGGTGGTGGTAGACAGGGCAAAATCAATCTATTGTTAGCAGAAGCAGATAATTCTCTAGCTGCATACAACATTGCTTGTCATCGTCACACCCCAGAAATTGAGCAAATTTGTAGTGACTTAGCCAGACAGGAGGTGACAGTTCAATTTACCCCCCATTTAATTCCCATGGTTCGGGGAATTCTAGCCACCGTCTACGCTAACCTAAGAGATCCTAATTTAGTCAGAGATGATTTAAGGACTATTTATACTGCATTTTACCGTAATTCTACTTGGGTCAAAATCTGTAACAGTGGGGTTTACCCACAAACAAAATGGGCCTGTGGCAGCAACACATGTTATATAGGTATAGAAGTTGATCCACGAACCAGCCGTGTAATTGTGACCTCGGCCATTGACAACCTAATTAAAGGCCAAGCAGGCCAGGCAATTCAATGTATGAATATCATGATGGGTTGGGATGAAAGTCTGGGACTACCCAAGGTAGGTTTTTATCCTTAACTTGTTCTCCCCCAACCCAGAACCACCCTATTTGGGACCTAAACCAACTGTGCCAGCATAAATAGCGCGATCGCCCAATTCATGCTCAATTCGCAATAAACGATTGTACTTAGCTACTCGTTCACTACGACAGAGAGAACCAGTTTTAATTTGTCCCGCACGGGTAGCAACAGCCAGATCGGCAATAGTGGTATCTTCAGTTTCACCGGAGCGGTGACTGATCACAGAACGAAAACCATTACGGGTGGCCAAATCAATAGTTTCCAAAGTTTCCGTCAGGGAACCGATTTGATTTAACTTAATCAAAATTGAATTACTAGCCTTTTGTTCAATACCTTTTTGTAAGCGGTTGGCATTAGTTACAAATAAATCATCACCTACCAACTGCACCTGGGAACCAACCTTCTGGGTTAGTAATTGCCAATTATGCCAGTCTTCTTCGTGTAAACCATCTTCAATAGAAATGATAGGATACTGACCAACCAACTGTGCTAAATAATCAATAAACTCTACTGGACTATGGGACTCACCATCATAAACATACTGGCCATCTTTGTAAAACTCACTAGCGGCCACATCTAAAGCCAAAGAGACCTGCTCACCGGGTTTATAACCAGCTTTTGCGATCGCGGCCACCAGCAACTCCAAAGCTTGTTGATTGGACTCTAAATTAGGTGCGAAACCGCCCTCATCACCCACACCAGTCAATAGACCTTGGTCATCCAGAACCCGACTGAGGGTGGCAAATACTTCCGCACCCCAGCGCAAAGCTTCACTAAATGAAGGAGCTCCCACAGGAACAATCATAAATTCTTGAAAGTCCACATTATTAGCTGCATGGGCCCCCCCATTGATCACATTCATCAGGGGAACTGGTAACAAATTAGCCAAAGGGCCACCTAAATAACGATAGAGGGGAATATCCAAAGCTGCTGCACCTGCTTTTGCTGCTGCTAGGGAAATTCCTAAAATGGCATTGGCCCCCAAATTAGCTTTGTTAGGGGATCCATCGGTAGCAATCATGGTTCTATCCAACAGTTCTTGGTTAAGAACATCCAACCCCAATAACTTGGGAGCCAATATTTCATTGGCATTTTTCACAGCTTTGAGGACTCCTTTACCACCATAACGACTCTTGTCCCCATCTCGCAGTTCATGAGCTTCAAAAGTACCTGTGGAAGCACCACTAGGAACTTGAGCCAATCCCACCGCACCCCCAGCTAGATGTAATTCTGCTTCTAGGGTAGGTCTTCCTCGGGAATCGAGAATTTCCCGAGCTACAATAGCATTGATAGCAGTATCCAAATAATTGGTCATTCCTTTTCCTCATTCTGTATTATCCTTGGTTTACAGATTAGTTTATGGGGTCATCGGGCAAAATGGGTTGAGATTAAGGAATATTTTCGGTTATCCTGTTACAAGAAAATAACCGAAAGGCACGAGGTCAATTATGAGATTGTTACACACTATGCTCCGGGTGGGAAACTTAGACAAGTCTTTGGAATTTTACTGTGATGTGCTGGGCATGAAATTATTACGCCGCAAGGACTATCCCGCTGGAGAATTCACCTTAGCTTTTGTGGGATATGGAGATGAAACTGACAATGCTGTTATAGAATTAACTTATAATTGGGGAGTGGAAAAATATGAATTGGGTACTGGATATGGTCATATTGCTTTAGGAGTTGATGACATTTACTCCACCTGTGAGGCTATTGGAACCCGTGGTGGTAAGGTTGTACGTCAACCTGGTCCTATGAAGCATGGCTCAACGGTTATAGCCTTTGTTGAAGATCCAGATGGGTATAAAGTGGAGTTGATTCAGATGGCCAAGAGTTAATATGGAAAAAACATGGGGGTTTGGGGAAAATATATGGAGTTATATTTAATTTAGCAAGTCCTAAATTCAAAGTCTTAAATTGCAAATCGTAAAAATGCAGCCTACAGATCCAAATAAATTTACTGATACAGCATGGGATGCTGTAATTAAATCTCAAGATATAGTCCGTGCTTATCAACAACAACAATTAGAAGTAGAACACCTAATTTTAGCCATTTTAGAAACTTCTAGTGCGGTCACTTCGGGTATTATGACTCGCGCTGAAATTGATCCGATTAGATTACAAGAACAATTAGAAGCCTACACTAAACGCCAACCCAAAGTGGGAAAGACGGATCAACTCTATCTGGGCCGCAGTTTAGATTTACTCCTGGACCGAGCAGAGGAAATTCGCGGGAGAATTAAGGATGGGGAAATCTCTGAAGGTCACATTTTATTAGCTCTTGCAGAAGATGAACGGGTCGGTAGACGGATCTTTAAAGGTTTAAATATTGATATTTCTAAGTTGGAAGCTGCTGTCAAAACTGTCCGTGTGACTCAAAAGGTTTCTGGAAAAGACAATGAGTCCGGGGATACTTCTGAACCAGCTCTAAAACGTTTTGGGCGAGATCTAACTGAACAAGCAAAAGCTGGAAAGTTAGATCCTGTTATTGGTCGTGATGATGAAATTAGACGGGTAATTCAAGTTTTATCTAGACGTAGTAAAAATAACCCGGTTCTTATTGGTGAACCCGGTGTGGGTAAAACTGCGATCGCTGAAGCTCTGGCCCAAAGAATGATTAATGGGGATGTTCCCGAATCTCTCAAAAATCGTCAGTTGATTACCCTGGATATTGGCAGTTTAATTGCTGGTGCTAAATATAGGGGTGAATTTGAAGATAGATTGAAAAATGTCCTCCGAGAGGTTACTGAATCTAATGGTCAGGTAGTTTTGTTTATTGATGAGTTACATACAGTAGTGGGAGCTGGTTCCAATCAACAGGGAGCTATGGATGCTAGCAATCTCCTCAAACCTATGTTAGCTCGTGGTGAACTTAGATGTATTGGCGCAACTACTTTAGATGAATATCGCAAATATATAGAAAAAGATGCTGCTTTGGAACGACGTTTTCAACAGGTTTTTGTGGATCAACCCACGGTAGAAAACACTATTTCTATTTTGCGCGGTCTTAAAGAACGCTATGAAGTCCATCACAATGTGAAAATTGCCGATTCCGCTTTGGTTGCTGCAGCTACTTTATCAGCTCGTTATATTGCAGATCGGTTTTTACCTGATAAGGCCATTGATTTAGTTGATGAAGCAGCAGCCAAGTTAAAAATGGAAATCACCTCCAAACCCTCAGAGCTGGAAACCATTGACAGACGTTTAATGCAGCTGGAAATGGAAAAATTGTCCTTGTCGGGAGAAGAAAAAGCTACTGCTCCCACCAGGGAACGATTGGACAGAATTGAACAGGAAATCTCTAATTTAACTACTAAGCAACAAAAATTGAATGAACAATGGCAAGGAGAAAAGCAATTATTAGAAGCTATTAGTAGTTTAAAGAAAGAAGAGGATGCTCTCAGGGTACAAATTGAGCAAGCGGAAAGAGATTATGATTTAAATAAAGCTGCTCAATTAAAATACGGCAAACTGGAAGGGGTCCAAAGGGAACGAGAAATTAAAGAAACCCAGTTATTAGAAATTCAACACCAGGGTTCTACTCTGTTAAGAGAACAGGTCACAGAAGCGGATATTGCAGAAATAGTCGCTAAATGGACCGGTATACCCGTTAATCGTCTGTTGGAATCGGAACGTCAGAAATTACTCAAACTGGAACATCATCTCCATGAAAGGGTAATTGGTCAAGAAGAAGCTGTACTCGCAGTATCAGCTGCTATTCGTCGTGCCCGCGCAGGTATGAAAGACCCATCCCGTCCCATAGGTTCCTTTTTGTTTATGGGCCCCACTGGAGTGGGAAAAACCGAACTCGCTCGGGCCCTGGCTCAATTTCTGTTTGATTCCGAGGATGCTTTAGTTAGGTTGGATATGTCCGAATATATGGAGAAGCACTCTGTCTCCCGTTTGGTGGGCGCTCCCCCAGGATACGTTGGTTATGAAGAGGGTGGTCAGCTCTCAGAAACTATTCGTCGTCACCCCTATTCTGTAGTTTTGTTGGATGAGGTGGAAAAAGCCCATGGCGATGTATTTAATATCTTACTCCAAGTCTTAGACGACGGAAGAATTACCGACAGTCAAGGTAGGGTGGTTGATTTCCGTAACACTGTTATCGTAATGACTAGTAATATTGGTAGTGAATATATCATTGATATTTCCGGGGATGGAGATAAGCACGAATTGATGCGGAACAGGGTAATGGATAGTTTGCGATCGCATTTTCGTCCTGAATTTATTAATCGGATTGATGATTTAATTTTGTTCCACACCTTAAATCGCTCTGAGATGCGTCAGATTATTCGCATTCAATTGCAAAGGGTAGAGAAACTACTAAAAGAACAGAAGATATATTTAGATATATCCCCAGAGGCGTGTGATTATTTAGTAGAAATTGGGTATGATCCGGTATATGGCGCTCGTCCATTGAAGAGGTCAATTCAGCGGGAGATAGAAAATCCCCTAGCGACCAAGATATTAGAAAACAGCTTTGTTGCTGGGGACATAATTTTTATAGACAAGGGGGAAAATGGACTGACATTTTTTAAAAAGCAGGAAAATTTATCTGTTTCTCGTCCCATTAATTCCCCTGTGTTGGTTACAGGATCTTGACTCAATAAAAACTTGCGGACTTGCGATGGTGGACAGCAGTAATTCCATCCTGATTTAAGACCTTACCATTGTCCACAGTTGCATAAACTAACCAGTGATCTCCTACTTCCATCCGGCTTTGCACGGTACATTCCAAGTACGCCAAAGCACCATTTAAAATTACACCCCCATTCCCCTCAGTGATGTCCAAACCCTTGAATCTGTCCTGTCCGGGTTCGTAAACCTTCATAAAATGTTTACGTATTTCCCGTCCTTCAGCTAGAATGTTGACAATAAATGGATTATTTGTATGAGTTAGGTTTTCCATAGCGCGGTCTTTAGCCACTGCAATAGTCAGTCCAGGAGGATTAAAGCTGGCTTGTGTTACCCAGGATGCTAACATCCCAGTTTTGATTTCTCCTTGAGTTGCTGTAACCACACATAAGGAACCTATGATGCGACCTACAGCTTGTTCTACATTAGTTGCAGGTTGTCTTGCTACTAATGATTTTTTCGTAAACCGTTTTAACGCTTGAGCAAAATCCGTACCTGCTTCCTCACAGTTTTGTAAAGTGGACTCATTAGGTTTGAACTTGACACGAATAGGTTCAAAACCAAATCTAAAACCAGCATCTTTCAGTTTACCTTCTAGTAAATCCACTGCTTCTCCACTCCAACCAAAGGAACCAAACACACCTGCTAACTTATTATTGGTTGCAGTAGATAAAACAATACCCAAGGCAGTTTGTACTGGTGTAGGTGCATGTCCACCTAGGGTGGGGGAACCAATAACAAAACCTGCACATTTTTCGATCGCACTTTTAATTTCTTCTGGCTCTGCAAACTCGCAGTTAATAGACTCTACACTCACACCTGCTTTGGTAATACCACGAGCGATCGCCTGAGATATAGTAGCAGTATTACCATAAGCGGAGGCATAAATCAATGCGACGCTAAGTTCCGAACTAGTTTGTTGTTTAATCCATTCTCGATAGGAGTGGGTTAGTTCTTGTAATGCATATCTAACTAACGGTCCATGACCGGTAGCATACAGTCGAATTGGTAAATCTGCCAGTTTATCCAAAGCAGTTTCCACTTGTCTTGGGTGGGGTGCCATGAGACAGTCGAAATAATAGCGACGATCTTCGGTAAAAACTTCCCAACCCTCATCAAAAACCTGATCACCACAAAAGTGAGATCCAAACAACTTATCAGAAAAGAGAATTTCTGTTTGGGGGTCATAGGTACACAATTGGTCTGGGTAACGAGGGTTGGGAGTGGGAATAAATTGGAGGTGATGACCCTTTCCTAAATCTAGGGTTTCATCACCCCGCATGATCAAAATGGGTAAATCGTCATTTTCCAATGCTGATTTGAGGTTTTTTGCTCCCGGGTTAGAGCAAACAAAAGTGATGTGGGGAGCAATTTCTCTTAATGCTTTTAGAGTTGCAGCTCGGTTAGGATTGACGTGACCTAGAATTATATAGTCAATGGATTTTAGGTTAATTCTATCTTGTAATGCGTCTAAATAAATCTTTGTAAAAGTTTCCCCAGGGGGGTCAATTATGGCAATTTTATCACTTTGAATGATAAAGGAATTAGCTGTTGTCCCCTTGGCTAAACCATATTCAATTTCAAACCGCAATCTTGTCCAACTACGAGAGCGTAATATGATGGTATTTGTACCAATAGGTATTATCTGTACATCACGGGGTTTAGTAATTGACATAGTATCTCCAATATTTCAACTGTGATTTAAAGTGTATGGGGTGCGCCCCATTGACGCCCCCAAAATTAGCGAATTAGGGATTAGTAGTGATTACCGACTTTACGATGGTGAACTGCTGTGAGTGAGTTTGGTTTAGACACCCTTCCCGCATAAACTGTGCTGTATACCGCCCAGTGATCACCACAGTCCATCCGACTTACTACTTCACATTCCATATAAGCTAAAGCATCACTTAAAATCGGAGCACCATTTTCAGCTGGTTGGGTTTTTACACCTTCAAACCGATCCGCACCTGGAGCAAATCGCTTTAAAAAGTGTTTCATCAATGCTTGATAGTTACCTTCTTCTAAAACATTGAGGACAAATCGATCTCCCACCTGCATCAGAGATTCTATGGCCCTGTCCTTAGCTACTGCAATGGAAAAGCCCAGTGGTTTAAAACTGGCCTGACTTACCCAGGAGGCCAACATAGCACTGGAAATATCGCCTTTTTTGGCGGTGATGATATATAAACCACCACTAATCCTCCCTAGGGCTTTATCTAAATCAGCACCTAAGGATTTCATCGCTTTGATGCTTTTTTCTTTGGTAACTAATTGTCCCAGGTCAGTCCCAGCTTCCTCGCATTTTTTGTATGTGTTTTCTGTCGGTGTTTCTCGTATCTCAATCACAGGAAATGCAACTGTTAAAGCAGCAGCTCGGAATTTATTTAACAGTGGGTAGGTGGGTTCATCATCTCCACCTCCAGTTTCAAAAATGCCAATGGCTTGTTTTTCAGTAGCTGACCCCAAAACCGTCCCCACCGCAGCTTGCATAGTGGAACTTCCAGAAACAGGGGACATTCCCATTACTAATCCCTTACACCTTCCTACCAGCTCTCGTAACTCCTGTAACTCTACTACTCCACCTAGATCAACCATCTCTACCCCCACACCAGTTTTCATCACCCCATTGGCAATGGATTGGGCCAGGCGATCACTATGACCGTATTCAGAGACATAAAATATACCTACAACTGTTTCAGTTTTTGCCTGGCTTTGACTCCAAGTGCGATAACGTCCTGTTAATTCCTCTACGTTGTGGTACAACAGGGGTCCATGACCGGTAGCAATCATTTTGATATGTTTCAATTCTGCCATCCGCTTTATAGCAGATAATACAGAACGGGAGTTGGGTCCCATGAGACAGTCATAGTAGTATTTAAAGTCTTCTTCAATGGTGGCTAAATTGTCATCAAATGTGCTATCTGAGCAGTAGTGCATGCCAAAAGCATCACAAGTATATAAGGTTTCTGTATGATGATCGAAACTAAAAATAGTGTCTGGCCAGTGTAAATTGGGAGCTATGACAAATTCCAATTCATGACCATTACCCAAGGACAGGCGATCGCCATTTTTCACTATGCGACGTTTAAATGGTTGATGTACCAAATCCTCTAAAAATTGAATTGCTACCTTAGATCCAACCACGGTGATATCAGGAGCTTTTTGCAACAGATCCTTAACTAATCCGCTGTGATCTGGTTCTGTGTGGCTAATGATGAGATAGTTTATATCTTGAAGATTAGTTAAGCTAGTGAGTGCGTCAAAATATAGCTGACGGAACTTTTCATGGGAGGTGTCAACTAGAGCTATCTGCTCACCGCGAATCAGAAATGAGTTATAGGTTGTACCATTTTGTAAGCCAAACTCAATATCAAAACGGTCCCGATCCCAGTCTAAGGAGCGGATAGCTGTGGTGTTTTGAGCAATTTCTACAGTCTGTATGGTCAGACGTTTGACAGGAGCTTGTTTTTCCCGTCCAGCATCGGTGAGCAATACCATAACTCCCCTCCTTAATTTATTTTGAGCATTAATTCCTCTACTCTTGATTGTGACACGGTTTCAATGTTACTGTTCATTAAAAAACCTATGGCTGAGTTAAGAAACTTAAAACTGTGAAACCCAATAGCAGATCGGAAGTTAGGGATGATTTTGTGTTAGGATTGGTAGTTGGCAACTCCCGTTTACACTGGGGTTTGTTTTTAGGTAAGAAATTATACTTTACCTGGGATAGTAGACATTTACCGGAAGATGTGATTTTGCAGATCCCCCAATGTCAAACCCTGGATGAACTAATCACCCTGACCACCCGATTTTCTTTTCCCTCCTACTCCCCACCTATTTATTTCCCTCCTCCCATTTTTTTAGCCTCCGTGGTTCCCCGAGAAACGGAAAAATGGCTATCCTACTCTAACATACAAGTGATCACCTTAAGTCAAGTCCCCCTAAAAGAAACATATCCTACCCTGGGTATTGATCGCGCTTTAGCTTTGTTGGGTACGGGTAAAAAGTACGGATTCCCAGCCTTAGTAATTGATGCAGGCACAGCTTTAACTTTTACAGGTGTAAATGAAAATGAGTGTTTAGTTGGTGGAGCAATTTTACCCGGTCTGGGTTTACAACTAGTCAGTTTGGGAGAAAATACTGGGCAATTGCCATTATTAACAACGGGAGAAATTCTCAATTTACCACCACGGTTTGCGCTAGAGACGAAAACAGCCATTCTCAGTGGAGTTATTTACACATTATTGGCGGGAGTCCAGGATTTTATTGATCATTGGTTGTCTTTATTCCCCCACAGTTACATTGTAGTCACTGGAGGGGATGGAACATTGTTAATGGACCTTTTAGCTCAACTATCTTCCTCCCTAGGAAAAAGGTTAATTACAGACCAAAATCTGATCTTTTGGGGGATTGAAGAAGTCCTGAGAAACCTCTAAAATCTGTTTAAAACTAAACTTTGAAAAAGTCTAGGATATATTGGGCCACTACAGCTGTACACGTTTGGGGTAAATTGTTTTTTCCATGGGTGATGATTTTCAGCTGGGATTGGGAAATCATGGATGAAAAGGCCTTACTCCTCTCCAGATTTTCCCTCCTATCCTGACCACCTTGCAAAATCAAGCAAGGTAGTTCTAGGTTGACCAAATTATAGTCTAATAATTCCTTGTCAATCTCCCTAAATTGCCGATTGAATAATAATTGGCAACCTGTAGGATGGTCCGAGAATTTGCGGTGTAATTCCAAGTATTTATTTATTTTGTTTTGCCAACCTAATGCTCTAATTATTAGATTTGATCTCTTATTTAACCAATCAAACACTGTAAATAATAAAGACGGTGTATTAGCTAAACGCCGCATACTTGAGCAAGTTAGTTCTAGTTTATCTGTCTTTATGCCCTCCGGTTCCAATAACAACAAACTAATAATATGATCAGGATATTGCAGAGCATAACTAGTGGCAATCCAAGCTCCCAAGGAATCACCTACTAAATAGAATCGCTCCAATTTCAAAGCTTTTACAAACTCATTTAAACATTCTACTTGCAAGCTGACTGAATGATGTACGGTGGGATTTGCGGATGTGCCAAAACCTAATAAATCTGGTGCAAAACAATGGAATTTATCAGCTATTAAACTCATTACCTGTGTCCACTGACTACTATCATTCCAAGGTCCGTGTAAGAGGATTATGGGGATTCCTTCACCTATTTCATGCCAGAATAGAAGTCCTTGGGGAAGTTTGATGCGGGATTTGCGGAATAGGGTTGTATATGGCATAATCCATTGAAGCAATACTAAGGTTGAACTCTAGGTAAAATCAAAAGGTTAATTAGAAATGTTATAGGCTTAAATCAGACTAGTGTGGTTGAACCACTTAAGTAATCTTGTAACTGCTGATAGTGATCATGGGACATGGGGGTTAGGGGAAGAGACGTGGGAGGAAAAGCTTGAACTTCTAGCACTTCTAGGTGATCTTGAAGGTTCATTTCTCCTTCTACCTCTGCTTCTACTACAACACAAATTGAGTGAATTCTGGGATCTCGCTCGGGAGAGGAATAAACTCCCACTAAGCGTCGAATTTTTACTAGTTCCAGTCCCGTTTCTTCCCTCAACTCTCGACGCACTACACTGGGAATATCTTCTCCCCAATCTACCATACCACCAGGTAAAGCCCAACATCCATCATCACTACGACGAACCAAGACGATTTTACCATCGGGCAAGATGGCAATAATACTCGTCCCCGGAATAGGATGACGAAAAATGATACCTAGTATAGACTTGGCAACGCGCCACAAGTTACTTGGGGAATAAATTAACGAATTTAAAAAGGTTACTACACTCATTAGGACTTACCTATTGACAAAAGACATTGCCTTTTGGAGATTTTCTTGTGATCAACCGAAAATTCCTATCTTAAACTTCATTCAACTTAAATTTCAAACAGGATTAGTACATGAGTTGAAATTTAAAATTCACCTTCAGATCGTTTGACATACCCTATCCCAATAGGATATACTAGAGCACTGTTTAAAGATTAACTTTTTTTGCACTACTAGGCACCAAAGTGTATCAATTGCATGGGTAGCTGGATATGGCCTAAGTGTGGTTGTTTTTGTTGTTTATTCATGAGGTGAATATGGCCAAGCGCCGTAACCCCAAAAAAGAAAAGGCGCTACGGAACCAGGCTTATGCCAGAAAGTTTCGTAAACGGACTACTACAGGAAGAATGCAAAGAAGGTTCCAACAAAGACCATCTAAGGGTGAAGATGATGAAACAGTATCAGCAGCAATGGATGCAGCTGATTAAATTATCTGTTTGATTTGACTCTCCTGTGCGTAAATTCGCTCCTGACCCCATAAAGCGAATGGCATTGGAATATTACCAATCCATTCGCTTTGTTATTTTTGTTTTTAAAAACCTATTTGACTATGGGCACTGGCGATCGCTTGTCTAACTTGCTCAAAACCAGTGCCACCATAACTATTACGTGCAGCTACTACCTGACGTGGGGAAATAGCTTCATAGATATCACTGTCAAAGGATGGGTGCACTTGTTGCCATTCTTCTAAGGTTAAATCTTTCAAGAGTTTACCAGCAGAAATACTAGTTTTAACTACTTTACCAACTATGTTATAAGCTTCTCGGAAGGGTACTCCCCGAGCTGCTAAGTAGTCTGCAACATCAGTAGCATTAGCAAAGTCCTCTGTCACTGCTGCAGCCAAACGCTCTTGGCGAAACTCCATACCTTCTCTTAATAGAATTGTCATTGCCTGCAAGCAAGACTTGACCGTATTTACACTATCAAATATACCTTCCTTGTCTTCTTGTAAGTCTTTGTTATAGGCTAGGGGTAGTCCTTTCATAATTACTAACATAGACTGAAGATGACCAAAGACCCTACCTGTTTTACCTCTAACTAACTCAGGAACATCCGGGTTTTTCTTTTGTGGCATAATGCTGGAACCGGTGGCACAGCTATCCTTCAGGTGGATAAAACGGAATTCTTCCGAGGCCCATAGAATTACCTCTTCTGACAAGCGACTGAGGTGCACCATAATTGTACTAGCAGCAGCAAGAAACTCTATGGCAAAATCTCGATCACTTACCCCGTCCAAACTATTAGCATAAATACTGTCAAAATTCAATAGCTGTGCGGTGTATTTCCTATCAATAGGGAAGGTAGTACCTGCTAGAGCACCACTACCTAAGGGGCAAATATTCACCCGTTTATACACATCCCCTAATCGATCCCAATCTCTTTGTGCCATTTGAAAATAGGCTAGGAGGTGATGGGCTAAACTTAGGGGTTGGGCCCTTTGCAGGTGGGTGTATCCGGGGATGAGAGTTTCAATATTTTTTTCAGCTAGATTTAGTAATACCTGCTGGAACTCCCTTAGGTGTTGACGGATTTGTTGGATTTGCTCCCGTAGGTAGAGTCTCGTGTCAGTTCCTACCTGGTCATTACGAGAACGAGCGGTGTGTAGTTTTTTCCCCACATCACCCACAATTTCCGTAAGTCGTTTTTCCACCGCAAAATGTACGTCCTCCGCATCAATACCGGGTTGGAATTTCCCTTGTCGATATTCCTGACGTACCTGTTCTAAACCAGTCACTAATTGCTCTGCTTCTTCCGGACTAATGATTTGACTGTGACCCAACATTTTTGCATGGGCTTGGGAACCAGTAATATCATATTCTAATAGTTCGATGTCAAAAGTAATACTAGCATTAAACCGAGCGATCGCCGGATGCAGTGCGGATTCAAACCTTTGGCTCCAAGTTTGTTTTGCGGTCATAAAATGAATTTTAGAAAATCTATTGTTTACTGGTTGTTTAGTTGTATTATTGTATTATATGCTTTATGTTAGTCCCCTCCCAATTTTCTGGGCAGTGCGTAGGATTTGACCTGCCAAAACTGCTGCGCCAAATCCATTATCAATATTGACCACTCCCACACCAGCAGCACAAGAGTTCAGCATGGTGAGTAGGGGTGCCAAACCAGCAAAATTTGCCCCGTAACCAATACTGGTGGGCACGGCAATTATGGGACAATCTGCTAAACCAGCTACCACACTAGGTAGGGCACCTTCCATACCTGCTACAACAATTAGGACAGATGCTGAATTGAGCAAATGACGATTATTTAGTAAGCGGTGAATTCCTGCTACACCCACATCCCAGAGACGCTGGACTCTAAAACCATATAGCTCAGCAGTTATAGCAGCTTCTTCAGCTACGGGTAAGTCCGCAGTACCAGCGGAAAGTATTCCTATTTCTCCGGGAAATCTCGGTAGGGTTTCGTCGGGAGCAAGGGCACAAATTCTTGCTAGGTCGTAGTATTTTAATCCCCTGACTTTTTTTTGTAGTATGGAATATATCTCAGGAGTAATTCGGGTAGCCATGACTACGGAAGCGTGTGGACGCATGATTTCTATGATTTGGGCGATTTGGTCGGGGGTTTTACCAGGTCCCCAAATCACTTCTGGAAACCCCGTTCTTAAATGACGATGGTGGTCAATTTTGGCAAATTCACCTACAGATTCGTATGCTAGATTTTTGAGAGATTCTAGGGCTAGATCAGGACTAATTTTACCATTAGCTACAGCTTGTAATAGGGATTGCAAATTTTCTGGCTGAGTCATTAATCTATTCCCTAATTTTAATTTCATGAATATTCCAGAATGGACCACCGAGTGCAGAATATTTAATTCCCGTAAACCGATTGCGCACTGCTACCAAGGAGGTGGAATTTATTAGATAAATAAATGGTAAATACTCCTGAGTTAATTTTTGACTCTGGGAGTATATTTCTTTCACCTTAGGTTCATCAAATTCCTGGGATCCTTGAATATATAGTTCATGAATTTTCTTTTCCCAGGGTGCTACTTGCCATCCTTCTATGGGTTTTTGTCCCGGTTGCGGTTTTTGATTAAACATGTGTAATCCTCCTTCAGGAGACCAAACGTTAGCACCATCATTCGGTTCTAAACCACCGGTTAAACCTAATAAGGATGCTTCCCAATCTAGAGTGTTAGATAGTTTGTCTAAAAATGTACTCCATGCTAATGGGGTAAAATCAACTTGAATGCCAATTTTACTCAGATCTTGTTTGATTTGGGCACCCATTGCTTCCCGGATTTTATTACCAGCGTTGGTGAGCAAACTAAATCTTACCTTGTTTCCTTGACTATCTTCTAATTGGTTTTGACTGTTGTATTTAAATCCAGCTTCTATCAGTAATTCTTTGGCTTTTTCGGGATTGTAATTATAGACTCTTAATCCCTTTTCCGGTGGAAGATAGTAAGGACTTTGCACGGAAATCGGGGAATTTTGGGTTTGACCTAAACCACGGTAAATATTATTAATCATGGTTTCCCTATCTACTGCATAGGCGATCGCTTGACGAAATTTTACTTGATTAAACCATTGGGATTTAATTGGGTCCACTAAGGGTTTGTTATTTCTTTTGCCTTGGTTTAAGTTAAAGGAAATAAAACTAGTACCAGTAGATGGTCCGCCATTGTAAATTTGGAAGTTTCCTTGTTTTTCCTGGACTTTTAACAATGAGAAATAATCAGGTGTGACCGATATGGCATCCAGTCCAGCGGATCTAAATTGGAGCAGAGCTGTATCCGTTGATTCCACAATTTGCCAAATAATCCGTTCAATGTAAGGTTGGGGTTGACCCTGGGAATCTTTACGCCAATAGTAGGGGTTACGACGAAAAATGATTCTTTGACTGGTGTCGTAACGTTCTAGTTGGTAGGGACCGTTAACGATGATTTTTTCCGGAGGAGTGTCCACACCCCAAATACTCAGGAATTTAGGTTTACCATCTTGGTCTTTTGTCACCACTGATTCTTGTAAGATGTGCGCTGGTAATATGGCAGCACCTACGCTTTGTAGGAAGGGTCTAAAGGGTTCGGGAACGGTAAATTCTACTCTCCTATTGTCTATTTTTTTTACCTTAGGCAGTTTTCTTTCTTTACCAATTCTCAAAATATCTCTTATGTCTGTGGGTATCTGTTTGTTTAGGTAAATTTCATTATAAGTGAATACAACATCATCCACGGTAAGGGGTTGACCATCAGACCATTTTAAGTTCTCACGCATGGTGAAGGTAATTTTTAGTTTATCCTCGGAAAGTTCCCAGGATTCAGCTAAATTTGGTTCTAGCTCCCCCGTAAGGGGATTTTGGTTAACTAATCCTTCGTAGGTATAACCAAATATATTGGGAGATTCGGAACTTAAAGCGTAGTTAAAAGTTTTTGGATCACTGAGAATACTGGTTACTAATTGGGGCACATCCCTAACATTAGGGTTTTTAAAGTTACTAGGATTGCAACCGGTCAGGGGTGTGGCTATGAAGCAAATTATAATGATAAATAATAGGTTTCGTTTTACTGATTTCAGATACTTGTTGACTAAAGACATACTATAACATAATATTAAGGACTAGGTTAAAAACTAGGGATTTGCCACCAACAAAACAACCGCATAAGCACAAATACCTTCTTCCCTACCAGTGGGACCCAATTTTTCATTGGTTGTAGCTTTTACCCCAACCTGATGGGGTTGTATTGATAAAGTAGATGCTAACTGCTCACGCATTTGATGAATATAGGATTTTAACTTGGGACGTTCAGCTACCACTACAGAATCCACATTGCCCACTTCCCAACCTTGATTGAGGATGAGACCATGAACCTGTTTTAATAATACTAAACTCTTGGCCCCTTTCCACTGAGGAGCACTAGGGGGAAAATAATGACCAATATCTCCCAAAGACAGGGCACCCAACATGGCATCCATAATTGCATGGGTTAACACATCAGCATCACTATGTCCTAACAAACCCAATTCATGGGGTATGTGAACACCACCAAGAATTAATGGGCGATCGCTCACCAATTTGTGAATATCATAGCCATTACCAATTCTGATATTTGTAGTCATTGTCAGTTGTGTGGATTTGGTGTTTAGTAAATTAATCCTCTTTCTCCGTAGGATCTAGAGAATCAGAGCGTTCCTGTTGCCATTTTTCCAGCAGATCAGGACGACGAAAAGCAGTACGTTCAATTTGTTGTTGAAAGCGCCAGCGAGAAATTTCCGCGTGATTACCGCTAAGTAAAACATCGGGAACCTTCCAACCCCGAAACTCAGCGGGACGGGTATATTGGGGAAAATCCAATAAACCCTCTTCAAAACTTTCAGCCTTGAGAGATTCTACTTTACCCACAGTACCCGGTAAAAGACGAACCACACCATTCAATAGGGCCATAGCAGGGATTTCGCCACCTGTCAGAATAAAATCACCCAAAGACACCTCACGGGTAACTAAATTGAGAACACGCTCATCAACGCCCTCATAATGTCCACAAATGACAACTAACTGATCATAGCTAGTAGCCAATTCTTTCAAAAGGGGTTGATTGATAGTTTGTCCCTGGGGACTCATAAGAATGATATCCCGACGAGGTAAAACCGGTAGGGACTCAACCGCAGTAAAAATCGGCTCAGGTTTAAGCAACATACCCACACCCCCACCGTAAGGTTCATCATCTACTTTACGATGTTTATCCTTGGTGAAATCCCTGGGATTAACCAAATAAACCTGAGCAATACCCCTATTTAGAGCCTTCCCTAAAAGACCAGAAGTGAGAATGGAACCGAAACAGTCAGGAAAAAGTGTAACTATATCAAAACGCACAGTATCAAAACGCACAGTATTCCAGATCAGAAGCAGGTAAAATGACAGTGCAAATTAATTTTGGTCATATTTCCCTATCAAGTAATCTTTTGATGAGAGCAAGGTTATTATTTCCCCGCACATCTTAGATTATCATGAGAGTTGACTAAAAAGTAAGATAACTACATTTATCATCTAGTTTATGTTTAAATTTATGTTTAAATAATTATCACGACTCAATTTATAGCCGTAGCCACCCGGGGAGAGGCAAGCTTGAATCTCTAAGGGCCACCCCAAGTGAAAATGCCCTAAAACATTCTAGGACAATCCAGACCAACCCAAAAGCGATCGCAAACCTGAAAACACCGTAAAATCTATCTTAATTTCAGACAAACAAATAGAAAGGTAAACGGTGATGGTAATGAGGAAAAGTAACGAACATGACAGAAAATAGGCTTCGTGTGCGTTTAAGGAAAAATTAGGGGGTGAAAATCCTCGCTCCCAACAATTCTATTAATGTCCTCTAAAAAAAGCAAATGTCGGAAATCAACAGGGTAAGAAACCTGATTAAATGAATTCACTTGCCATTCGTCACCAACCAACCGTTTAAGGCGAAGGCCACTGAAGTTGTTGAACCAAGAAACACAATGCAGCAATTAAAAGCTAAAACGCTGAAAATGAGGACACCCCAAGCAACTAAAACTGCCGTTCTAGTGATCGGAGGCGCAGAGGACAAAGTTCACGGACGTGAAATTCTGAGGACTTTTGTGGCTCGTGCTGGCGCTAGTAAGGCTTATATTACAATTGTTCCATCTGCTTCAAGAGAACCAGCCATTATCGGTGGTCGTTACATTCGCTTGTTTGAAGAAATGGGTGCCCAGAAGGTGGAAATTTTGGACATTCGTGAGCGCGAACAATGTGAAAACCCTCAAATTAAAGCATCTCTAGAAAACTGTACTGGGGTGTTTTTAACCGGGGGCGACCAATTGCGACTCTGTGGAGTCCTCTCGGATACACCAGCCATGGACTTAATCCGGCAGCGTGTAAGAGCAGGACAATTAACTTTAGCAGGAACAAGTGCAGGAGCAGCCGTTATGGGACACCACATGATTGCTGGTGGGGGAAGTGGGGAAACGCCTAACCGTTCTTTAGTAGATATGGCAACAGGGTTGGGATTTATTCCTGAAGTTATTGTCGATCAGCACTTTCATAATCGAAACCGCATGGGAAGATTAATTAGTGCTATTGCGGCCCATCCAGACCGTCTTGGTATTGGTATTGATGAGGATACTTGTGCCGTGTTTGAAAGGGATGGGTGGTTGCAAGTGGTGGGCAAGGGTAGTGTGACCATTGTGGATCCCACTGAACTGACTCATACCAATGAGCTCCATGTTGGTGCAAATGAACCTTTGAACGTTCATAACTTACGCTTACATATTCTTAGTTATGGAGATCAGTTTCACCTGTACCAACGTACTGTTTTACCAGCAGTCCATCGTCTTCCTAGTTATGGGGACAATGTGTCTTAACCCGGTTAAGTTAACCCCCCAGCTATGATTTATCACCAAAAAATGACCCCATTCCTAAGCAAAGGGAAAAAACGGTTCACCTTGAACAGTTTACCGGTTAACTTGAGTAAGAAACTAAAATTTTGGTTCCGAATCTCCATCTACCTACAGCCATGAGAATCCTCAAGATCCAGACCTTACGCGGACCAAATTATTGGAGCATTCGACGCCATAAACTAATCGTCATGCGCCTAGATTTGGAGAACTTAGCAGAAACGCCATCCAATCAAATTTCAGGCTTTTATGAAGGATTGGTGGAAGCCCTACCCAGCCTGGAAAGTCATTATTGCTCACCAGGCTGTAGAGGCGGCTTTTTGATGCGTGTACGAGAAGGCACCATGATGGGTCATATCGTAGAACACGTAGCCCTAGAACTCCAGGAATTGGCTGGAATGCAGGTAGGCTTTGGCCGTACTCGTGAAACTGCCACCTCGGGGATTTATCAAGTTGTGATTGAGTATCTTAATGAAGAAGCTGGACGTTATGCGTCCCGAGCAGCGGTCAGAGTATGTCAAAGCATTGTTGACAGAGGTCGCTATCCTAAAGCAGAATTGGAAAAAGATATTCAAGATTTAAAAGAATGTTGGCGAGATGCTTCCCTAGGTCCCTCAACGGAGGCCATAGTTAAGGAGGCGGAAAGGCGAGGTATTCCTTGGATACCATTATCTGCCAGGTTTTTGATCCAGGTGGGCTATGGTGTCCATCAAAGACGGATGCAAGCCACTATGACTGACAACACGGGCATTCTTGGGGTGGAACTGGCTTGCGACAAGGAAGCTACTAAACGCATTCTGGCTAATAGTGGAGTCCCTGTACCCAAGGGCACGGTAATCAATTTTCTTGACGATTTGGAGGGGTCCATTGAGTATGTTGGCGGTTATCCCATCGTTATTAAACCCCTTGATGGTAATCATGGTCGTGGGATTACCATTGATATTAGAAATTGGGATGATGCTGAAGCTGCATATCACTCCGCTAGGCAAGTTTCTCGCTCAATTATCGTAGAACGTTACTATGTGGGGCGTGACCACCGGGTTCTGGTCGTAGATGGTAAGGTTGTAGCTGTGGCTGAACGAGTCCCTGCTCATGTGGTTGGTGATGGTAAACTAACTATTGCTGAATTAATTGAAGAAACTAATAAACATCCTAGTCGCGGCGAAGGACATGACAATGTGCTCACCAGAATTGAACTCGACCATACTAGCTATCAATTATTAGAAAGGCAAGGTTATACTATTAACACTGTTCTTGGTAAAGGACAGATTTGTTATTTACGAGCTACAGCAAATTTGAGTACAGGTGGCATTGCTGTGGAC
Source organism: Raphidiopsis brookii D9 (assembly GCA_000175855.1). GTDB lineage: Bacteria > Cyanobacteriota > Cyanobacteriia > Cyanobacteriales > Nostocaceae > Raphidiopsis > Raphidiopsis brookii. The sequence continues at coordinate 56,789 of ACYB01000021.1, forward strand.
CGTACGGATGAAATTCATCCAGAAAATATCTGGTTAGCCCAAAGGGTAGTAAAAATTATCGGTTTGGATATTGCTGGTTTAGATGTGGTAACCACGGATATTAGTCGCCCTTTGAGAGAAATGGATGGTGTAATTGTTGAAGTTAATGCTGCCCCTGGTTTTCGGATGCACGTTGCTCCCAGTGTGGGTATCCCCCGCAATGTGGCTGGTGCGGTGATGGATATGCTGTTTCCCAATGAAAAACCCAGCCGCATTCCCATCGTTAGTGTTACTGGTACTAATGGTAAAACTACTACCACTCGTCTGTTGGCTCATATTTATAAGCAAACAGGTCAAATTGTGGGTTACACTACTACTGATGGTACTTATATCGGTGATTTCTTGGTGGAAGCTGGAGACAATACTGGTCCCCAGAGCGCCCATCTCATCCTGCAAGACCCAACGGTGGAGGTGGCCGTGCTGGAATCCGCCCGTGGCGGTATCCTACGCTCTGGTTTGGGCTTCGAGTTTGCTAATGTGGGCGTGGTTTTAAATGTGGCCGCAGACCATTTAGGCATCGGTGATATTGATACTATTGAACAGTTGGCTAATCTTAAAAGTGTTGTGGCGGAAGCGGTATTTCCTGATGGGTATGCAGTATTGAATGCTGATGACTATCGGGTAGCTGCTATGGCGGAAAAGACAAAAGCCAATATTGCTTACTTCACTATGAGTCCCGATTCAGAACTTGTGCAACGGCATATTCAAAAGGGAGGCGTGGCAGCAGTATATGAAAATGGTTATCTATCAATTGTTAAAGGCGATTGGACACACCGGATAGAAAAAGCTGAAAGTATACCCTTAACAATGAGTGGTAAAGCACCATTTATGATTGCCAATGCCTTGGCAGCAAGTCTGGCAGCTTTTGTACAAAATGTCACTATTGAACAGATTCGCGCTGGTTTAAGATCTTTTCGGGCTTCTGTAAGTCAAACACCAGGTAGAATGAACTTGTTTAATTTAGGTAAATACCATGCCTTAGTGGATTATGCCCATAATCCCGCCAGCTATCAGGCTTTGGGTTCTTTTGTACGCAATTGGACGAGCGGGCAGCGTATAGGAGTGGTTGGGGGGCCAGGAGACCGCCGTGATGAGGATTTTGTTACTCTAGGGAAATTAGCAGCTGAGATCTTTGACTACATCATTGTTAAGGAAGACGATGACACCAGAGGAAGACCTAGGGGATCAGGATCGGATTTGATTATTCAAGGCATCACTCAAACTAAAGCCAATTGTCGTTATGAGTCTATCCTAGACGAGACCCAAGCCATTAATAAAGGTTTGGACATGGCTCCGGATGGTAGTTTGGTGGTAATTTTACCGGAAAGTGTTAGTAGGGCTATTCGGTTAATTAAGGTGCGCGGTGTTCAGGAAGAACCTGTATCACAACCCGCTGTTAATACTCCCGCCTAATTTTGAGTAGAGACGCGCTAATTCGTCTCTACTTGTCCATTTTGTTGATGTTAGGATTTACGTGCCACCCATTGGGTAACCGGAGACATTGCCTTCCAACCCAAAAAATTTGCCCAGGGGTTGGGCCCTTTGAATGGAAATCCGGGTAAAACTCCCTCCTACCTGTTCATACCACGTAAATAATGTTTTTTCTCCCTCTATGGTGACTACATTAGCTACTATTCTCCCTCCAGGACATAGAAAGTTCCAACATTCCTCTAGTAATCCTGGTGTGCTGATTCCTCCACCAATAAAAATGGCATTAGGGGTGGGTAGATCCCTCAGCACCTGGGGTGCTTGACCACTAATAATTTGCAAGTTCGGTGTACCCAAAGCACTGGCATTATCTGCTATGTAGTGCGATCGCCTGGAGTTTTGTTCAATAGCTACTGCTGCACATCTCATATTAGTTCGCATCCACTCTATGGCAATAGACCCACAACCTGATCCAATATCCCACAGCAGTTCCCCAGGTAAGGGAGCTAAAGTTGATAGGGTGAGGGATCTGACTTCTCGTTTAGTTAACTGTCCATCATGATGAAAAGCATCATCAGGTAAACCTGGTAGTCTAGATAACCCAGATATTCCTATTTGGGCAATACATTCTACGGCCATGGTATTTAAATCGGCAATTTCTGTCTCTTGCCAACTTTGGGCTAAACCAGTTAAAATCCTCTCCTTCACACCACCCATCTTTTCTAAAACCGTAATTTTACTACCACCATAACCCCGGGTGGTTAAAATATTAGCTACTATTGCTGGTGTGTGTTTACCCTCACTTAAAATTAGCAGTTTAGCATTAGGGTAAATATAACATGCCAGTAAGGAAACTGGACGACCACATACACTTACGGTTTCTACTTCTGAGTAGTTCCAGCCTAGTCGAGAACAAGCTAAACTAAAAGCTGAGTTGGTGGGAATAATAGTGATTTCTTCCTTAGGAATATGCCTAATTAAACTGGCTCCCACTCCATAGCACATAGGGTCTCCACTAGACAAAACACATACTAATTTGTTCTGATTTCTATATTGTATAACCTGTTGAATAGAATTACCAAAGGGAGAGTTCCAGGAAATTTTTTTCCTCCCATCATCCGGAGGTAACATAGCTAAATGACGGTCCCCACCTACCAGAATCTCAGCTTGATTAACAAGTAAAATAGCCGTTTTACTTAATCCAGCAATTCCGTCTTCACCTATGCCTATTATTGATAACCACTTGTACATGTTTGGGAGAGAAAATAAAAGTAACAGAGAGTGATAATATATAATAATATATCCAGATATCCACCATAAAAAATTATAGCTTTAGCCATAACACCATAGAACTATGGGATAAAAGTGATTGCTGGGTAGGCGTTAACTATTTTATTTATGAGATTATGAGATTGTTGCTGAAAATGAGTTAAGATCAAATACATTAGGGTGAAAAACACAACCCAGTCCCCAGACTTCCTAGAAATGCCAATGACTACAAGTAGGCAACCTAAACAACCGCAATCAACACTAGTTTTTGAGTGTCATTTATTACACGATGATAGTAAGGAATTATCACCACACATTCACTTGGTGGGGAGAAAACCAAAAGATGTTGAAATTCTTTTTATGAGGTAAATCCTATCCAACAGAGTCCCTAAATCACCTACAGTCAGGTAGTGAACTAAATTATTACTGACCCGTCTAACTTTGTTATCACTAAGTTGGGTAGAAACAGATGATAGTTAACAAAACTTGATATTGATTCCCTGGGACTTGAGTCCATGCTCCAATTTTCACAAGTTTAACTACGTAGTTTAAAAAGGCAGAAGTACTACATGCTACACCGCAAGATTTATCAACTGTGTTGCGATGGGCGGGAGGTATGTGTTTTTTTGCGGGATCAGCAACGCTGGATAGAGCGGGCCCGCATTATTGATATAGAGGGTGATCTGGTGACTCTACGTTATGAGACCGACGAAGAGGACGAAGTCTGCTCTTGGGAAGAAATGGTTCGCTTGGAGAGTATTGGCTCTGTAACTCAGAAGTTAGCTTCTGTACCACGCGGAAATGTGGATCCCTTGATGACAGATGACTGTCCCGAGTCGGAACGGATCAACCGATTTACAGATCTCAATCCTGATTCCTAGGATTCATTCTCAGATAAGCGCTCGAAAGCTGGACAGTATCCTTCAAGAGTAACCTTAAAGTTATATAATGGGGCAGCGGCATTCCAACACCGTTGCCCTCTTTGGTGTTTACAAGTTCCACAGCATTCAATTTCGGACCAGTTATAGTGGTATTTACTTCTGGCGGTGTCTAAACTGTTCCTGTTTAATAAATATCTTTGGGATAAACCTTTTATAACTAAATCTTCTCCCTGCCAACGGGCTTCTACTAACCCAGTATCAGCAAAATCCTGCCAACGTGGATCCTCTCTAATTTCTCTGGGCAAGATAATGGTAATAATTGTTTCTAGTTCGGTTAATTCCCCCTGGTAATTGGCTTCTGCGACTGGGGGGGGGGATTGTATTAGTGTTTCCCCAATTGGCAATTCAACCAAGGTTCCCCCAAGGGGTGAGTGTACGTGATAACGATTTTGTAGTTCTTCTAGGGTAGTTAGGTCAGCTAAGTAAGTGGGATCACCATGAATAAATACCACGTGCTGGGGACGTAAGTTATGAATTAATTGGGTTGTCCCCGGTCCATCACTATGCTGAGCTAAAAGGTATGTTTCTGTTTGAACCAGGGGGTTTTCTAGATCACTGGCCATCTTTTCTGGGAATAAAACCACCCAGGAAGCACCATCCCCCTGGTTAATATATTTATTTAAATCCGATTTATAATCCGTTAGTACAATGCAGGGTGGACTTCCCAGGGTGTCTAAATCCTCAACCTTTAGTCGTCGCACCCGAGGACGCACTCGCTCATCCCAAAATAAGGGTTGGTGACGAGCAAAATTCTGTACTGATGCAGGTAAATGGGATAAAAGCCCTAAATAAGCGTCACACCCAGTTGATACTTCGCCATCAACCCAAATATCTATGTCCTGTCCAGTGAAATGATGGTGAGAGCGTAACAACATCAACAATTCCTGACCTAACCCCAGCGCTGGTGTAGGTAGCAGCACAGAGGACCTATCTATGATGGCCCGATTGATTCTTTCGGCGATTTGATTTTCCTGATGACGACGATGGGGGTGGCGAGATGTTCCGTAACTACCCTCAATTAACAGCACATCCAAATTTAAACCCCTGAGTTCTTCTAATCTTAGACCATCTACCAACCGGGAGTTAGAAAGGAAAAAATCCCCTGTGTAGAGTAGTTTGTAGTCTCTTTCTGGACTCTGGTAGGTGAGTAAAATTGCCACAGCACCAGGAAGATGACCAGCAGGGAATAATTCCACCACTAGACCTTCTTGTACTTCAACAGGCGATCGCAAAGGGAGTGCTTGACAAAAGGTAATATTTTCTGCTGCTCCCAATTCTGTCCAGTTTAAGGGTAACAACTTACTAGTTACTTCACTAGTATAAATAGGCAATAAAGGGAAGGCGCGATTTAGTGATAGCAGTCCCCGGCAGTGATCTGGGTGTGCGTGGCTAATCAAGACCAGATCTGCTGGTGAGTTTTTCTTAGTGATGGAAGAAATATCAGCCGCACCGCAGTCTAGGAGAATGCGGTGGGGACCCATTCTGACTATGACACACACCCCCTCATCCTCATGCTGAACACTATAGAGTAAACATTCTAATTCGTTGGCCACTACACTCACAAGGGGACGATGAGGTTAATGTGCAGAACCGTTGCCATGATAATTTTCCGAATCATAGAATCCATTTTGATTGCCAAAAAATAGGCAAGCCACGGTAAATATAAACGTTAGTATTACCAGAATCAACTTGACATCCATTATGTTACCCTACTTTAACCTTTAAGCTACACAACTTATGCTGGCATTATATTAACCTATATTATAGCGAAACTCCTTAAAAAATAATTTCTTTACCTCCCTGGGTAAAACGGACATCTTTAATGTTCCACTCTGGTTTACTGGTAAGGGTTTTGCGAATACTGCCAAAGAGGGCAAACTGCTCACAACTGGAAAGGGAAGCAATTTGACGACCAGAGTCTGGAGCTACTCGCAGATCAATTATCGCTATCTCATTAGAGATATTTAAACGATAACTAACTATGCTAAAATCAGCACTAGTTTGCTGCTCCAGGATTTTGCCTATGCTTTGGTCAATGATCCGGTCTGCTGATAACTTGACCACCTGAGAAATATAATCTTGACATTGGGCATCACTTGTGTATAGAGTAACCTGGGTAGTTTTGTCAGTGTTACTAAGGGACTGAGAACTGCTATTTGGAGATGGTGGAGGGGAAAAAGGTTGAGAGGTGGGGGAAGGTTTGGCAGGGTCTGGCAAATTTGTGGGAGCACAACTGCTGACCGCGCCAACTACAATTAATAATATGGGTAATGGCAGTACAGTGAAAATATCACTTGATAAACTGAGCTTCATAGTAGTGATGACCCTTGTTAATTCTTAATTAAACAACAAATGCATTTGTAAGCACTGGTAATTAATCCATGGTAAGACCACAAAAACAGTTTGCTCAACATTGGTTAAGAAGTGAAAAAGCACTAAACTCCATTGTTAAAGCTGCTGAATGTCAAGCAAATGATAGGATTTTAGAAATTGGTCCGGGAACTGGAATTCTCACTAAGCGGTTGCTACCCTTAGTTGATTCCTTGCTAGCTGTAGAAATTGATCGAGACCTGTGTGAACTACTGGCCAAAAAACTGGGTGCAAGAGAAAACTTTTTACTTCTCCAGGGTGATTTTCTCACTCTTGGTATAGCATCTCAACTGACCGCTTTTCCTAAATTCCAAAGACAAAATAAAGTGGTTGCCAATATTCCCTACAATATTACAGGTCCAATTATCGAAAAACTTTTGGGTACTATTGCTGATCCTAATCCCCAACCGTTCGATTCCATTGTATTACTTATCCAAAAGGAGGTGGCACAAAGACTATATGCTAAACCAGGTTCTAGAAATTTTGGAGCCCTATCTGTGAGAGTACAGTACTTAGCGGAATGCGAGTTCATCTGTACAGTCCCCGCTAGTGCATTTTATCCACCACCAAAAGTAGATTCTGTGGTAGTGCGTTTATTGCCCAGAAATATGGAAATAGGGGCTAATGATCCTAAACTGTTGGAAAATATGCTTAAATTGGGATTCGGGTGCAAACGAAAAATGCTCAGAAATAATTTGCAATCGGTAATTGACCGTGAGTCCCTGACTAAATTACTGGAGGGATTAAACATTAATCCTCATGTTCGGGCCGAGGAAATCAGTGTATCTCAATGGGTATCACTGGTCAATTCTCTCAATACAACTTCTTTGATGTCTGTTCATACTCAACCCAAATAAAATAATACTAAATAGTCCTAATATGCGTCACTACAGTTTAACTGCACCTGCAAAAATCAACTTATACTTAGAAATCATTGGTGACCGTGCTGATGGCTATCATGAGTTAGCAATGATTTTACAAAGCATTAATTTAGCAGACAAAGTAGATTTACACGTAGCTAATACACAAACAATTAGAGTTTTTTGTGATCACCCTGAAGTACCTACAGATGAAAGTAATTTAGCACACCGGGCAGCAGTGCTGATGGCCAGTAATTTTCCTACTGCTTTTAGTAACTTTGGTGGAGTTGACATTACAGTGAAAAAAAGGATTCCTGTAGCTGCAGGTTTAGCTGGGGGTTCCACAAATGCAGCAGCGGTGTTGGTGGGCATAGACTTACTTTGGGGTTTAGGATTAACTCAATCTCAATTAGAAGAATTAGGGGCAAACCTAGGTTCAGACGTACCTTTTTGTATTGGTGGAGGAACAGCAATTGCTACTGGAAGGGGTGAGCAACTTTCTCCCCTTCCTAGTTTAAATAACATGTATTTAGTCCTAGCCAAATATAAAAGTTTAGCTGTGTCTACCCCTTGGGCCTATCAAAGCTATCGGGAGCAATTTGGTACTAAGTATATAAAAAACCATCAAGACTTTAATCAGCGTACCAAAGCAGTACATGGGGCAGAAATTGTCCAAGCCATTGCAGCTCAGGACGTAGGGGGAATTAGTCATAAACTGCACAATGATTTAGAAAAGGTTGTTTTACCGGCTTATCCCCAGGTTCTACAACTACGGGAACTATTTGGCAAACAACCAGAGGTTTTAGGAACAATGATGTCAGGCTCAGGACCTTCAGTATTTGCTATTGTAGAATCAAAAGAGCATGCTGAAACAGTTAAAGAAAAAATCACAGTAGCTATTAATGATAGTGATTTAGAATTGTTTGTAACCCAAACAATTGGTCATGGCATCCAATTAGAAACCGGGCATTAAAATTAGTTTAGAAAAGGGAGATAATTATGAAAGAACCTTTAGAATCCGCACAGGGTAAGACCGCTCCACCAACACCATTAAGATGTATAACTGGAGCAACAATTTCCGGAGGACTGGCTTTTGCCATGTATTCATTAATGATTGCCATAGCCACTACCTTTGCCAGTAAACCCATTCATTCCGATAACCAAATAGTTATTAATATTGCTTCCGCAGTTCGTACCTTAGTGGTGGGCGTGGTAGCTTTGGGAATGGGAATTTTTAGCATAGTGACTATAGGTTTATTGGCCTTAGCTATCCAGTTATTAATCCAAGGGAAAAATAGTTAAATATTTAGGTAAATTGGTAGATCTTATGCCTTGGAAACATGAGACAATTGGTGTTTTTTTCTCCACATCTTTGGTGATAGACTTTGATACTGACTAAACTGCCTAGAAAAATGACAACAATTTTGATAGCCGATTTTGGTGGCAATCTCTTCAATTGTTAAAGCAGTGTTTTTTAATAAAAAGCAGGCTTGGGTTATTCTACGTTTGACTATCCAGCTATTGACACCATTTCCTGTTTGTTGAGATACTTGGTTGGTTAAATAAGCTGGAGAGTAACCTACAGCTTGTGCAACATCGGATAAAGTAATGCCTAAGTGGTAATGACTTTCAATATAGTCAAAAACCTTTTGAAAATGGGGAATATTAGGAAATACTAAGGCTGGATTATCTGGTTTGTTTGTTATGGGGGAGTTGTTATTGACATACCAAGATTTTATGAGAGACTGTTTTTCTAATCTGATATGGATAGCTTTTAATAGTTCATCAATTGTGGTAGGTTTAGTCAAATAATCATCAGCACCTAATTCCATAGCCTTTCTCAGAGCTGCTTTGGAATTATTGGCGGAAAGAAAAATAAATGGCATGATTGCTAACTGGGAATTTTGACGCAATTTAGTTAAAACGGTATAACCATCCATATCTGGCATAATCAACTCGCAAATAACTATGTCAGGTAGGTTTTCCTTAGCTTTGTAAAGACCAAGTTCACCGGTTTCTGCTGCGATGGTGGCAAAACCTTCAGCTTTCAGAGATTCTAATAAAAGATTTTGCATTAAATGGTCATCTTCAATTACCAGAATTTTTTTTGATGATTTAGCTGTCATTGTCAAAAAATATAATTTTTTAAAAACTTGTGACTGTCAATAGAGGATTAAGAATTGAATTCTCTTGGCAAAGATGGTAAAACTATAGTGAATGTGCTACCCATACCCAATTCACTAGTTATTATGATTTGACCCTCACATAGATCCACCAGAGTCTTAACAATGGATAAACCAAGTCCGGTACCAGAAATCTGACCAACATTATGACCTCGATAGAATTTTTCAAATAGTCTATCTTGATCCACCTGGGGAATGCCAATACCTTGATCTTTAACTTTCAGAATGATTTGCTTATCTTCATTTTCAATTAAAAGATGCACAATAGTCGTATCAGGTGAATATTTAATAGCATTATCTAGTAAGTTGGTTAGAATTGCTTCTATTACGTGGGGATCTATCCATACTTGCTTACAGTCTCCTAGATGATCAAACTGAATTGACCTCCTATTTTTAATTAGGGTCATTTTTTTGACTAAATTCTCACAAAATTCAATCAAATTTACCTGGATGGGTGAGATAATTGCTTGGGAATATTTGGTCTTACTTAAAAATAAAATGTCATCCAATATGTGATCAATTTGTTTGACTGCTGTTTCAATGTGTCTAACAAGTGACAACATTTTTTCTTCTTCCCATTGATGAATATTTCGTTTAAGTAGACTGTTGGAAAAGGAAATAATATTGAGGGGTGTACGAAATTCATGGCAGAGTATGGGCACTAATTCTTGTGTATTTTCTTTGATGACTCCATAACAAAACTCACTTTCTTTTAATTGAATATAGGCAAAATCTATTGTTGCTACAAATTTTCTTCCCCCCTTAGTGCGATAGCGAGATTTCCAAGACAGACCTTCCACACTTTTGAGATTTTCCCATTTTTGCAACCATTTATTCAGAGAAAAATCTATATCCAAATTACTCAGATTCATAGATAGTAATTCTTGATGCGAATACTCCGTAACAATACACATAGACTTATTTATATAAATAAAGTCTCCATTATTTCTGATACAAAATGCAGCATCTATGATTTGATTAATCAAAAAGTTGGCAAGTTTATCCTCCATCGAAGAATAGCTTAATTGATAATTGATTGTTTCTAGCATGGAATCCTGCGAATTCATCATCTTTATTTACTCCTAAGTCTTTGTACAGTACAAAAATATATACACCAGACTGTCATAGTTAATTTACAGCTGGTTGTATAGATTTAACCAAACCCTAATACTGAATTTTTCCCGTCAATTCCGTACCAAGCGTTCTGAGCTTATCTATTCATTATTTGTCATTACTAAGTCAGACAGGAAATAACCACTAGGTTAGTACTATAAACAATATTAAATTGTCTATAGACAGTGATAATACTGGGAAGTACCTTATGTATAGACATCAACAACTTCAATCCTAGGAAGTTTTTGTAATCTCCCATCAAGGAGATTGAATTATATTCACAGAAGGTAAATCATCCTCCTATTGACATAATTGATCATTAGAAAAGTTTGGCGATCATCCGTCATCTAACTAAAGAAGTATTAGCTGTAAAGATTATGAGTGTTTTGGAATACAATCATTGATCGATGACAGATACATAGTCAAGGTAACACCGAAAAAATAGACAAGTCTATCTAAAAATAGTTCATTTATTCCCCTGTTAAATTTGAGTATCCTGAATACATTGACCAATGGAATAATAGATGAAATAAACCTGATAACATGTTAAACCATCTATGGAACCATGGATTGATGTCAGAAATTAGGAGTGCATACTATGAAAGGACAGTTAGCTTATAATAGACAGATTAATAAGAAAATCAATACGGATCAAATAGAACAAATTATCAAGGCAATTATAGCGGGCAAATATTCTTGGGCTTGTGTTTTACTGCTGAGATTTTCGGGACTTAACCCCATTGACTACATACCATACCGCACTTATATCAGATTGCTGAAAAATAATTATTTACTAGGTGGCTCTGGGCAAAATCAAGCAAGTAAAAAAGAAGTGGAAATAATGTGTTAATTCATTCTACCTATGATCATGCTACAGAACACAATGGAACCCATAATCAGAGAAATTATATGGCACAAAAAACTAGAGATTACCCAAATTCAACAGGAAATGTCTCTTGCTTCTCTCCAACGTCAATTAACTGCTGCTCCTAGTGTGAGAGATTTTTTCACTGCTTTGCAACAAAACATTTACAAACCTAGTTTAATTGCAGAAGTGAAAAGGATATTCTCCGATGAGAATATGCTTTCATCTGATTTTGATGCTTTGTCTATTGCTAAATCCTATGAACGAACTGGGGCAGCTTGTATATCTGTTGTGACGGATCAAAAGTTTTTCCATGGTGGGTTTGATCAGCTGCGCATCGTTCGACATAAAGTCACTCTACCCATTTTATGTAAAGATTTTATTCTGGATCCATGTCAAATTTACTTAGCACGAGCAGCAGGAGCAGATGCAATCTTATTAATTGCCGCCATTCTCACGGATCAGCAAATTAATAACTTTTTACGGGTAATTCATTATTTAGGAATGAATGCTGTAATAGAAGTTCATAATTTGATGGAGTTAGACCGTGTTCTCAGGTTAGAGGATGTGCGTATTATCGCCATTAATAATCGCCGTTTGGAGGATTTAACCATTAATATCAACACCACTCTGGAGTTAATGGCTGTCAGAAAATCACACCTACATAATTTAGGGATTTTAGTAGTAAGTGAGTCAGGAATTGAGACATCTGAGGATTTATCCTTGATGGCTAATGTTGGTGTCAATGGGGTATTAGTAGGAGATTGTTTACTGCGAGAAGAAAATTTAGAGGATGCAGTGAAAGAGTTGTTAAAATCCCAAGTTTATGGTTTTGGTAGTCCGAGTTATAAAAGCTAATCAAGCCAGCTCCTAAACTTCCACAAGAGGTAAAGGAGCTTTTTTATGCTTAGGATTTACCATGCTATTTAACAACTTTGAGGGTATGACAACTTGTATCCACACAACCTGTAATCACTCCTCCTAAATCCTGCACCTGCTGTAAATAGTCTAGGGCTGATTTTGTAATTCTTTCTCCTGGCATTAATATTGGTATTCCTGGAGGATATGGACAAATGTTTTCTGCACAAATTCTATCCACCGTCTTTTCTAAAGGTAGAATTTCACTTGTGGCAAAAAAAGCCTCACGGGGAGAAATGCACAACCTATTATCTGGCTGATAATTAAATATTATCTTAGAGATTATGTTAGAGGTTCTCGTCCCATATTTCCTAGACCTGGGTATATCATTGTATTTTTTAAAACCTTTTACCAAGGCATTAATATCTGATTCATTATTTCCTAAACTAATAATAAATGTAACATTCTCAAAAGAGGAAAACTCTGGTACAATACCCATTTCAATTAGGAAATCTTCTGCAATAAAGCCTGTAATGTCTAATTCTTTTACATTCACGTTTAATCGAGTTTTATCCAGATCAAAAAAGCCTGGTTGCCTAATTTTTGGCAATTCTAAAACTGATAAACCAGGAACTTCTCGAATTTTATTTCTAGCTATATTTGCTAAATCTAGGGTTTTCTGCATCAACTTTTCACCATCTATAGCCATTTGCTGACGTGCTGCATCAAGGGAAGCTAAAAGTATAAAACTCGGACTGGTGGATTGTACTAATTGTACAGCCTGATTTAATCTATCAATATTAATTCTATTTCCCTGAATATGTAACATTGATGTTTGGGTCATGGCCCCCAGAGTCTTATGAATAGATTGTATGGTTAAATCCGCACCTGCGGTTAAGGCGGATATGGGTAAATGATCATGAAAATTAAGATGGGCACCATGAGCTTCATCAACTATTAAAGGAATATTATATTCATGAGTAACTCGACAGATGGCTTTTAAATTCCCACAAACTCCATCATAGGTTGGATAAACCACTAATACAGCCTTAGCCTGGGGATGTTGAGCTAAAGCTACTTGTAAGTCTTTCGGTGTAATACTATGAGTAATATCCACATCTTGATCATACTGGGGATTGATAAAAATGGGAATGGCACCAGCTATAATCAGTCCAGAAACCACAGATGAATGTATATTTCTGGGTAGAAGGATATGCTGATTTGGTCCACAAACGGTCATAATTGCTGCTATAATACCGCAACTAGAGCCATTGACTAAAAACCAAGTTCTTTGAGCACCAAACGCCATGGCGGCTAATTCTTGTGCTGCTAAAATTGCACTTTCAGGTGCGAACAAATTATCTAATTCTGATAGTTCGGTTAAATCGGCTCTAAATACGTCTTTACCAAGCAAATCGGTTAAAATGGGTGAAACTCCTGCACCCCGTTTATGTCCAGGAGTATAAAAGGGGGTATGGTTTTTCGATATGCAGGATTTTAAGGCATCAATTAGGGGAGTTTGGCTTTGGTTCAACATCGAAAGATCTCTCTCAAGTTAAAAAATCAACAAATCGTCAATCTAATCTCGCAAAATAGTGTTAATTTATATGGAGTTATTCCCGATTTTTCAACATCTGTCCATGAAATCTGCTACATCTTTGATGATAATATCGCCATGAATGCGCATCTAGGATCTGCTGTGCTAAATTCCGCAAGTTTAACCATGCACCCAGTCACCACGGGAGTGACTGACAATCAACGTCTGCGATTATTTTCTGGATCGGCCAATATCCAATTAGCTCAAGAAGTGGCACGCTACTTGGGCCTGGACTTGGGCCCCATGATCCGCAAAAGATTTGCGGATGGTGAGTTGTATATTCAAATTCAAGAGTCTATTCGCGGTTGTGATGTTTATTTAATTCAACCAACTTGTAAGCCAGTTAATGACCATTTAATGGAATTACTAATCATGATTGATGCCTGTCGTCGTGCTTCTGCTAGACAGATTACGGCAGTAGTTCCTTATTATGGTTACGCCCGTGCGGATCGAAAAACAGCTGGGAGAGAGTCTATTACTGCTAAATTAGTTGCTAACTTAATTACCCAAGCAGGGGCTAATCGAGTCCTGGCTATGGATTTACATGCGGCACAAATCCAGGGGTACTTTGATATACCCTTTGATCATGTTTATGGTTCGCCAGTTTTACTGGAGTACCTACAGAACAAAGCACTACAAGATATTGTTGTGGTTTCTCCTGATGTGGGTGGGGTAGCTCGAGCTAGAGCATTTGCTAAAAAACTCAATGATGCTCCCCTGGCAATAATTGATAAACGTCGTCAAGCTCATAATGTAGCTGAAGTTCTGAATGTGATTGGGGATGTGAAGGGCAAAACAGCTGTTTTAGTTGATGATATGATTGATACGGGAGGTACCATTACTCAGGGAGCAAAGTTACTCCGAGAAGAAGGCGCCAGTCAAGTATATGCTTGTGCAACTCATGCAGTATTTTCACCACCAGCTATTGAACGTCTTTCCAGTGGATTGTTTGAGGAGGTGATAGTTACTAATACGATTCCCATTCCCCAATCGGATCAATTCCCCCAATTAGTGGTGCTTTCAGTTGCTAATTTGCTTGGAGAGGCCATTTGGCGTATTCATGAGGACACTTCTCTGAGTAGTTTATTTCGTTAGTTGACATGCTAATCGCGATATTATCTAAATAAGTTAGTAGCTTGACTTTCCCGTTTCTATAGTAAGGTATAAGTAGAACCATGTCTAAAACTGTTGCCCAGGTGATGACCCATAATCCGATTATGGTTAATCCTCAAACTCCTTTAAAACAGGCAATCCAAATCTTGGCTGAGAAGCAAATTAGCGGGTTACCTGTGGTTGATGATATGGGTAAGTTGGTGGGGATTATCTCAGAAACGGATCTAATGTGGCAAGAAACGGGAATTACCCCTCCTGCATACATTATGTTTTTGGATAGTGTGATTTACTTACAAAACCCTGCTACTTACGAACGGGATTTACACAAAGCTCTGGGACAAACTGTGGGGGAAGTGATGAGTAACAATCCGATCACTATTAGTCCTGATCAGTCTTTGAAAGCAGCAGCAAAAATTATCCAGGACCACAAGGTTCGTCGTCTCCCCGTGGTTGATGATTCTGCTACTGTAATTGGTATTCTGACCCGTGGTGATATTATTCGCGCTATGGCATACGATTGATTGTTCTTCTAGTTGTTTGCTTCCAGCAATCGGGAGGTTTCAAATCTATCCATCCACTTTTCCAAGTACACTAGATTGGCTGTCTGTTCGCTAGGATCCTCTGTGTCTATGGTATATGGCATTAATCCTAGAATAGCTGCGGTTGTCACACAAAACATGGACTTTTGAAAGCTTATACAGATTTGCACCAGCAAGTCCTCTTCACCTCTCAAACTGCGACGGTAAATCTCGTGGAGATATTCGGGTAGATAATGGCGCATATCATGCATTAATAATGTGGGTGGAACACCTGAACCACCAATAGGGAGGGGATCCGCATATAAAGCACCATATTCAAATCTGGCCTGGTCTGGGGGAACCTGATATGCTTGGGCGTTTAGGGACACTGTTCCTAAAAAGGGTGTGCCTCGGAAAAATACTGCTTCTACGTAGGGAATAGCTGTGTCGTCCAAGAATGTTAATCCTATGGATTTAGGAATAATATCATAAACTTGCTCCCGAATTTTTACTTGGTAGGTGATTGGTTTCAAGGCATCCTTGACTAAACCAGCTTTGATGTGTTCTACTACTTGAGGAATAGATGTGATTTTTCCGAGATCGTACAGATCTGATAAACCCAGAAAGATATCAGCCATGACTCGCCAAAATTGACCTAGACCACTATAATAGGCCGACATCCGCAATTGTTCAATTAAAAAGTCAGGAAACAGCTGGTTAAGACCTATAACTCCTAGGTTGTATTTGAATTTAGCTGATATTACGGCCTGGGATCTGTGGGCAAATTCAGGGCTATCTAAATAGGAATCTAGCCCCCCACCACCATGCCACATCATGGTTTTCATGCAGTATTCTGCATATTCAAAGTTAATCCGATCATGCCACAAATGACGGAATAATTGGGGAAGGGAGATTTTGCCGTTAAAATATTTAAAAAATGGGAAGAATACTAAAAATTGATGATCTGCTATGTAGATGAGGTTTTGAGAATAAGCATCTAGGACCACACCATAACTTTTGAGGATCCCTACAACTTCTAGAACATTTTCTGGACTGTCTTTGAGTAGGGCCTTTCCGGTTTGCAATTGCTCGATGAATTCATGTAGGGGATGAACCCTGTTTTCAATCTGTTTCATTGACTTACTTGAGTTAATTGGCTTGCTGGTTTTTGCACACTCACCTGCACTGTTGCTTGACTCCAATGGGTTAACCATGACGGTTGAATTCCCAAAATAATAATTAATCCCGCTAATACTACAGCAGGCAAGCGATCGCTCAGGTATACGGGAGGTAGTCTAACTACTTGTGATGATAATCTGCCAAAGAAGGCCCGATTCACCAAAATTAGGAAATAAACTGCTGTTAAACCAGTTCCCACCATGGATAATAGGGTTTGGACTGGAAAAACCTCATAGCTACCCCGGAAGATAATAAATTCTGAAATAAAACCTACCATCCCTGGTATACCTGCACTGGCCATAACTCCTAAAATCATTAGTGTGCCAACCACTGGCATTCCTCGCTCGGGATTTAATAACCCCCGCAGTACCTCTAAATCACGACTACCAGCTTTTTTGTATACTACACCCACCAGTAAGAACAACATGGCTGAAATCAGTCCGTGACTCACCATTTGCATGATAGCACCTAGTACACTCAAAGGTGTGGCCGCTGCTGTCGCTAAAAGTACATAGCCCATGTGTCCAATAGAGCTATAGGCTACCATTTTTTTCATGTCCTTCTGAGCGATCGCACAGGATGCTCCAAATAATACACTAATTACCGCCCATGTTGCCAAGGTAGGTGCTGCATATTCCCAGGCTTGGGGTAATAAGTTCATACCGAATCTAACCAGACCATAGGTTCCTAATTTCAACAGTACCCCCGCTAAAAGTACGGAAATGGGAGTGGATGCTTCTACGTGGGCATCGGGTAACCAGGTATGAAAAGGAACAAGGGGGATTTTGATGCCAAATCCGATGATGATTCCGGCCAATAACAACAGTTGGGTGGTTAAAGGTAGAGTGTGAGCATTGACAGTTTCTAGGGCAAAACTGGGGGAATGACTCAACCAAATCATTCCCAAGAAACTGGCCAGAATGAGGATTCCTGAGAGGGCGGTATAAATGAGAAACTTAGTAGCTGCATAACCTTTTCGTATTCCTCCCCAAATGGCAATTAGTAAGTATAGGGGAATCAGTTCTAATTCGTAAAACAGGAAGAACAATAATAGGTCTTGGGCTAAAAAAGCTCCAATTACTCCAGTGCTCAGTAAAAAAATTAAGGAATAATAAAACTTGGGACGCTGGATTGACTCATCAGTACTGTAAATGGCAATAACGGTCAAAATTCCGTTCAACAATAGTAAGGGTAAGGATAAACCATCCACACCCAAACGATAGTTTAACCCCAACACATCTATCCAAATCAGGGATTCGGTAAATTGGACATTCCCCTGGTTAGGGTCAAACTTAATTGTTAACAAAACAGTCCACAAAAAATACATTCCAGCAATGGCCAAAGAGATTTGACGGGCAGTTCTTCCACTTATCGATGCTGGATAAAAACCAATCACAGCTGCACCAATTAGAGGTAGCAAAATTAGGGTACTTAACATCATTAGTTCATCACCAGTTCATTATTGCTAATTTGGCATTTAGGAGGCTATTCACTACGACTAGAAGGGTAATCTATTTAGTAAACCTAAGTAACCACTAATCAAGAAACCAAGCAAACTGATCACCACCAGAATCGTTAACATATAACCCTGAGATTGACCAGAAACACTATATTTTAGGCTTTGTCCACCAAACATAGCTGCAAATCCCACCAGATTAACCAGACCATCTACTAAATAGCGATCGCACCAGGAGGATATTTTAGATAAGAGTGCTACTACACCGACTATGGTCAACCGATATATTTTATCAATGTAAAAATCATATCCTAAGAAATCTTGAACAAATCTCCATGCCAAAATCCTCGATCTCGACCAACCCTTATGTAGATATATGGTAGAGCCGATTACCACTCCCAAGACAGTGGAACCTACTAATGCCACAGCTATGTACCAATCAATATCTTCCCAGTCAGGAAGTAAGTACCATTGCTGAAGCATGACTGGTAATATTAAAGTTATAATTGTTAGGGTAACCATGGGAAGAGCCATGGGCCAACCTACTTCCGGGGCGCGACGGGTTTTTGTTGGGGGTTGTCCCCAAAAGATCAGACGAAAAACCCTAGTTAAATTTAGGGCGGTTAGGCCATTGACTAAAATTAACACCACAATCACCCAGGGACTAATCTTCACTAAACCATCAGCCCACGCTAACATGGCCCAAAAACTTCCCAGGGGTAATAAGGTGACCATTCCCGCTGCACCCACCAAAAAAGCCATTGTTGTTGCTGGCATCCTTGACCATAACCCACCCATTTCCGTCAGATCTTGAGTTTGAGTGGTATATATAACAGAACCAGAACTCATAAATAATAGTGCCTTGGCGATCGCATGGGTTAACAGCAGCATCAGAGCTACACCGCCCTGCTCCATTCCTACCGCTAAAAATACCAATCCCATGTATGCACTTGTGGAATGAGATAGGGCGCGTTTAATATCAATTTGAGCTATTGAAACTAAAGTTGCTCCTACTGCTGTAACAGTACCCATAATAATCAAAGCATTCAAAGCCACGGGAGATAGGCTGAGGATTGGTTGAATTTTATAGAGAACATAGGCCCCACCAGCGACCACCAGAGAGTTGCGCATGACAGAGGCTGGGTTTGGCCCTTCCATAGCCTCATCTAGCCACAAATGGAGGGGGAATTGGGCGCACTTACCAGCAGGTCCAGCAATTAGGGCTATACCTAGCAAGGTAGAAGTCAGAGGATTTAAATTTGCCCCTTGCATCCACTCATAAAGGTCTGAAAAGTTGAGGCTATTAGCTTTAGTAGAAAGTATAACCACAGCCATAAGTAGTAACAGGTCTCCCACTCGCTTAGTTAAAAACGCATCCCTAGCTGCTGTTACCACTAGGGGTTGGGCATACCAAAAACCCACCAGTAGATAGGTAGAAAGAGTAAGAACCTCCAATAGAGCATAACTAAGAAATAAGGAGTCACTTACAGCTAATCCACTCAAAGCTGCTTCAAAAAATCCCAAGAGAGCAAAAAAGCGTGCTAGGGACCAGTCTTTTTCCATATAACCCAAAGCATAAGTTTGAGCTAATAGACCTAATCCGCTAATTAACACTAATGCTCCCACACTCACCTGGGATAATTCTAAAGCAAAATTTAACTGAAAATCGCCGAACTGAAACCAGTTAATTACTAAGCTTTGTGAATCTGTACCCTCCAAATTTTTAAATACAAGCAAGCTATGGAAGAAAGCCAATATAGTCATTAACAAGTTCAGATAAGCAGCAGGTCTAGGACCCGTACTTTTAACTATTCCCACACACCAGGGTAGGCTCAGAATTGCCCCCAATAGGCTATAAAACGGCACAAACCAACTTGTGAATAATAAGACCTCATTCATCTAAATCATCGGGCTCCAATTTTTCTTTCTTAAACAGGCTTAAAACAAATCTCGGTTTAGAGTAAGTCAACCTGACCACAATCAAGTTTTTTAATATTTTTTTCATCTTTGTTCTCTCCTGGAGACCCCTGGTCTGGGTTGTTGACAATATTGCCGTCTTGAGCCCGACCACTCCTGGCGACTTCATTATTGTTTATACAGTTACCACAATTTGCCATATCAATCATAGTACCTGGGAAATTTTTCCGTGAGGATAACTTAGATTATACGCACCCTTGACAAGTCATGATAGATGTGAATATATTCATTAACCAACACGGTTTATGGTGTTCTGGGCAGTTAAATTTTGTTAAGTTTTCTAAAACTATTTTATCACAAACTATTATAGTAATTTATGTTGCCAGGGGTGCCCAGGTCTCATATCCTTAGATCTAGAAGTATTTGCTTCGCTCACAATGAGCATCCCCGTCAAAAATTTCTAACCAACCACAGTACAAAAGTCCTATTTAATTTTGAGGAGTTCTGCGATGCCAATTGCAGTAGGAATGATTGAGACAAAAGGGTTTCCAGCAGTAGTAGAAGCCGCTGATGCGATGGTAAAAGCAGCCCGTGTTACCTTAGTAGGATATGAGAAGATCGGCAGCGCACGCGTTACCGTGATTGTGAGAGGGGACGTATCCGAGGTTCAAGCCTCAGTAGCAGCGGGTATTGAAGCGGCTAGAAGGGTAAATGGTGGAGAAGTATTATCAACTCATATCATCGCCCGTCCCCATGAGAACCTGGAATATGTATTACCGATCAGGTATACAGAAGCAGTAGAGCAGTTCCGAACTTAGACAAGTAGCTAGTTCCACAGCTTGCCCGACAGTAAAGAGGAATAACTTTTTACTTTTGATAGTCAACAAACAATGTAAAATCACAATTGTAAGTAAGGATAGAGAAAATGTCAATTGCAGTGGGAATGGTAGAAACCTTAGGGTTTCCCGCAGTAGTAGAAGCTGCTGATGCGATGGTAAAAGCAGCCCGTGTTACCTTAGTAGGATATGAGAAGATTGGCAGTGGTCGCGTAACAGTAATTGTGCGTGGTGACGTATCCGAAGTTCAAGCCTCAGTAGCAGCAGGAGTAGAAAACGTGAAGCGAGTCAATGGTGGACAGGTATTGTCTACCCATATTATTGCTCGCCCTCACGAAAACCTAGAGTACGTACTGCCAATTCGATATACAGAAGACGTAGAACAATTCCGGGAAGGGGTAAGCGGGATTCGCCCCTTTAGGAGACCGTAATTAAAAATGCAAATTGCGAAGGTGCGTGGCACAGTAGTCAGCACCCAAAAAGATCCCAGTCTCAGGGGTGTAAAACTACTCATGGTACAGCTGGTAGATGAGAACGGTAATCTTCTCCCAAAATATGAGGTAGCAGCTGACAGTGTGGGAGCAGGAGTAGATGAGTGGGTACTATTCAGTCGAGGTAGTGCCGCCCGTCAAGTTCTTGGCAATGAACAGCGGCCCCTAGATGCGGCAGTGGTGGCGATAATAGATACTATTCACGTCGAAGATCGTTTAGTTTACAGCAAAAAAGACCAGTATAAATAGTCAGGAGGTCACGACCACTGACAACAAGATTATTTCAGGAGGAATCCCACAATGGTAGTCCGCAGCACGGCGGCACCCCCAACCCCATGGTCAAAGAGTTTAGCCGAACCGGACGTTCATCAAACCGCTTATGTACATCCTTCCTCTAACTTGATTGGGGATGTTCATCTTGGTCAGAATGTGATTATTGCCCCGGGAACATCTATTAGAGCAGATGAAGGAACTCCCTTTTATATCGGTGAAAATACCAATATTCAGGATGGGGTGGTTATTCATGGCTTGGAGCAGGGCCGAGTTGTCGGGGATGACGGCGAGAAATATTCTGTATGGATTGGTAAAAATGCTTCCATGACCCACATGGCGCTGATTCATGGGCCAGCTTATGTAGGGGACAGTTGTTTTATAGGTTTTCGCTCCACTGTCTTTAATGCCAGAGTTGGGGCGGGTTGCATCGTCATGATGCACGCCTTAATACAAGATGTAGAAATACCTCCGGGTAAATATATAGCTTCCGGTTCAATTATTACAACACAACAGCAAGCTGATCGGTTGCCAGATGTACAGGCTCAAGATCAGCAGTTTGCCCACCATGTTGTAGGGATAAATCAGGCTTTACGAGCTGGTTATCGCTGCGCGGAAGATCTCAAATGTATTACCCCCATTCGGGATGAGTTAAAAGATCACGAAGAAAAACTTAATACAAGCATCACAGTTGAAGAGTTAGATAGGAGTAGTGAAGTGGCAGGCAAATTGAGTGCAGATACGGTAGAACAGCTACGGTATCTACTGGAGCAAGGTTATAAAATTGGTACAGAGCATGTGGATCAAAGACGGTTTCGGACAGGATCCTGGCAAAGTTGCCAGCCCATTGAAACCCGCTCCTTGGGACAGGCAATTAGTGCCCTGGAAACTTGTTTAGTGGATCACGCTGGTGAGTACGTGCGTTTATTTGGGATTGATAGTGGCAAGAAGAGAGTTTTGGAAACCATTATTCAACGTCCTGATGGTGTTGTGGTAGCTAGTTCTAGCTTTAAGGGTCCATCCCCAAGCAGCTATAATGGTAATGGTAATGGTAATGGCAAGTTTGCTGGTATTGATGCCCAAATCATCAATCAGATTAATCAGCTTTTGAGCAATGGTTATAAGATTGGAACGGAGCACGTAGATGAACGAAGATTCCGGACTGGGACTTGGCAAAGCTGTGAACCTATTCATTCTACCTCAACTCAAGAAGTAGTGGCAGCTTTAGAGTCGTGCTTAAACTCTCATCAAGGTGAATATGTTCGACTCATTGGTATTGACACCAAGGCTAAACGCCGAGTGTTGGAAAGTATTGTGCAGCGTCCTAATGGACAGGTAGTCACATCTGGTAACGGCAAAGTTTCCCTCTCTCCCGCTGGTGGTACCCCATCTGTTAGTAATCATCTAAGTGGAGAAGTTGTAGACCATCTCAGACAATTAGTCAGCGGTGGATTGAAGATTAGTCTAGAACACGTAGACCAAAGACGCTTCCGGATGGGAACCTGGTCTAGTGCAGGACCCATTGAAGCTAGAAATGAAAGAGAGGCGATCGCGACTGTAGAATCTTATCTATCTGAGTATCCAGGTGAGTATGTAAGATTAATAGGCATTGATCCTCAAGTGAAGCGTCGTGTACTAGAAGTAATTATCCAACGTCCATAATAGGCGGGTAATAACTGATAAATTTGTAGGTTTAGCCAATTAAAACTTACCACTTAGCAATTCAATTGGCATCATCCCACAACCAATTTTTTGTGAAATCATTGTTCCGGCTTCCGAGGTAGTAAAAGTCATGTCTTCTGTGCCGTTGCTTCGCCTCAGCGACAAATTTGACCCTTATATTAGTGGTGAGGTGAATATTGATCCTAGTGCCGTAATAGCACCGGGGGTAATACTCCAGGCGGCCCTTAACAGCAAAATTATTATTGGTCCTGGGGTTTGTATTGGCATGGGATCAATTCTCCAGGTGAGTCACGGCATTCTAGAAATAGAAATGGGGGCCAATCTGGGGGCCGGTTTTTTGATGGTTGGGGAAGGTAAAATAGGGGCTAATGCTTGTATTGGTGCGGGCACTACAGTATTTAACGATTCTGTAGCTGCTCAACAAGTAATACCAGCAGGTTCGATTTTGGGAGATGGCAGTCGGCAAGCAAATTCCCAGGAGTCTGGGGAATCTGTAGATGAGGGTGACACATCCAGTCAAAGTGGAGAGCAAGTGGTGAGCAAGACCCAATTTACCGCCACTTTTGTGAATTTTCAAACCCAGTCTACTTCCGTACCTCCACTTTCTCCCACGCCAAAAAGCCAGTCACCCCCGGAAACCGAATCTAGTACTGAGTCGCAAGAGATAAGTGATGGTAAACCCCGTAGTAGGGATCCTACGGAGCCTTATCCCTTAGGAACGCAAATCTACGGGCAAGGAAGCATTAACCGACTTTTAAGTACGTTGTTTCCCCATCGGCAGTCCCTGAGTGACCAGGATGCTAACAATGGTGCGGAGTAAATGTTAATTGTTAGTTGTATGGTCAGTCGTCATTTTTGCGATTATGCTGGTGAATAAATATGGAAGCATACAGTCAACCTACTCTTAGTACTATTCAATCGCCCCGTCGCCACAATAATCTCAAGGATACTGCCTTGGGCTTAGTTTCGACCTTGAGCTTCCCTGCCATAGTAGGGACAGCTGACATGATGTTAAAGTCTGCTGGAGTGCATCTAGTAGGCTATGAGAAGATTGGTAGTGGTCACTGTACGGCTATTGTGCGAGGTAATATTGCGGATGTACGTCTAGCTGTAGAGGCGGGGGTGCAAACGGCAGAACAGTTTGGACAGTTGGTGTCAAGTCTAGTTATTCCTAGACCTTATCCTAATCTGGACATAGTTTTACCAATTAATCGTCTAACCCAAATTATGGCGGATGGCAGTTATAGTCGTCTAAGTAATCAAGCTATAGGTTTAGTAGAAACCCGTGGATTCCCTGCCATGGTAGGTGCTTGTGATGCTATGCTCAAATCAGCAGAAGTTCACTTGGCTTCTTACGAGAAAATTGGTGCGGGACTGTGTACTGCCATTATTAGAGGCACAGTAGCTAATGTAGCTGTAGCTGTAGAAGCGGGAATGTATGAAGCAGAAAGAATAGGGGAATTAAATGCTGTCATGGTGATTCCTCGTCCCCTGGACGAGCTGGAGCAGACCTTACCCATTGCTAGTTGTTGGGTAGAAGAACATCAACCTTTAGATATATCCCTACATGTCAAAGAGAAAATTGTTGACGCCCAAGCCGTAGAGTTACCCGATCTGGCCAAATTGCCGGTTAAAATTAGGGAAGAATTGCTGGTGGAAGAATAGTGTTTACTAAATATATTGAGAACTGCTGTTAGAGGAGAACCACCTTGAACCAAGCGACAATGCACCAGTTGAAGGTGTTCGAGGCCGCTGCAAGACACGGCAGCTTTACCCGTGCTGCAGAGGAACTATTTCTTACCCAACCTACTGTCTCCATGCAGATCAAACAACTGACTAAATCCGTTGGTTTACCATTGTTTGAACAGGTGGGTAAACGCTTATTTTTGACTGAAGCTGGAAGGGAATTATTTGCTACCTGTCGTGAGATTTTTAATGTTATTTCCCAATTTGAAATAACTGTAGCAGATCTTAAAGGACTAAAACAAGGTAGCTTACGTTTGGCGGTCATTACTACTGCCAAATATATTATTCCCCGTTTGTTGGGACCTTTTTGTGAACTTTATCCAGGAATTGATGTTTCCCTACAGGTAACAAACCATGAAGGCATCTTGGAACGGATGACTGCCAATTTGGATGACTTGTATATTATGAGTCAACTGCCAGAGCATTTGGATATTCAGTTTCAACCTTTTTTAGAGAATCCTCTAATGGTTTTTGCGCCTGTGAATCATCCTTTGTCTACGGAAACCAACATTTCTTTGGAAAGATTGGCACAGGAACCATTTATTATGCGCGAACCCGGTTCTGGTACTCGCCGTGCCATCCAGAGTTTGTTAGAGGAAAATGGTATTAAAGTCAAGGTTAAATTAGAACTGGGTAGCAATGAAGCCATTAAGCAGGCCATTGCTGGAGGTTTAGGGATATCGGTTTTATCCCGTCATACCTTATTGAGTGATGCTCACCAATTTAGTATTTTGGATGCACAACATTTTCCTATCAAACGTACCTGGTATATAGTTCATCCTTCCGGTAAGCAGTTGTCCATCGTCGCTCGTACTTATTATGAATACCTGTTAGAAGCGGCAAAAAGAATTGTCGAAGAGGAAATTATTCAATCATGATAAACTCAGTTGCTGATGATGCCTGGTCAAACTTACTTAAACAGCTATTAGAACGCCAATCATTATCCCGCAATCAAGCAGCAACCCTTATGGAAGGGTGGATCCAGGAAAAGATTCCCCCGGAACTGTCGGGGGCAATATTAACCGCACTACATTTCAAGGGGGTGTCTCCAGAGGAATTAACTGGTATGGCCGGGGTCTTAAAGGGTTTATGTCTGAAAACCAAGCCAGAAAATACCCCCCTCATTGACACTTGTGGTACTGGTGGAGACGGAGCAGCTACCTTTAATATTTCTACAGCGGTCGCTTTTGTCGCTGCTGCTGCTGGTGTGCCGGTAGCTAAACACGGCGGACGTTCTGCTTCTAGCTTAACCGGTAGCGCAGATGTTTTAGAAGCTTTAGGAGTAAACCTAAACGCACCCGCTGAAAAAATACAAGCTGCGGTCAAAGAAGTGGGAATTACTTTTCTCTTTGCTCAGGGATGGCATCCGGCCATGAAAGCCGTGGCTCCATTACGACGCAGTTTAAAAGTTAGAACTGTATTTAATCTGTTAGGTCCATTAGTTAATCCCATGGCACCCACAGGACAAATCATAGGGGTATTTGATCCTACCTTGATTGGCACTGTGGCCCAAACCCTAAATAATTTGGGGACACGAACGGCAATTGTATTACATGGTAGGGAAAAATTAGATGAAGCAGGATTGGGGGGAATCACCGACCTGGCGGTTTTGAATCAAGGGGAAGTGCAAATTACTACCCTCGACCCCGAGGAAGCAGGAGTTACACCAGCATCCATTACCGCTTTAAAAGGTGGTAATGTAGTTGAAAATGCTGATATTTTAACCAGGGTGTTACAGGGAAAAGGGACTACAGCTCAACAAGACATAGTAGCACTAAACACCTCCCTAGCGTTACAAGTCGCTGGTGTGGTTCCTTTGTTCCATCATCATCAGGGAGTAAACATGGCTAAGGAAATTCTGGCAACTGGTAGTCCTTGGGAAAAGTTGGAACAGCTCGTGGAATTTTTACGGAGGTAGAAGCTGTGTTTTGGGGACGGAATTCCACAACATTCCGCTTAATGGTGATGTCGTAATTGCCAAAGAAATCATGTCCTAACAAACCAGTGGTTAGTGCTAACCCAGCAATGGCCACAGGCACTCTTTTTGCCATCACCCCCCCCACCTCCATAGAGTCAACATAGGCTATGGGAAATTCTATTCCTTGGGAA
This sequence comes from Raphidiopsis brookii D9, assembly GCA_000175855.1. GTDB lineage: Bacteria > Cyanobacteriota > Cyanobacteriia > Cyanobacteriales > Nostocaceae > Raphidiopsis > Raphidiopsis brookii. Next base: position 83,630 of record ACYB01000021.1, read on the forward strand.
CTGACCGTATTGGCCCTGGCCACACCAACGGGGACAACCCCTAAAGAGCGAGCCATTTCCTGGGTGATTACAGAACCACTGGCACCCGTATCCACAATCATTTCAAAACGACTTTTGCCATTAAAAGTTACTTCCACAATAGGAGTACCACCAATTCGTCGCTTAATGGGTACAATGTACACTTGGTCGTTAGTTTTCTCCGTTGGAATTTTCTTAGTGGCAATGTCTGGTGAAGGTGATTGGAAATCTGTTATGGTCGGCGTTTCCCTCACGGGAATAGGGGGAGAATAAAGTATTTTTCTCCCTGGGTTTGACCTGGTTACCACTGGGGAATCTGGTGATAAGGAGGATCCTTTGCTAGGATTACCTTGTTGACGAGCTAGTTGGAGTTGACCCTCATACTCGATAATCTTTTTTCGAGCAAAAGCAAAATTGGGGCTATTGGGTCTGATTTGTTTTAATAGGGCGATCGCCCGGTTGAAATTACTCTCCACCAATTGCCAATCCTCAGCAGATTGAGCCCACTGACTAATCCTCACAGCACTAACACCTTTGTCTAAAGCCAATTCCAACACACTGACTTCTTGACTGTGTGGTAATCTTTTAGGTGGTTGTACTGCTGCTAAATTACCCACATCCGTGGCACGGTTTATGCCTTGGTTGGTCTGTTTATGACCAGAACAGGCAACTATCAAAGTTGCTAAAGTACTAGTCATGACAATCACACTTGTGCGTGGCAAAATAGAATCTAACATTGTTTCTTAGAGGTTAACCACCTGACCATCTCCCATTTTAACCTTTCAACAATTCAAACATACTTGAGATTTAACAATTTCTATCATAACTAACAAAATAGGTTACTAATTACTTATGGCTATATCTGAAGCAATACCTGCCATTTTAGTTCTAGCAGACGGATCCGCATATCGTGGCTGGTCTTTTGGAGCGATAGGAACAACAGTAGGAGAAGTAGTATTTAACACTGGTATGACTGGGTATCAAGAGGTACTAACCGATCCTAGTTATACAGGTCAAATAGTAATTTTTACTTATCCAGAGTTGGGAAACACGGGAGTTAATCCCGAAGACGACGAATCCGTAAGACCCCATATAAAGGGGGTAATTGCCCGCAATATATGTCATCAACCTAGTAACTGGCGTTCGACCCAGCCCCTAACAGAGTACTTGAAACAGCAACAAATTCCCGGTATATTTGGAATAGACACAAGATCCATAACCCGGAAAATTAGAATTGATGGAGCAATGAATGGGGGTATTTCCACAACCATTTTAGAGGAAACAGAATTACTGGAGCTAGTACAAGCGGCACCAATTATGTCTGGACTAAACTTAGTGAAACAGGTAACCACAAAAAAAGTCTATGAATGGTCAGAACCGACCCCAGAAGCGTGGGAATTTAATTCCCAGTCCAGCGCCAAACAAGGAGAAGCTTTAACAGTAGTAGCATTAGATTTTGGGGTAAAAAGAAATATTCTCAGACGGTTGGCCAGTTATGGTTGTAGAGTGATAGTTGTTCCCGCCCACACAACCGCCGAAGAAATTCTGGCATATAATCCGGACGGTATTTTTCTCTCTAACGGTCCGGGGGATCCAGCAGCAGTAACAGAAGGGATCACCACTGCTAAAAGCCTGCTAGGAAGCAAAAAACCCATGTTTGGGATTTGTATGGGTCATCAAATACTAGGTCATGCCCTGGGCGCCCAAACCTTTAAACTAAAATTTGGGCATCGGGGTTTAAATCAACCAGCTGGATTACAAACAAGAGTAGAAATTACCAGCCAGAACCATAGTTTTGCTATTGATCCGAATTCCCTACCATCAGCAGTGGTAGAGGTTAGTCATCTGAACTTAAATGATCAAACGGTTGCTGGAGTGCGTCATAAATCCCTACCCATTTTTTCCGTCCAGTATCACCCCGAGGCCAGTCCCGGTCCCCACGATGCTGATTACTTATTTGAGCAATTTGTGCTAGAAATGCAAACAGCACGTCAAAAGGGGGAAACTTGATCCCCAACAAGCGTTTATCGTTTAGTTATTTTAGTTAATAGGAACAGGAGGGAGTTATTGCTGAAAATACAGAGGTACTAAATTTAACCGTGAGCCTAAGGGGCACTCGGGAAGTCCGGGATAACTGCCAGCTTTTCCGTCTCACGGGGTTGTTAGATGCCTTTTCGGAGCCAACATTTCGTAAGGTACTAGAGGCTAAAATTGGGGAAGGTCCAAACAATACAATTCTGGATCTGTCACAAATTGACTTTATAGACAGTTCAGGTTTAGGCGCCCTGGTACAATTAGCCAAGCAAGCCCAAAATGCCCAGGGAAGTTTCCAAATTGTCAGTAATGCCCGGGTGACCCAGGCAGTCAAGCTTGTGCGGTTGGAAAAATTTCTCTCCTTACAAGGTACGGTTGATGGGGCCATAAAAAACATCAAATCGTGACAGTTGCCCAAAAACATTCCCCAGTTGATAATGAGGAAGCGGAAAAAGTCCCAGTTTTTCTCTTCCTCATCTGACTGGGGAGAACCTAATTTCCAAGAAAAGGAATAATTAACAGGTGAAACCCCAGGAGGAAGATTCCCAAACCGAAGATGAAATTGCAACAGAGCAATCATCTCAAACTCTGGCATTGCTCGCAAACATTGCTCAATCTCCCCAGTTTCTATGTGAAGCCCAAGTAAAAAAAGTTTCTCCTGCTGCCTTAGCTTATTTAGGTGATGCGATTTATGAACTTTATGTTAGAATGTTCTATCTGTGGCCACAGGAAAGACCGGAGATTTATCATAGCTTGGTAGTAGCGCAGGTGAGAGCAGAAAAACAGGCCTCACATTTGCGCTCTTTGATTCCTGAACTGAGGAATCATGAATTAGAAATCGTTCGCAGGGGGCGCAATGCAGCCACAGGGCGTCCCAAACGACTAGATCCTGAAATTTACCAGCAGGCCACAAGTTTAGAAACTTTAGTTGGCTATTTATATCTCACTGATTACCCCCGTTTAACAGAATTGCTACAAAAACTCCCTCTGGAAAAATAATTAACTAGCTTACTTGTGTCATAGCAAAATAGTTACGGTTGATGAAGCCAGATGGAATCGTTTGTTCACATACCTACTACAATAAATAACCATGAGCTACCAACCTAAAAAGAACAATCACGTCAGGGAATCCGAACGTCCGCAACCAATAAAAATCAAAGGCAAGCGTGTCCTGAGTCATCCTATTCGCACTCACAAGAAAGCAGAGGTTATACTCCCTAAACCTCGTCTCTTAGACCAAGCTTACCAACCACCGGTACAAATTAAAAACTCTGAAGAACAAGATAATGATCTTATTTATGGGCGGTATCCTGTCCTAAGTGCTTTGGAAAGTCATCGTAATCTTAATCGTCTTTGGATTACTTCCAGGTTAAGGTATGATCCCAGATTTCATCATCTAGTTCTGCAAGCTAAAGATAATGGCACTGTAATTGACGAAGTTGACCCCAAGCGTTTAGACCAAATTACCAATGGTGCAAATCACCAAGGTGTAGCTGCTCAAATTGCTCCCTATACCTACACTGAATTAGAGGACTTAATTAGTCAAGCCCAAACTGTATCAGAACCAGTGATAGTTGTTGCTGATGGGATTACCGATCCCCACAACCTGGGAGCCATTATTCGCACTGCTGAGGCCATTGGTGCTCAGGGACTGGTAATTCCTCAAAGAAGAGCTGTTGGAATTACTTCTACTGTGGTCAAGGTCGCTGCTGGGGCTTTAGAAAACTTTTCTGTGGCTAGAGTTGTTAATTTAAGTCGCGCTTTAGAGCAACTAAAAGAGTCCGGATTTTGGATTTATGGAACTGCTGCTACTGGCAGTGAACCTTTACATAGCGTTCGGTTTACAGGCTCTACGGTTTTAGTGGTCGGATCCGAGGGTGAGGGTTTGAGTATGTTGACACAAAAATCCTGTGATGTTCTAGTCTCTATTCCCTTGCAGGGTAAGACACCTAGCCTTAACGCCTCCGTAGCAACCGGTATGGCGCTTTATGAAATTTATCGCCAACGCTTGTCAAATACTCATTATCTTGATAAATTACATACATTTTCTGGGAAAAAACTTTGAAAAAATCAACCTAACAGAGTATAAAGAAATGTAAAACCTAATTTGTTTTAATTTTGTTCTGTCACCTGTTAACACATTTATAAATTGGTGGAAACCATGAAAAATATTTGGCAAAACCTTAAAGAGTCCTTAATCAACCTGAATAACAGTTTGGGTTTGGCTTGGTGGGTGGAGATTGTCACTCAGAATCCCCGTTGTACCTATTACTTTGGGCCTTTTTTAAGCCTGAACGAGGCCACAGCTGCCAGTAATGGCTATGTAGAGGACTTGGAAGCAGAAGGAGCACAGGGGATTACAATCAATGTTAAGCGTTGCAAACCTGATAATCTGACCATTGAAGACCTGGGGGGAAAGATTGACCGCAAAGTAAAGCCTATCTTTAGCGGTCAGGTTTAGGAATTATTGGGCTGCAAAACTCCTACGCTAGTAAAGCGGGGAGTTATGCTTATTTAATTTCTAGCAGTTGCCAAAAATGTTTCCAGCTCTGATAGCTGGATAGGTCCGGTAAAATTTGGACTAGTGATAATAAAAGAGGGGTACCGGAAAGGTTGAGGTTGTTCACCAAATCTAGGTCTTTTTGAATTGCTTTGTCTGCTAGTTGTCTGTCTTGATTAAATTTGCCTAAATCTAATTTGAGACTTTTGGCAGTTTCTATGTATAGACTCTCCCCTAGCTGGTTTTGTTTAGTGAATAAGGTGTCATGGTACTGCCAAAACTTACCTTGTTGATGTGCAGCCCAGGCTGCTCGAGCAGCTGGTAATGCTTGACTGTGGATTTGAAAAAGGGGAAAGTGTTTATAAACTAGGGTAAACCGGTTAGGGTACTTATTCAATAAATTCTTGAGGGTTTTATGTGCTTCACTGCAATAGGGGCACTCGAAGTCAGAAAATTCTAGTAGAACAGTTTGTAGTTTTGATGAACCAATAGTAGGGGAGTTAGCAATAACATCCTGTGGGTTTTGACTGAAGTTTTTGATAAACTCTTGTCTTCTGGTGATAACTCTTTGCTGTTGTTCTTCTTGGTAGGCTTGAACAGCCTCGATAATGGTTATCGGGTTGCGACGGATAATTTCTAGTACTTGTTGTTCTAGTTTTAGATCTATCTGGGTTTGGGCATAGGTTGGTAATATCAAAGCAGACCACAATAAGGTACTCAGTAGAATACTGGATATACGAACTATCCAATTTTTAAAAACTTGACTCATGACAAAATAGGAAATGGTTCTTAACCAGAGTAGCTTATGGTGATGTACAATAACTCTATTTATACCTTCTTTACATGTTCGGAGAGATAATTCTTAATTTATGAAGTGCCTAGTTGAACTTTCAAACAAGGAAGCCAAAGACTACTTCTTAAAGGGAATTAGCTACTTTAATAGTAATATGCCAAAACACATTAAATTTGATACAATTCTATATAATATCAGTTCACTACTAGACGGGAAATATTACCGTCAAAACGGTAGGGACCTTTTTGAGTGTCTACCATCTGGTTTGTCAGATGTAAATTACAACTTTGCGACTAACAAGGATGGGAGGTTTGCTTGGAGACCACTAGAGTTAATACATCCAGCTATCTATGTTTCATTAGTGAATTTGATCTGTGAAGATTCCAATATGGTCTTGCAAAAAAAACTCGATAACCCTTAAAATATTAGTAAAGTTTCAGACTTCTGGCAGTAGTATAGGTTTTAGGTGGTATTAAATTGGTTGAATCAAATCTCTTCTCAAAATTAGAGAATCTATTGAGGTCGCAAAACTTTAGAGAAGCTGACACAGAAACTCTAATAGATAATGTTCAATTTCTCAGAAAACTACGTAATTCCATAGCCCATTCCAATGTTAACATAGACAAAGATACTGGCTATATAAGATTCAAAAACTTTAACAAAAATAGGGACTGTGATTTTGAGGTTACCAATAATATTCCTGGACTTGCAAAGTTTGTTGAGGAAATTAGTGGGTTTTTCATTGATGAGAATAATATCATTTGACAATTTAAAACGATTTTTTTAACCAGAAAAAACAGACTTTTATAAACAGTTATTTGGAATTGAATAGATATTTTCAATCCAAGCATTTCCGGGATAAAAAGGATATTGAAGAAAGAGCTGAGTATTTTGCTGATATTGCCCTAGGAACTTGGGGATATTTTGGTAATCAATCAATTGCTAAGAGATCCAGTGTTTCCCGTGAAATTACTTCCAGGAATTCCCGATTGACTGGCGATGAATTTCAATATTTCTGTTTCTAATGATGACAAACCGTCTAAAGTTTGTCGTAAAAATGTCATTAGATCAATATCTATAGAAGGTTGTTGTAGTTGCAGAAATTTATTAGTGTCACCTGCAAATAAATCTTGAATTAGATGTCCAACAATTTGTAAGTAACGCGGATTACCTTCATATATATCAATTAATTTCTGATATGTTCGTAGATATTTAAGTTGATACTTTTTGAGCAAATTGACAGCATCAGCACCTAACCCTGATAACTCCCAGGGGAAAACATTCTGATAATTATTATTAGTCAACACCGACAATTCAGGAATCTTTTCACTGCTAATAAGAATGACGCAACTTTGGTTTTTGACACTAAATAATAGTTTAAATAAATTACTGTATGGTTGATATTCCTATTGATATTGACCGGATAATTGTTGGTTTTTAAAAACACAGTTAATATCATCCAGGATGATTAAATATCGTCCTTGTGCCAAAGATTTTTTCAGATGGGAAAGTTGATAAGTGGAATTATTCTCGGTAATGAAAAGCTCCTCACCTGGTGGGGAGCTTTTTTATGGGTGAGAAAATACATGTTTTTAAAAACTAGATGCTTTTAGTCGGTTTGTTGGGAGGGCGATCTCGCGTAGCGAGTACTTCGTAAACGCGCATGGCAAGTGCTTCGCAA
>ACYB01000020.1 GCA_000175855.1 Raphidiopsis brookii D9
GTTTGGGCTGGTTTTTAATATTAATTAATCCGAAATTACGAAAAAAAGGACGCGATCGCTCTGTGGAAAAGGGTTTTGAAAAAATCATTTTGCAATTTACCACCGACTTTGAAAACACCCTGCTTTGCATGAGAGATAGATTACTATTATACAAACTTTTCAGCTTCCGTGAGTCATTTTGCGCTTTTAGTCTAAACTCCAATTACAAGGATAATGGATACCAGCAACCAAAACATCATCATAAAAATACCTCCTGCTTAATTATCACCTAGTATAATCAGATCACGTAGATAATAAAACTGATCAGTCTTCCAATCCGTGCCTCTTTTTCTACCCAAATATCCTGTTAGGGGTGATGATAGTTCTATCAATATTTCGTGCATCTCTTCAAGTTTTAATGGGACTGATGAAGGTGTGCCAAAATAAACACCATGTAAATTACTTACCATTGCAAATTCTAGTCCCGAATTGCACAAATATTCCTTGACTAATCTGACCAAATGGGATCGTATCTTGATTTGCTTCTCTACTTTTTCTATATATTCATCAATCCCATCATCTATTTGACCAGGTTCTAAATACTCTTTTAATTCCAGAAGATTTACTGCTCCTGGATATGTGGCCTTTAGTTGCACTAATTTTTGTAGTGTCATAGCTTTCATAATACTGGTTTTGGAAATTTTGGCAGATCTGATCAACGATTGTTGCAGCTGTTTGGTGGGATCGCCCGGTCCAATAATTAAACGCACTGCTTGCAAATAGTTTTCTTGTAAGTGTCTTTTAGCAATTCTATCTAATTCTTCTACTGCACGGTCTGGAATACTTTTACCAGATTTACATTCACAAACTAGAGGAAATGGGTCAGAACAATATAAATCTAAACCTCCTACACCTCCTTTATAGCTATTTTCTACTCTAAATCCCAAAAATTCTAAACCTCGTCGACAAATATTCTCAAAGTCTGTACCTGCTTGATAGTTACTTTTCCTCTCTTCTAGTTCTATACTTCTATCCGCTAAAAAGGAAATGGTTTTTATCCAATCTAAATCAGAATTTGCAGTCTTTTTCTGTTTAATAGTACTCCATCCTAGAAATCCTCTAATTTCCTGTTGTAATTGCTGGTAAACAGGAAGTTCCGGGTTACTTTTGGTCAGGGATGATAACAGACTATCTAGTTTTTCTATTTGAGGGTGTAAAGGAGGTTGGCGATTTTCTAGTTGTTTCTGACGTTGAATAAACACATAATCATCTAATACAGGTTGATTTTCTGATGTGTATATATTACTTTCTAAAGGTATAAATTTTCCAAGCTTTTGCTCAATATTGGGGAATGTTTTAACTTTCACAAATGTATCTAAATAGTAAACCCGTAAATGAGCTAGAAAAAAATGCGGACGTTTTTCTAGTATTTGCCGAAAAAATTCTGGTTCCCGTATGGTTAACCGAGCTAGAATATCTAAAGAACCAGTTTTATCTTTATCAAGACTTTGACAACCCTGACATCTAGCCCAGCATTTTATTAAAACTTCTTGATCATCTGGGTTTGTAATATTAGGATTCCCATTCAGATCAGCTGGAAACAAGGCAAAACCCTGTCCAGTAGACATTAGTAACTTCTGTGGTATAACACTAATAATTCGTCCTTGTATTAGGTGTTCAATATCAATATCTGGTAAGCACAGGGCATTATAAATTAAGATAGGTTTACTCATAATTCATTAATACTAAGCCAATACTAAGCAATTTTAACTAAAAAGATCAGCTAAGTCATCTTCTTTGTCTGTTTGATTTATATCGGAATTAGAGAACAATTCCTCTATAATGTCTTCATCACTGACCTCAATCATGCTTCCAGATGGGTCACTGAGAATTTCTCTCAATAAGAGATTATCAGAGGTAATTTTGTTTTGGTGAATAATATCAAAAATCTCCTGTTCAGTTAGTTGATAATTTTCTCGCTTTTGATAAATATGCAATATTGCTATGAGTGGTCGAATTTGATTGTCGATTAGATCTACATTTTCTCCGCCTTTTTCGGATATTAATTCATTAAGTAACTTATAGCCCTCTGATTTTTTCTTCATTTGTTCTATCTTGGAATAAGAACGAACCAAACAGCCACGAGTCAAATCAAATGTTTCATAATCATTTAAACGCTTCAAGCAAGCAGTTAATGTGAAAACAGTATCTTGAACAACTGCCACACCAATTTTTACTAGTTTTCCGTTCTCATGTCCAACAATTTTGAACCTGATAAAATTCTTATTTTTGCTCTTTGGTTGCACATCATCAATAATTTCTTCTATCATTACTTGTTCTAGCACCTGTCCTTTTAAAGTGGTAAATCCAAAATACAGAGCTTCTGCAATCAGGTCGCTATCCTCGGAATAATCTTTAATATCAGTAGCCATTTCCCTAGTAAATCCCAGTTCAAATCTAGAAGCAGGATCTTGAGGAAGCTGTTCTTCTTGTACACAAAAATTGTTGGCGCACCATTGTAAAGCCTCTCTAACAGTTAATTTATTTTTACCATATTCTCTAAGTTGGCTTTCTGAAAATGGATAAAGTATATGGGGAGGAATTAAATTTTTTGAGGTATAATATTCCTTAAGCCATGTAGCGACTATATCCAATATGGAGTTTGCGTTGAGAGGTTCTAAATCTATAGGTTTTCGTCGAGTGAACTTAGAAATTCGGTCGGGTGTACCACCTGGGAGAGAATTGACTTTGACGCGCCATGTTTCTGGTAACATTACCGTAATAATAACTACTCCTTTTCCCAAGTCTGAGTTTTCTAGGGTGTCATGAAGAATTTTTACAAAGTTGGCAATCACGCTTTCTGTAGGATAGCCATCTTCTGTTGAGTTGTTTCGGACATCTACTTCATCAAAACAAATGACAACTGAGTTATAATGACTGACTAAATTGAGAACTTGTTGGATATTTTTCAGAGCTTCTGCTTCTCTCTCCTGATTAGTTCTATTAGAATTGGGTAGTCCCAAATCATAAGCATTTGCTTCAGATAACTCTTCACCAGATAGCCATCTAATGGCAAAGGGGGCTTGAGTTTCTGACAGTGTCCACAGAATGGCACGAATAATATAGGGATCTGCATCGGGTCTATTTTTCATTACCGTTCTTTGCAGAGAATCCATGAAGTTTTGATTACTTCCTTGCTTCTTCTGAGAGATATTATCAAACCTTTTTATTAATTCCGTAGCAGGTTTAGTAATCTCCCTATTTTCATTAACCATAGCTGCAGCAACTTCTTGCCATTGCATTACTCCTTGACTACCAGTTTTGCTTAAACTATCTGCTAGGGTTTGTTGAAATTGGTACTTGACTAAATTTAAATCAGTGTAATTATTGGCACTTGCATAAACAAATAAAGCACCTCCCTCTTTTTCTAATTGATGACGAACTCGACTCAAAAGATGAGTTTTACCAACTCCTTGCTGGGCGGTAATGGCAATAGAAGTTATTTTATCTTGACTATGTTTAGTCTGACGAACAGACTCAAGCGCTTCAAATATCTTATTAGAAGCATGTTGATTTAATGTTGTCACATCAGGAAATCCCTTACCCCAAATATTCTGTTCTTTAACAATGCCCGCGTTGATAAAAGGATTGTGACTATTAATAGCAGCATTGACGGATTCTATGGGCGAACTCGGTGTGTTTGTCATTGTAACTGTTATATTTCAGGAATGGGAAACTTCAGTGAGAAGAATAAAGATATTGTATTGAGTTAGACTGAGTTGGAAGCATTTTAAACCAACCGTTTAGCGTAAGACCGCAATTGAGTTCCAGGAATAAGGATACTATCTTCCTGTTTATCAGTGGTGAAATCTGGTATTTCCCCGGAAATGAGCTGTAAAATATCATCAGCTTGCATTTCCACTAACCACTGATTGAACTTTCCCCTCTCCACTCTTTTTCCTATTTCTCTTCTCAGTCTATAAATTGGAACTAAGTTGTCAAAATTGTATTGGTTATCCAGAAGACTATAAACTTCTAATAATACGGATTTAAATTCCTCATAGGAAGCAATAAGCTTGCTATTGGTAGATTCACTAGCTTTTATTTCCGGTGTTGATGGTGCTGAGTGGGATTGACGTAGTAAAAGCAATAAAGCATTAGCAACCCAAGCACCAACGTTCTTATCAAATTTAAATTCCTTGTTCAAGAGTCCATTACGTAAAATATTAATACCTACGGGTGTGGTGATTGTATAACTAACCGTCGCACCCTTCTTTGTGGTGCTAATGGCACCATCTGCTTCTAAATGTTCTATTATTTGCTGATAGTCAGTCATTCTCTGACCTTTAGACACTATTCGCTTGCTCAATTGACCTTTGGTTACCTTCTGCTCCCCTGCTCCCAAATCCCATAATGCCAGTAGCAGTCTGGTCTGAGCATAAGTTCCTTGTAATGCTTGTTTTTTTGAAGCCATACTTCTTAATTCCTAAACAACTTTAACAGTCTTAACGCTATTTAAAATAAGGGCTTTTATACCTAGTGCAAAGGTACGTTTACCTAAGTTTCAAAATGACCATAGCAGGTTAGATTATCCCGTTACATCTATCTCAAGATAGATATTTAACTCGTTTAGAGAAGTCAATGAAACCTAGCCAAAATCTTTCGATCAAAGATTGATTTCTTTTAATAACCAAAAACCAGCAAAAGACTGGGACTGGGGATCAGACTGTACTCCAATAAAATGCACACCGTTGGCTTTTTGTTTAGCCTCTTCAAAGCCCTTAGCATCTTCTAATAATTTGGGAGTTCTCAAATTCGCTAAAATCCAACTTTCCGTACCACCTGTCTCTAAAACTAATCTATCCCCTTGATTATTAGGATTACTATCAAATCGTAAGTACGCCAACTCCAAACCGGACATCCATCCAGCAATTGGTAAAGCTCTGGGGGAAAAAATCAAAATTCCCGGAATGGGGGTTTCCGGGGATAAACCAGCTAATTCTAAGGGAAAAGCCTCGCCAAATGCAATTTCCCATTCCGGCATATCAGTAAAATCACTGGCTTCTAGACTAACAAATGTCCATTGTTTACCTTCTAGCGCATCCGGTAATCTTTGAGGTAAGGGTCTTTCCAATCGCACGGAAGAGTTAGTCACCTGTTGATATCCGGGTTCTTGAGGATAAACTTCCTCCATTCTTTGTTGTATCCATTGGTTGAGAACTAAAGTTTTGCGACTGGATAAAGCAGGTATCCCCATGTCTTGACAAGCTTTAGTAATCATATTATTCATCTGTCGGCGGAAAAAGCGAATTTTTATGGGTGCCACACCTGCTTTTTCAATAGCTTCTTCTAATGCTTGGCGTAACCAGACTGAATTGACTTGGGTGCTAGGGCAATATTGCGAGTAGCGAAATAGGGAATCCACTTTAGTAATAACATCTGTAGGACTTTCACAGATCAAGACTTCCCAAACTTTTTTTTGATTTACGTCCAGAATAGGACGAGAGTAAAAATCGAGTTCCCAAATATTGCCCATGTTATAATGTGTTATAATGTGAAACTGGTTATGATTATTATGTTATGACTATTATGACTGTTAATCATGGAGTGGGCAATTCATTAGGAGCAAAAGCACCATTTTCAGTAATGATAGCTGTTATTAATTCAGCTGGGGTGACATCAAAAGCAGGATTATAAAATTCCACACCTGAAGGTGTGAGCATACTATCACCAACCTGGTAAATTTCCGATGGGTGACGCTCTTCTATGGGAATTTTATCCCCACTATCTAAACTGAAATCAATAGTGGAAACAGGTGCAGCTACAAAAAATGGAACATTATGGGATTTAGCAACAATGGCTAAATTATAAGTACCTATTTTATTCGCTGTGTCTCCATTGGCTGCTATTCTATCTGCACCAACCACTACGGCATCAATTAAACCTTGCTTCATACAGTGTGCTGCCATATTATCAGCAATCACGGTGACGGGAATACCTTCTTGAACACATTCCCATGCGGTGAGTTTTGCACCTTGTAAACGAGGACGAGTTTCGTCGGCAAAAACCCTAGTTAGTCTCCCCTCTTTCCAAGCTGAACGTACTACCCCCAATGCTGTACCATAACCAGCAGTTGCTAAAGCACCTGCATTACAATGAGTCAGAATAATTAATTTTTCTGGTGTTTTGGGTAAAACTTTCAACCCGTTATCACCTATAAGTTGACAAGTTTCTAGATCTTCAGCACGAATTTTTTCAGCAGTTTCTAGCAGATTTTGTTTAATTTCTTCTATATTCCCTAGGGTTTCATAGGCAATTTGCATCATTCTGCCAATAGCCCAAAATAGATTGACTGCAGTGGGACGCGTGGAGCGTAATACTTGGGCCACACCTTCTAATTCATGCAGGAACTCCAGACGGTTATTGGTTTCTATCTCCCTAGCGCCCAAATACATACCATAGGCAGCAGCTACACCAATAGCAGGTGCACCTCTAACAATCATAGTTCTAATGGCTTCTGCCATATCCTGACTGCGATGAATTTCAATTAAAGCATACTCATTGGGTAGACGAGTCTGGTCAATTAGTAGGACGGAATTGTTTTTCCAGATTACAGGATAAAGCATGGGGGGAAGGAGTAAATTTACACGGAAACCCCACCCTAGAAGAAGTGGGGTGGGGCTATTGATTTACTTACCTAAAACTGGCAGTCAGCTTTAACCAAATTTGCCAGCAGTGGAAGCAATCAGGAATGCAGCATAGGTGAGGATGTAGCCAACGGTGAAGTGAGCTAAACCAACCACACGAGCTTGAACGATGGAGAGAGCAACGGGTTTATCTTTCCAGCGAACTAGGTTAGCTAGAGGAGTGCGCTCGTGAGCCCAAACCAAGGTTTCGATTAATTCTTGCCAATATCCTCTCCAGGAGATCAAGAACATGAAACCAGTTGCCCAGACTAAGTGTCCAAATAAGAACATCCAAGCCCAAACAGATAGGTTATTCATACCATAGGCGTTGTAGCCGTTGATCAACTGAGCAGAGTTGGCCCAGAGGTAATCGCGGAACCATCCCATTAAATAGGTCGAGTTTTCGTTGAATTGGGCAACGTTACCTTGCCAAATACCTAGGTGTTTCCAGTGCCAGTAGAAGGTTACCCAACCAATGGTGTTTAACATCCAGAACATTGCTAGGTAGAAAGCGTCCCAAGCTGAAATATCGCAAGTACCTCCCCGACCAGGACCGTCGCAAGGGAAGGCGTAACCAAAATCCTTTTTGTCAGGCATTAGCTTGGAACCACGAGCATCTAAAGCACCTTTAACTAGTACTAAGGTAGTGGTGTGAATAGCTAAAGCAAAGGCATGGTGAACCAAGAAGTCGCCAGGTCCAATGGTTAAGAATAGGGAGTTAGTGCCAGAGTTAATGGCATCTAACCAACCAGGTAGCCAAACATTACCAGCATTGGGGTAAGCTGTGTAGGCAATACTGTCGGTGTTAGACAATAATACGTTAAGCCCGTATAAAACTTTACCGTGAGCAGCTTGGATAAATTGGGCAAACACTGGCTCGATGAGGATTTGCTTTTCAGGAGTACCGAAAGCAACCACTACATCGTTATGAACGTACAGACCCAAGGTGTGGAAACCCAGGAACAGGGACACCCAGCTTAAGTGAGAAATAATCGCTTCTTTATGCTGAAGAATCCGGTCTAATACGTTGCCTTTGTTTTGTTCTGGATCGTAGTCCCGAACCCAGAAGATGGCGGCGTGGGCAAAAGCACCAACCATCAAGAAACCAGCTATGTACTGGTGGTGGGTATACAATGCTGCCTGGGTGGTGTAGTCCTTAGCGATGAACGCGTAGGAAGGCAGAGAGTACATGTGTTGCGCCACCAAGGAAGTAATGGTTCCTAACGCTGCCAATGCCAAAGACAGTTGGAAGTGTAAGGAGTTGTTGATGGTGTCGTACAAACCTTGGTGAGGTAAGTTGAACTGTCCTTCACTCTTGCTACCGGGGACTAAACCTGATTTGGAATTGAGCATTTCTTTGATGCTGTGACCAATTCCAAAGTTAGTGCGGTACATGTGACCAGCAATAATAAATAGAACTGCGATCGCCAAATGGTGATGAGCTATATCAGTCAACCACAGAGATTCTGTTTGAGGATGGAAACCACCTAAGAAGGTCAAAATTGCTGTTCCTGCACCAGTGGAGGTGCCGAAGATCTGACCTGCGGTATCCGGATTCTGAGCATATACACCCCAGTTACCAGTGAAGAAGGGGGTCAAACCTGCGGGGTGGGGAGCCACACTCAAGAAGTTATCCCAGCCTACGTGAATACCGCGAGACTCAGGAATGGCAACGTGAACCAAGTGACCAGTCCATGCTAGGGAGCTAACACCAAATAAACCAGCTAGGTGATGGTTTAAACGGGGTTCAGCACTCTTAAACCAAGAGAGACTAGGACGGAACTTGGGTTGCAAGTGCAGCCAACCAGCAAACAGGAACAATGCGGCCAAGAGCAACAAGCCTAGGGAACCGGTATATAGTTCTTGGTTTGTCCGCATCCCAATGGTGTACCACCAGTGATAAACACCTGAGTAAGCAATGTTAACAGGATTGCTTGCGCCAGCTTGAGTAAAAGCGTCAACTGCTGGTGCGCCGAAATGAGGATCCCAAATCGCATGGGCGATAGGACGGACGTTAAGGGGATCTTTGATCCACTGTTCAAAGTTACCTTGCCAGGCTACGTGGAACAGGAGGCTGGATGCCCACAGAAATATGATTGCCAGGTGACCGAAATGGGTAGCGAAAATCTTTTGGTAAAGATTTTCTTCTGTCATGCCGTCATGGCTCTCAAAATCGTTGCCTGTGGCGATCGCATACCAAATCCGACGGGTAGTCGGGTCCTGTGCGAGATCCTGGCTAAATTTGGGAAATTTTGTTGCCATAGGGTTGATGATTCCTCTGACCTTTGACCTTTAGCCATTGCTTAGTACCAGAGACATTTTGGGTCTTAGATTTTGGTAATTTCCAAAACCCAAAATATCGCCTGAAATTGTTAACCTACCGAAAGGATGTGTGCGTGGAAGAATGCCCAAGTAGTGGCAATTCCTCCCAGGAGGTAGTGAGCCACACCTACGGCCCGACCTTGAGTGATGCTCAAAGCACGGGGTTGAATTGTGGGAGCTACCTTTAGTTTATTATGTGCCCAAACTATGGACTCAATTAATTCTTGCCAGTAGCCGCGACCACTGAACAGGAACATTAAACTGAATGCCCAAATGAAGTGAGCGCCCAAGAACATTAGTCCGTAAGCGGACAGTTCACTACCGTAGGAGTTGATCACTTCTGTAGCTTGTGCCCACAGGAAATCCCGTAACCAACCATTGATGGTGATGGCACCTTGGGCAAAGTTGTCACCTGTGATGTGACTAACCACCCCATCATCTACAGTACCCCATACATCCGACTGCATTTTCCAGCTAAAGTGGAAGATTACGATAGATAGGGAGTTATACATCCAGAACAGTCCCAGGAATACATGGTCCCAACCGGAAACTTGGCAGGTACCACCACGACCTGGACCGTCGCAAGGGAAGCGGAAGCCTAAATTGGCCTTGTCTGGAATTAGACGAGAACTACGAGCATACAATACACCCTTGAGCAGGATTAGTACTGTTACGTGAATAGTGAAAGCGTGGATGTGGTGAACCAAAAAGTCTGCTGTGCCTAAAGGAATAGCTGCAGCTGCTACTTTGCCACCTACTGCCAACACTCCACCGCCAAACACGTAGCTTACCGCTTCTAGGGCATTGGGTGCTGTTGTTCCGGGTGCTAGGTGGTGTAGACCTTGTACCCACTGAGCAAACACTGGTTGCAATTGAATTGCTGTGTCTGAGAACATGTCCTGGGGACGACCCAGAGCACTCATTGTGTCGTTGTGAATGTACAAACCAAAGCTATGGAAGCCTAAGAATATACAAACCCAGTTGAGGTGAGAGATGATAGCGTCACGATGACGAATCACACGATCCAACACGTTATTTTGGTTCACTACTGGATCATAGTCGCGCACCATGAAGATTGCCGCGTGAGCAGCACCACCTACAATCAGGAACCCACCTATCCACATGTGGTGTGTAAATATACACAACTGTGTGGCGTAGTCGGTTGCCAAATATGGATAGGGAGGCATCGCGTACATGTGATGGGCGATGATGATTGTCAAGGAACCTAGGAAAGCCAGGTTGGTAGCCAGTTGGGCATGCCAAGAGGTGGTCAGGTTTTCGTAGAGACCTTTGTGACCTTCGCCTGTAAAAGGACCTTTGTGGTTTTCTAGGATGTCTTTGATGCTGTGACCGATACCCCAGTTGGTGCGGTACATGTGACCAGCGATGATGAATAGCACAGCGATCGCTAGGTGGTGATGAGCAATATCGGTCATCCACAGCCCGCCTGTTACTGGATTCAATCCACCTTTGAAGGTCAAAATGTCAGCGTAGGCTCCCCAGTTCAAGGTGAAGAAAGGAGTTAACCCACTAGCAAAGCTAGGATATAGGTGGGAAATCAGTTCTTTGTTCAAAATGAACTCATGAGGCAAGGGAATATCCTTAATAGCCACACCGGAATCCAACAGTTTGTTAACTGGTGCGGAAACATGAATAATGTGACCTGTCCATCCCAAGGAACCACAGCCTAGTAATACGGCTAGGTGGTGATTCAGCATTGACTCCACGTTTTGGAACCATTCCAATTTGGGAGCGCGTTTGTGGTAGTGGAACCAACCAGCAAACAGGAATAAACCTGCTAACACTAAACCGCCAATAGCAGTTACATAAAGTTGGAATGAGCTGGTTATACCCCAGCCACGCCACACTTGAAATAATCCAGAGGTGATTTGAATGCCGTGGAAACCGCCACCAACATCACCATTTAAAATGTCTTGTCCCACAATTGGCCATACAGTTTGCGCACTGGGTTTTACTCCCAGCGGATCTGCTAACCAAGCTTCATAATTAGAGAATTTAGCTCCATGGAAGATCATTCCGCTTAACCATATTGTCACTACGGCCAAGTGGCCAAAGTGTGCGGAGAAGATTTTGCGGGAAATGTCTTCTAAGTCGCTTGTGTGCGTATCGAAATCGTGGGCGAGGGCGTGCAGGTCCCAAATCCACGTGGTGGTTTTTGGACCTTTAGCCAAGGATCTGTCGAAGTGACCAGGTTGGGCCCATTTCTCAAATGAGGTAGGCACGGGGTCATTATCAACTATGACTCTTGCTTTTTTCGCATCTCGCTCCGGAGGACTAATCGTCATTCGACCTCCTCTGTCAATAGGGAATGAGGAATCATGGACACCACAGAGTTAATTTTACTCTTCGTTTCCAGTTGTTTTCTGGAACCGTGTGGATTTTTCGTTTCTGTTGAATTATAGAGTCTGTACTTGTACTTTGTTGGAGACATTTTAACAATAATTTAAAATTGCCAGATTCGTTGTTACATCTGCCTTTTATATTTATGTCTCTTGCTAAAAAGTCAAGAGTTTTTTTATTTAATTTACAAACCATTACAATTCTTAAAACTAATAGTTTTTAGGATCCTGTGGACACCCTTTCCCTGCTCTCCTGACCTTAGTTGTACTTAAACTATTGCCACAATTTATAGTAATTAATGTTACTTAACATAGCGATTTTGTTTCAGAAGAGCAGTCTAGCTCAAACTACAGAATGATTATTTTTCATGAGTTTAGGAGAAAATATGTGAGTGAGACTGGTTGTCGTTTAATATGTGATAAATAGATTTTCTTGAGGAGAACCTTAGGTAAGGGTATGAACCGTAAGTTAATAAAAATGAAAAAAAGCCTTTTTAAACTTTACCTTTCCTTAACAAGATGGGTTACTATTCTAGCAATAGCCTTTTATGCTAGTGCTTGTACTGATAAGGTAGGAGGGCAAGATGTAGTTATTAAACCAGAAAAACCACCAATTGAAATTCCCCAAAAACCAAGACAGTTCTCTGAAGTGTCTCCACCGCAAGTTATTCAAGAGCTAGAGTCTGATTTAGAACCTTATCAGCCACAGGTATCAATAGTTAATCCCATCCTTGATCAGGTTATAGAAGAGAACTCTGTAGCAGTGCGTTTCCAGGTGAGGGATTTACCAATCTTTAAGCATCCTCAACTTCAACTAGGTCCACATTTACACGTGATTCTTGATAATCAACCTTACATACCAGTTTATGATTTAAACATTCCATTAGTGCTTAAAGATTTGTCTGCTGGTACACATACACTTAGAGTTTTTGCATCTCGTCCCTGGCACGAAAGTTTTAAGAATGAGGGAGCTTATGCACAAACAACTTTCCATGTATTAACAAAAAGTAGCGATAATAATCCTGATCCTAATTTACCTCTACTTACTTACAGTCGTCCCAATGGTAATTATGGTGCGGAGCCAATAATGTTAGATTTTTATCTTGGTAATGCCCCTTTACATACGGGTGCACAAGAAAATCTTGAGGGTGAGGAAAGTAATGTAGGTAGTAATATAGGTAATTGGCGGATTCGTTGCACCATTAATGGTGAAAGTTTTGTTTTAGACAATTGGGAGACAATCTATCTCAAAGGATTTAAACCCGGTAAAAACTGGGTAGAACTGGAATTTTTGGACAATGAAGGTAATCCTGTTAAGAACGTATTTAACAGCACGGTGAGAATGATTGATTATCAACCCGGTGGTCAGGATACTCTATCAAAAATCGTGAGAGGGGAAGTGACCGCTCAAGAGGTTCGTGGGATAGTAGATCCAAATTATGTGGAGACTCCCACCTCTAAACCATCATCCGTAACAAAGTCTGAAATTGAAGTCATACCAACTCCGGAAACGGTAGAAGGGAAATTGGAACCAACACTCCCCACCCCACCAACTGAGTCATTATCAACTCCAGAAACGGTAGAAGGGAAATTGGAACCAACACCCCCACCCCACCAACCGAGTCATTATCAACTCAGGAAACGGTAGAAGGGAAATTGGAACCAACACCCCCCACCCCACCAACCGAGACATTATCAACTCAGGAAACGGTAGAAGGGAAATTGGAACCAACACCCCCCACCCCACCAACCGAGTCATTATCAACTCCAGAAACGGTAGAAGGGAAATCGGAACCAACACCCCCCACCCCACCAACCGAGTCATTATCAACTCCAGAAACACTAACTTAGGAACTTAGGTTAGAACATAGAGTCTCCACCAAACTAAGTCCTGCTATAGAATTACCGATTGGATCTAAAGCAGGACTATAAGTTGCGATCGCCCCTTGATTAGGTATAACAACTAACAATGCTCCACTAATACCCGACTTCATGGGTAAACCAATCTTTTGCCTATAGTGGGAGGATGCTTGATAAAGTCCACAGGTTAGCATCACATCATTCACCAGCAACCGATGTTGAGGACTAATTAAACCCTGATCATCAGCCAATAATTTTCCTAACCTTCCTAAATCTACCACTGTTCCAGAGATACAGCATATTTGTTCGTAAATGTCAATAGCAGATTCAATATTTTCAATATATCCGTGCTGACAGAGAACCTGGGCGATCGCCAAATTAAGCTGAGAGCGGGTAGATCGGACAGAATTTAACATATTCATATCTAAATACAGTTGAGTGTCAGCTAACTGATTTAGCCATTTAATAAAATGTTCACATAAATCATCAGATACGCCATCATAATTACTACTCAAACGAGTTTGACCTATAGTCTTTAACTTATCCGCTACAGTAATAGCACCACTATTAATCATCGGATTCCGGGGGTATCCATGATCCGAAATCAACTGTTCTAAAGAATTAAAAGCCATTGATGAAGGAGATGTACCAACTGATTGTAGAACTTGTTCCTTCCCCAAATGTTCAAGTAGATATAAGAACGAAAAAGGTTTAATAACACTCATTAAGGGAAAATGTTGTTGATAATCTCCTAGTTGATAATTAATATTAGGTTGACAGTATATATAAACAGCAAACCATTGAGGATCAGCACTAGCTAAAAGGGGTATACGCTCAATAACTTGACCTTGAGAGATTTTAGCTTGAGACTGTGCCATCCAAAGTGACAAATTTTCAACTGACAAGTGATTAATTAACAAGTGATTAAGGTTGATTAGTGTGACTATGTCTCAGGTTACTCACAAATGCGATCGCTGCTTATAAATTTATACAAGCAGTTGCAACACTACGATAACCATATTCGTTTAACCAATTCTGCAGTTCGTCTAGAAAGCGGGAACTGTCGTCTACAAGGAGTAAATGAACATCTTCGGTTTTCATAATTCTCTAACTGTGACAATCTGGAAGAAGCAGAATTTAAGTTCTACCGTTTAGTAATGTAGTCTTTTATTTAAGCAGTGTTAGTAATGTAACATCAAATTACTTTTGAGTCAAGTATAACCACGCTAGATATCAGGATAGGGGATATAGATCTCAAATTTTACCCCATTCACTCCGACTTCTCTAATATACCCTCCCATCTGGGTCAATGTTTTACGGATAATAAATAGTCCCAATCCACTGCTGTAAGTCCCCGTTGCTGTGGTATTTAAGGGTTGAAAAACCCAATCCTTTTTGTCAGGAGCAATTCCCAAACCATTGTCGATAAATTCGATATACAAGTATTTTTTGCTACCAGGAATATTGGCACCACGAATCCCTGGAGGGTTAGTTACATCTTGGGAATTAATCTTAATTTGTAAGTCTGAGTTATCCGGATTATGTTTGAGAGAATTTTCTACTAGTTCGTTTAGAATACTCTTAATTTTTTCTTCATCACCATTAAAGTCGGAATCACCATTTTCAATATTTAAACTAATCTGAGCATTATCAATTTGAGTATTAAACTCCCATGTTTCAAATATTTTTTTCACCTTGAATTGCCTATTCTTTATCCTAATTCCCTCATTAATTGCTTTGAGGTCATTTAAAGCATCTTGAGTTAATTCCAGTTGTGTCAACAGGTTATTAAATTGAGAAAATTGGGGATCATTGCCAGTGAATTTTTTGATAGCGCGTCGAGTTTTAGATTCAACAATTGCCAATTCATTATTAACAAAATCAGAAATGTCGTGGGCAGTTTTGGCAATAAT
The DNA here is from genome assembly GCA_000175855.1 of Raphidiopsis brookii D9. Lineage (GTDB taxonomy): Bacteria > Cyanobacteriota > Cyanobacteriia > Cyanobacteriales > Nostocaceae > Raphidiopsis > Raphidiopsis brookii. The sequence continues at coordinate 15,121 of ACYB01000020.1, forward strand.
TTCTAGAATCTTTCCATATTCTTTATTGGCAATAATTTCAATTTGTTCAATTTGCGATTTCTCCAGTGATCGACGGTGGTTAATTTCTTGTAATACCTCCTCAATATTTGAAATAATACTTTCCAGCAAAGCATCTTTTATGGAAGAAATCCGTAAAATTCTGTAGGCAATACTTTTAAGAATAGTAATTTCATTAGCTATTTTGTGGTAAATTGCTCTATTGAGAATTTGGGCATCTTTCAAATTATTAGAATCATCAGGAACCGTTTTAAAATATTCTTCTTCGGTTAAATTTAGTGTTAACATTTCCATGGCTTGAGCATAACGTGGGGACTCTTCGGCAATTTGCTGTAACATCTTTACAGCAGTTTGGTTATGAGGACTATGGGCAAGGATACTTCTTGCACTGGATAGTATGGACTTCTCCCTATCATCTGAATTAGCAATTGCTATATTAAATTGACTTATCCCCACACTAAAGCGACGGGGATTCATTAGAATCTTGCTTAGACAGAGACTTCTTACTCGAAGCGTGTCACAAGCGTAAATTGGTTGGCATTGGTAAATAAAATTCAGATATCCCAAACCAGGCTTTAACTTGATTACCCAAAGGAAAACGTATTAACCCATCAACTAATTTTAGCCATCTTTTAGGGTAGCTAACGGTAAATAATCCGTTAGGTTTTCTATAATTGAGTGCTTTTGGTTTTTGGTCGATGTTACCTTTTTTTGCTTCCCTTAATAATCCTTTGAATGACTTAAAAGCTTCACCAACTGTCAAACATGTTTGCTGCATACTAGAAGCATACCCAGCATTAAAATGTTTATTACCTTTCATTTGCGCCGTTAATTCATAACCTGTCACTATTCTTTTAGTTTTGAACCAAATTTGACGAGCATAATATACAGCACAGTTATATAAATCATTAGATTCATTACATAAATACTCTATTATCGCTAGAGTATCTTTATCCCCATTAATCAAAATTTGTTGGCATCCAATCAAGAAAATCACCTCTTTGCATTTCATAGTATTTATGTTAACATCTTGGTTTATGACTGTCAATATATCAACCAAGATTATGAGAAAAGATTCTGTAAGATACAGACACAACAATCACTTAGTAGGTTTAGCTACAGTACACTTAGTCTGGATACCTAAAAGACGCAAGCCAGTTTTGAAGGGTGATATTAGAACTAGGCTATCTGAGATACTTGAATCAGTCGCGGTTGATAATGGTTGGATTATTAAAGCCAAAGAAATCGCATCCGACCACGTGCATTTATTGGTTGAATATGATGAAAATACTGCTATTTGTGATGTAGTTAGAGCTTTTAAGGGGCGTAGCTCTAGATTGCTTAGAGATGAATTTCCAGAATTAAAGAAACTTCCTTCTTTGTGGACTAGGAGTTATTTTTATGATACTAGTGGCAAAGTTAGTACAGCTAAAGTGATGGAGTACATTAACGACCCCCACCACGAACGACACTAATATTCAATGCGGATAAATTCGCTTGAGTCTGTTTTCCGCCCCTGCTTAAAAGCGAGGGACTACCAACCTCCCAGACTTTTTACGTGTGATTCTTTGTGATTTTTAGATAAGTGACCGCAAGGAAAGATTAAAATCTTTTTTCGGCGATCGCCCAGTAGCGGAATGGTTTAACCGGACCAGTCCCTACAGGTAATGACTGAAAGTCTCATGCAACAGGATTTGCAAGGGTGTGCTCACGATAAAAACCACTAACATCATCATTAGTCCTGTACTCGTAACTTAGCAGCTTGAATTAGTAATGATTCAGCAAAAGCGATCGCCTGATTAGCAGATTTACCACCAGCTAATTGGGCCAATTCATCCCTGCGAGTATTTAAGTTATCCAAAGAGGTAACTCTGACTACGGTGCGCTCCTCCGTATTACCGTTTTTTTCAATCACCTCTTTATAAACCCGAAAATGTCGATCAGCCATAGCTGCGACTAAGGGTTGATGAGTCACACATAATATTTGTTGAGATTCGCTTAATTGATGTAATTTTTCGGCAATAACTTGAGCAACCCTCCCGGAAACACCCACATCAATTTCATCAAAAATCATGGTTTGTACGGTATGATGCTGATTAAAACAAGCTTTGAGAGCCAATAAAAACCGACTCATTTCCCCACCGGAAGCAATTTCTGTTAGTGGTTGAATAGGTTCCCCCGGGTTGGGACTGAACATAAAAGTGATTTTATCTGCACCGGTGGGGGTGGGTGGAGTGGGGGTAATTTCCACTTGAAATTTTACCTTTTCCATGGCCAGTGGTTTTAGTTGAGCCAGCAAATGAGATTCTAAATTAATCGCACTCTGTAAGCGTAATTGGGTCAACTGTTGACAGACCTGATTAAGTTGTTGTAGACAAACTCGCTCCTGTTGTTCCAAACTTTCTAAGGAATCCTCCGTACTATTCAATTCCTCTAATTCATTTTGAATACGTTGATAATATTCCATTGCTTCTGAGAGACTAGGTCCATATTTACGACAGATTTGTTTTAGCTCTCTCACTCTTTCTTCCACTTCCTCTAACCTTTGAGGATCAGCTTCTAATCCATCTCCATACATACTAATTTGCCTCCCTACTTCCATAACTGTTGCCAACGCATCCCTAACTAACTCCAAAATCCCTTGCAGTTGAGGGTCAAACTCCACAATGTGGTTTAATATGGTCTCACTACCTCCTAATAAATCCACAGCAGTAGGAGTTCCAGCATCATTTTGATATAGGGACTGATGGATTTTATAACTCATTTGTTGCAAATCAACCAGATGATTGAGTCTTTCTCTTTCCTGGTTTAATAGTTCCATTTCTTGGGGATCATGGAGATTTGCTGTGGTCAATTCTTGAATTTGATAAGTTAGTAGGTCTAACTGTTGCAAACGTTCCTTTTCTGATCTACGTCGTTTCTCTAAATTTTTATGTGCCTCTTGATATGCAGCGTAAGCAGTACTCACTTTCTGTCTATGTTGAATTATATCCTCACCACCATAGATATCCAACCAATCTCTGAGTTGAGCAGACTGTCGCACTTGTAGGGTTTGTCCTTGCGCAGTAATTTCCACCATGCAATCGCGCAAACTAGTCATAATTTGGCGATTAACTAACACACCATTTACCCGTGAACGACTGCGGATATTAATTCCAGATGCAGTAATTTCCCGACTGATCACCAGAGAATTATCATCAATCAAATCAATTTCCTGTTCAGTTAACCAAGTAGCCAAAAACGGAGTAATACTGAAAGTTCCTTCCACCACAGCACGATTAGTTCCAGTGCGAATTACCCGACTAGAAACCCTTCCACCCAAAACTGCATCAATCGCATCTAGAATAATTGACTTTCCTGCACCAGTTTCCCCAGTTAAAACATTCAATCCTGGACCAAAATCTAACTCCAGTTGGTCGATTAGGGCAAAATTGTCAATTCTGAGGGATAGTAACATTAATCGATAGTCTCCGTGAGATTGTATGCCAAATATCTCTTAATTTTACCGATTAATTTTTTCCGATACTTTTTTGCTATTTTGTTTAAAGTGTTCAATTTTTTTTCTGTATGTGAAAATATAATCAGTGACTGTATATGTAAAATTAATAATGTGCTGAGCATCTGTTGCACCACAAGTTATGCTCTTATGTACAAAATCATTTTCTGTCACTCTTAATCTATCAGCCCAATCATAAAGATTCTGATCAATAATTTCTTGCTCTTTCATTTTATTGAGTTTCTTCTCAAGGGATACTGCCTCAATTTTATAATCTTTACATATATATTCTAAAGTCTTAATGCACATAATTACAGATGCAATAAATGCCTTATTAGCATAACACCGTATAGCTTCTTCTAATACAGTCCTTATGTATGTAGGTATTTCAGAACTAATAGTTTTCTCAGACGTGGGATATAAGGTTTTGGGTTGACCATAGGTGGGATCATTGTAATGTTCCGGATTATCAGAATATTCCGTGCGAGTGATAAAGGGATGAGAACACTTGGTACATTGTAAAAATGTAAACTTATATTTAGTGCCAATTTTATCCGGAGAATTAGCCATGGAATCTTTGGTCTGAATTGGTGTAAAGTAGCTATCTATTTCCTTGGCATTTACTAAGCCTTTACAAGTCACACAATTTAATACATGCACAACGTCGCGCATTTTACTGAGCAGCATTTTTACTTTTTGTTTATGTAAAGCTTCCCCATCCGGCGAAGTGCTTTGTGATATAGGTAAAAATTGCCTTTCTGTTTTCCGCTCATTTCTGAGTTGTACGAATATTTTATTATACTCTTTTCGTAGGGAAGGTTTATTCTCCAACCATTCATCTAGTAAAGCAGCTATTTCCTTTTCACTGGGATATCCGGATTTCTCAATTTGTTCAGCCAAAGATGAGAAATCCCCCGTATCTTTGTTGAGGAAAATTTCCAGTGCAGTTAAAATTACATCTTCTGGACTAAGACTTGTGATCATGGTTCTCCTTTAAATTCCAACACAGGTAAAGGCGGCCCAGTAGTAGGGTTCTTGGAAAGGGCGTTGAGACTCTGGCATTGTATCAAAATCGGCGAGTAATGTCAGCCTGGTCGCGGAAAATGGTAACTTTGCCGCCCATGTTAACAACTTTCCTGCTGGAACATCCCGTAACCATTGCTGGGCCTGATACAGTGCCAGGCGAGGACAACCATAGGTGAGAAGATTCTCTGTGTCCGTATAGAATTGGTAAAAACGAATCATTAACAAAGCAGTAGTATAATCACTCACAGCCCATAAACTGCTGATTATGGTAGAAGCGCCTGCTAATAGAAAACCTGTGGGCAAACTGATATAGTCATCATTTTTGGTATCAACCATATCACCAATTCCCATTTCATAGGCGGAAAGACAAACAAGATGACATCGACGCATATCCAACCCACAAATATCACCAAGGGTCAAACATTGGGAGAGATCCACTGCTGAACCATTTGGTAAGGGGAGGTATTCCCCACCCTTGGGGGGAGCTGGTAGAATACAATTAGCCAAAAGTATGGCAGAATGTAGAGGTTTTTGAAAATTAGAGTACCCAGTGCAGGAAAAATGCAGGTAATTTTTCTCTGGAATGGATCGACTAAAAATAGTTTCACGGGTGGCTTCTTTCTCAGTTATCACCTCCGTGCCAATCAGCAGTCGGGTAATAATTGTTTCTACTTCAAAACTGGCATATTGCAGGTTTTGGGTAGGATTTTGAATGGCCAGGGATTTTACTACTTCTTCCCGCTCCGTAACTTCTACGGAACTGAGGAGCTGACAACTGGGGAAATAACTAAATCCCAGGGGAAATCTCTCCCAGGGAAATAGAGCATGCACAGGGAAGATATGTAAGCAACCATAAGGTACGAGTATTAGTTCTTCACATGGGGGAGATAACTTCCACAATTGAGTTAATAAAGTCTCAACTTGCAAAATCTCCTTCAGTTGGCTCAATAGTTCCGGTAGGGCCTGTTTCCAGTTACCCAAATTCTGGTGATCGCGATAAATATCTAAGTATTTTTGGCTGAATTGCCGGATCACACTGGGCGATATAACCACTTTGTGAGGAAAAATGGGTACATCTGGATTAGCAGTGATGATAAAGGTATAGAGAACATCATCTGTAAAGTACCACTCCAGGATCACTCGGCGTGGATCCGATCCCACCAGTTTGAGTATTTTAGATATGGTTATTGGTTCCACCCTCTGGGTAAGGGAGAAATGGGGATCAAGGGGTTTGATCTGGCTAGTAATAAATTGATCTAATTCCTCTATGAGCCCATTGAGTTGAGCATGGCTTCTTTTTTCTCCCTGGATTTCCAATAGTCTTACTTCATTGCGAACTGCTTGACGAAGACGATCTAATTCCCCATAAATACGAGAGGGAATATTTCCTTTTGGATATAGGTGTTTATTCTCTAGTAGCTCCACTAAATTTCGTGATTTACTGCGCTCTACTAATTCAACTGCTTTACTGTATTGATGCAACTCAATACAAGCACGCACTGCTGACTGGTAAATATGGGGGTATTGGATATCAGTAGATTTATCCCCAGGTTGCCAAAATTGGATTGTCTCTAGTGCTTTGATTCCCCGTTCATAACCCTCTAGGGCGATATCCCACCAACCCTGCTGAAATCCCAGATCTCCTAAATGACTGGCAAATTTTAAATAGTCTGCTGGAGAAAGCTCCGGGGTAGCAATTGCTAAAGCTTCTCGATAATGGGCGATCGCCATTTGTAGGTTAGACTGGGACTCGGTTCCTAGTTCAGCTTGGGTTTGGTAAGCTTTTCCTAGATTATGAAGGGTTTGAGCCAGATCTGGTTCTAATCCTGGTTGACGGAGAATAGTTAAAGCTTTAGTGAAGACAATAATTGCTCTTTGTAGATTTGCTTCTGGGTCCTTTCCTAGTTCTACTTCGCTTAGGTAGGCACTTCCTAGTTGGTTTAGAGTTTCGGCCAAGTCTCTTTCTAGCCCCAATTGGCGGAACATGGTAATAGCTTCTCTAAAAGGAGTAATTGCCCTCTCTAGTTTACCCTGGCTAATATAAACACTACCCACACTAGTCAAGGTTTTAGCTAAGTCCCTTTCTAAACCTAGTTCCCGTAGAATAGAGATGGCTTCTGTATAGGGTGGAATTGCCTTTTGTAGATTTGCTTGTGAGTCCTTACCTAATTGAGCTTGGGTTTGGTAGGCGCTACCTAAATTGTAGAGAGTTTGAGCTAAATCCCTTTCTAAATCTAATTCCCGTAAAATTGAAATGGCTTCTGCATAAGCAGTAACTGCTCTTTCTAGATTAGCTTCCTTACTCATTTGGGCTTGGATTTGATAAGCAGCACCTAAATTGTTCAGAACTTGGGCCAATTCCCTTTCTAACCCAGGTTGACGACGGATGGCAATGGCCTCATTATAAGCTGCGATCGCCTTTTCTAGATTAGACTGGAAGTCTGTACCCATTTGGGCCTGGGTTTGATAAGCAGCACCCAGATGATTGAGAACTTGAGCCAATTCTTTTTCTAGTCCTAATTGGCGTTCTATGGCGGCGCAAAATTCGTATCCACAGATGGCTATAGCAAGGTTAATTAGCGGATCTCCACCGGGAAAATGATAAAAAATCCGAGCCAGAAGGTACAGTGATGCTCCCAGTTGAGCGTTTTGCTCGGGAGTTGGTTGTTTGTTTACCTGATGACCACCCCAAGATTGTAGTTGGTCAATAAAGGTTGCATCTAAAAGATGGAGATTGTTTTCCAGCAGGGGGTAAATTACTTGGCTATCCCCCTTGCTCTCAAAAATGGTTCCTACCAGTAACTCAATTAAGTCTATATAATCGTAAATGCGCCCTTGATCCATAAAATTAACCCTACCCTACACCCTATTAGTAATTTTCACCCAATCTTTTGGGAAATATACCTAAGCATCCGGCTTTTTTCAATCAGAATCTGAAACATGTAAAAATATAATAAGACTAATTCTGTTATGAAAGGCTCACTCAAAGTTATCATGTTACCAGGAGGTAAAGTTGTTGGACTCACTAACAGTTAAGAATCTCTCACCTAAGAGCCAAAGGGAGTGCAGAAGGCTTATGGATTCCCCTGCTTTGTGGGTATTAGCATTTTTGGGTTCTATCTCTCTACATGTCTTGGTCTTTTGGTGGTTGAGCTCTTCCAAACTATTGGGTTTGTGGGTTCCTCTCTCCCAGTTTGGTCAAGACAACGTGGTGGTGGAACTGGTAGATGTTCCTGCTTCAGTAGAGCCACAAAAACAATTTCCTAAGTCTGAACCTGCTCTAGCCAAACCAAATCCTTCTCCATCTATCTCAAAGCAAGCCAATCCTGGCACTACTAAGAGAGTAGTTGCACAGGTTGTTGTTCCTAAACCTAGTAACTCCAATTTAAATAGATCCGCAGCCGCCTCCCCCAGGGAAAATCAGCCCAACACTCCATTAACACCTAAACCCATACCTAGAGTACCAAGTACTCCTCCAACTGATCTTCCCTGGAATATTCCTCGAAAGGATCCTGAATTGGGGAAACCAAAACCCTTACCGGAAATTACCCCCGATAACGATAAGTTAAGCAGTTCACCTTCCCCATCACCCAACGGAAATCCTACCCCGGAAACCACCCTAGTGGGAGACAATTCCCAACCTCAATTATTTACTTTCAATATTCAACCTCTCAACACAGAGGAGATACAGGATCTAAGAAAAAAAGGTGAGATAAGAGCGGATATTCCACAGGTGCTACCCAAGTACGAAGGTGAAAATTCCAAGCGGCTAGAAATTAATCTTCCTTCCGCTCAAACACAAATATTTACCATACTAGTTAGCTTAATAGTTGATCAGTATGGCAAACTCCGGGGACTTTCCATTATTGACCCTAACATACCCGAAAAGGATAAAAGTGCTTACGAGCAAGAACTCCAGCAGCTTTTTCAGCAGGAGAAATTTGTAGGTGGTTCTAACAACGATGGTTCCCGACCAGAACAGAGTAACTTATATGTGAGAGTAACCATCACTCCTATGGAAGCACCAACAAACTCCTCAAAAAATTCTCCCTAGGGACTTGCAATTTCCCACAGACTCTGTTAATATTACCAAAGTTGGAAAAAACAAAACTGCAAGACAACCTGCGGGCGTAGTTTAGTGGTAAAACTATAGCCTTCCAAGCTATTAATGCGGGTTCGATTCCCGCCGCCCGCTTTCTCCACCCTCTACTGGTGGTATTTTCTCTATTGGTATGAGTACGTCTAAAACGGACTTAACAATAGGAGCAGCAACAGTGCCACCATAGGCATCACCACCTTTTGGTTCATCAACAACGGCTAAAATGACATAACGCGGAGCCTCAACGGGGAAAATACCTACAAAGCTGGTAATTCGGGCACCGGGAATATATCCACCACTGGGACTGGCTTTTTGGGCCGTACCAGTTTTACCAGCTACAGCATACCCTTGAATGCGTGATGCTTTTCCACTACCCTGAGTAACTACGGTTTCCATCATGTTTACAACTGTTTGGGTGGTACTAGGGGAAAAAATCTGTCGAGGGACTGGTATTTCCGGAGAAAAATGTACTTTTCCCTGGCTATCTATTAATCCTTGAACCACATGAGGTGTAACCAATTTACCACCATTAGCTAAAGCACCATGCATTTGCACTAATTGTAGGGGTGTGAGGGAGAAACCCTGTCCAAAAGAAGCGGTTGCCATTTCTACGGGAGATGACAAGAATTGATCTTGATTTTTGAGAATTCCACGGGTGCCAAATGGTAAGTCCGTGTCCATTTTTTGACCAATACCTAGTTTTTGTAACCAGTTGTAGTAGATTTTGGGTTGGAGGCGTTGGACAATTTGCACCATACCCACATTGCTGGATGTCTGTAAAATTTCAGCAACGTTAATTTGTCTAAAACTATTGATAGCTGCATTTTTGATGATTTGGTCAGCGACCCTGATAGTACCCGGATCGTCAAATCTATCATCAGGACTGATGACACCTGTTTCCAAAGCAACAGCCACAATTAAGGGCTTAAAAGTAGATCCGGGCTCATAAAGATCAGTCACAGTCCAATTTTTAAAAGATGCAATATTAGCTTTAAAATACTCATTGGGATCATAACTGGGCTGGGACACTAAGGACAATAGAGAACCATCTTTAGCATCCATAACAATCACAGCACCGCGTTTAGCCTGAAACTTTTTGACCTGTTGTTTCAGGGCGCTACGAACAGCTCTTTGCAAGCGACTATCTATGGTTAATTGCAATTTAAAATCATCGGAATATAAAAACTCATCTGGTGCATAATCTGGCATAATGTCCCCCGCACCGGTTCGTGTCAGACGCACGGTTTCCCTGGAACGCTCCAACAGTTTGTCCTGACTATATTCTACCCCAGCTTGACCATGTCTTTCTAGATTTACATAACCCACTACGTCTGCTACTAGATCTTCTTGAGGGTAGAAACGAGAGTATTTTTCAATAAATTCTAAACCATCTAGTCTAAATGATATCAAGCGATCAGCAATATTTTCGGATACCTTATCAGCTAAAAGAATACCACTTTTTCTAGTTTTAAATAGCTTCACTAGGTCGCCAACATCTTTATTCAGAATAGGTGCTATTTTCTCCGCTATTGCCTGACTAGATTTATTGAATAACTTAGGATGAACATAAACTGTATAAACAGGACGGTCAATAGCTAATAAACTTTTATTGCGATCAACTAATGGACGCCGGGGCATAAAAGGACGTAAGACAGCTGTTTGTTGGTTTCTAGCCCTTTGGGTGAGTTTTGGTCCATCCACAACTTGGAGGCGATACAAATTCACAGCTAGACCCATCCCAGATAGAAATAGAACTCCCCAAATCACCAACAGTCGAGAGTGAAAATTGACGAGTCGAGTTGGAGTACCAGGGGAGTTTTTCTCTGGGAATGATGGGGAAAATCTGTTTCTCCCTGTTAATTCTAAATACCGTCGGAGATTTTCTCGTAGGTTGGCTAAGTTTCTGAATCTGCTCCTAGTAGGTTTGGTTTTGCTGGGTAACTTCTGCATGGGAATGGTCAATAAGCTTAATATCCTAACGGTGGAATTGAGGTGCGTTTACTTGGAGATGGGGGTGTTTTAGCTCTCAATGGTGGTTGAGCATTACTTGATACTGCGGGCAGAAACACCATCTTACCCGGAGCAGATAGTCCCAGTCCCATTGCTTCTGCTTCCTGAGCCATTTTACTAATCATAGTAGCATTGGCTGCAGTTAGCTGTCGTTCCTGGCGTTGTAAGCTTTCCAGTCTGCGATAGGAATGACTCCAAATCTGTTGACAATAGACTGTTCCACCATAGATTGCCAACGTCACCACCACAAACAAAAATGCCGTCACGGAGGAATAGTGGTGAATTTTGTTGAAGCGGACAATCCATAAGTTACTACTATTAGAATAGATTGGTAGCTGATTACTGATTTGACCAGTTGACATAGGTTTTTGCACTGGAGCATCAGAAAAAATAGCCTTAGAGTCACGTTCCTCTTTCCTGCGTGCTGGTTTAGTGGAAGATGGAGAATCTTCCCCATACCAAATAGGGGAGGAATCTGGTCTAAACCAGGAGCTTTTCGTAGAAACAGCTGATTTGGGTAATGCTGACATAATAGTGATGAATGCTAAATTTGAGCCTGAACAGGTAGCATGCTAAAAAAATTATGGTTCAATTATGCTTGCTAGATTACTTATTGGCAATGTCCTATCTTCCTCTACAGTGGGTACGACCATAACAAAAAAAACCGGGAAGAAATTTATTCTGTACAAATTGTTTCACAAAAAGCAACAAATGAGATATCTTATTCAACAGGAGCAATCCCTTGTGTTGCACTTAATTGGTGAAAGAGGAGTCATGAAAACAAAAATCTTTGGTTTGGCTATCGTTTTAAGTCTAGCTACTATGCTGGGCGCTTGTGAAGGTGGTACTGAACCCTCTGGTGATGCTACAACCACACCTGCTGCTACTACTGCACCCGCTGAGCCCACTGATAGTGGTACTGCTACCCCTGCTGCTACTACAGAACCCACAGCAACCCCAACTCCTACTACTACTCCCTAGAACTTTTTAGGAACGCCTAATTTTGATCAATCAAGTTTTGACCATAGGTATGCTGCAGTAGCTAGTTCGATAAACAAACCCACGCTCTACCCCTTTGGGTAGGCGCTGGGGCTTTACAAAAACCAACAAGACGGGAAATGAAAGGTCTACCTGTAAAATTCCAGTTTGTAGTTTTGGGAGTCATTACAGCTGTAATAGTAGGAATGATTAATCATGCAGTAACCATAGCAGTCCCACCACTAACAGAAGATATTCCGGAAGAAATACTACGGACAGAAATTATCACCATCGGGCGATCGCCTATTGATGGTAGGATATTAACTGCATCGGAATATGCTGAACTACAAGAGCAGCTGAGAACAATTCCCCCCAGAAAACTAAGTCCTAGCTTGAGACACACAGTATTTTTGCTCAGGATGCGCAGAATTTTACGGCAAATTTTCCCATTTTTAGATATTTAAGCTGCCAGAATTCATACTTATTTCATACTTATAATGTAAAATACATCCTGATCTACGGGAACCATGAGGACAAAAATACAAATAAATGTAAAGAATATATATAGTTATAGAAAACTGAATTTAGTTAGTCACCTTATTGAATGTAGGTAGCTCCATGACCACCAGCACCATTGCTCCTGAGCAGGTTAACCGCATAGTTTCCAATCAACACCATGATCCGTTCGAGGTACTAGGTTCACATCTTGTAGAACAAGAGGGTAAAAACATTTGGGCTGTACGTGCTTACCTACCCAACGCCAGCGCAGTTTATGTAGTAGTTCCCCAAGAGCGTAAAGAATACGCCATGGAAAGGGTACATCATCCCCATTTTTTTGAATGCACTATTGAGATCGAAGAACTTAATAACTACCAATTAAGAATTCAAGAAGGGGAACACGAGCGGGTAATTTATGATCCCTATGCTTTTCGTTCTCCCCGACTAACAAATTTTGATTTACATTTGTTTGGTGAGGGTAACCACCATCGCATTTATGAGAAATTGGGAGCGCACTTAACCGAAATAGATGGTATTAAGGGGGTCTATTTTGCCGTATGGGCACCTAGTGCTCGCAATGTTTCTCTCCTGGGGGATTTTAACCACTGGGATGGCCGTAAACACCAAATGCGCAAGGGACACACGGGAGTATGGGAATTATTTATTCCTGAATTGGGTCCTGGGGAACATTATAAATATGAAATCAAGAATTTTGACGGTCATATTTACGAAAAATCTGACCCCTACGGTTTTCAACAGGAACCACGTCCGAAAACTGCATCTATTGTCACTGATTTGAATGCTTACCCCTGGGGTGATGAACAATGGATGGAGACAAGAAGAAACAGCGACCCTCTTGGGCAACCCATTTCCGTTTACGAAGTGCATTTGGGTTCTTGGTTACATGATGACAGTGCGAAACCAGCTAAGTTACCAGATGGAACAGAGGAACCAGTAGTTATTGCTTCTGAACTGAATCCAGGAGCGCGATTCCTTACCTACCGGGAGTTAGCAGCTAAACTGATTCCCTATGTGAAGGACTTGGGTTACACCCACATAGAGTTATTACCTATTGCTGAACATCCATTTGATGGTTCCTGGGGTTATCAGGTTACTGGTTACTATGCTCCCACCTCCCGCTTTGGCACTCCCGGGGACTTTATGTATTTTGTTGACCAGTGTCATTTAAGTGGCATTGGTGTGCTTGTGGATTGGGTACCAGGTCATTTTCCTAAGGATGGTCATGGTTTAGCCTTCTTTGATGGTACTCATCTTTATGAACATGCTGATTCTCGTAAAGGTGAACATAAGGAATGGGGAACCTTGGTATTTAACTATTCCCGCAACGAGGTGAGAAATTTCCTAGTTGCTAATGCCTTGTTTTGGTTTGATAAGTACCACATTGATGGTATTAGGGTAGATGCTGTTGCTTCCATGCTTTATCTTGACTACTGTCGTAAAGATGGAGAATGGGTAGCAAATGAATATGGTGGTCGGGAAAACCTGGAAGCAGCTGATTTTCTCCGCCAAGTAAATTACAACATTTTTAGTCACTTCCCAGGGGTTCTATCTATTGCGGAGGAATCCACCTCTTGGCCCATGGTATCTTGGCCCACATACACTGGAGGTTTAGGTTTTAATCTCAAATGGAATATGGGTTGGATGCACGACATGTTAGACTATTTCAGCATGGATCCCTGGTTCCGTCAATTCCACCAAAACAATGTCACTTTTAGCATGTGGTACAACCACAGTGAAAACTTTATGTTAGCACTGTCCCATGATGAAGTTGTCCATGGTAAGAGCAATATCATCGGTAAAATGCCCGGTGATAGATGGCAAAAGCTGGCCAATGTGCGCGCTTTATTTACGTATATGTTTGCACACCCTGGCAAGAAAACCATGTTTATGAGCATGGAGTTTGGTCAATGGAGTGAGTGGAATGTGTGGGCCGATTTGGAGTGGGGTTTATTACAGTATGAACCTCATGAGCAGTTAAGAGGGTTCTTTAGGGAAATTAACAGTGTTTACCGTTCTGAACGTGCTTTATATAGTCAGGACTTTGCACAAGAGGGCTTTGAGTGGATTGACTGTAGTGATAATCGCCACAGTGTGGTTTCTTTTGTCCGTCGAGCTAAGGACTCGGATGAATTTGTAGTAGTAGTTTGCAACTTTACTCCCCAACCCCATTCCCACTATCGTATTGGTGTACCACAGAAGGGATTCTATACGGAACTATTTAATAGTGACGCACGTGAGTATGGTGGTAGCAATATGGGAAATTTAGGGGGTAAATGGACTGATGACTGGTCTTTACATAATCGTCCTTATTCTTTGGATTTGTGTTTACCACCCTTGGGGGTTTTAATTCTCAAGTTAGATAGAATCAAGACCTCTCAGTCCTTGGGTTAGAACTGGTTGATGCTATGGGGGAACCATTCCCCCACTTATATTCATTAATCAAATTTTTAATTCGGCTAAACCCAAATAACTAACCCCTTGAGGAGAAACATCAAATCTACACGGCAAAACTTCTAAACCTACTTTTATTGCTTGTCTTAGTAACTGACCATAGAGTGGATCCGCACTATCTCCAGGAGCAAATTTCACACAGTCCCCTCGATTGATAAAGTACAACATCACCGCCCGATTTTTGGGTAATACTTCCATTAATTCTCTTAGATGCTTTTGTCCTCTGGTGGTTTCTGTGTCAGGAAATAATGCTAAACTACCCTGACTCCAAGTAGTGTTTTTTATTTCTAAGTAAATTGGCATCTCATTTCCTGTTAGGTAAAAGTCCACTCGGCTTCTTTTCTCTTTTCCATAGACCACCTCTCCTTTAATTTGCTTGTACTCTCCTAGTTGTGGAAAGAGCTGTTTTTCTAAAGCTAGTTTGATTATGTTATTGGGTAAGTTGGTGTTTACACCAACCCATGTTGGTCCTGAATTATCCACTTGAATCAATTCCAAGGTATAGGCTAATTTGCGCTGGGGATTATCAGTTTTGGACAACTGCACAGCACTGCCAATTTGAGAAACTCCAGTCATGGGTCCGGTGTTGGCGCAGTGCGCTGTGACTATTTCTCCAGATTCTAGTTCCACATCCACAAAAAATCGCTTGTACCTTTTTAGTAATTTTCCACAATATAATTGGTTGTATTGATAAAGATAATTGTTCATTGCAATATGTAGTTTATAAGTTCTGATGTTTTTGCGATGTTAGGGGGAAATCTCCCAAATATTAATCTTATTATCTTTTGTTCCACCCACCAAAGTTTTACCATCAGCACTTAAAACTAAGGATGTAACAATTTTAGTGGTTACCGGTAGGGCATAAATTTCTTCCTTTTTACTTACATCCCATAATTTAATCATAGAAGAAATTTTATCAGAACAATCTAGGCAACTTTTGGCTCCACTAATCAGGGTTTTACCATCGGGACTGAAGATCACAGATGTAACATTTTGTTTTTTACTGGCAAAAATCATCTCCTTATTCTTAATATCCCAAAACTTAATTTGGCGATCGCGACTGGTACTGACAAGTTTACTACTGTCCGGACTAAAAGTTAAAGATGTGACTGTTTGGGAAGTAGTATCTAATAGTGTGGTTGGTTTTTGCCCACTGGTTTGATTAATATTCCAGATTTTAATAGTCTTATCAAAACTTCCACTTGCTAGGGTGAACCCATCGGGACTAAGAGCTAAGGACCTAACCCAATAATTATGGTCTAGGAGAGTTTTTAAAAACTTTCCTGTTAATAGACTCCAAACTTTAATGGTTTTATCATCTCCCGCACTAACTAGAGTTTTGCTATCTTGACTAATAGCTAGTGCTTGAACTGAGTCCTGATGACCAACTAGATTAAAAGTAAGTTTTTTTGTTTGTAAATTCCAAACTTTAATGGTTTTATCATCTCCCGCACTGACTAGGTTGTTGCCATCTGGACTAATGGCAAGAGCGTTGATATTTTGTGTATGTCCTGGTAGGGATATAATTTGTTTGCCTGTTTTGCTATTCCATAATTTAATTTCTTTGTGACCTGCACTGACAATAGTATTACCATCTGGAGTAATAGCCACCACTGCTAGGGATTTATCTACTTGTGTTATGGTTTTGAATAAACTAACTTTGTTAGCTCTAATAGAGGAATTTCTCCTAGATATTTGTCCATACTTGGGACTGGTAGAAGATTTATTACTTGGCATTAATAAAGGCTTAAATTGAGAAAAAATGGCCGTTTGTATTTGACCTAAGTTCCTATATCCCAATCCCCCCACAACGGAAATTGTTACCAAAGTCAAAAATATATTTGGCAAAATAGTATCTTTAGATTTTTTATGTTTACCATTTTTAGGGTATATACCAGATTTTTCTGAACCGTAAATATTCTTTTTACTAAGGTCTTTTATAACTTCATCAGCAGATTGATAGCGATTTTTCAGATCTAGTTGTAATAGCTTATCTAAAATAATAATTAGCTCAACACTCCTAGAATTTTCTAGGCAATCCTGCCAATTCTTGACCCAACCATAACCATTTTCTATCCACAATTGAAAGGGAGATAGACCAGTTAATAGATGAAAGCAAGTAGCACCCAAGCTAAATAAATCACTAGCTGGATAGGCTTTGCCATCTCTAATTTGCTCTATGGCAGAATAACCATGAGATCCAATAGAAGTACCATATTTTTTTTGAACTGCAGCTGTTAATCGTTTGGCAGAACCAAAGTCAATTAATATTAATCTTCCATCCCTTTTACGTCGGATAATATTCTCCGGTTTGATATCTCTATGAATTACTCCCCGACTATGAATAAATTTAAGAATGGGCAACAAATCTAGTAACAAAGATTGAATATCACTGTCTTTATAGTGCTTTCTTAATCGTAACTCTTGTAATAGGTTATTACCATCTATAAATTGCTGTACTAGGTATAAACAGTTATGTTGCTCAAAATAAGCCAATAAAGTGGGAATTTGTGGATGCTCTCCTAATTCTTGCAATCTCTTTGCTTCTTGACTAAATAACTCCATTGCTTTTTTTTGTGACCAAGTACCCTGAAACTTAGGTGCTAATTGTTTGACCACACAACTATCATTTAATTTATCTGTATCTTCTGCTAGATATGTTCTGCCAAATCCTCCTTCATCTGAAAGCACATGAATAATACGAAAACGATTTCTTAACAGTGGGACTAAAGGAGTATCACAACTTTGACAAAACTTGCTGCTATCGTGATTTTGAGGATTTTGACAATCGGGATTTAAACAACATATCATGAGGTTGAAATTAAATTTCACACCATAAAGTAATTTCCATTTATGGTTGGGTTCAATCAGACTACTTCTTTCTGGTTATACAATATCATAAACCAAAAATCAGGTCAATCTGTTAACAAGTTGTTAAAGCTCTATAATGGTTCTGTAAATAGTTTTTTCAATCTATCCTCTCCGTTTAAACCACTTATTAATCACTGCACTCATCACCGTATTTACAGTTTCTTTGATTTGGTGCTGACGATTCCACTTTTGAAAAGCAGCTTCATATTCTTCCCCTTGATTACGAAAGGTTTTCCAAACCTCAACTAGGATAACTAATCCCGAAAACATCAAAATATATAGAGACCAGGTTAAACTAGCACTGCCAATTAAATTTGTCAGCACGAAAAAAGTGTTAATAATTATATAGTTCCTATACGGTTCTTTTAATTTATTTTGACGATAAGTATCAAAAGCCTTTCTCTGCTGTGTTTCGCTCTGTTGAGCTAACCACTCAGTTTTGGCTTGCAAAACAGATTCTGGTTCAATTTGTAGCTCCTTAGCAATCTCTAAAATCTGCTGATAGGAAAACTCTTGACTAAGATCTTTACTCTGACGGGCGATCGCCAGGTTTAAAATTTCCTGTACCTCTTCCTGGGTGTAAAAACGCAGTTTATTGGATTCTGATGTCATGTTTTCTTTCCTGATCATCATTTTAAAAGGTAGCAACGGTGGAATCCACACTCCACCAATTCCACATTAGCATTTTCCTACAGGAATCTGGGACGGTTATGTTGGTTGAACAGCAGTTTCTCCCCCAAAACCTCCCAATTTTCCTCTTCGATCAATTTGATGAATAAATCCAGGTGGTCACGATATTGATGTAATGAATTGATGAGTGCTTGGCTATTATATTGTGCCATCATTACCCCCAGTTCGGGATTGCCACCACCTACCCGACTGGTATCCCGAAAACCAGAACTGGCAAGCTTTTGAGCCAGTTCTAAAATTTCTAAATCTGTTTCATTTAAACAAGCATCAATTAAAGCAGCACTAACCATCACTGGTAAATGAGATATCCAGCTTACAGCCCGATCATGTTGCTCCGGTGAACAGTAGTAAACATTAGATCCAAGCGATCGCACAATTTCTTCTAGTAGTGTTAAGTTGTTTTTGATTGGTTTGTCAACTGGAGTAATCACATAAGGACAATTCACAAACAAGTTAAACTGGGCAGCTTCTATGCCCGCACTAGTATTTCCGGCCATGGGGTGACCACCAATAAAATTCTCCCATAAGGGGGAAATAGAATGGACTATGGGTCCTTTCACAGAACCAACATCAGTAATAATAGTAGTCTTATGTAAATAGGGTAGTAACTCTTTTATCTGAGGTACAATTAATCCTATAGGAGTACAAACAAATATTAGTTCTGCACTTACCAATAAACTAAAATCAATACTAGCTTGGTCTACACTGCCAATTTCCATGGCTTTTTGACAGGTTGATTCTCGACGACTGACCCCCAAAACATAATGTCCTTGGGAGCGTAAGTCAAAACCCAAAGAACCACCAATCAATCCTAAACCCAGAATACCAATTTTCATTTTCATCTTGAGAGATTAAATTGGGCCTATTCATCAGTTTGAATCCCCACATTAATCGTAGAATTAAACCTTATATTTATCCTTAATAACATCAATTATGAAAAAGCTGATTAATTAACCAGAAAACTTTGTCAAAGAAAGTCTTATGGGTATGGCTAGGTCACACAGTGGTCTAATAAAAGTAAACTTTGACCCGATTATTTAATGCTCAGGAGTGTATTGGAAGTGGTAGAGGGAGATGGAAATAATCTGCCAACCAATCTCTTGTGCTGAGTTGAATTTTGCCTACAGATACAGGAACTTGACACAGAAAATATGTATGATATAGTAGAATTGGAGTTAAGGACGTATAGCTCAGTTGGTTAGAGCGCTACGTTGACATCGTAGAGGTCACTGGTTCGAATCCAGTTACGTCCACTCCTCCCATTTCACACCTTGCGCATACCATGATTGAGCGGGTCAAAGCCCCTTGGTAGTTTAGTGTTCATGTCATACATAGCACCGTTCAAGTTAGCACCATAGAACTTGGTGTAGTTCAGTTTAGCCCCTCTAAGATTGGCGTTAGAAAGATTCACCCCGCACAAGTTAGCTCTGGTTAAATTCGCATTGGCCAAATTGGCTTGGCTCAAGTTTGCTCCCCAAAGTTTGGCCCTAGCCAAATTAGCTCTACTTAAATCTGCCCCCCACAAATTGATTCCGGGCAAATAGGCATCAATAAGTCTAACCCCAATCAAATCAGCAGATACAAAGTACCTCTCGCCTGTGGCATAAAGCCGTCTTACATCTTCTGCTTCCATTTATTCACGCTTACCCAAGAAAGAGATTAAAAATAGGTTAACTTTCGCAGTAGTTTGAGTATATAGCTTTAGCCATAAGCAGTCAAAAAAATGATTGAATATCAATGTATAAGCGACTTAAACATTTATGATTCTCCCGAATGTGTCCGATTAGCAACCCAAGCTGCTAGGGGAAGGAATTTAAGAATTCTGTGGGAAGGACAAATTCAAGATAATTGTGTTGAAGTTTATTTGTGTGAAGATCAGTACCCAGGATGGATTGATCCCAATGATTTGCACCTATTAAAACTTGCTACAAAACCCTATCAACCACCTAATTTTACTGCTTTAGAAATTGAGAAACTTGTACCGGATGTAATTGAATTTACTCAAAAAGCCATGAGACAAACCAACTATTATCTATGGGGTGGAACTGTGGGGCCCAATTATGATTGTTCCGGTTTAATACAGGCTGCTTTCTTATCTGTTGGTGTATGGATACCAAGGGATGCTTATCAACAAGAAGCGTTTACTCAAATTATAGATATTAATCAGATACAGATAGGAGATTTAGTATTTTTTGGTACTCCCCAAAAAGCTACCCATGTGGGTTTATATTTAGGAAATGGATATTATATTCACAGCTCAGGAAAAGACCAGGGACGCAACGGAATTGGAATTGATCAATTATCACCAGATGGCGATCGCATTAGTCAGTTATACTATAAACAACTGCGTGGATCTGGCAGAGTTGTGAGAAGTTATACTGGCAAGTATTAACTACATTAACCACCACTAATTCTAGCCCTACTTATTTCTTACTTGGTAATACTTATGACTAATTATCCCCTGCCAGCCACCAATGAAAAATTACCTAGTAGTCAATATAAAGCACTTGACGTTTCAGTGGTTTTGCCCATTAAAGATGAACTAGAAAGTTTGCCATTATTGTTAGAGGGAATTTGTCATGCTTTACAAGTGAATAAATTAAATTATGAAATTATCTGCGTAGATGATGGGTCTAAGGATGGTTCAGTAGAGTTTCTCAAGAACCAGGCTCAACTGCGCAATGATCTAAAAGTAATAATTTTGCGACGTAATTATGGGCAAACAGCTGCTATGTCCGCTGGTTTTAATTATGCCACAGGTGAAACCATTGTTACCTTAGATGCGGATTTACAAAACGACCCCATGGATATTCCCGCACTATTAGCTAAACTAGATGAGGGTTATGACCTAGTGACTGGTTGGCGGCAAAATCGCCAGGATGGAGCAATAAATCGCCTCGTACCCTCGAAAATTGCTAACTGGTTAATTCGTCGTGCTACTGGTGTTTATGTTCATGACTATGGTTGTTCTCTCAAGGCCTACCGTGCAGAATTAGTAGCAGATATGAACCTATATGGAGAATTACATCGGTTTCTGCCTGCATTAGCATATATTGAAGGAGCAAGAATTGCAGAAATACCAGTACATCATTATGCAAGACGTTTTGGTAAAAGCAAATATGGTATACATCGGACTTTTCGGGTATTGATGGATTTAATAACTATTCTTTTTATGAAAAAGTTTCTCACTAGTCCGATGCACGTTTTTGGATTATTAGGTTTAATTTCAATGATTATTGGTGGCGGACTAAGTATTTACCTCACCATTCTCAAGTTGTTTTTTTATCTCAATATTGGTAGTCGCCCCCTACTAATTTTAGCGGTATTATTGCTGGTTACGGGAGTACAGTTGTTTTGTTTTGGACTATTAGCAGAAATGCTAATGCGTACCTATCATGAGTCCCAGGGGAGGCCAATATATCGGGTTAGGGAAGTTGTAGGTAAGATTCCCAACTAGTAATGGTTAGTCTCCAGAAAAGTCCTCATCCAGAATTTCCTCTATTTGAAAGCGATCTAGGAATTTATTTACCGTCAATCTTATCTACAGTGAGGTTTTGGATACGGGTGTCAAGCGCTGAACCAACATCAACAACTCCATAGGCGTTAGTGCTAAAGCGATCGCCAAGATACTCGGCTAAAACATCCTGTTCAGTACCAGGACGCGCAAAGGTAAATTTGCCCGGATCCAAACTTAAACCAGCATCCAATTTGCCATTACCATTAACATCAGCCGTTTCACCACGCAAATCAACTCGGTTAGCTAGGTTTGCATTTTGCTTGACAAAGCTAGGAAAAGGATAGTTCTCACCACCAAGGAAAGCAGTGGTACTAATACCGGCTAAAAATTTTAGTGTTACCATTCTGAAGCTGCGGTTGACATCTCCAACTAACACACCATCTTTCACAATGATGTCTACCAATGAACCATCTTCTTTGACCACTGCTAAATTACGAACCCGCTTACCCTGTCTAATGACTTCACCTGTCGTACTATTAAACTGAATCGATGTCTTAGTAGAATCAAAGCTGAAGTTTAACCCGGATATCTGGGGGAATTGTCCTGGGGTTGTACCTGGGGCAGTACCCGCTAATGCATGTTCAATTATGTGGTGTAGTTGTTGGGCGGTAACCGTAATTAGTGATAGGTCATTATTAAAACGGAGGGAGTTCTCGATGTCTAACTGAGACACATCACCCTCCTTTTTAGTTGGTGCTAAAGGGTTGGGCTGAGTTGGCAGCTTAACAACATCATCTTTGCTGATTGCTCCTGCACCCGTACCAATCGCACCGATATTGTCGCGGATACCACCGCCATTTTTCAGGGAGATAACCACGCTGGGATCTATCTGCTTGGCATACCAAAGATTGGCATCAGCGGTCAAGTTGCCAAGGTTGGTTTCTTGAGTGCGCACATCCTCACGAGTACCGTTGAGAAACACACTGGCCTTGCCCACAACTAAGTTGTCTTTACTAGCAAGAAGGTTTTTGATACTATCGGTTATGGCCACCACATTAGGATTGGCTACAGCACGAGGATCAACATCACTGCCATAGACTCGATCAACTCCTGCATCATCTGTAGAATAAGCTCCATTAATCGTGTTATTTAGTTTGTCAACCAGAATCACCCCATCCTTGTCAAATTCAGCCACTAAACGCCCGACGTACTTGTAATTAGCACCCGTATTGACTACCAAAATAGGCTTGCCATCTGCGCCTGTCTTGACAAGAGGGTAATCACCCTTGCTGCTGTCACCTGTTCTCAGCGCATCATTGGTATCAGACAGAATAGTATGGCTGCCCCCCGCGATGATAAGATCTACATCTCTTAATCGCTTCGCCAATTCATCTCGCTCAATATTTAACTGCTGCATGTGAGCTAACAAGATGGTCTTGTTAATACCTTGTGCTTTTAGTATATCTACAGAAGTTTGAATTTCTGCAGCTAATGCGTCATAGTCAATGGGGGTAGCTGGTTTGACGATAGTGCTGCCACTTGAAGAGATATTTGCCAAAGTTGGTGTAGTTGCACCAACAATGCCAATTCTTTGATCGTCAGCGGTGCCAGTAATACCATCAATACCCGCAACATTGATGATGGTACTTTTAGCAATTTTGCCCTTAATAGAGCTAGCATCAGCGGTATTTTGGTTGGCGGCCAGGTCAGTTGCACTAAGGTTGCCCGCTGTAATTTCAGGACTAAAATCAAGGTTAGTACTCAAATAGGGGAAGTTAGTGCCCGGGTTGCCACTTCCCAGTCTGAGGATATCACGCACTTGTCTGACACCCAGGTCAAACTCATGGTTGCCAAATGCGGAAGCTTGAATGCCAATCCCATTTAAAATGCCAATATCACCACGTCCAATCACTGGAGCAGTACTAGAGTCTAATCCACCCACATTATTCAACCTGGTATCGCTGGAAGCATTGAAAAATGGACCTGAGATGTAGTTATCGCCAGAGGAGAGAATCAGTGTGTTGGTTTTGTATTTAGGATCATCCTTGAGCTTATTGACAACAGCTGAGAAACCAATTGCATCGGTAAGAGCGGGAATGCCACCCTCAAAGTCGGAACCATGAAGAACTTGTAGGGTGAAGTTTCCTGTATTAGTTGCAGCTGACACTGATTTAAAAGCAGTACCATGGTTATGAAATTTATTATATTCAGTTTTCACATATTGCGAGAGGGTTGTATTGTTATGAATGACTCCCAGATCCTGGGATCTTAGGGTAGCCAATTGACTGTCAATAATGGTGGTAAGGAAACCTTCTGGTCTCATTACTAATTGCAGTAGTAACAGTACTACTAGTTGGGTTAAAGAGGGTAACTGTAAACTCTTCATCTGATTCAACATTAGTATCTCCTGACACATTTAACGTGATAATTTTATTTAAATATTTATATTTAAGTTATGATTGTAAATTACCACACTTTGGCTTGAAAATCCAAAGTTAATCCTGTTACTTGCGGGGAGATAAAAACAGAACTGCCACAAAAGCAAATAGTGCAGCTAATCCTGGTGCAACAGTATATACAAAACCACTGACATAAAGGTTTTGAAACCAATTACTATAATCTGGGGTTCCACCACTGCCATCACTGCTGTCCCATACTAATCTATAATGGGTAAAAAGGTAGGCAAACCCCAAAAATAATGGGGTTAATAGCCCCATTGTCGGGTTAAAAACACGCCAAACCTGAATATGTGTGGTTAACTGCATTCGGGTCAGGAATATAGCAGCAACTATTAGGAGGGTACTACCCAGCAAACCACTTAAAATACCAAGCAGGAGTCCAAATAACAGAATAATACCCATTTTGAACTGATTCCTAATTTCACTTCCCAGGGGACCCTCCGATTTTAAACTATTACCGTACGACTTTGACTTTTGCCTTAGCCAAAAAAAGGTTTGAAAAGTCATAAAACTGCGATTTTTTAATCTTTAACCTAATTATAACCATATCTTAAACTAACTCCCATCCTAATCTTGTATGTTCGTTGGTAGTTTCTTCTTAATAAAGTCTTTAAGTATCTTGAGCTATTACCCAGAAACCGTTGGATTTTCAGTTTTGGAATATTGGTATATTTGGAGGAGATATGGAAACATGGCAATTAGACTAAATAAATTTGGTACAATCAACTCAGAAATTCCTACCTTTGACCCGATCAGTAAACGTATCTATGTTATTGCTGATAATGTTGTAAATATATATACAATAGATAGTACGGGAGCACTGACCAATGTTGGAAAACTGGCCCCTCTTTCTACTCCTACTTCTGAAAGGGCTGCGCCTAATAGTATCGCGATGAAAAACGGAATAGTCGCAGTTGCCTACGAAGTAAAAGATACTAGCACGGGAACTCATCAGCGTGGTTGGGTTAGCTTCTTTGACCCTGGCAATGGTAACTTCATTAATTCTGTGGAAGTGGGTTTCTTGCCTGATATGGTCACATTTACCCCCGATGGCAAGAAGGTCTTAGTGGCTAATAAAGGGGAACCTAATGAGAACTATAGTTCTGATCCAAAAGGTTCTGTTAGTATCATTGATCTAAGCAATGGCCCCAATAGTGCTACCGTGCAGGAAGCTAAGTTTAATACTTTTGACGGTGAATTGGCTACCCTAAAATCCCAAGAAATATGGATTACTGGTAACAATGCAACCCTATCCCAAGATGTGGAACTTGAGTATATAGCTGTTTCCCCCGATGGTTTAACCGCTGCAATTACCCTCCAAGAAGCCAATGCGATCGCGTTTCTTGACCTTGCTAGTGGCACAATTACTAGCATCAAGCCTCTAGGGCTAAAGAATCATAATCTAGTTGGATGGCGACTTTGACCAAATTCAAGCCTTCTAGTTTTGAGGGAACCTGACCTAACTTCATGGTAACCGTAACCGGATCTATAGCCACTAAGCCAGAAATATATATATGATATAGCTGAGTCTCAAAAATTGATTACCTATGACTTCTCGGTTGCCTAAGCTCCCCCACCCAACGTTCTTCCTGGTCACAGCCCTACCTGTAGTAGTTGTGGCCCTTTCATTTTCTTGGTATCAGAGATCAAAATCATTGCAAGAGGTTAAATCCACACCTACGCCAGTAGTTTCCACGACCCAATCCCCTGAAGATCTTTTAAATAAAGGTTTTCTCAGCTTGCAAAAGTACTGCGAATCGTTACCATCTAATCCTATATTAACATCCCCAGCGAAAAATACGCAAAATACTACAGAAAATACACAGGCAACCCCCCAATGTCCCAACTGGGTTCCCGGAGAAAAGGTCTTAGAAACATCATTCCAAAAACCGGAAGCAACCGTCCCAGAGAAAAAGTCACCTGACTGGCTTCAATTTTTCAACCACATTATCACTAGGACTGCCAATAGCCAAGAGCAAGACACACCCCCCTCACCTCCCCCTAAACTGCAGTCAGTTACACCCTCCCCCGAATTGAACCGCCAAGCACGACTTGCTAGAGTTCCTATCTTTATGTATCATGACATTCTACCACAAAAACAAGTGTTTTTTGATGTCACACCGGAAGAATTAGAAGCTCACTTTCAACAGCTACAAAAAGAAGGGGTTACTCCCGTTAGCCCAGATTGGTTGTTAGCCCATTTGCGAACTGGTGTACCTCTCCCTGCCAAACCCGTGTTGCTATCCTTTGATGATGGCTATGGGGGACATTATGAATATGTTTATCCTCTTTTAAAAAAATACAATTTCCCAGCTATTTTTTCCGTCTATGTTAAAAAAATGGAGGGTAAGACGGCAAGATCCAGTCTAACCTGGGAACAGTTACAAGAAATGGCTTCCAGTTCCTTGGTAACCATTGCTTCCCATTCTGTCAACCATCCTCGGGATTTACGACAACTTTCCGAGCAGGAACTTTCATCGGAAGTGATAGATTCAAAGCGGATTTTACAGGAGCGTTTAGGTATTCCCATCAATTATTTTACCTATCCTGAGGGGAAATTAGATGAAAGAGTTAGGGCACGAGTAATTGCTGCTGGTTATCAGATGGCTTTTTCCATGGATGATGCAGATGAAAAATTTGTTGGTGATTCCCCCGATTTATTTACCATAGGTAGGTTTGGACAGTCCCGTCTTGGAGAAATAGCTCCCCTGGCTTGGGGTGGATATCCAGCACCGGTGGATCCTACAAATTTCAACTTTAATGTTGACATTGAAAAACGGGAATATAAGGTAAATAACACAGAGCTAATTCTTATTAGCGGAGGTATTCCAGGTACATTTCATGCCGATAGCCGCTACCAATTACCGGATATGCTGAAAGATACACAAGTAATTGCTGCAGTTGATGGTGGTTTCTTTTCGTTAAAATATCTGGACTCTAATACGATGATTGGACCAGTTTTGAGTGGCAATCGTGGTTTTATTCCTGGTAATGCCAGTGAAAACTTGAAATTGCGAGACCGTCCCCTAGTATTAATTAACCCCCATTCGGTTAGTTTTATACCTTTTGTTCCGGAAAGCCACAATACCCTCGAGGGACTTCAAGCAACTTCACCGGAAAATAAAGGTGTAACGGATGCCTTCGTAGGCGCAGCATGGTTAGTAAGAAATAATACACCTCAACCTGCCGCCAATTTTGGTAACTTATATGGCTATGATATTGCTCGTCACCGAGCCTTTTGGGGGATCAATTTAGCAGGAATGCCAGTAATTGGGGTGACAAAAACTCCCGTAGATTCCGTATCTTTGGGGGAAATTCTCCATGGTTTAGGATTTAGGGATGCAGTAATGCTTGATTCGGGTGCTAGCACTTCTCTTTCATATCAAGGCAAGTCCTTAGTGGGTTATACTCCCCGTCCAGTTCCCCATGCTGTTGTCCTTGTAGCACCTCAAAACCCACAACCTATTCCTACCCAATCCCCAAATAATTAGAGACTAAATTAATGGCAAATATGGTTGGTAAAATTAGAAACATTCATAGTGCTATTGCTAATGTAGTATGTGTTATAAGTTGGGCTGCTGTAAGTAATGTTATGGGATGCAGCAAAAATGTATTACCCAGTAATATGGACTATTCTTCAACTTCCCCTTCTCCTGTTCTGACACCTTCCCCCACTTTTACTAGTTCTATCAAGTCTAAAAATGCTGCAGCTAAGCTCCGACAATTAGGACTGAGATATCGTCAGCAAGGGCGGTATGCAGATGCTATTATCTCCTTAGAAGAGGCTACCTCTGTGGAACCAGAAAATCTTTCTGGACAGGTTTTATTGGGTTGGACCTTACACCTTGCTGGTAGAGAAGCATCTGCTATGAAGGTATTAAAGCAAGTATTAGAGAAAGATGGTAATTATATTCCTGCATTAAATGCCTTGGGAATAGTTTATCTAGTGAGTGGAGATTTAGATAAAGCTATAACGACTCATGAGCATGCAAAAGAAATAAAGGCAAATAATGAAATCGCCTACTATAATCTAACTCTCGCTTACCAACGTCTAAAAAAGTATGATTTAGCAATAGCACGAGGTAAACAAGCCACAATTTTAGAACCTAACAATCCCCATCCCTGGGTTGCTTTGGCATTGGTTTATTGGGGACAAGGGATGAAAACCCAAGCACGAGAGACTTATGACCAAGCAGTAAAGTTGGATTCTCGTTACGGACAATCTAAATTTTTAATTAACCTTAAACAAGCTGGGTTCAGTCAAGAACAAATAGATAATGTAAGAGAAATTCTAAAATATAGCCGGAGCTAAAATGCCATAAACAGAGTTGATGCATAAAATTGAGTGCAGGCGTTCTGGATCCCCTGATGAAGCCATAAAAATGGTAGAATAGGAATAGAGTATAAAAAATTAAACGAATGAATTCTAATAACTTACAACAAAGTCTTGATAGATTCCGTCCCTGGTTAACCTTATTAGCAGTAACCTGGTTGTTAGCATCTTTGGGTCTAGGTTGGTTGGTAAACTCCTTAATAGTTATTTTCACTCTGTTCCTGATTATACCATTTGTGGCATTTTTTGGCTTTCGCTGGTGGTTGCAAGGGAATTTAGTAACTGATAAATGTCCGGTTTGTGCATTCGAATCAACCGGTTTAAATAATACCCAACTGCAATGTCCCAATTGTGGTGAGCAACTATCAGTGAAAAATGGTAGATTTAGCCGTTTAACACCAGAAGGTACAATTGATGTCACAGCAGTTGAAATAACAACTAAATCACCAGAAGAATAAACCGCATTATATTAATTTTGCTTTTTTCACTTTTTCACCAGAATATAGGCACTGGCATATTCTGGTAGTTGTCTAATATACTGCCTAAATTCCGTTTGATTTTTAAAAACACCCGCTAGGTAGTCTAACTGATGCAAATTGGGTAAGAATGCTCCACCTGTATCCGCTACCACTCCCATTTGTAAACGTTTATTTTTTCCCTGGTTATATTCAATTAATACCACTCTCCCTAAACCAATATTCAGCACGTCTCCAGCAAAAGTAACACCTGGTCTAATGGAAATTTTCGCGTCTATTTTATATCCATAACCTTTGATTTGGTCAACTGGTCTGAAATACCAATAACGCTTTTGTAGTGTGTCCTTGACTCCTCTTATGTAGGATATGCCATTATTTCTGTCTACGTTAAAAAATCCCTTAGAACCATCGGTAAAATTAATTAATATTGTCCCCTGCATTAATGCCTCCTCTAGTCCTTGACGAGTCAAATATGCTAAAGTTTCTACCTTGCCAAATTCCTTTCCACCGGGTTCATAAATTCCAGACAGTACGTCCTGCTTGGTGTATTTAGTGTAGAATTTATCGGTAGCTGAATTGTCTTTTAAGCTATAAATTGGTATGTTGTATGTATTTGTTTTAGTATGAGAACCAGGATGGGTAAACACTGCATACTTTGTAATTCTCAGTTGTTTTTGTTCTGGTTTATCTGGATTATAGGCTTTCCATTTAATTACCCGAAAATTGGCATTAATAAAATTAGGATCTTGCAGTCGAGGAGGTCGGTTTTTCCCGACATCTTCTCGTAAAGTGCTAATCATAAAATCTAGGGTTTTTAGCACATCTTCTACTTTAACACCTTGATTTACTAATAATCCATTTCGAGAAATATTTTGATCCTTTTGAGAATAATCTTGAAAATATTTCCTGGTATTTGTCAGTACAAACAATAAATCATTGGCATTAAAACTGACTTTTGTATTTGGCAATTTCATGGGTTCTAAAATAGACTTCCCATTCACACTATATTTATATTTTTGCCATTCATCAATCACCGAATATAAAACAGATGACTCCTGGGATTGATGTTGTTCAACTCTTTGTTGCGTATGCAAAGGCTTATTGGTTAGCTGTGCGTGTATAAATTGATATTGATTGACACTGAGAACTGATAGAAAGGTGATCAGACCCGCTAAAATTTGGACTTTGAGACCTAATCGCATGTTAATCATAAGCTGTGTTTAGACTTTGTAAAAAGAATTATTTCAGAAATTGTAGATTTTGTCTATTATTCATCCATTTCTTTTAAAGTGGCTAATGCGGAAGGTGATAAACGACTCAAATAACGGAAAATCCAATATTTGAAGATGGTGTTTAAAATTACGGGGAAAGTAGCAATAAAAAGGAATATGACATTTCTAGTTGCGGGTAATCCCAAGTGTTGTGCTAGACTTTCTAAGATAATTTCCCAACCATGGGGAGAGTGGAAACCTACAAATATATCCGTTATTAAAATAATTAGAAAAGCTTTGGCACTATCACTTAACCCATAGGCTACTTTATCTAATAATGACTGAACTACCTCTATATCTTTTTTTCTCCAACCAATAATAATGGCAAAGGAAATTAATGACATGACATCAGCAAATATATTACCTATAGCCAGACTACTATCACGACGAAATTCCTGTGCTACATCCAATGCTTTATCTTTTACCTCTATTTCTATTTCTTCAGGAGATAAAGGAGGTGCCGTATGTAATAAATTTTGGAACTGCAATTTTCTCTCAAAGGTTTTCAATTCATTCAGTGCTTTTTCCTCCATTTCCCAGTTTAAAAAAACTCTTTGATTATCTTGATTGATCCACTGATTAAATAGGGGTGTAAATAATAAGTTTTTAGAAAAGTTTTGTACTATTAATGGGATAATTATTATTAATAATAAGAATCTCAGCGCTATCCTGGTTTTATTCCTAGAAATGCGATAATTTTTGATAAAATCACTCTCTGCTGTTGGTGTGAAGTCCTTAGCAATTTTACTCAAAGTTCTGGCAATTGATCCAGGAAATACTCCTTTTTTTTGACTATCATTGGAATCTACATCTGCTGATTTGTTATTGAATTTAACTCCTTTCTCACTGCTCCTTAATGGTTGTGTAACTTCCACGTATTTACCATCATTACGCTTCTGAGTATAACTGGCAATAACTTCATCAATAAATTTGAGTTTTTCTAATAGTTCACTATCATAAATATATTGATCATTGGTATCAGTAGATCTATGGGTAAAAGTCATGCCTAAATTAAATTCTGCCAGTCGAACTTTAATTATAGTTAAATTTCTATTCAGGTTCCCTTGCCAAAATTCCATGACATTACCACTATAGTTTGCGGACTGCGGGGAAATTTTCCGCCCGTTAAACTGTTGAATTTCAATATTTCTAATCTCCCAAGCAGCTCGATAAGCCGCTAAAACAGCTCTGTGGGGAGTGTTAATAATCCAGCTTTTCAACCCAATCCAATAGGTTGTGATTCTTTGATAGGGATCCTTAGTATTCATGATGATGAGGGAATGTATTTTGGTTCACAAGAAAATTGCCGCACGCATTTGTCTTATTAGATTAGGGGAAGTCAAGCGCAAGTTGCAAATTTAAATTATTTACCTTGACAAACAGGATAGAACTGTTTACAATGGACGGTTGTGCACTAATTTGGAAGTATATACCAAAACCACGTCAAGTGGAATTCAGTGCCAATAGTCTCTCTCATTCTCGCTCGGATCAGGTAGACACCAAAGGCTGGTAAAAGCATACTACAGCTATAGACATAAGATCTTCATGGATCAATGCCAGCTACCTGTACGGCAAATTTAAGGACAATCCCATGACTTACGCAATTATTGAAACCGGTGGCAAACAGTTAAAAGTAGAAGCAGGTCGTTTCTACGATATCGAGCTTCTTCACGCTCAACCAGATGAAAAAGTAACCATAGACGCAGTGTTACTTGTGCAACATGAGAATGGATTGTCTATAGGACAACCAAGAGTCTCTGGTGCAACAGTAGAAGGAACTGTTTTACGGCATTTTCGAGGTCGTAAGGTCTTGGTTTACAAGATGAAACCCAAGAAGAAAACTCGCAAGAAACGTGGACACCGTCAGGAAATTACTAGGCTTTTGATTAACTCTATTAAGCTTAATGGCGAAACTCTTGCCCATCAAGACTCTCCCCTTTCTCCTGAACCCCTTCCACTGGAAGACCCAGGTCTTGATTTACAAGGCGAATGATATGTTTAGCTTAACCTTAATTTGACTTTAATTTAACAAGTTTGAGAGGAAAATATGGCTCATAAGAAAGGCACAGGAAGTACACGAAATGGTCGCGACTCTAATGCTCAACGCCTGGGTGTAAAGCGTTTCGGTGGACAAGTTGTACGTGCAGGAAACATCCTGGTACGCCAGCGTGGCACCAAATTCCATCCTGGTAATAATGTTGGCATTGGCAATGATGATACCTTGTTTGCTTTAATTGATGGTGTAGTCACTTTTGAAAGAAAGGGCAAAAGTCGCAAAAAGGTTAGTGTTTATCCCCGTGTTACAGAGGAAGCTGTAGCCAGCTAATTAGGGGTGGAATCGGGGGGGTGGAATCGGGGGAAATGGGTAAAAATTAAGCCTCTTGGCACTGGTTTAATACTGGTGGTATTAAACCAAGTTGTTCCACAAAGCGCCTAATCCTAAGCCTGAAAAGGAGAATAGGGAGATCAACCAAAAGGTTAGGCCTGGCTTCAATCCCTGGGACTGAAAGTCTATCTTAGCTAGTATGGTTGAGGAAATAATTAGTAAAGCATCTAGAAATACTCTAAACCAAGCAATCATTAGGAAAAACAAAAAAGCCGCTAAAATTGTCACTGCAAAACTCTTGAGATTTGATTCGAACAATATAGTGTAAAAACTAACTACTTCTGACATTGGAGTAGTTAAGCTGTTTAACAAGAGCAGTAGTCCAACCCCAAGTATAAACCAGAAAAATAAGGGGGGGTTGGTTTCCGATACTAGCCAACCCAGGGCGATGTAGCTAAGGAACACCAAAATTAGAGACAACCAAGGAACTTTTTGCAAAATTGACATTATTTGAGTCCATGGACGTTTACACTTACCTATACCTCCCATTTTTACCGTATATGCTATAAGATTAACTAACTTTTAACTTTTTGATGGACTTTCTAACCCTAGAAATTTAGTTGGGTTAAGATATTAAAGATTTGTAAATTAGTGCAACCAAGTGTCATCTTTCAAGAAAGGTCAGGGACTAATCATGAGACAACTAGTGATTTTTGAGCGCGTATGCCTGATTGGTCATATCGTTTCTATGGTTTTCGGGCTCGTGGGAATATTACTGGTAATTCCCAATGCTGAGTTAATTTTTGAAGAGGTACTAAATTTATCAGAAGTAGGACAAACAGCCATGCAGTGGAGTATGGCTGGTGGTGGTGTTGCTTACATGATTTTAGGTGCTGTAGGTGTTTTCCTCTATGCTTGCCGAAACTTAGGTTGGGCAAGATCCCTGTATTTCTTGATTCCATCTTTATCTATTTCTTTGACTAGTGAGCTGTTGGGAACCAGTACAGGTTTTCCTTTTGGACACTATAGCTATTTAAGTGGTTTGGGTTATAAAATTGCAGGTCTCGTACCTTTTACTATTCCTTTATCTTGGTTTTATGTAGGAATTGTATCATACTTATTAGGGCGTACTGGTTTTGATGTAGATAGAAAACCTACTTTATTACGTCATGTAGGTGCGATCGCATTGGGAGCTTTATTGCTGACCTCTTGGGATTTTGTTTTGGATCCAGCAATGAGTCAGACATCCTTACCATTTTGGTATTGGCATCAACCAGGTTCTTTCTTTGGCATGCCTTATCAAAATTTTGCTGGTTGGTTTGGCACCGGTTCTTTGTTTATGACAGTATCAGCCTTATTATGGAGAAATAACCCAATTAATTTGGAAAGATCCCAATTAAACGTAGCCCTAATAGTGTACCTAGCCAACTTTGGTTTTGCTACTGTGATGAGTTTAGCTGCTGGGTTCCCTATTCCCATAATTTTAGGTCTATTCCTAGGAGTTGCACCTGCCATACTACTATGGTCAAAAGCACCCAGTAAATCTATTTCTGCAGGACTAGAGTCGGGAAATCAGTCGGTGATCAGCAATGTTAATGTTGTTTTAAAATAATCCTCCGGTGCTGAGTGAACAAAAGACTGATAAAGATTTTTAACTCAGCACTGCGTCATAAATCTCTTTAGGGTATAAACATCTTGATTATAGAAGCCAGCATTCCCCTAGAATTACCCCTAATATTGCTAGTGGTTCAGGTTCCAGCAGTACTAATTTTAATCTCACGGTTGCTGAAAGGACCAACAAGACACCCACCCATAGAACCACAACAACCCACACCCGATATGTTAGGAAGCGTAAGCGTGATTGTGCCGACTTTAAATGAAGCCCTACGCATCAGTCCTTTACTAACTGGTCTGAGTCAACAAAGCTACGAAGTTAGGGAAATAATTGTTGTTGATAGCAGATCCGAGGATGGCACTCCCGATTTAGTTAGAGCAGTACAACAAAAAGATCCTCGATTTCGGGTTATGACAGATGACCCCCTACCTCCTGGTTGGGTAGGTCGTCCTTGGGCCTTACATAATGGCTTTTTGTTTAGCTGTGAGGAAAGCAAGTGGTTTTTGGGAATGGATGCGGACATTCAACCCCATCCAGGACTAGTAGCTAGTCTAGTTAGAACCGCTGAATCTGAAGGCTATGATTTGGTTTCCCTGTCTCCTCAGTTTATCCTTAAGTATCCTGGTGAATGTTGGTTGCAACCCTCCCTTTTATTGACACTATTATACAGATTTGATCCAGCTGGTACTTGTATATCCCAACCTGAAAGAGTAATGGCCAATGGGCAGTGTTTCCTATGTCGGCGCTCAGTTTTAGCCACTATGAATGGTTATACCAGTGCCAGGAGTTCCTTTTGTGATGATGTTACTTTGGCTCGCAATATTGCTGCTGCGGGGTTTAAAGTGGGTTTTTTAGATGGAGCTAGGGTTTTCCAAGTGCGAATGTATGAGGGCGCCATGGAGACCTGGAAAGAATGGGGTCGTAGTTTGGATTTAAAGGATGCTTCCCCACCCGGTCAAGTTTGGGGAGATCTGTGGTTATTGTTCTGTGTTCAAGGTTTACCCTTACTGGTGATTTTAGCATTCTTGCTGGTTCCCCCTTCCCCCTATTTCCCTGCTTCCCTTCTATTGGCGTTAAATGTCTTTTTATTGATCATCCGCTTTGCTCTACTGCTGGCAATTTCTCCTTCCTATGACCGAAAAAATGCTTATGGTGGTTGGTTATTTTGGCTTTCACCTTTCTCTGACCCTCTGGCAGTTCTACGCATCTTTTTGTCAACACTTCGCACCCCTAAAGAATGGCGTGGTAGAAAGTATTAGTTAGTATTGATTAATTATCATCCTTTTCCACTTGATCGCCCCTTTCCAGCTCCCACAAAATCTGATTCCCCTCACGTCTAACCCGTGACACTATCCAGTTTCGCCATCGCCATTGATCACCGCGACTTGTCACGGCACTGGCATGAACATCCATTAAATCTGCTAGTTCAGAACTGGTGATTAAGTAACCTTTCTGGGCAATTTCGTCTGCAATCTTTAGGGTTTCCATGAGATTACGGATTTGTAAGATTCTCATTTCCGGGGGTTTTTCTTCCTGTGTCACCACAGATATTCCTGTTATTCCTGTAGATGGTTCCATAGTTCTTTCTTCCAATAAACAAGTTCTACCTTCCAACATATTTTCAGCAATTTTTGGTGATTTTGTTGGATAATCAGATACTTTTGTTACATCTCTTTGAGTTATTTGGGTTAAGGTTTCTTGACAATTAGTTAGCAACTGTTGGGGGGATAACTGTTGCAAAGGGGGAATTTTGCCACTCGCAAAAGAACGGGCAATAACATCGCATCTTTCATTACCTATATTACCCGTATGTCCACGTACATGCTGCCACTTGACCAGATTGGTGTTTAGCTTGTCTATAACTTTTAGTAGATCTTGGTTTTGCACCGAAGTGCCATCTGATTTTTTCCAACCCCTTTTTTTCCATCCATGTATCCATTTAGTCACACTGTTAATTAGATATTCGCTATCACTATACAGAGTAATAGGTTCAACTTGTCCGGATTGAGCGAATAATTGAAGGGCTGCGATCGCAGCTTGGATTTCCATTTGATTGTTTGTAGTGTGATCAGATGCTTCCCCCATTTCATGAATTGAACCATCATGAAAGTAAGCAACCACACCCCAACCACCAGGACCTGGGTTTCCCTTGCAAGCTCCATCAGTATATATACTTTTAATTATGCGTTGATTTGACATGATAATTGATTAAAAGTCTACTTGGAATTTATCCATATATCCTCCAGTTATTTTTGATGATGCAATTGGGACAAAGGAGTTGACAATCCATCAATACTAACAAAATTTTGCTGCTGATGATATTCTCTAATACCTAGTTCGCCCTTTTTCATAGCCCAACTGATCAAAGTTTGTCTTTCTCCTTGGTATTCATAGAGTGGTACTCCAAAACCACAGGAAGTTTGTATTCTGTCAATATCCGCAACAATGATTTGTCTAGTTCCAACTATGGGAGGAAATAAAGAATACAATTGATCCCACTCATAATCATCAGGTAAAATAGTTCTTCCCTGACCATAGAGTCTGAGAATGCAGGGAGGTTCTTGGAAAGCACAAAACATGAAAGTAATTCTGCCATTTTCTAATAGATGAGCAGAGGTTTCGTTCCCACTACCCGTTAAATCTAAATAAGCAACCTGGTGGGGTGAAATGACTCGGAAACTCTCTAATCCCTTAGGAGAAACATTAACATGGCCCGTGGAACTTAAAGGAGCTGTGCCAACCATAAAGATATGCTGCTTGGCGATAAATCCTTGTAACTCCTCCGTAATAGAGTTAAAAACCTTAGCCATAAATAATTGGGATTTGCTAATATTCTTGTTGAGAGGTTATTTTATAACCCTAGATTAACTGCTGATACAAATGTCGTCAATATTTTTATCTCCCCCGATCCAAAAAATTCACAATCCCCTAGCGGACCATTTAAATATTGAGTTATATGTTTTACGATTAGACCTCATACATACGCAGATAAATGGTAATAAGTGGTTTAAGTTAAAGTACAATCTTTTGGAAGCAAAACATAGCCAATGCCACAGCTTGCTAACATTTGGTGGTGCATATTCCAATCACATTTTTGCTACTGCAGCTGCGGGTAGGATTTTTGGCTTTGAAACTATTGGTGTCATCCGGGGAGAACCAACCCTACCTCTTAATCCTACTCTGCGCTTCGCTCAGGAACAAGGTATGAAATTATTGTATTGCGATCGCCAAACTTACCGACAACGTCATACGCAAGAAGTTCACGAAGAGTTCAAAAAACAGTTACAAAGATCCTCAAATCAAACCTTTATTATTCCTGAAGGTGGTGCTAATTTAAATGGCGTGCGCGGGTGTATGGAAATCATGCAAGATATACAATTTTTTGATATAATTTGCCTAGCTTGTGGTACAGCTAGCACCCTCACGGGAATTGCCCTATCACCCATACCAACAAGAATTGTGGGTTTTCCTGTATTGAAAGATGCCAAATTTTTAGAGGGGGAAATAGACAGATTAATCGGAGACTACCTACACTCTAATCTACCTGCTTTGGTAAATTATCCTACGTCTTGGCAATTAATCTATGATTACCATTTTGGCGGATACGGAAAAATAGATCAACAACTAATTCAATTCTGTCACCAATTCTATCAAGAACATCATATACCACTCGATTATATATACACGGGTAAAATGTTTTATGGAGTTATAGACTTATTAAAACAAGGATTTTTCCCACCTAGTAAAATATTACTAATACATACTGGTGGATTACAGGGAAATTTAGGAATAGAGGAAAACCTCACCCAAAAAAGCGATAATGCCTCCCTTAGATCATGCAGAAAAGAGTCAATTCCTGAACAGTTTTAGCTTATTATTTTATGTCTAAATGCCAAGAATTCTGTTGACTGCTTTCATGTAATCACCTATATTATAAAAGATCCATCACAAGATATTTTTATGACTCATCAAGTTATCCGTACTGAGAAAGCGCCCGCACCAGTTGGTCCTTATAACCAAGCCATTGTAGCTACTGGTAAGATGGTGTTCGTAGCTGGACAAATACCCATAGACCCAGTTTTAGGAGATGTAGTTCATACCACTGACATCACTAAACAAACGGAACAGGTAATGAGCAATCTTGAGGCTATTCTCGCTCAAGCAGGTGCCACCTTTAACGATGTGGTTAAAACTAGTGTGTTCTTGTCTAATATGCAAGACTTTGCGGCCATGAATGCAGTTTATGCTCGCTACTTTTTAAACGAATTTGCTCCTGCACGCGCATGTGTGCAGGTTTCCCGTTTACCTAAGGATGTATTGGTAGAAATTGAGTGTATTGCTATGATTAGTTAGGACTTAATTCTACAGATGTCTTTTCTGATGCCAGTTCCAAGCATGGGAGACAATCTGTTTGATATCAGGGTATACCGGTTGCCAACCCAGTATTTTTCTAGCTTTCTCACTGCTGCCAATAAGAATTGGAGGATCTCCAGGACGGCGATCGCACTCAGTAATGGGTATATTTTTACCTGTAACTTCCTCCGCAGCAGCGATGACTTCTCTGACGGAAAAACCGTTGCCATTACCCAAGTTAAAAACCGTACTAGTGCCCCCCTGGAGTAGATATTCCAGACCCAAAATATGGGCAGTTGCTAGGTCAGTGACGTGAATATAATCACGAATACAAGTGCCATCGGGGGTAGGATAATCAGTACCAAAAATTGAAATTGAAGACCTTTGACCCAAGGCGGTTTGCAATATAAGTGGGATTAAATGGGTTTCTGGGTTATGGTCTTCCCCCAAGATTCCAGTAGGATCAGCACCAGCGGCGTTAAAGTAACGGAAGGATACAGACTTTAACCCGTATGCAACATCAAAATCCGAGAGTATCCTTTCTACCATAAGTTTAGTAGCTCCATAGGGATTAATCGGATTCTGGGGATGTTCTTCCGTGAGGGGAATAAACTGGGGTACCCCGTAAGTGGCACAGGTGGAAGAGAAAATAAACTTGTTAATACCATATTCCAACATTGTTTCTAAAAGACTTAAAGTTGCTGCTACGTTGTTACGATAGTACTTGGCGGGGTTGACAACTGATTCACCTACGTAGGCGTATGCTGAGAAATGCATAACAACTCCCACCTTATACCGTTGAAATATGGAATTTAAGAGGGGAGTGTCTTGTATATCTCCTTGAATAAGTTCTACCTGTAACACCTGTTGAACTAGATCCCGGTGACCATAGGCCAAATTATCCAGAACAAGAACATGATAACCATCTTGTAATAGGGCTTTGACTGCATGGGAACCTATGTAACCTGCTCCACCTGTGACCAGGACTGTGGGTTTTGAAGTTGGGAAAATAGACATAATTTGCTCCTGATGTATGATTTGTGCTGCGTCCAGGTTTATGCTTAGCTGGGAAATTACGGTTTGACTATAAAATAAACCCATTGGTGGTAAAACTTGGGGTTTGGGAGTAAAAAGTTATTTAGGCTTTTGACTCTGAGATGAATTTTTTGGCCACCTGTAATGCTATATGTAATTCTCCAGACTAGCTGTACAAAAAATAGAGAGTTGATTTATTTATGTTTCAATTATTAAGCCGGGTTTTACTATGGCTATTAATTGGGGTTATTGCCTACTCCCTGTTCCAAAAATTCTACCCCACGGTTAACTTTGTGGGTAGGATTGTGGTGGGACTAATAATTTCCGTGTTGGCTTTGGCATTTTTCAATCCAGGTGAACCTGTAGTTGCTTCTCTGTGGCGATTTATTTCTTTTCCCCTCAAACCATTGGGAGCATCAGCTTTGC
Organism: Raphidiopsis brookii D9; assembly: GCA_000175855.1. Classification (GTDB taxonomy): domain Bacteria; phylum Cyanobacteriota; class Cyanobacteriia; order Cyanobacteriales; family Nostocaceae; genus Raphidiopsis; species Raphidiopsis brookii. The sequence continues at coordinate 55,030 of ACYB01000020.1, forward strand.
TATTAATTATTGCTGCTCAAAAAATCAAGGGAGGTAGCATAGAAAAACCTGGAGGATATTTGTTAGGATGGTCATTAGCGATTTTATTATTTTCTAGCACCCCTGCTATTGCCTACTTTTTAGTGAGAATCCCCATTGCTTCTATGCTACCTAGTCCCGTATTAGTGTCATCCTTGCCACCGGATATAGGCAATAATATTACATCTGATGTAGTAAGTAGTAGTGTATTAAATAGTGCTAGTGTTAACATCCCATCCTATCTGTTACAAACCCCTCAAGTAATTAGTAATAGAGGACTGAGGGTGGAGGATTTTGTGCCAAGTGCGGAAACCCTACAACTCACCACCCAGGTTTGGGAAAGTTATCTCAATCAAATTTATGTTTTCTTGCGTGGGCGCTCTTAATCTGCAAAGATCTAGAGACTTGGCAGGTTTGACACCCCACCGCTATGGAACCGGGGAGATTATTTGGGAGATTCTTGCTTAGTCAGTAGAGTTCTCTCAACCTGGTAAACTCCCCACCTATCTTCTTCTGAGTATATGGTGGTACAACTATAGGTATTAAACATAAAAATTAATGGTGAAATCTCGAAGACTTGCTCAACTTGGTAACTATTTACGTCCCCATTGGAAAGAAACATTATTGGGCGTTATTGCTCTGTTGTCTGTCAATGGCTTAGGAGTCTATATACCTCTGCTTATCCGCTCTGGTGTTGCTACCTTATCTACTAATTTTAGATTTAATCAAATTCTATATTATGCAGTAGTTATTGTTCTGCTCAGTTCTGCCATGTGGATGATGCGTATGGCTTCCCGCATCTGGATTTTTGGTGTTGGTCGTCAGGTAGAATTTGAACTAAAGCAACGGATTTTTGAACATTTACTCAAGCTAGAACCCGCTTACTTTACTATTAACCCTCCCGGGGATTTGATTACTCGAACTACCAGTGATGTGGAAAATATCCGCCGACTTTTGGGGTTTGCAGTATTAAGTCTGGTAAATACTGTATTCGCCTATTCTATGACCATACCAATCATGCTATCTATCAACATGGAGTTGACCCTAGCAGCTTTGGTTGTTTATCCGGTAATGTTATTTTTAGTGCATACTTTTAGCGATCGCCTGCGTGAAGAACAAGCAGCAGTACAGGAAAAACTTTCGGATATAAGTGAATTAATTCAGGAGGATATGAGCGGGATTTCATTAATTAAAATCTATGCTCAAGAGGAAAATGAACGTCGAGCCTTCCAAAATAAAAACCGGGCTTTACTAAAGGCGAATTTAACACTAGCTAAAACTAGAAGCACCCTGTTCCCCATGATTGGTGGACTAGCAAATATCAGTTCTCTGATCATTATTTGGTTAGGGACAATGCGCATATCTTCGGGGAATTTAGCCGTGGGAGATTTTTTAGCTCTCCTGATTTATGTGGAACGATTAGTTTTTCCTACTGCGCTACTAGGTTTTACAATTACTGCTTACCAAAGGGGTGAAGTTAGCATTGATAGACTGGAGTCTATTTTCAGTGTCACTCCTCAAATTGAAGATGGACCGGAGGCGATTTCCCTAGATATAAATAAGGTTAAGGGAGAAATCACCGCTAGTAATTTTAGTTATACCTATCCAGGTAGTAAGATTGCTGCTTTGACAGGCGTCAACTTTAATATTAGCCCGGGAGAAATGATCGCAGTTGTGGGAGCAATTGGCTCTGGCAAATCAACTCTAGCTAATGCGTTACCTAGGTTACTAGACATTGAAGAGGGACAATTATTCTTGGATGGGTGGGATATTACAAAAATATCATTAAATGATTTGCGAGCTGCAATTGCCTATGTACCACAGGATAGTTTTTTGTTCAGCACTAGTATTAGGAATAATATCTCCTATGGTGACCTTGTAACTGAACAAGAAGAACTAGGTAGTGCTGCCAATTTAGCCAAGAATAGACTTAGGGGGAGGTTTGAACAAGAAAGAGTAGAAAATGTTGCCAATCTGGTTCATATCGCAGGAGAAATTAAGAACTTTCCTCAACAATATGACACCCTGGTAGGTGAAAGGGGAATCACCCTGTCAGGAGGTCAAAGACAACGTACTGCTTTAGCTAGAGCCATGTTAGTTGATGCTCCGGTATTAATTTTAGATGATGCTCTTTCTAGTGTGGATAATGAAACAGCTACCCAGATTCTGCAAAACCTTGCCCGGGGCAAAAAACGGAAAACTGTAATTTTGATCACCCATCAACTTGCTGCTGCTGCTAGTGCTGATAGAATTATGGTTATGGAAAAGGGTAAAATTGTGCAAATTGGTAAACACTCGGATTTGGTAGAACAACCTGGACTATACCAAAAGTTATGGAGTCAGCATCAAATGGAACAGTTATTACAATAATGCAATCTCCCTATTGGTGCAAGACACCAATAGGGAGTTTTCAGGTAGGGTATGTTTTTAAAAACCTACATTTTTCCCTTTACCATTACCTGTTGCAGATGCTGACGAATTTCATGGGCTTCATCAATTTCTGATTGACGTAACTTTTCAAATAGTTCTACACAAGGTTGGGAATTTACTTCTTTTGCGTCTTTAATATATTGTTCATAGGCCTGAACTGCTGCAGCTTTATTGTGCAAGACGGTGATGAAATCATATTCTAAATTGCTAATTGGTTCTTGGATTTTTGTCTTAGCAGTAGTCATGAGTTTTGATTCCTTTTAGTTATTGATTGCATTTACTTCATAAATACTTAATTTGTTCCTTGATTGCATCTCTCCAAAATAGGAAAAAAATATCCGATTGTACCACCTTTAGATAGAAGACTTGTGACATACTCCACACACTCCCCTGCAGGTGAGTGTGGGCTTCTGGGCGACTCCTATATGAGGACATTGACAGCATTTACATAGTTACGCGGGAACCGAAAAGCTTCATTTCTTATGTGCAAATCTTAAATATCTACCCCCAAACCTTCCACAATGCTGCGAGTATTTGCATCCATCATTTTTTGATAGGTTTCTCCATCACTACCCGGTTCACCCAATCCATCAATATAGAGTAGTCGAGGAAAAATTTTCACTTTTGTTTTTTTTAGCAATTGGCGCAAGTAACATCAAATTAACTGCTCTATCAGCAAAAATTGTTGGTGCTTGGGTCGTTTTAATATATTCAGCTAGACTCTTGGCTTTTTTAGATGTTAATTTATCTTCATTACTGATATCTGGTAAAGTTCCTTTATAATCTAACCCATAAGCCTTGACATAATAAATCATCGCCCTATGGGTGGTCAGCAATTTCCGGTTTTTATCAGGAATAGTGGAAAGAGTAGATTTAATCCACTGGTTTAATTTCTTTAATTCTTCAGTTAGTTGGCGAGTATTACTATTATATTTCTGTCGATTTTCGGCTGACAGTTTGCCTAATTGAAAATTCACTACTTCTACCATTTTGATGGCATTCCTCACATCGTGCCAAATATGTGGTTCGTTAATAATTTTGCCATTTTGCTGCAGTTTTTGTGGTTGTTTAACAGCACGTTGACCAACTGATATTTTGGCTATGTTTTTTCGACTATTTTTAAATGACTTAATTAGTCTGGGTTCAAAATTATAACCGTGATATAAAATCAGATCTGCTTGTTTAATGGCCTTGATATCTCCTAGTGTTGGCTGATATCTAGGAGGTTCCTTACCGGGAGGAACTAAACAAATTAGATTAATACTTTCTCTGGCTATTTGGTTAGTAATATCGCAGAGTATGGTTGTAGTTACCACAACTTGGGGTAAATTTTGACTAATCTTTTGATTCTGCTGACCTGGCTGATCTTGAGTATAGTTATTATTTGGAGTCCTATGATTACAACCTAAAATTGCTAGTATTATTGGTAGGCCAATTGGTAAACAAATATTACAGAAATTACACTTTAACAACCTATTCATCACAATTATTCTAGCCTATAACTTCATAACTGGGAATTATTAGATGACCATATAATTAATTCGCCCTGATCTCCACCCGCTGCCAAAAATTTACCTTGAGGTTGCCAAGCTAGGGTAGAAAAACCTTCAGTCACACCTGACAGAATTTCCCATACTTGAAAATTTTCATCCCATAAACACAACCAACCATCAGCACCAGCGGAAGCAAGTATTAACTCATTATTTGGTAACCTATAATTTAAGGAATGGGGTGGGTGGGCAATTGCAGTTATAATATCGAAGTGATTAGTCAAAATTGTTGACTCCCAACCTACAGACTCATCAACAGATTTATGCCACATTACTACACCTTCCACACTGGAACAAGCTAAGATGGGATCCCCTGTATCACTTGTTCTATTAGACCAAGCTAATTGACGAATTTTGCCAGGAAAACCACGCATTAGCCAGGGATCGGGATTTTCCCACTCTAATACTGTGATACTAGGATCCATATTTGCTGAAGCTAAGTATTTACCGTCATTAGACCATACCACACCCGTACTAGCTGTATCTGTGGACAGTATATAAGGTTCCTCATCCCAATTTTCCCTATTCCAAACCTTGACTCCTTTATAACCGCTAATAGCCAAGTACTTTCCATCCTGACGCCAATCAATTCCTAAAATTGATGAGTTTTCAAAGTTGAGGGTGACCACCAGTTCCCGCGCATCCACATCCCACACTTGAACATAACGACCTAAACTAAACGCTAAAAGATTATTGGTATGGTTCCAGGCCAACTTATCAATCCAAGCTGGAGCGTTTGCTAGGGTTTGAATTAACTCTTTTTCCCTCCAGATTTTTACGTTTCCATCCTGACCACCCACAGCCAAATACTGGTCATCAGCTGAGAAACCTCCACAGTCTAGGGATTTACCTGTGGAAGTTTGGAGATTGGTAATTGTTTGGTTTTCCCAAATGATTACCTCTCCTGATGCGGAGGTAACGGCCAGCTTGTGACCAGATTTAGACCAGTTTAAGGATGTTACATATTCTGTTAGCTTTTCTGAATAATGGGTGGTGAATTTTTGCGGTTTGTTAGTGGTGAAGTTCATATATGGGAATTGGGAATATCAATTCTGTCGACGATGTTGTAGGCGATTATAGCATACAGGATAAAAAATCTTGTTTTAATTTTGTCCCATCTAGGTTCCTTCCGATAAAAACTAGTTCATTTTTTCTAGGTTCACTATATTTCCAGGGTCTATCTGGTCTACCATCAAATATCATGTGTACCCCCTGAAAGACAAAACGCTCTTCTTCACCAGCAATATTCAAAATGCCCTTCATGCGAAAAATATCTTGCCCTTGATTGCGCAATAATTGCCCTAACCAAACATTTAATTTCTCCCCATCTAAGGCACCTGATTCTACTAAAGCTACTGAACCTATGCTATTATCATGTTCATGGGTATCTTCACCTAAAAAATTGGGATTTATTTCCAATGCTCTGGCTAAATCAAAGGCTCTCACATCTAATAAGGCATCCATGGATAGTTGGGAATTTTGGGTATGGTAAATTTTAGCCATGGCGTTCATGGCACGAATTCGCTTTTCTAATTCTTCCAAAGTTTCTGAGGAAACTAAATCGGTTTTATTCAACAAAATCACATCGGCAAAGGCTATTTGCTCCTGAGCTTCATCCGCTTCCCAGTGTTGCCAAATGTGTTTGGCATCTACAACTGTTACTACCGCATCTAATGATAGTTGATTTTGCATGTCCTCATCCACAAAAAAGGTCTGAATTACAGGCGCAGGATCTGCTAATCCGGTGGTTTCAATCACTAAATGGTCGAACTTATCCCGCCGTTTCATTAAATTACCAATGATCCGAATTAAATCCCCACGCACTGTACAGCAAATACAACCGTTGTTCATTTCAAAAATTTCTTCTTCCGCATCAATCACTAGTTGATTATCAATGCCCACTTCCCCAAATTCATTAATGATTACAGCTACTTTCTTACCGTGCTCGTAGGTGAGAATGTGATTCAGTAAGGTGGTTTTTCCTGCCCCTAAATACCCTGTTAAAACGGTTACAGGTATGGTAGTCGAGATTTCTGAAGCTATCATAATTTATCCACTTATCCCCAGTTTTTGATAATCATTCTTTTTTTAACATAACTTTTGGCAGTTGCAATACCTTATTTTCTGGAAGGAATCACAGATTTGTTTGAAGTTTTGTAAAGTTTAGCAACAATTTGGTCATAGTTGTTGCAGGAGTTGAGATGAAGGTGGTATGGTAGGCGAATTGTATGTTAAATGTTAAAGAAATATCTAGAACTAAATAATCCTCCTAAAACTAAGTCTTGTACTAATTTTCGTAAAATCTCGGATACCAAGTAGTTGGTCAGTTCCTATGTCTTATCCGTTATACGTCGCTTTTATCTGGCATCAACATCAACCACTGTATAAGTCACCCGCTAATAACCACTATCGTTTGCCCTGGGTGAGGTTACATGGCACAAAGGACTATCTAGATTTAATCCTATTACTGGAAAATACCCCAAATTGCACCAAACAGTAAATTTGGTCCCGTCTCTAATTCTCCAGTTGGAAGATTATATCAAGGGTAATGCTTTTGACCCCTATCTGACGGCCAGTTTGACCCCTGTGGAAAAATTGACTATAGAACAGAAAGAATTCATTATCCAACACTTTTTTGACGCTAATCACCACACTTTGATTGACCCCCATCCCCGTTACGGACAGTTATACCACCAAAGACAGGAAAAAGGACAGGAATGGTGTTTGTCAAATTGGCAATCGGTGGATTACGGCGATTTGTTGGCTTGGCATAATTTGGCTTGGATTGATCCCCTATTTTGGGATGACCCGGAAATTTCAGCTTGGTTAAAACAGGGCCGGGATTTTACTTTGGGCGATCGCCAAAGGATCTATTCTAAACAGAGACAAATACTAAGTCGCATTATTCCTCAACATCGGAAAATGCAGGAGAGCGGACAGTTGGAGGTGACTACAACTCCTTATACCCATCCCATATTACCCCTGTTAGCAGATACTAATGCTGGAAGGGTAGCGGTGGGAAATATGACATTGCCCAGTTCTCGGTTTAACTGGGCCGAAGATATTCCTCGTCATTTACGAAAAGCCTGGGATTTTTACCAAGAAAGATTTGGTCAGGTGCCAAGGGGTTTATGGCCTTCGGAGCAGTCCGTTAGTCCGGAGATTTTGCCCTATGTGATCAAACAAGGATTCAAGTGGATTTGCTCGGATGAAGCGGTTTTGGGTTGGACTACAAGACATTTTTTCCATCGAGATGGAGCGGGAAATGTCCAGGAACCAGAACTATTATACCGTCCCTATAGATTACAAACTCCCGAAGGCGAGGTGTCTATTGTTTTTCGGGATCATAGATTATCGGATTTAATCGGGTTTACCTATAGTTCTATGCAACCTAGGCAAGCGGTTGCCAACTTGGTTGGACATTTGGAGGCAATTTCTAGACAGCAAAAAGAGAGGTCAACTGAACAACCCTGGTTAGTCACTATTGCTTTGGATGGGGAAAACTGCTGGGAATTCTACCCGGAAGATGGCAAACCCTTTTTAGAAACTCTATATCAAACCCTAAGTCAGGAACCTAATATTCAACTGGTAACGGTTTCTGAATTTTTAGACAAGTATCCCCCTACAGCTACTATTAATGGAGATAGGTTGCATAGTGGTTCCTGGGTAGATGGTAGTTTTACCACTTGGATAGGAGATCCGGTAAAAAACCGAGCTTGGGATTATCTTGTTCAAGCTAGACAAACTCTAGCCAGACACCCAGAAGCTACGGAAGAAAATAATCCCGCTGCATGGGAAGCTCTATATGCTGCTGAGGGATCAGACTGGTTCTGGTGGTTTGGGGAAGGACATTCATCAAATCAAGATGCCATATTTGATCAGTTATTCAGAGAGCATCTTTATGGCATTTATAGAGCACTAAATGAACCCATACCTGCTTATTTAAATTCGCCCTTAGAAGTTCATGAAGTAAAAGCAGACCGTCGCCCAGAAAGTTTTATTCATCCAGTTATTGATGGTAAAGGGGATGAGCAAGATTGGGACAAGGCTGGTAGGGTAGAAGTGGGTGGTGCTAGAGGAACAATGCACCAAAGTAGTCTCATCCAGCGTCTTTGGTATGGGGTAGATCACCTCAATTTCTATTTGCGGGTGGACTTTAAAAATGGACTTACCCCTGGAAAGGAATTGCCACCGGAATTAAATTTACTGTGGTACTATCCGGACAGACCAATGGTAAACAGTTCCATACCTCTTGCGGAGATTCCGGATATGGCTCCGGTTAATTATTTGTTCCACCATCACTTAGAAATTAATTTGATTTCCCAAGCGGTTCAATTTCGAGAAGCTGTAGAAAATTATCAATGGTTACCCCGTGCTAGTCGGGCTCAGGTTGCTTTAAATACTTGCTTAGAAGTAGCAGTGCCATGGATAGATTTACAGGTTCCCCCTGATTACCCTCTGAGGTTAATTTTGGTTTTAGCTGATGATGGCTGTTTTCATAGTTATTTACCAGAAAATGCCCTAATTCCTATCGAGGTTCCCTAAAATCTTTAAAATCATTCATCAAAAACGGTGGGGAGTTAGATTTCCCCACCGTTTAGGGTGTTCAGTTTGGGGTGTTTAAGTTTTTAAAAACTTCTCACTACAGCTCGATAGTTGGAGCAACTAACTCCGGACGCTGTCTAGCTGTTACTTGGACAACACCATTTTCGTCTATGTCAACGTAAGCAATGTCCCCATCCTTGATTCGTCCAGACAGAATCTCTTCTGCTAAACTATCCTCGAGTAATCGCATAATTGCTCGACGTAATGGTCTGGCACCATAGCTGGGACTATAACCTTCTTGGATTAAACGGTCTTTAAAGCGATCGCTCACTTCTAAGGCAATACCTTTTTCCGTCAATCGACCAAAGACTTCCTTGAGCATGATGTCGGCAATTTCAGTAACTTCAGCCTTGTTCAACTGACGGAAGACAATAATTTCATCCAGACGGTTTAAGAACTCAGGACGGAAATACTGCTTGAGTTCTTCATTCACCAAGGAGCGAATACGATTGTACTGCGATTCAGCTGCATCTTCAGCAAACTCAAAGCCAATACCGCTACCACCTTTTTCAATTACCTTAGAACCAATGTTAGAGGTCAAAATTAACAAGGTATTCTTAAAGTCTACTGTGCGTCCTTTAGCATCGGTCAAACGACCATCTTCTAAAATTTGCAGCAGCATATTGAATACATCCGGGTGTGCTTTTTCGATTTCGTCAAACAGCACTACAGTATAGGGACGACGACGTACCGCCTCCGTGAGCTGACCACCTTCATTGTAGCCGACGTAACCTGGAGGGGAACCAATTAACTTACTAACGGTATGACGCTCCATATACTCGGACATGTCTAAGCGAATCATTGCTTCTTCCGAGCCGAAGAAGTAAGACGCTAGAGATTTAGCTAATTCGGTTTTACCTACTCCAGTGGGACCAGAGAAGACAAAACTAGCAATTGGGCGATTGGGATTTTTTAGACCTACACGAGCGCGACGAATGGCTCGAGAAACGGCCTTAACCGCATCCTCTTGACCAATAAGACGCTGATGTAGGGTATCTTCCATGTGTAGTAACTTTTCCGATTCGGATTCAGTGAGTTTATTCACTGGTACACCGGTCCAGGAAGCCACAATGTGAGCGATATCTTCCTCCGTTACTACCGGTTCAACCCCCTCTGCACTGGTTCCATTAGCTTTGTTTTGGGCGATCGACCTAATTTCCGCCTTGATTTCCATTTCTCTGTCACGCAGTTCTCCCGCACGGTCAAAGTCTTGGGAACGCACAGCATCATCTTTTTCTTTTAAAATTTGCCGCAGTTCCTTATCTAGCTCCTTAGCTGCTGGAGGTAACTGAGAATTAATTAGACGAACACGAGAACCTGCTTCGTCAACTAGGTCGATGGCCTTATCCGGCAAATAGCGATCGCTAATATATCTATCAGATAGTTTCGCTGCTGCTACTAAAGCTTCATCAGAGATTTTTAACTTGTGATGCGCTTCATATCGATCGCGCAACCCATATAAAATTTCTATTGTTTCATCAACAGAGGGTTCGCCCACCATTACAGGTTGAAACCGTCTTTCCAGGGCTGCATCTCGTTCGATGTGCTTCCTGTACTCATCCAAAGTAGTAGCACCGATGCACTGTAATTCACCCCTGGCCAAAGCTGGTTTGAGAATATTAGCAGCATCAATAGCTCCTTCAGCAGCACCTGCACCGATTAAGGTATGAACCTCGTCAATTACCAGGATGACATTACCCGCTTGGCGGATTTCATCCATGATTTTCTTTAGGCGCTCTTCAAATTCCCCACGATACTTAGTTCCTGCTACCAGGAGACCAATATCGAGGGTAACAACACGCTTATCCTCTAAGATGTCCGGGACATCCTTGTTAGCGATGCGGCTGGCCAAACCTTCAGCAATGGCCGTTTTACCAACTCCAGGTTCACCAATCAGCACCGGATTATTTTTAGTCCGGCGACCCAAAATTTGAATCACACGCTCGATTTCCTTGGCGCGTCCCACCACGGGATCAAGCTTGTTATCTACGGCCATTTGAGTCAAATTAGAGCCGAATTCATCCAAGGTCGGGGTTTTTGTGCGACCCGAAGAACCGCCAGGAGTAACTTCCGCAGTTTCTCCTAACATCCTAATTACTTGGGTTCTCACCTTTGACAAATCTACACCCAGGTTCTCTAGCACCCTGGCTGCTACGCCTTCCCCTTCACGGATGAGACCCAACAGCAGATGCTCGGTGCCTATGTAGTTATGCCCTAGTTGGCGTGCTTCTTCTAAGGATAGCTCCAGAACCCGCTTGGCTCGTGGTGTAAACGGAATTTCTACAGCCACAAAGCCAGATCCCCGACCTATGATTTTTTCCACCTCAATTCGGGCATCTTTGAGATTGACACCCATTGACTTTAGCACCTTGGCGGCCACCCCTGTTCCTTCTCCTATCAGACCCAGGAGGATCTGTTCGGTTCCGACAAAGTTGTGACCTAAACGGCGGGCCTCTTCTTGGGCCAGCATGATTACCTTAATGGCTTTTTCTGTGAAGCGTTCAAACATGGCATCCTTCCCATCACCTGCGTCGTGCCGGTACGTCGATTTTAGCACAAGCAAAACTTTTGGATATCCCCGTTGCCAAACAAATATAATATTCCCACTCAAGACCCGGTACTATATAGTTGCGGCTTTGTCAATCTGTGATAATTTTATTAAAAGTTAGTAAAATTTTACATAATATATTCTTATCTAAAACAGACAATGATGTTGAATTGATCTACTAATTCTCCTCTTGTATTAGTAGCCAGGAGAATTGACCCAGACGCTCTTGGACAAGAACATGCCATTTGTCTAATGTTTGCAGAAAATGGGGGTGTTGTAACTGAGAAATCCATAAAATCAAACCATCTTCTTGATTATCCTGATAATAACGGGGTCTAATGCCAGCAGTTTTCCATCCAAATTTTTTATACAAGGAAATTGCTGGGGTGTTAGAAACACGAACTTCTAGTGTAGCCCGTTCTAATCCCATGTCTACTGCGTCTTTTATCAGAGAGTATAATAAGGCTTGTCCTAGACCTTGCCCCTGATATTCCGGATGCACAGCTAAAATGGTAATGTGTGCTTCTTCTAAAACTGACCAAAAACAACCTATTCCTAGCAAGTCATGGCTGGGAATTAGTGAAAATAAACCGAGGAAGTGACTACTGATACTTTCTATCTCTTGGCGATAGCCCTCTATTGTCCACAGACCATCAAAACAAGCCTGATCAAGTTCTAGCAGGTCAGTTAAATGTTCTAAGGTCACGGGTTCAATTTTTAATTCGGATAATTTCACCATACTTCCCCTGTTCTATCTTCTTTTTAGACCTTTTAGCTAGGTTTTTTGATAAAGTGGATGTCAGGACTTTAGCTCCCACCATCAAAAGTTAACCCTAATCAACTCAAAAATCAACGCTTTAATCAGGACAAATTTTAATTAATTATGGTATCGACTTACCCTGTCAAGGTTCAACCTTCCGGTTATCAGTATCTATCTATTGTAGATGTTTCTCCTAATCAGCAACTTCTACCTATAACTGCCAAAGTTATTGATCATGATTTCCTGGAAATTGGCGGATGTGATGTTAAAACTCTGGTTCAACAGTTTGGCTCTCCCCTCTATATCCTAGATGAACTAACTGTGCGCACCGCTTGTCAACAATATCGAGACGCTTTTACTAAATACTACAAAGGACATTCCCAAGTACTGTATGCTTCTAAAGCATGGAACTGTTTAGCAGTTTGCGCCATTGTTGCTTCAGAAGGTTTAGGAATAGATGTGGTATCTGGTGGGGAACTTTACACCGCTTTAACTGCGGGTATGAGTCCGGACAAAATCTACCTTCATGGCAATAATAAATCTCACCATGAACTGATGTTTGCCGTGGAGACAGGTTGCACAATCGTAGTTGACAACTGGTACGAATTAAGGACCCTAGTAGCTATCCTAGAGCAGGATGAACAGGACCAAGCTAAAAAAATCAGGATCATGTTACGGTTAACCCCGGGAATTGAATGTCATACCCATGAATATATCCGTACTGGACACTTAGATAGTAAATTTGGTTTTGACCCCAATGACTTACCAGAGGTATTTAGCTTTGTCAGTCAACAGTCAAGACTACACTGTGTGGGTGTACATGCTCACATTGGTTCCCAAATTTTTGAACGTCAACCCCATCGAGATTTAGCCGCTGTAATGGTACAGTGGTTGCGTGAAGCAAAACAATACAATCTAGAATTGGCAGAGCTAAATGTTGGTGGTGGACTGGGAATTAAGTATACCGAGTCCGATGATCCCCCAAGCATTGAAGAATGGTCTAGGGCAATTTGTGAAGTAGTTCAAAATGTTTGCGCTGAAGAAAACTTACCCTTACCTAAACTTTTGTGTGAACCCGGGCGATCGCTGATTGCTACGGGAGGTGTGACTGCTTACACTATTGGTTCAACTAAGACCATTCCCGATATTCGTACCTATGTAACCATTGACGGAGGAATGTCCGATAATCCTCGTCCAATTACATATCAATCAGTTTATCGAGCAGTAGTAGCCAATAAAATGTCTGCCCCCCTAACAGAAACGGTTACCTTAGCGGGTAAACACTGTGAATCGGGAGATATTCTGATTAAAAATGTCCAACTGCCAAAAACTGAGCCAGGGGATGTGCTAGTAGTTATGACAACGGGAGCATATAATTACAGTATGGCCTCCAACTACAATCGTTTACCCCGTCCAGCAGCAGTTCTAGTAGCCAATGGAGAGGCAAATCTAATATTGCAACGGGAAACCTATCAAGACATCATCCGACAAGATTGTTTACCGGGAAGACTCAAATAATTAGCAACAATTAAGAGAGTCATCAAGCAGCTGGTGGGTTCCCTTGCGTGGTTATTAACCTTAGTTTATCCAGATGTCATGAGAAATTGGTGGAAGCAATGGCTGACGACAAACTTAGAATGGTCACAGTCCTTGCTGATTGGGGCTCTGGATATTCTCTTTGTGGTCGGTTTGACATATATGATTCTGGTAATTATTAGTGAACGTCGAACACTATGGATGGTGAGGGGGTTTATTTTTCTAATGTTGGCTTCAGCAATAAGTGGAGCTTTAAACCTCCTTTTACTCAATTTTGTTTTGGAGAAGCTAGTTATTGGTTGTGCCGTGGCCATGGCCGTGTCATTACAGTTGGAGTTTCGCCGGTTTCTCGAACAACTAGGAAGAGGAGAATTTCGACAGTTATTTCAACCCCACCGATTAACAGTAACTAAATCTGATAGCGTAATTGATGAAATTGTTGATGCTATTAAAGAACTTTCCAAAAATCGTATTGGTGCTTTATTAATTTTGGAGACTACTGAACCTATCGATGAGCGGGACTTTTCCGTACCAGGAGTAAAGTTAAATGCACAAGTGTCTAAGGAACTTCTACAGACGATTTTTCAGCCCAAAACCCTATTACACGATGGAGCAACTTTAATTCGTGGTTCACGGATTATCTCGTCAGGTATAATTTTACCACTTTCGGGACGTACGGCCTCCCGTCAGTTGGGAACAAGACACCGAGCAGCTATGGGAATTACTGAGCGAGTGGAAAATTGCATTTGTGTTGTGGTGTCAGAGGAAACTGGCTCTATTTCCTTAGCGGAACGGGGAACTTTATATAGACCACTGACAATTAGGAAGCTAAAGGAGTCTCTGGAAGCTCGTTTTTCTACCACTGTAGATCGGGAAGTCGTTGCACCTGGTGTTTTTGGTTTGGTTAGTCAAATTGCTAGTCAAATTTTTAGATTTGTTTTCCGTTTATTTAGATTACCATTATCTTTTACCAAAAAAATCAGACTGAAAAATGACAATACAACAAACTGAACTTCTATATTTACCTCCCGATTTAAAACCAGAATTATTACCTAAACATGTGGCCGTAATTATGGATGGCAATGGTCGATGGGCCAAGGGTCAGGGTCTTCCCCGAATTATGGGTCACAAGCGGGGTGTGGACGCTCTGAAAAACTTGCTACGCTGTTGCAAGGATTGGGGAATCCAAGCTCTAACTGCTTATGCTTTTTCTACGGAAAACTGGAATAGACCACATGAAGAGGTGGAATTTTTAATGACTCTTTTCCAAGGGGTGCTACGTCAAGAACTACGGGAAATGGTTGAGGAAAATGTGGAAATTCAGTTTGTTGGTAATTTACAAGCTTTACCTGTAGCACTGCAGCGGGAAATCTCCCACTCCATGGCGGAAACCCGTGGTAATCAAAGTATTAAGTTTACCGTGGCTACCAATTATGGTGGTAGACAAGAAATTGTACAAGCTTGTCAAGCTATTGCCCAAAAAGTTAAAGAGGGTTTATTAAACCCAGAGGAAATTTCTGAGGAGTTATTTGCTGGTCACTTGTACACAGCAGGAATTGCAGACCCGGATTTACTCATCCGCACCAGTGGAGAAATGCGCTTATCTAATTTCTTGCTTTGGCAAATGGCCTATGCAGAAATTTATATCACTGATACTTTGTGGCCAGATTTTGGCAGACGAGAATTCCATCTCGCTTTGCTTGCTTATCAACAAAGAGAACGACGGTTCGGTGTGGTCTAAAATCAAGGACCGGAAAAAACCGCTTGCTCTATATCCTTTCGACTTAGGGAATACCTAAAGGAACGTTGGATATCTTGACCATTTTCCCCCGCTTGGATATACCTTACTGTCAACTGCTCAATATCCAGCCATAATTCTGCCTGCCATGTTTGCTTTTTTAACCGCCAACAATGTAGCTCTGTTTCGTCTTGTTGGCAACCTTGATACTTTAACCACTCTTCAATTTGTGGTAAGGGATGATTGTATAGCGGGGTCTCTGGGGATAACATAGATAATTAAAAATCAATAAATCACTATAGATCAATGGAAAAACCTGGCTCACCTCTTATAAATGCTACTAAGATTACCAGTATCAAACAACCTATTATTGTCAGACCCAGTACAAGCAGTATAAATAGCTCTCCAGATGATAAAGGGCGATCGCTCGCCTCTAAATACATAGATTTAGAATAATCATGGGGTTTGGGAATTGAATCATTGAAATTTGTAGGTGATGGAATAACCCCAAATCTGTAATAACCAATTTTTAAATCATAACTCAAACGACGTTCAGGATTACTCAAAGTAGCATAAGCTTCATTAAGCTGCTGGAATTTAGCAGTAGCAACCTGATCGGGAAGTTCCGTAGTATCTGGATGATAGTGTTTACTCATTTCCCGGTAAGCGCGGCGAATATCAATCACTGATGCTGAGGGGTGAAGTCCCAGCAAAGTGTAATAGTTAGGGCGATCGCTTTGTACTTCTTCTCCAGTTTGATTCACGGTTATGGTTCACCTTAATTGCACTTGGCATTTACAAAAGAGGAGTATAACTTATTTCTTTCACTGAGTCAAGAACAGACCTACCTGAGGTCACCTCTGGGCTTTAAGCTTTCTATTTCCCGTAATTTCTGATAAAGTTGTCTTTCCTCATCACTAATATTTTTGGGGGTGACGATTTGAATTTCCACTAGTTGGTCACCACGGTTACCAGCTTCCATCGGATAACCTTTATTTGCCAACCGGAATCTTTGTCCAGATCTGACTGCGGGAGGAATAGTCATTTTTACCGGACCATCTAAAGTAGGTGCTTCCACCTGTCCACCTAAAACCGCTTCACTGGGGGTTACAGGTACCTGACAAGAAATGTTAAATCCCTCCATTTTAAATAGGGGGTGAGGTTCAACAGTAATTTTTAAATATAAATCACCCCCACTAATCCCCTGATTGCGTAAGCGGATAGTTTGTCCTGTGAGCATAGCGGGTGGCATAGTCACTTCCAAAGAGCGCCCGTCTTCCAGGCGTATTCTCTCATTACCGCCTTGATAAGCCTTTTCTAAAGGTAAAGTCAGTCTAGCTTCAATATCTTTAGGGGGAGTACGGGAAGGATTATTAACAGTATAAGCGACTTTAGTACGAGGATTACCAAAAGGGTCTTGAGTAGTTGTATTAGGGCTTTTCTTAGTCTCCTTACGACTACTAACACCTATAACCTGATTAATAAAACTTTCAAAATCTGGAAAATCGGCTGGATTGACACCCTGGTTAGTAGATTCACTAGGGCGGTTAGTACCCCAGCTCTTAGATTTTGCTGCTGTTTTAGCACCTGTAAAACCCCTTTGTTGCCAGTAGCGACTAAACTGGTCATATTGGGATCTGCGAGCAGAATCGGAAAGTATTTCATAGGCCTCCCCAATCATCTTAAACTTTTCCTCGGCCTCTTTGTTACCGGGGTTGAGATCGGGGTGATATTGTCTAGCCAATCGACGATAAACCTTTTTAATTTCTTCGTTGGAAGCATCCTTGGTCACTCCCAAAATTTCGTAATAATCGCGGAAATTCTGCAAATTTTGCATAATCAGTTATCAGTGCTGGGGTAGTAGGGGGAAAGAGATATTTTGGTTGGGCAATTTATAGCCAATCATCATCGTCGTCATCCCAATTATCCTGGTAACCGGGACGGGTGCGACCGGACTCGTTATTATAGGATGGGGAGGAACGGTTATTTTGACCATAGTTCTGACCCCTAGAATTATCCCTACCATAGTCTCCGTTATAGGAACGGGATTCTCGATAGGGTTCTCTGGGATAGTCTGGCTGTTTTTCTTTTTCACCCATGAAAATCTCGCGGATAGCGCCAAACAAGTCCTCATCTTCATCCTCAGCATAATACTCCCGCACTTCACGATTTAGCTCGTACAGAGCATCTTGCAGGTCTGAGTAAGTCTGGTCAATACCCCGGTCATTATTTTCTTTGAGACTTTCCCGCAGTTCACGACAAATGTTATCAATACGCTGACGACGGTTGCGGGCAAACTGCATACCCATTTCCAAGGCTACTTCTCTTAACTGCCGTTCTGCTTGTAAGATGAGAGCCTCGGACCGAGTGCGTTTTTCCACTCTCTCTCTCCGCTCACGATCAACATCAGCAAACTTCTGAGCGTCCTGAATCATTCTGTTAATTTCGGATTCACTTAAAGTAGAAGCACCTTGAATAGTAATACTTTGTTCCCTACCAGTGGTGCGGTCTAGAGCCATGACCTGCAAAATACCATTGGCATCTATATCAAAAGATACTTGAATTTGAGGTATACCTCGAGGAGCGGGAGGGATGCCATATAACTTAAACCTTCCCAAGGATTTATTATCCGACGACATTTCCCTTTCACCCTGAACCACATGAATTTCCACACTGTTTTGATTATTTTCTGATGTGGAAAAAATATCGGACCGCCTAACAGGAATAGTAGTATTACGGGGAATCAGTTTTTTCATCAAACCGCCAATAGTTTCCAAACCCAGGGAAAGAGGAGTAACATCCAAAAGTAGAACGTCTTTCATTTCCCCAGCGAGAATCCCTGCTTGAATGGCCGCGCCCACAGCTACTACCTCATCTGGATTAACATTCTCACTAGGTTCAATGCCAATTAAATCTCGCACTAGCTGCTTCACCATTGGCATTCGGGTAGATCCCCCAACTAATACCACTTCTTCTATATCCACAGGTGAAATTCCGGCATCTTTAAGTGCCCGTTTAACTGGGTTACGAATCCTAGTAAGTAAATCACTACATAAACCTTCAAATTGGGAGCGAGTCAGTCTAGTTTCCAGATGTTTTGGTCCATCCTCTGTTGCAGTAATAAAAGGCAGATTAATATCCGTAACACTCACATTAGAAAGTTCAATTTTTGCCTTTTCCGCTGCTTCCATTAAACGTTGTAAAGCTTGTCTATCTTTTCTTAAATCTACCTCTTCTGTGGCTAGAAACTGTTCCGCCAACCAGTCCACTATTTTTTTGTCAAAATCGTTACCACCTAATTGGGTATCACCACTAGTGGATTTAACCTCGAACACCCCATCACCCACGTCTAAAATGGAAACATCAAAAGTGCCACCGCCCAAATCAAAAACGAGTATAGTTTCCAAATCACCTCGTTCTAATCCGTATGCTAGGGAAGCAGCGGTAGGTTCATTGAGAATACGCAGCACCTCCAACCCGGCAATTCTACCAGCATTGCGGGTGGCTTGCCGTTGAGAATCATTAAAATAGGCAGGTACGGTAATTACGGCCCCAGTGACGGGTTGACCCAAATAGCGACTGGCATCAGTGGCCAATTTCTTCAACACCATTGCCGAAATTTCTTCCGGGGCAAAGTCTTTATTTAATCTGGGACAGGCAACCTTAATATTGCCCATTTCATCCTTACGAATGGTGTAGGGTACACGCTTAGAATCGGGATTCAGTTCTCCATATCTACGTCCAATAAATCGTTTAACAGCAAAAAACGTATTTTGGGGATTGAGAACTGTTTGCCTTCTGGCCATTTGTCCTACAACTCTTTCACCTTCCTTGCTGAAACCTACAACTGAGGGAGTAGTTCGTACACCTTCAGCATTAGCAATCACCACCGGCTTGCCACCCTCCATCACGGCGACTACTGAGTTGGTTGTACCCAAGTCGATGCCGACTACCTTGCCCATGGGTTTTTTTTCTCCTGTTTTCTGTTCAACTAGATTTATATGATATTATTCTATTATGGTGGTTTTGCCATTGTCCCCGGTTGACCTAGGTTAAACTGGTTAACTAATGCCAAACACAGAACCCATGGTAGATTTGATGGAGTTTCCCGCATCTTTTAGGGTCTGGGTAATTGGATGTTTTGACTGGAGAAACACCTTGGCGCAATTACGTCCTGGCATTCCCGAAATGGATCCACCAGGATGGGTTCCCGCACCCGTTAAAAATAAATTGTTAATAGGAGTTTTATAATTGGCCAATTCCGGTAGGGGTCTAAAGAATATCATTTGGTCTAAGGTCATGTCAATATGGTAATAATTGCCTTTATAAGCTCCTAGTCGTTCCCCCAATTCTGCTGGACTTTCTACCCTTCTGGCAATGGTGGCAGTTTTTACATTAGGAGCATAGGTGGCCAGCTTTTCCACTACTTTATCTGCTACCCGATTTTTTAATTCATCAGTCCAACCTGTTCCCTTTAAACCTCTACCCTCTGCACCAGCAATTTGATAGGGGGCAAAAAATTCAATCCACACCGTGTGTTTTCCCGGTGGGGCTAAACTGGGGTCTAAAAAGCTAGGCACTACCACGTACATGGAGGGGTTACTGTCGGGAATTTCTCCTAGGGTGCATTTACTATGAGCTTGTTCTACATGATGCATAGAATCCGCAATTAGAATAGACCCAGCCAAATATTCATCTTTATGGTTGTGGTAGGGGAAACGTAAAGGCTCATCTAAGGCTAAATCTATCTTTAAAATAGTTTCATTATTGTTAACTATCCGTCTTGCCAATCTTTCTCGCAGTTGGGGATCCGCATCATCTACTTCCGTGGGATCAACTAATTGTAAAAATAATCGTTGAGCATCAATGTTAGAAATTACTCCATACTTAGCACGATATTCCCTACCACCAGCTACACGTACCCCCACGGCTTCACCATTGTCAATTAGGACTTTTTCTACTAACTGGTCAGTGAGGATTTTACCTTGCTTGGCAGTAACTAAATTTACTAGTGCTTTGATTAAAGCACCCGTACCTCCACGGGGTCTACTCATTCCTGGGTGGTGACGCATGGACATCATCATTACGCCTATGGCTAAGTTTTTTTGTGATGGTGGTGCTCCCAGTTCTGATGCTAATCTTGAGAGGGGAGCTTTTAAAAACTCTTCATCAAACCATTCGTTTAGAATATCTTCTGCACTTGTAAGCATGGTGCGAATAAAATCTAAACTTTTTTGAGTAGAGCCAACAACAGAAAATAAATCTTGGAATTTTTCCAGATTATAGTTACCAAAAATATCTATGATTGATTTTGGTGGAGCATTAAAAATGGGCATCATCGCATTAATTACTCGTTGCCAATATTGAGTAAATTCCGCATATTTTTTAGCGTCCTTTGGGTTGTATCTGGCGATTTCTGCACAGGTTTTTTCTAGGGATTTATGAGCTAGGAAGTACTTACCATCTGGATGGGGACAGAAAACCACTGGATCGCATTCTAGATATTCCAAACCATATTTTTCCAGCTCTAATTCTTCTACAACTGGACCTAAGTGAATAAACTCATGGTCAATAGCACAAAGATTAAATTTGAACCCTGGTGCTTGTTCTGGAATACATTCCTCCGTAGTAGCTGCACCACCGGGAACGGAACGCTTTTCTAGTAGTAGAACACTATAACCAGCTTTGAGTAGGTAAGCTGCACACACTAAACCATTGTGTCCAGCACCAATAATTATTACATCGTATTCATCTTTATGGTTCATGTAGCCTTAAATATACTATTAATATATACTGCATGTAATTTACTATAAGTAGTATAACCCAGGTATTGCAACTTAAAAATATTTTTTTGTTGGAGAGGGGAGTTGATAAAAAACTTCCCCCTCCTAACTTATATCAGAAGATTTACCAAGTTTACCACTTGTGTCTTATCCAATCATAGATCTCTAAGTATTTCTCCCCGGGAAGATTCCAGGAGTAGTCATACTGCATACCCTGAATGGCTAACTTTTCAAACTCCTTTGGTTGGTTCTTCCATAGGTCAATAGCTCTACCCATGGCTGACTCTAGGCCTTGATCGTCTTGGCTATAAAACACGTAACCATTACGCCTTTCTAGGGGTAGGGTTTCTTCGTAATCTCGGTCAAAAACTGTGTTTACTAATCCACCCACGCCTCTAACTATGGGAACTGTGCCATATTTTAACCCAATCATCTGAGTTAATCCACAGGGTTCATAATTACTGGGGACAACTATCATATCCGATCCCGCATAAATTAGATGGGATAGTTCTTCGTTAAATCCTAGTTCTAGATGAACATCTGGGTTACTATTTAAAAATTGTTTTTCATGTTGAAAATGAGCGTTGATTGCTGGTTCGGTGGCTGAACCTAAAAGTACAAATTGCGCTCCTTGATCTAGGGCATAATAAATGGCATGGTGGACAAGATGTACACCTTTTTGATTATCCAAGCGACCAATATAGGCGATGATTGGTTTGCTATCATTATCCTGTAACATCAGTCGTTCTCGTAAAGCTTTTTTGTTATAGGCTTTTTGTTCAAAATCATCCCAGCTGTAACTATGGGGAATATAACGGTCAATTTCCGCATTCCAAAAGTCATAATCAATGCCGTTTAAAACTCCACTAAATTTGTCTTTTTGCAAATATAATGTGTGTCCCAATCCGCAACCTACTTCTGTGGTTTGCGCTTCTACAGCATGATTTGGTGAAACTGTGGTGATGGCATTGGCATAGTTGATCCCCGCCTTCATAAAGTTGATGGCAAAGGGGTTAAAGTTGTCTCTTAATTTATCGTACTGAAAGTAATATTCCGGTCGGTTTAAGTTAGTTGCTTCCAGGGTTTCTACACCCCCCATTCCCTGATGTTTAAAGTTGTGAATGGTGTAACACACTCTTTGATATTCCATGCCATGGTATTTATAAATTTCATACAACATGACAGGAATTAGTCCGGTTTGCCAGTCGTGACAATGAATTATATCTGGTCTTTTATTACTCTGTAATAAAAACTCCAGGGCGGCTTTGCTAAAAAAGGCAAATCGCATATTGTCATCATTACAACCGTAGTAACAACCCCTATTAAAGAAGTTGTCTTGACTATGGGGTTGAATGAAGAAACACACTCTACCATGTACCCAACCACAATATACTGAACAGTGAATTGCTGCGCCAAACCAGGGTACCCACAAATTTAAATAAGCATCATGTAATCCCCATACATGGTCATAGCGCATACAGTCGTACATGGGTAGTATTAGTTCAACTGTATTTCCCCTTCCTTCTAATTCCCTGCTAAGTCCGTAGACAACATCCCCTAACCCCCCAGCTTTAATTACTGGAGCGCATTCTGAGGCAATTTGTACTATGTACATTCCTAGCCCTCACTTCACAAAACTTTATTTAACTTCATTTAATATATAGTAATTATTACTCATTTGTTTCTTGTCTTACTAATTTTGGATTCTTGATTTTTATCCAGACGTGTCTATATTAGTGTTGTTCATGAATCTTCATTGAAGATTTATGTAAGAGTAGGATCCTGTAATACAGTTTTTGAGACAATTTTGGTTTTACTGCGATCGCTTGCTGATAAGTCCTCTCCAGCTTGTAAACGGGTTGCAGAATTTTGTAATACCGTCCCTGCATTAGCATCACCCATTTGCAAAGCTGTTTTTGCGGCCGCTTGTAACATAGTTGCTGCTCCCAAACGGTCTCCTTGCTGCAATCTATCTTCTGCTAACTGGGTTTGACGATACTTGGCTAAAGCTAGAATGTAATTTTGCACTTTTGGACTAGTATTTTCTTGGTAAGTGCGCTCCACATTGACATAGACTGGTAAATTTGGGAATATAATCCCGTTTTGTCTACAGAAGGGTCATTGTAACGTACTTGTACATTGGCGATCGCCTGTTGACCTTCGGGCAATTGTTCCAAATAAATATTAGTCAATATCACCCGTTCCACATCTTTCATTAAATCCCCTAACTTAACCCCAAACCGTCCATCTGGTTCCACTTGCACTGGTAATTCAATCGTATCTGGGGACACCTGAGCAACAGGTTTAAATTCAGCTAAACGTATATTTGGTGCTAGTGAAAATAACAAATAAGCATTAGTCAGTCCGACAGTTTGCATTCGCATCAACAAACTATTAAACTTGTCCACTGCCTGATCGGGGTGTTCAATATGAGACAAACTTCCCAGTCCAGCGTCAGAAATTTTCTCTAAAATATGCTGATTCCAATTATTGCCAAATCCCAAGGTGTTAACGGTCAAATTATAATCAGCAGCCAACTGGGCAAATTTTAAACAGCGATTATTATCACCATGTTCATTTTCCCCATCCGTAAGTAAAAAGGCCTGGGAAATAGTATCCCTTCTTCCCTTTGCCAACTCCTCAATTCCCAATCGCAACCCCTCATCAATAGATGTTCCCCCGTTTGCTGACAGACGATTGATTTGTTGTTTAATGTGATCTCTATCTACAACATTTTGATTAGATAGTAGCACTTCTGCTCGGTGATTAAATACCACAATGCTTAGTCTATCCTGATCCCTAAGCTTATCAACCAGCAACCAAGCAGCGCGTTTAACATTTTCCACAGGTTGGCCCTTCATGGAACCACTGTGGTCCAAAATCAAACATAGGTTCAACGGGACTCTTGAATCTATAGTTTCTCCAATAGCAGAAACAGAAATAGCTATCAGGCGTTGACTACTAGATTTACTGGCATCCACATTAGTATTATTGACACCGGACTGCAAATTGACCTTCATAAACCATTATCCTAAAAAGATTGGGTTGTAGTAAATAATTAAATAATTTCAGATGCACAAAATAATTCTAACCTCGAGTCAGCTAACCGACTATGAACTAATCTTGGTGGGCAAATAATTCACTAATCTGAGGATCGCGCTAGGATGTAATACATACAGTTAAGAATATAGACTCAGGCAATTTAGTTCATGGAAACTTCTCCCATCAAAGCTGTCCAAACCTCCTACTACAGCGACAACTGGTACCGCACACCACCACCAGACCTGGCCTCCCTACTGCTAAAGGAAAGAATAGTTTATCTGGGTACACCTTTGGTTTCTCCAGACGAGTATAAACGCCAAATGGGGGTTGATGTCACCAAGTTGATTATTGCCCAACTACTGTATCTCAAGTTTGACAACCCAGAGAAACCCATCTTTTTCTACATCAACTCTACAGGTACATCTTGGTACACTGGAGATGCTATTGGCTATGAAACGGAAGCTTTTGCCATTTGTGATACTATAGACTACATTAAGACTCCTGTACATACTATCTGTATTGGTCAAGCTATAGGTACAGCAGCACTAATTCTCTCCTGTGGGACTAAAGGGTTTCGTGCCAGTTTGCCCCATGCTACAATAGTTCTCAATCAACCTCGTAGCGGTACAAGAGGTCAGGCTACGGACATTCAAATTTATGCCAAGGAGGTCCTGTCCAACAAAGCGGCAATTCTAGACATTTTCTCCAAAAATACGGGACAGCAACCGGAAAAAATCTCTAAGGATATGGAAAGAATGTTCTATTTGACTCCACAAGCTGCCAAAGAATACGGTTTAATAGACCGTGTTTTGGAAAGCATGAAGGATTTGCCTAAACCCCTGCCCATCCCTGTTTAACACGAAAATAACCCCAGTTGCTGCCCACACCTCTAGTCGTTTTTTCTTATCCGTATGTCCCTTAATGCCGCCCTCCGAGTCCCCTATAACATTCCCGGTAGTAATTCCTGGCAATGGGTAAATATATATACCCGTATGGCTCAAGAACGAATTTTGTTTTTGAATCAGCCACTCACCACCAATCTGGCCAATTCTCTCATTTCTTCCCTGCTGTATCTTGACTCAGAGGACTCAAGCAAACCTATCTACCTTTACATTAACTCTTTTGGTGATCCTGTTATGGCGGGTATGATTAGTGAGATGGCGGGAATGGAGTCCACTAATGCTTGTTTGGCAATTTATGATACTATCCAACACGTTAAATCAGAAATTGTTACCATTTGCTTGGGACAAGCTGTATCTATGGCTGCTTTGTTGCTTTCCTGTGGTGCCAAGGGTAAACGGGTGAGTTTACCGCATTGCAGTATTGCTTTGGCACAGTTCCGCAGCGCCACCCAGGGTCAAGCTACGGATATTCAACTGAATGCACAGGAGGTTCTACGCAAAAAATCCCTGATTCTGGACATTTTTTCCCACAATACTGGACAGTCTCGCGAAAAAATTGCTCATGATAGTGAGCGTATTTTTTACATGACTCCCCCAGAAGCTAGGGAATATGGGTTAATTGATCACGTCTTAGAAAATACTAAGCAGCTATAACTCATAGATAAAGTACGTCTAAACCCTAATTATCCTATTAAACTGTCATGCCCATTGGTATTCCCAAAGTTCCCTATCGTCTTCCTGGTAGTAATTACGAGCAATGGATTGATCTGGAGGATCGTCTATTTCGGGAGCGAATTATTTTCCTCACAGAAGAGGTGGATGATGGTATAGCTAATGCCATTGTTGCCTATCTGCTTTACTTAGATTCCGATGATCAGACCAAGCCAATTTACCTGTATATCAATTCTCCTGGTGGATCTGTAACTGCAGGAATGGCAATTTATGATACCATACAGTACATTAAATCGGAAGTCATTACAATTTGTGTTGGTTTAGCTGCTTCCATGGGATCCTTTCTCCTTGCTGCTGGAGCCAAGGGTAAACGTTTAGCTCTACCTCATTCCCGAATTATGATTCACCAACCTTCCGGTGGTACTCGTGGTCAAGCTTCTGATATTGAAATCGAAGCTAGGGAAATTCTACGTATCCGTCATCAGCTCAACCAAATTTATGCTGATAATACTGGTCAAGTCCTATCTAAAATTGAAAAGGATATGGACAGGGATTTCTTTATGTCCGCTCAAGAAGCCAAAGAATATGGTTTAATTGACCGTGTAATCGAATAAACCACTTGGGGAATGGGGATTTTACAACAAGCGGGGTGAATTTGCTGTGTTGAACTACGATGTGATTGTCTGTGGAGCAGGTCCAGCCGGGACAACGGCAGCATGGGTAGCAGCTAAAACAGGACTTAAAGTAGCGCTAATTGAAAAGTATCCTCTACCACGTCACAAGACATGTGGTGGAGGAATGCCTGCTGTAGTGGGGAGTTTATTACCTGATTTAGTACCGGAAGCAGTAGTGGCTTGTCAAGTCAACTATATGCGGCACACATGGAAATTTGACCATCCAATTTTAGGTGCAATTAACCCACCAGGGAGCGAACCAGAACTCAAGTTGTGGATGGTGCAGCGTTCAGTATTTGATAATGCTTTAGCGCGACAAGCATCACAAGCGGGAGCAGATTTACGAGATGGACTAGCAGTTAAGTCTTTAGAAATTGACTCCCATGGTGTCATCGTTCGTGCCCGATCTTTTAAGAATGATAGTGGAATAGGATGGGGGGAATTTGTAGCTTATGCTCCTTACGTGATTGGAGCAGATGGAGCTAATGGGATCACGGCCAAAACGGCTAATTTGAGACGAGAGAGGACCATGGCCCTGGCCATGGAGGTGGAATACCCTTATAATTGGACTCAGAACCACCCCAAGGATCTGCGTCCAGATGTGATCCATTTAGAGTACGGTGCTGTTCCTAATGGCTATGGGTGGATCTTCCCGAAAGAAGACCATTTGAATGTGGGGGCGGGACTATTTCGACCTGATCGCCGTGATTGTCGTAGTGACCACAGCATTCGCGCGCAGCTCCAGCAGGCTATCTTTCAGTATCTAGACTTTATGGATATCTCTTACAACCCAGAATTAATCCGTTTTCATGGTCATCCTTTACCTATATGGCATGGTAGGGAAAAATGCCACACTCCCGATGGTAAAATTCTTTTAGCCGGGGATGCTGCGGGACTAATTAATCCCTTTTTTGGGGATGGGATTTTACATGCGGTTAAAAGTGGAATGCTTGCAGCTGAGTGCGTTGCTACAAACACCACTGGCAGTTACACCCAACGAATTCACCATGAGTTTGCTGCCAACTTTGATGCTGCACTACAAATGGCGCGATTTTACTATCAATGGCCTCACTTTTGCTATCAGCAAGTAGTTAATCGTCCCACCGCCACCCATATTGCTGCTCGTTTGCTCTATGGGGAAACTCCTTTCCATCAAGTCGCAGAGCGAATGATAGGGAAAATGCGCAGTCTGATGTTTTAGGATTCGTTTAATTGTGATACATGGGTAGTCCCCGTACCTTCCGGTCGGGGAGTGCTTCAAACTGCTGCTACTTTAAGCGAGTTCTTTGCTGACGACGTTGCTTGTGTCTAGCAATTGCTTTTCGCTTTTCTTTTTCTAATGGGGTTTCAAAATGACGGTTTTTGCGCATGTCCTGGAAAATTCCCGCTTTGGAAACTTCTCGTTTAAACCTACGTAAGGCTGACTCAATTCCTTCATTTTCCCCTAAAACCACTTGTGTCATTATTGTTGCTCCTTTTTCGTTAATATTTACAAACTAGACAGTAAAAATGCAAAAAGCAAGTTCTAACAGGTACTGAGTTCCGTTCATAACCGCTTGTAAAAATCTACTTATATCTAGGCAATAATGCTCAAATCTATGCAGAGGGAAGTTAGCGGTTTATCTTCCAAAAAATCGTTCTTAATACTTACGTTTGCGCTGGGCAGATTGCTCTAACCATTGCTTGACCAAGAACTCCCAGTCAGAGATAGCATGGAAACTGTAACGCTTAATACTAGATTTCTTTATTAGGTTATTCAGTTGATTCTACAGGCCCGATACGTGGTTTCCATCCTTCACGGAGAGATAGGCGGTTATGGAGCCTTTATATCTTTGTTTCTGATATAGAATGCACTTAATTATATAGGCATTCTGGAAGAATTGCATAGGCCTAGATATTTTTATTCAGCTACTACCCCCATATTTAAAAATCTTTCCTCACAGGATTAATAACGATGGTCGTGACCAGCACTTCCAGAACGTCCTCCTCCCCAACCACCACGGGAAGACTCTCTTTCTTCACGGGGTCTGGCCTTGTTCACTTTTAATTGTCTACCTTTGAATTCTTTACCATTTAAAGCATCAATTGCTGCATTCTCCTCAGCTTCATTAGACATTTCTACAAAACCAAATCCCCGTGGACGACCTGTTTCCCTATCAGTGGGTAGCTGCACTTTACTCACGTTGCCATATTTAGAGAAAGCACTTTTCAGATCTTCTAATGTCACATCATAGGACAGGTTTCCAACATAAATCGACATAAAGTAATGGTCTCCCAAACCGACAGTGTAGAGAGTTAGATTCGGAGAGACGCATTAAAGTAATTTTAAAACGAATTACTCAACCGAAAATAATTCTTTCATCCGTAAGTATAGCATAGTTTTTGGCAACGAACCCAAAAATGAGTAACATTTTCTCAAAAAGTTCTGCTTTAGTGCTATGTCAAAAATTCAGTTAATATTTCTTTGACTTTCTGGGATAGTATTTCATGTTCCGGAAAGTTACTAGCTAGTAAACAACCCCATTGGTTTACATCACCGGTATTATATTTTAGGGAACTGCCATCCAAATGTGTAAATTTACCCCCTGCTTCCGTCAAAATTAGTTCGGGGGCAGCTATATCCCAGTCTTTGGGAGCGGACTGACCGGAGAGGGAAATATAAACATCTGCCTGTGCTTCGACAATAGCGGTCACTTTACAACCCACACTACCAATAGTTTTTTGTTGTTTACAGGGAAGATTTGCCAGTAAATATTCTAACTTCTCATTTCTGTGGGAACGGGTGACTACCAGAATTAAATCTTCTATTGGTTTGTTGTTATTTACTTTGAGTTGCTGGCAACCATTGGCTGTTTCCATAAAAGTACCACCACCTTTGGTAGCATAATAGATTTTTTCTGCTTCCGGTATGGCCACAACTGCTAAAATTGGTCTGTTGTTTTGTACTAAAGCAATATGTAGGGCATATTCTCCGGTTTTACCAATAAAATCCTTTGTCCCATCTAGGGGGTCTATAATCCAAACCAGTTCTGCAGGGTGTTGACCTGGTTGACTTTTATAAGTTTCTTCACAGATATAACCAAATCTTTCTTGACCAAAAGCTGCTTGTAACCGTGAGAGTATGTACTCACTAACTGCCAGATCTGCTATGGTTACAGGAGCATCCTGTTCATATTTAATATCTAGGTTTCCATCCCCCACGGTTCCTCGATAATAGGACCTGAGTAGGTTGGCTGCTCCCCAGCTGACTCCAAGAGTGATTTTTAATATGTGTTGTAAATCGATCACGATTTTTGCTCCTCCATCCACCGTCGTGTACCAAATAGTTCACAGGATTTAGCTGCAATTTGACTGGCTAATACCAAGGCCGTGGTAAAACTAGATTGTAGAATGTAATGGCAAAAAGCACCATGGAAAATATCTCCAGCGCCCAAGGTATCAACGGTTTTGATTTGAGGTACATGGATAAAACCTGTTTGACCAATGCTATAATACTCAATGGGTTTTTCTCCTTGGGTAATTGCTATATGGGGAATGTTAAATCCTATGAGATAGGTGAAAATATCTTGACGGGTTTGACATGGAGGAGGTTGAAAGTTGGCTGAACAAATGGCATAGTCGATGTAGGGCAAAATTTCTTCCAGTCCTTCTTTCCAGCTACCTCCATCCATGACAATGGGAATGTTCTGATTTTTGGCCTTCATGACGAGGGTTTTACTGGCAACCATTTGATGTCCATCAATTAAGATTAGATCTATGCCTTCTAATATGTTGCTGGGAATTGAGCTGATCTCCCCAGGACTTTTCACCGCATTCAGGGAAATTACTGCCCTTTCCCCTGTTTGTTGGGTAACAATAATTGAGGACACAGGGGGTGGTGTTTTTTTGTGAGGATCTAAATCGATTATTCTAATTTGATAGTTGGCTAAGTCTGTACTAATTAATTGTGTGAGATGATGGGAACCTAAAACACCTAAAATTGTAGAGTTATTATCTAGGTAACTAAATGTAACGGAAGCGTTGGTTGCAGGCCCACCAGCTGCTACAGTATAGTCCATGGCAACTAATTTTTGATTATTCTTGGGTGGTGATTCGGCTAGATAAATTAGATCCAGGGTGATTAAACCAATAAATAAAGCAGATTTTTTCATCGGAAATCATGGGTAGGTGTTCTCCCCCGAGTAGTTGTTTGGAAATGAAATTTATGCAAGCTGAACCGAAACCAGGAACATTATATATCGTTGGCACCCCCATTGGAAATTTGGAGGATATGACCTTTCGGGCGGTACGAATTTTACAAGCTGTGGACATGATTGCAGCAGAAGATACTAGACATACAGGGAAATTATTGCAGCATTTTCAAGTTCACACCCCCCAAATCAGTTATCACGAACATAATCGCACTGGCCGCATTCCCGAAATTTTGACCTATTTACATTATGGTAAGGCGATCGCTTTGGTCAGTGATGCGGGAATGCCAGGAGTTTCTGACCCAGGTCACGAGTTAATTACAGCTTGTGTAGCTGCAGGAATTGATGTTGTTCCTATTCCCGGTGCTACGGCGGTCATTACGGCTTTAAGTGTTTCTGGGTTGGCAACAAGCAAGTTTGTTTTTGATGGATTTTTACCAGCTAAGCGTCAGCATAGGCGAGAATATTTGGAAACCTTGTTAATGGAAACTAGAACTTTGGTGTTTTATGAATCACCCCATCGGTTAAGGGAGACCCTGGAGGATTTAGGAGAGATTCTAGGTGGAAGCAGAACCATAGTAATGGGTAGGGAATTAACTAAATTATATGAGGAAATTTGGCGGGGAGACATCAAAGACGCGATCGCCTATTACCAGGGAAAGGATCCCCAGGGGGAATATACTTTAGTGTTGGGGGGAGCATCACCAAGTCAACCTGAAATTACAGAAGCTCAACTGAGGGCTGAACTTTTAGAAATAATCAAACAGGGAGTGTCTCGCTCCCAGGCCAGCAGACAGTTGGCTCAAGAAACATCTATTTCTCGCCGTTATTTGTACCAGTTAGCACTTTCTATTGACCAAGAGGGTGTTTGAAACCGGTAATATGACAATGGATATTATTGATAAATTGAGGACAGACCAAGAATGACCCAAGTGGTTCTAGGAGAAAACGAAGGAATAGATTCAGCCCTACGTCGGTTCAAACGCCAGGTTTCTAAGGCTGGTATTTTGGCTGACGTTAAGTATCATCGTCACTTTGAGACCCCCCTGGAAAAGCGCAAACGGAAAGCTGTGTCCGCCAGACGGAAACGCCGTTTTAAATAAGCTTATTATTATAGCCTAGCCACCTGCGATGCACCCTCAGTGGATGCCGCAGGTTAGCTTGTTGTATAATACACGAAGTTAAAAGCGCCACCATTTTGTTTGTAAGTAACTTAAAACACCAATTGCGATCGCTCCCAAAAATAATAGTCCAATGATACCACTGGGTAGAAAAGTAATAATTCGTAAACCCCTAAGTATGAATAGAGCTACTCCCATACCTAAAAGGATACCCACAAACTGAGTTAACTGACGATTGAAAAAAGATTGTTTCACTTAACTATATCCTAAAACTGATTCTACTCAAATCATATCCAGAAAATCCACTCAGCAGACTGTAATTAATTGGAGAAGTATTTAAAAACCATTGTAGCTAGGCGGAAATATATGCTTTTGAGTCAAGACAAACATAAATCACTCATTGAAGGGGAGATACTAGTACAAACTCGTCCCCATAATGCTTGGGGTGGTGCTGTCACTGCTTCTATATATTTACCTTTAGTGCGTTCTTATGTGTGGGAGCAAATAACAGAATACCCACGCTGGGTAAATTATTTTCCTGATTTGACTAAAAGCGAACTTATCTCCCCAGGAAATAGTAGTCAGGGAAATGTCAAATTTTTATACCAGCGTGCCCAGAAGGCCTTTTTATTTTTTACAGCTCAAGTGGAGATTTATCTAACTGTGATAGAAGTTTTGGGAAAACAAATACAGTTTAGGATGGAGAGAGGAACATTTGAAGATTTTTATGCCAACCTACAATTTCAGGATATGGGGGATGGTACATTACTAATATATACGGTAGAAGCAACACCAAATATTCCTATTCCATCCATGTTAATCGAACAAGGAATGTCCCGGGGATTACCGGATAACCTACGCAAGATGAGACAATTTTTGTGTAGTCGAGCGTGACAATTAACCAGGAACTACCAGGGGTGAACCACGGAAAGCTAAACGTTCATTTTGGACATCAACAAAAATCCTATCCCCCTCATCAAATTCACCCCGCAAGATGGCCTTGGCAATTTGAGTTTCTAACTCTCTTTGCAGGGCACGTTTGAGTGGTCTAGCACCAAATACGGGGTCGTACCCAACTTCTGCTAAAAAGTCGAGAGCGGATCCAGAAAGTTCTAGAGACATTTTCCTGTCAGTTAATCTTTGTGTGAGTCTTTCTACCTGTAGTTGTACAATTTTCCGCAACTCGGACTTTTGCAAACTGTGGAAAATAATAATTTCATCAATACGATTGAGAAACTCAGGACGGAAACTATTTCTCATAGTTTCCATGACTCGATGGCGCATTTCATCGTAGCGGGAATCATCTCCAGCAACATCAAGAATATACTGGGAACCGATGTTACTGGTCATGATAATAATCGTATTTTTAAAATCCACGGTTCGACCTTGGGAGTCAGTCACCCGACCATCGTCTAGGATTTGCAGAAAAATATTAAATACATCTGGGTGAGCTTTTTCAATTTCGTCAAATAAAATTACCGCGTAGGGACGACGACGAATAGTTTCTGTTAATTGCCCACCTTCTTCATAACCAACATAACCGGGAGGGGCACCAATTAATCTAGAAACTGTATGCTTCTCCATATATTCTGACATGTCAATTCTCACCAGAGATTCTTCTGTGTCAAACATATAAGCAGCTAGGGCTTTGGCTAATTCTGTTTTACCCACACCCGTGGGTCCTAGGAAAATAAAACTGGCAATGGGACGATTGGGATCTGCAAGTCCTGCACGGGAACGTTGAATCGCATCTGCTACTGCAGTTACTGCTTCAGCTTGTCCAACTACGCGCTGATGCAGTTCCTCTTCTAAATGCAATAATTTTTCTTTTTCCGATTCGACTAATTTGCTAATGGGAATACCAGTCCACTTAGAAATCACTTCTGCAATATCCCCTGGAGTCACTTCTTCTCGCAATAAAGATTTACCAGTTCTTTGGGTATTGGCCAGTTCGGTTTCGATGTTTTCCAATTGTTCCTGAAGTTCGGGAAGTTTACCATATATCAACTCAGAAGCACGCTCATAATTGGTGATTCTTTGTGCTTGTTGAATTTCTAAATTAATCTTATCAATATCCTCCTTAATCGATTGAATTTTGGTGATAATATCTTTTTCCGATTGCCATTGAACCCTCAAAACCGCCTGTTCTTCTTTGAGATCAGCTAGTTCTTTTTCTAGTCTTTCTAAGCGCTCACGAGAAGCAAGATCACTTTCCTTTTGTAAAGACAACTTCTCCATTTCTAATTGGAGAATTTTGCGATCAATTTCGTCTAATTCTTCCGGTTTAGAGGTAATTTCCATTTTTAATCTAGCAGCAGCTTCATCCACTAAATCAATAGCCTTATCTGGTAAAAAGCGATCGCTAATATAACGACTAGATAAAGTAGCAGCAGCAACCAAAGAACTATCAGAAATTCTCACGCCGTGATGGACCTCATACCTTTCTTTTAACCCTCTGAGAATAGAGATTGTATCTGGGACATCTGGTTGATCAACATAAACCTGTTGAAAGCGTCTTTCCAAAGCAGCATCTTTTTCAATATATTTCCGATATTCATCTAAAGTTGTGGCTCCAATACAGCGCAATTCTCCCCGTGCCAACATTGGTTTTAACAGATTGCCCGCATCCATTGCTCCTTGGGTAGCACCTGCACCAACCACCGTGTGAATCTCATCTATAAATAATACAATATTGCCACCAGATTCGGTAACTTCCTTTAATACGGCCTTGAGTCTTTCTTCAAATTCGCCCCTAAACTTGGCGCCAGCAATTAAAGCTCCCATGTCTAAAGCGATGAGTTTTCTATCTTTCAAAGATTGGGGTACATCTCCGGCGACTATTCGTTGAGCTAAGCCTTCAGCAATAGCAGTCTTACCCACTCCTGGTTCACCAATTAATACGGGATTATTTTTAGTTCTGCGGGAGAGAATTTGAATGGTTCTCCTAATTTCATCATCCCGACCAATTACCGGATCCAGCTGACCTTTTTTAGCTGCTTCTGTGAGGTCACGGCCATATTTTTCCAGTGATTGATATTTTCCCTCTGGACTTTGATCTGTCACTTTTTGACTCCCTCGAATTTGTTTAATAATATTTTTTAGTTTTGCCTCATCCAGACCCGTTTCTCGCAGTAGATTTTTGCCAAACCGATCATCTTTACAATATCCCAATAATATATGCTCTACAGAAACATATTCATCTTTGAATTCCTGACGATATTTTTCTGCACGATCCAATAATGTATCTAAACTGCGTCCTAAATATACGGATGTGCTAGTTCCTGATACTTTAGGCTGACGAATAATAAATTGCTCAGTATAATCTGTAATTTTTTTAATATTGGTTCCAGCTTTGGTGAAAATTGCATTCCCCAATCCATCTTGTTCTAACAAGGCTTTCATTAAATGCTCACTTTCTAGCTGCTGTTGTTCGTACTGTTTGGCTATATCAGGAGTATGAGCAATAGCTTCCCAGGCTTTTTCTGTAAATTGGTTAGGATTATTTGGCTGCATATTTTTTCATAACTCATAAACAACTCTGTTTAATTCTAATAGGGGATTCAGCTATTTTGGGATCGGTCTTCCTCTCCTGATAATGTAGTATTATCCGGTACTTAAGTTAGAGTCTTTTGCGGCAAATAACCCTCAACTAAACAGTCACAACCA
The DNA here is from genome assembly GCA_000175855.1 of Raphidiopsis brookii D9. Lineage (GTDB taxonomy): Bacteria > Cyanobacteriota > Cyanobacteriia > Cyanobacteriales > Nostocaceae > Raphidiopsis > Raphidiopsis brookii. Next base: position 90,265 of record ACYB01000020.1, read on the forward strand.
ACTGTACGCCAATTAACCCGTTCTAAAACCAAAGATTCAGTCATAGAGTTCAAGCCCAAGTCACCAACGGGCGTAGGTGCGTATATACCACCAATAATTTTGGGAGCAATAAAAGCCAGGACTTTTTGCACTGCATTTTCGGCAATTGCTCTTGCAGCTAAAGTTCCCCCGCATTCCCACAGCACGGTACAAAAGCCACGCTCATACAGATGAGCCATTACCAGTCCCGGTGTTAATAGAGGTAGTTCCAGGACTTCTACACCCTTTTGGAGTAACATTTGCTGAAAATTAGGTGAACTACCTTCCTGAGTCAATACCAAGGTAGGAGCTACCCCGGTGTCCCAAAGATGGGCATTTTCTGGCAAATTCAAACTAGCACTCATCACTACTCTCAAGGGATTATATCCTGCTTGTTGGTGAGTTGTTAACTGAGGATTATCCCGTCTAACTGTATTACCACCAACAATTACAGCATCACAAGCCGCTCTGAGTTGATGAACTTCGCTGCGGGCTTGATTGTTTGTAATCCAAGTGCTGTGTCCAGAATTACTGGCAATTTTGCCATCTAAGGTCATGGCATACTTCAAAATGCCTAAAGGTTTCTGGTGTAGAATACGATAGACAAAACCTTCATTTAGTTTCTGACAAGCTTCTTCTTCCACTCCTACAATTACCTCTATACCTGCTGCACGTAGTCTAGCAATACCAGCGCCAGCTACCAATGGGTTAGGATCAACCATCCCCACAACGACTTTAGCCACACCCGCGTTAATTAAAGATAGAGAACAGGGAGGAGTCCTTCCATAATGGTTACAAGGTTCGAGACTTACATAAATAGTGGCTCCACGAGCCCTTTCCCCAGCAGCTCTCAAGGCAAAAACTTCCCCATGGGGCTCGCCAGCACGAGGGTGAAAACCTTCGCCGACAATTTCCCCGTCTTTGACCACCACTGCTCCCACTAGGGGATTGGGGGAAGTGCGTCCCAAAGCCAACCGCGCTAATTGTAAACACCTTTGCATCATTAGCGCGTCAAACTCTATATCTAATATATTTGATGGTACTGTGAGTGGGGTTAACATTAGCTATTTTCCACCTGATAACTACATGATAAATTACAAGTTATTAACTACGAGTTAACTTAATAATTTTTTGCCACCAATGATTGAGAGGGTAATACACTACAGGAGCCCAAAGACTGCTAAGAATAGCAGAAGAAAGAGTAGATCTCTGGTAGTATATCCGAATATCCTCGATCATCTCGAAACAATTAGGTCTACAACTATTATTCGTAAAGAATAACTGAACAACAAAAACAGTGTTTGATATAAGAACCATGATAAATACTATCAAGGCAATGGAAATAAAATCCTCCTTAATAAAACGCTGTTTTTGCAGTCGACTAGTTAGTATTCCTACAATTGCTAGGCTCAAGGCGTGGGAAGGATGAGGTGCTGTTAAAGCATCTTGCAACAATCCCACAATTATACCCGCGAATGCACCAGCAATCGTGGGACGTTTGACACTCCAAGCCACTAGCCAAATCAATGGCCAGTTAGGTGCTATTCCCAATAGCTCTGTACCCAAAAATCTGGTTGGTGACATTAACAAGCATGCAAGCGCGGATGCAAATATAACTACCCAATTCAAACCTTTGCGTAACCAAGGGTACCAGTCCTTCAGTGGGGGAATTAAGGGCTTTGATTCTTGGTGTTTTTTGCTTGGATCGTTATTTTTACCTCTAAAAAATCCAGAAATTTTCATTGCTTTACCAGATTGGGTAGAAATACTCAGTTTCTGAAGGATCAGATTTTCTTTAGTTATTTATTGCTCTGGTTATCCTTAGTCTTGTTTGGTATCGCCTCCAGCTTTGTGGTTACATGGGGATATATCATCACCCAGTCCAAATAACGAATTGGTGGAAACAATTCCACTTTAGCTAATGGGGCCGGTAATTTCTTTAAATCTAAAGACTTTATTTTACCTACTGGTTCACCAGGTGGAAATTTTTGACTGTAGGTGGAAGTGACTACTAAATCCCCTACCTTAATATTAGGGACTTTCTCATAAAACTCTAACACTCCCTCCCCAGAATAATCACCCCGCATAATACCTTTGGCTGCAGTTCGACTAATAGTTACTCCTACTTGACTTGTGGCATCGCTAATTAGTAAAATACGACTAGTATGGGGGGTGACTGTCTGCACCAAACCCACTAGCCCACCTTCTGCTTTCACTACAAAACCCGGTTTAATCCCTACTTTGGCTCCTCTATTTACAGTCACTTGTTGCCACCAATGGTCTGCACTACGTCCTACCACTCTTGCTACTACTGGACGATTAGAAGCGCCCCCCTTCTCTACATAACCCATTAACTTTTGTAGTCTTTGATTTTGGGTTTGTAATTCGACTACGCGAGTTTGTAACTCCATCACCTTGGCATCACGAATTCTATTGTCAGTAGTATTACTAGATTGCAAAGTAGTTAAAGGAGACATGAAAGATTGGTATAGTTCCATTAATAACTCACCATTCTTCTCCTTTATTGTCCAAGCGCCACCCAATATTAAACCTAAGAGTGCTAGTTTTAATGTCTTATTTTCCCACCAACGCCTTGTAGTAAACATTTGTACCTTGATTTAACAGCTAATGGATTAGTCAGTCAGTGTTTTAGTAAAAAACAGTAATAGTGGCACCCATCAAACATTTTAATGATGATTTTTAACTCTTATTATTACTTAGTGGATACTATCCAATCCTAATAGTTTAGATGGATTCGAGTATCCACTAAAGTAGCACTAAGAATTTTATGTGTTACGTGTTACGAGATCTTCCACTAAACACACGTTCAAGCTGCTTGAAGTTTTCTAGTACACGTCCAGTTCCCAAAACTACACAGCTCAAGGGATCCGCAGCTATGTGGGTTACGATACCAGTTTCATGACTAATTAGTGTGTCTAGTCCTTTGAGTAGTGCACCACCTCCTGCCAACATGATACCTCTATCAATAATATCGGCTGCCAGTTCCGGTGGTGTTCTTTCTAAAGTACGTTTAACTGCTTCTATTATAATTGCTAATGGTTCTAGCATGCTTTCACGTACTTCTTGTCCTTGCACTGTGACTGTTCTTGGCAATCCAGAAAGCAGGTGGAGACCTCGAACTTCCATACTCCCCTGCTCCTCCTCGGTGCTGGGGTAGGCGGAACCAATGCGGATTTTAATTTCCTCTGCTGTTCTCTCCCCAATTACCAAATTATGAACTTTCTTCATGTACTGAATTATGGACTCGGTCAGCTCATCACCAGCAATCCGAACTGACTCGCTGACTACTGTTCCCTGCAAGCTAAGTACAGCTACTTCTGTAGTTCCCCCACCAATATCGATAATCATATTACCAGTGGGCTCTGCTACTGGTAAACCAGCACCAATAGCTGCTGCTACTGGTTCGTCAATTAGATATACTTCCCTAGCTCCCGCTTGAGTAGCTGCATCCATAACAGCTCTTCTTTCCACTCCCGTAACTCCACTAGGAATGCCAATGACAATCCTGGGGAGGAGCAGAGGTTTGCCTTCATTTACCCTTTGAATGAAGCTTTTTAACATTAGCTCGGCTGTGTCAAAGTCGGCTATAACACCATCACGAAGGGGTCGAACTGCTATAATATTGCCTGGAGTTCTACCCAGCATCCTTTTGGCATCCTCTCCCACTGCTAAGGCTATTTTTTCATTCTGATCGATCGCCACTACCGATGGTTCCTGTAGTACTATGCCTTTACCAGACACATACACTAGGGTGTTAGCTGTACCGAGATCGATACCCATATCCCATGACGAGCGGAAGTTTCTAAAGAAAGGAACCACGCTTAATGCCCCCAAATTTCATTAATTTCAATGTTAACAGTTAGGTGTTATTATTCTGGATCTCAGACACATCCTAGTCTAACTCCAGTTGATCAGACTATTTTTCCAGTAATTTTCTGGATATTTTCAGCAATTAGTTAGTCATAGGCATCTCCTTTACTCTATTCTTGATCTACTGAGTACAACCGCAAAATCGGGGAGAATATTCTCTCAAGAATTAACTACCATATTTCATGGGTTTTCACAAGAAAATTTCCCGCCTTGATAATGGTTAAATTGTCAATACCCCATTTGTCTGTTATAATGTAACCTCATTTCTTTTTGGAAACAAGGTAACGGTAACACAAATGAGCATTAATGTTGTCACTTTGGTGGGACGTGTCGGTGGCGATCCCACTATCAAATATTTTGGTGCGACCCGTTAAGTGGAAAACCAAGCCCTAGCCTGGAAACCATTACAAGGATGTGGCTGTGTGCCTACTTCACCTTGAAACTTAGCTCCTGAGAGGGTGAGATTTCTAAGAAATATGAGAAAACTATAACAAATGTCAATAAATGCTCATAGATTAAAATCTGTAACAGGCTTCTTAGAACTTCAATTCCCTCCTTCTAGATGCCAGAAGATGCAACGCCCCCACTTTTGGGACTGACAATCACCAAGGGTGAAGCGGGGAGTAAAGGAGGTAACTTTGAACCTGGCAAGGAATCCCTCCCAGCAGAGATGGGTATGAGTAAGGTAATCTGAATCTATGTTGGAGCCGTCGTCATTGATATCAGCCTACACAGGTTATTGGCTGTGCCAAAAGGCAAGGATTTGGGCTAGGCAATCCAAAATTTGACCTAGGGCATTCCCGCATAAACCCGGCGGATAGTAGGACTCTAACCCCATCGTCAAGCAGGAGCTAGGAACGGGATAACCCCCCAATTTCTCTCTCAATGTTCCATTGGTGAGTAGGGAGTCACCCGGATGATTTTGGGGGGAGGGATTGGCTCAGAAGCCAAAGCCTTTGGGAAAGCCAAAGGATATGCAGACAGAGCCACAATAACTCAAAATAGGTCCCATTGAGTTATTGAGGAGCCGTGTGCGGTGAAAGTCGCATGCACGGTTTTGAAGCAGAGGTAACCAGGGTGACCTGTTTATCGACTGTAACAGTCGGGAACTGTTAAGTGCGAGTTGACTTTAGCAGTTAATCGCAGAACTCGTAATAGTGACCAACCAGATTGGTTTAATCTGGAAATCTGGGGCAAAACAGCAGAGGTGGCTAATAATTATGTCCGCAAAGGTGCATTAATTGGCATTAAGGGTTTTCTTAAGTTTGATACCTGGAGCGATCGCCAGACCGGTACAAACCGTTCCAAGCCCGTCATTCAAGTAGAACAACTAGAATTACTAGGTTCTAAACGAGATAGCGAAGCTGGGATGGCTGATATACCGGCGGAGAATTTCTAAGCACCAAAGCAAAAAACCAGGCAGACGGGGATTTACCAGTCTGCCATCCGTATTTATTTAAGGGCGAACGATGGGACTTGAACCGACGAGTGGTGGAACCACAATTCCACCAGAAGATTTCTGGGTCCTTGTCCAGAATTCAACGCTACGAGGCCAACTTGATGCCGCGCGAAGGCGAGGATCTCCATTGAGAAATGTTGCATAATGTAAAGATACCGTTAGCGAAAGAAATCATGCAGACCGTTACACTTGGCGACCGCGGACCTAGCGTTAGTGCTTTAGGGATGGGGACTTGGGCTTGGGGAGATACGCTTTTTTGGGCTTATGGCAAATCCTTTGGAGAGTCGGAGGTAGCAGCAGCATTTCAGGCATCCTTGGCAGCAGGGATTACCTTTTTTGATACGGCGGAGATCTATGGTTTTGGAGAATCAGAACGGCTACTCGGCCAGTTTTGTCAGCAAACCCAGCAGCCGGTTCAAATTGCGACCAAGTATTTTCCCTTGCCCTGGCGCTGGAATCGAGTCGCGATCGTCGATGCCTTAACAGCCAGTTTAGACCGCCTACGAATGTCGCGAATTTGCCTGTATCAAATCCATTGGCCCTTGGAATTTTTGCTGAAAACCCAAGACTTTATGGAAGTGTTAGCGGCGGAGGTTAAAAAAGGACGCATCCAAGCCGTAGGAGTTAGTAACTATGGGGCGAAACAAATGACCCTCGCCCATGAGTATCTGGCGGCAAAAGGTATTCCCCTAGCGACCAATCAAGTCCCCTATTCCTTATTGACGAGACAAATTGAGAGCAACGGCATTCTCGACCAAGCTCGTCAATTGGGCGTAACCATTCTCGCCTACAGTCCCTTAGCGCAAGGACTACTCACAGGCAAATATACCCCCGAAACTGCTCCCAGTTTGCAAGGCGCACGCCGTCTTGATCCCCGCTTCAGTCCCCAAGGGCTGAAAAAACTAGCTCCCCTAATTTCTGCCCTCCAACAAATTGGAGAAAAATATGACAAAACCCCGGCCCAGGTATCTTTAAATTGGTTGATTGCCCAGGGAAATGTCATCCCTATTCCTGGGGCGAAGAATGCCAACCAAGCTAAGCAAAATGCGGGAGCTTTGGGATGGTTGTTGAGTCCAGAAGAGGTGGAAAGCCTAGGTACAATTGTTTGATTGTGCATATCAATCATAAACCTTGAGATAGGTTACACACCATGAGCGAATACCAATACTATGAATTCCAAGCTATCGATCGCCCCCTAACCCCAAGACGAAAGAGCGGCCATCAGCCAGCTATCGAGCCGCGTCAAGCCAACGGCGACGAGCGCCAGTTTTACCTACAGTTACGGCGATTTTCATGGCGATCCCAAACAAGTGCTGGCTCAGTATTTCGATATTATGTACTACATCGCCAACTGGGGGACGCAGCAATTAATGTTTCGTTTTCCCAAATCCCTCATTTCCCAAAAAGCAATTGAACCTTGCTGTATTGATAATTGTATCAGCTTATCTTTTGTGGGAGATTGGGCAATTTTAGATTGGGAGTTTAGTCAAGAAGAAGGTTTTGATTACTGGATAAAAGGAGAAGGGATTCTGTCCGAATTGATAGGATTACGCCAAGAAATTCTCCAGCAAGACTATCGAGGATTATATTTAGCCTGGCTTAAAGCTATTGCCTTATCTGAGGAATATATAGACATCGATAATACCCAACTAGAACCTCCTCTACCCCCGGGGCTAAATCAACTTTCTCCATCTCAAAAAGCTTTTGTAGAAATCTTTGATTTGGACGAAAACTTATTAAATGTTGCTTGTGCATCTAGTGGTCAGCCAACAACTATCTCTGAGCAAGTTTGGCAACAAGCTATTACCAAATTATCGGCTTCTGAATGCCAAGATTTCTTATTGCGATTGTTGAAAGAAGAATCTAATTTATCCGCTAAATTTAAACGAAGGCTATCTCAATTAATCCCTCCTTCTCCTGCTTCTAACCAGCCTCGACGCACAATCCAAGAACTTCTTGAGGCTAGTTCTGAAGAAGGAAAAAAGGCAGAAAAACGGCAACAAAAAAGAAGCAGAAGCCAATTCAGGAAGTCGAGTCCCTAATTCATAAAGGTTCACGGGAAGCTCAACGGGGCGATCGCTCTGTGAAAGCCGAGTCTCGCTGAGAGCGACAATCCCATCATTGACCTCAAAACCAAAAGGACTCCCAAAACCACGAAACCCTTCCGTAATCAACAAAACTTTTATCATTTATCTAAGATAATTCCGAATTTTAGTCTAGCCTGAAATCGGAAGCCTTGAAAACAGGGCGAACGATGGGACTTGAACCCACGAGTGGTGGAACCACAATCCACTGCCTTAACCACTTGGCTACGCTCGCCACTAACTCTTCTAAATTAACACGACCAGATGAAAAAGATCAAGTTCCTTAGTAAAAATTCATCTTTTTTGTTAAATTAATCGGAAAGTACCTATTTTCCTTGATATGAAACTCTCTGTGATCATCACATCTCTAAGTGTACTGGCAATAGCCGGTTTGGGAGTAACTATGGCCCATAGCAATCCTAGGGAAGTAACTTATCAGGAATACGCAGTGAAAAAAATAACTACTGTCCTCAAGACTGATGGTTGTCAGAAAGTGCCGATTTTCTTGCGCAACCTGGTTAAGTTTGACTGTAACCAGCTGGTTGATTCCGCTAAGTCACAGATTAGGGATGTGGTGGTTTCTACTACAAAAAGACAAAACTATGTTTTGATGAGTATATATATCACCAACTTAAAAATTCATGACTCCCTACCAGGTTACACTTTTGAGACCCTAGGGGCCTTCAATAGTTTTTACACTTACAGAGTAAAACAGGAGTAGGAAGAAATAATTTATACATTTACGGTGATGCTCTCAATTTGTTTAGCCGCTTTTTCCCATTGTTTAGCAGTATCTTCATCTTGCCAGTGAGTGCGGAGGTTTTCCGCTTTTTTATGGCAAATTCGTTCTAAGATCTCTAAAACTGCCGCCAGTGTGAGTTCATCAACCAAATGTTCTATAGCGTGGGTTGGTTCATTCATAAAAACCTCTTGTAAAGTATAAAATCTATAAGATCTAATGTCATCTGCTTACCTTTTAGTATCCCACGGTAGTAAGGACTCTCGACCAAACTTAGCCACAGAAGAACTGGCAAGGTTATTGTTTGAGAAACTAACCGCTGGAGAAGATCCAGAAAAGCACCTAGTAGGTGTAGGCACTTTAGAATTCAATAGTCAGCCATTAAGTGGACAAATAAAGGACTTTGCCCAAAGGGCTGTGGTTTGTGATTGCAAGTCTATTAAAGTCATACCTTTGTTTCTCTTACCGGGAGTCCACCTGATGTCAGATCTTCCCATGGAGGTGAAACTGGCTCAAGATTCTCTGGGGAATGACCGCCCCATTAAAATTAAACCATATTTAGGTAGTCATGCCATGATGGGGAAATTATTGGCTCTGGGAATGGCTCAAATATCAGCAGAAGCATTCATTCTTTTAGCCCATGGTAGTAGGCGTGCAAATTCTCATCACCCCGTAGAAACGATTGCCAACCAGTTAGGTGCATTTAGTGCCTACTGGTCAGTTCCCCCCAGCTTGGAAGCTAGAGTCATAGACCTGGTGAGTGCTGGTTATCAACATGTTGGCATCTTACCATACTTTCTCTTTTCCGGAGGGATTACGGATGAGATTGCCATTATGGTGGAAAGGTTAACATTAAAATTTCCAGAAATCAAGTTAGAGTTGGCCTCACCTTTGGGAGTAACTTCCCAATTAGTTGATATAATCTGGGACTTAGCAACACAAGAGGAATAAATTTTTGGGTAAGGTGTATTTAGTTGGTGCTGGACCTGGTGATCCAGGACTGATGACTCTCAAGGGTAAGGGTTTATTAGAACGTGCTAACGTGGTTGTCTATGATGCGTTAGTTAGTCCACAGGTTTTGGACATGATTAGTCCCCACGCGGAAAAAATAGATGCTGGTAAGCGAATGGGAAGACATTCACTCTTACAAGAGGAAACTACTCAACTACTGATAGAAAAAGCCCAAGAACATGAAATTGTCGTGCGATTGAAGGGAGGCGACCCTTTTATTTTTGGGCGTGGTGGCGAGGAAATGGCTGAGTTGATAGCTGGGGGAATTAGCGTAGAAGTTGTTCCAGGGATTACCGCTGGTATTGCAGCACCAGCTTATGCTGGCATTCCCTTGACCCATCGTCTTTATAGTTCTTCTGTGACATTTGTTACTGGACATGAAGCCATGGGTAAGTACAGACCAGCGGTCAATTGGCAAGCAATTGCCCAAAGTTCGGAAACTATTGTAATTTATATGGGTATACACAATCTTCCCTATATCCTGGAACAGTTGATGGGGGTAGGAATGAGTTCACAAACTCCTATTGCTTTAGTTCGCTGGGGAACTCGTCCGGAACAGGAGGAATTAATCGGTGAGTTGGGAACTATTATTCAACAAGTGGCAAAAACGGGATTTAGCGCTCCAGCTATAGCTGTTATTGGCTCAGTAGTAAAAATGCACGGTGTTTTATCCGTTCTCCAGGGAGTTTTAAATTGACCGGGTTCTAGAAGGACTAAAAACTTGCAAACAGCTATTGGTAGAGTTATTGGCAATTTTCACTAAATATACTAAATTATTGTGGATTGTGGTTAAAATTCATCTTTCTATTACCCAAAAAACCCAACGATTAGACCGTTATTTGTCATCTGTAATACCAGACCTATCTCGTTCTCGAATCCAAGACCTAATTGAACAAGGTTATGTTCAGGTAAATGGAAAAGTCTGTTACTCCAAGAACATTACCTTGGATGGGGGAGAGTATCTGGAAGTAGAAGTTCCCCCAGTACAAGCTGCTCAACTAGTAGCACAAGATATTCCCCTAGATATTCTCTACGAAGATGAACAATTACTAATTCTCAATAAACCCGCAGGTTTAGTGGTTCATCCAGCACCTGGTCATTTAGAAGGTACGTTGGTTCATGCTCTGTTGGCTCACTGTCCCAATTTACCAGGAATTGGAGGTGTGCAGCGTCCAGGTATTGTACATAGGCTTGACAAAGATACCACAGGGGCAATTGCCATTGCAAAAACAGACATTGCTTACAAACAATTACAATTACAATTACAATCTAAGACGGCAAGAAGGGAATATTTAGGAGTAGTTTATGGTGCGCCTAAAAGTGAAAGTGGGACAATGGACCTACCCATTGGTCGTCACCCTCAGCAGCGGAAAAAAATGGCCATAGTTCCAGTAGAGCAGGGAGGTAGAAATGCAATTACTAACTGGTACATTAAAGAAAGATTAGGTAATTATACACTAATTCATTTTCAACTAGAAACTGGGCGTACCCATCAAATTAGAGTGCATAGTGCCAAAATGGGTCATCCTATAGTCGGGGATCCGGTATATAGTTCTGGTCGTTCCGTGGGGGTAAACTTGCCAGGACAAGCGTTGCATGCTTGGCAACTGAAACTACAACATCCCACTTCTGGAAAATGGGTAGAAGTGACCGCTCCACTTCCTGATAGCTTGACAAAATTAATCGAGGTTTTACGTCGACGCTGAAAGATTGGCTAAAGATGAAGGAATATGGCGAAATATCTCGAAATGTAAAATTTATAATGTCTAGTTCACATTAGTTAATAATGATCACCCTATCCAGGCAAGCCAGGAACATCAATCCAGTTCAGTCTTGGTAGATTTTTGCAGAATTCTTAAATTATTATGAAGAGGACAGAGTTTGTCAAACTCTGGAAACTTCATGAAGTTGTGTAACAAACTCGAGAAACTTTTAGGGTATCTAAGACTTGTAGATAAAGGATTTCAGAGGTTTTCTCTCTCCTGACTCATTTTATTCATAAATTGTAACAAATAAAGTATCTATGGCATTGTATAAACTAATCAGAAAGGGGTTCAAAACCAGAGCAAAGTTAAATAAGACAACCAATCGGGTTGAGTTAGCTGGCTTCTCATAAAATTCCCTGTGGTTCTCAGAATTTCAGTCTAGAGCTAGATGAAACACCAAGACACAGGAGATAGAGAGTAAGGTTAGCACTAATGAGCTTAAAGTTTTTGATCATTCATCCCCGGTTGTTCTGATCAGCCCATCTCTCAACTAAGTAATTAGGAGATTAGAGTCCATGACATTAGATGTATTTTCCAAGGTTGTTTCCCAAGCTGACGCCAGAGGCGAATTTTTGAGCACTGAACAGTTAGACGCTTTGACAGCAGTTGTAGCTTCCGGCAGCAAACGTCTAGACACTGTTAACCGTATTACAAGCAATGCTTCTGCTATCGTTACCGATGCTGCTCGTGCACTGTTTGAAGAACAGCCCCAACTAATTGCTCCTGGTGGTAATGCTTACACCAACCGTCGCATGGCTGCTTGTCTGCGAGATATGGAAATCATCTTACGCTATGTTACCTACGCTGCATTAGCTGGTGACGCTAGTGTTCTCGATGACCGTTGCTTGAATGGCTTACGCGAAACCTATATAGCTTTGGGTACTCCTGGTGCATCCGTAGCTGTTGGTGTTGGCAAAATGAAAGAAGCTGCAATCAAGATAGTTAACGATCCCAATGGTATTACCAAGGGTGATTGCAGTCAGATAGTTTCTGAATTGGCTGGCTACTTTGATCGTGCAGCAGCAGCTGTTGCATAGTCCATTACCTATTCAGTCAACTAGTCAACTACAAGTAGTTCAGAAGCTAGAAATCCTAGTTCTGCTTTATTACTCCCAATAAGATACGAAACCAATCAAGGAGAAAATTAACCATGAAAACCCCCATTACCGAAGCTATTGCAGCTGCTGATACCCAAGGACGCTTTTTGAGCAATACTGAATTACAAGCAGTTAACGGTCGTTTTGTACGTGCTGCTGCCAGCATGGAAGCCGCCCGTGGTTTAACAGCTAATGCTCAAAAATTAATTGATGGTGCTACTAACGCCGTATACCAAAAGTTCCCCTACACCACTTCCACCCCCGGCGCTCAGTATGCTGCTGATGCTCGTGGTAAATCCAAGTGCGCTCGTGACGTTGGTCACTACCTCCGCATTGTTACTTATAGCTTAGTTGCTGGTGGCACAGGTCCCTTGGATGAGTTCCTGATTGCTGGTTTGGCTGAAATTAACGGTGCTTTTAACCTATCTCCCAGCTGGTATGTGGAAGCTTTAAAATATATCAAAGCTAACCATGGATTGGGTGGTCAAGCTGCTAATGAAGCTAATACCTACATTGACTACGCTATCAACGCTCTAAGCTAGATAGATCCTTGCCCGGAGAGGGGTACAAGTGCTGGATGAGAAGATCCCTTTGGGGTTTATTCAGTTGTGCGTAGGGAAGTGAGATTCCTGCGGGTAGACTGAATCACCTAGCAGTTGAATCTCGCTCCGGGCATAGCTTTATGTGTAGATGTGTAACCAAGGGGAAAACAATGGCAATTACAACAGCAGCGTCTAGACTGGGAACAGAACCATTTAGTGAAGCGCGTCGGGTTGAGCTGCGCCCCAGTGCCAGTCGCGAAGAGGTGGAATTGGTTATTAGAACGGCCTATCGGCAAGTATTAGGCAATGACTATATACTGGCATCAGATAGACTTGTCAGTGCGGAGTCGCTTTTGCGTGATGGCAATTTGACCGTTCGTGAGTTTGTAAGAGCGATCGCTAAATCTGAACTTTACAAAGTCAAGTTCTTCTATAACAGTTTTCAGACCAGACTGATAGAGCTGAACTATAAACATCTGTTGGGTAGAGCTCCATTGGATGAGTCAGAAGTGGTATACCACTTAGACTTGTATAACAACAAGGGATACGATGCAGAAATCGACTCTTACATAGATTCAGTGGAGTATCAAAACAACTTTGGAGAAAATATAGTTCCCTACTATAGGGGGTTTGACTTTCAACCAGGGCAAACCAGTGTGGGATTTACACGGATGTTTCGATTATACCGTGGATATGCCAACAGCGACACAGCCCAGGTAGAGGGGAGCAAATCCAGATTAGCCAGGGAACTTGCTGGTAAGAAAGCATCTTCCATAGTTGGTCCATCAGGGAGTAATGACAACTGGTCATTCCGTCCATCAGCAGACAATGCTCCCAAACAGAATTTGGGTAATGCTGTGGGCCAATCTGATCGCGTTTACCGAATTGAAGTAGCAGGCATTCGCAGTCCAGGATACCCCAGCGTGCGCCGCAGCAGCACAGCCTTTATAGTACCTTACGAGCGTCTTTCTGACAAGATCCAGCAAATTCACAAACAAGGTGGAAAAATTGTCAGTATTACAGCCACGTAAGATAAGTAGTTGATATTACCCATCAAGAGGAGATAGAGAGGTAATGTTTGGTCAGACAACACTAGGTGCTAGTAGCGTTTCTTCATCTGCAAGTCGTGTATTTCGTTACGAAGTTGTAGGGTTGAAACAAAACCAAGAAACGGACAAGAACAAATTCAGTATCAGACGCAGTGGTAGTGTGTTTATTACCGTGCCCTACAGTCGGATGACAGAGGAAATGCAGCGGATCAACCGACTGGGTGGCAAAATCGTCAAAATTGAAGCCCTGACAGCAGCAGAATCCTAAAGTCCTGGTGATGATAGAACCCAGTATATCCGAAGTATCTCCGGAAAGTGGGGCACAGTTGACACCAGATCAAGCCATAGCTAATCTGCAATCATCGGATTTAAGTCTCCGCTATTATGCCGCCTGGTGGTTGGGTAAGTTCCGTATTAATCGGACAGAAGCTGTAGAGGCGCTAATCGAAGCCTTAACAGATGAAGCTGATAGAACGGAGTTGGGGGGGTATCCACTCCGACGCAATGCAGCCAGATCCCTAGGCAAATTAGGGAGTTCCCAGGCCATAGAGGGATTGATTAGTTCCTTAAACTGTGAAGACTTTTATGTGCGAGAAGCAGCAGCTGAGTCCTTAGCCATGCTTAACGCCAAAACCGCAGTACCAGAACTGATAAAAATGCTAGATGGGGGTTTGGCCCAAGCTGTGCAAGTGCCAGGTCGTCCCCATCTAGTTCAACCTTATGAAGCAGTATTAGAGGCTTTAGGTTCTCTTGGTGCGACTGAGGCCATTAGTCTAGTTGAACCCTTTTTAGAGCATTCCGTTCCCCGGGTAAAATGTGCCGCTGCTAGGGCCATGTATCAACTCACCCAAGATTCCCAATATGGGGAATACCTGGTGGAAATGCTAGGAAGCAGCGACCTGAAATTGCAAAGGGTGATTTTGGGTGATTTGGGGGCAATTGGCTATATGGGTGCTGCAGAGGCAATTTTCCAAGCCAAGGCGGAAAATAGCTTTAAACTCATGGCATTGAAGGGATTGTTGGAACATCATTTAAAAGATGTGTCACAAAGTATTTCTGAGTCAGCAATTCTAGTCATGAATCTTATGGACTCGCTTTTATAATGACCCAGGAATTAATTGGTGAATTGGGTGGGATGGGTCAATTAAATCAGTTAATTGACGCAGTTAATCAGGCTCAAACGCCACTTGAAATGGTAACAGCAGTCAAAAACCTAGCTGCTGCCAAAAGTCCCGCTGCTATTGCCACCCTAATTGCCGTCTTTGGCTATAATAACCCACCAGCAGCAGGACTAGCCCTAGCCGCACTTACCGACTTAGGAACAGTAGCAGTTCCCAGCCTGCTCGCACAAATAGATGATTATAACTATGGCGCACGGGCTTATTCGATTCGCACTCTAGCAGCGATCGCAGATCCCCGTGCTTTAGACGTATTGATCACTGCTGGGGTGACAGATTTTGCACCCAGTGTACGTCGTGCTGCGGCTAAAGGGCTAGGAAACTTAAACTGGTCCCAATTGGGGGATAATGAACGTGATTTAGGTATAGAACGAGCTTTGGAGGCACTATTGTTAATTTACCAGGATACAGACTGGTCAATTCGGTATGCAGCCATTGTAGGACTGGAATACCTAGGAAAAACCAGGAGGGAGACAGTTTTGAACAAATTCCGAGAAATGATAGCTAATGAGGAAGAAAAAAGCATCAGGATCCGGATTCAATTGGCGACCAGTAAGGTAACTAGAGATAATTAAGGACGATTAAAAAGGTAAAAAGATGTCAATACCATTGTTAGAATACTCACCTTCGTCACAAAATCAGCGTGTAGAAGGGTATGAAGTTGCAAATGAAGACACGCCCATAGTCTATAAGCTAAATTATGCCACATCAGATCAAGAAATTGATGAGATTATTTGGGCATCATACAGACAAATTTTCAGCGAGCATCTGATTTTAACCAGCTATCGGCAAAAGTTTTTAGAATCTCAACTACGGAATCGGGCAATTAATGTTAGAGACTTCATTAGAGGTTTAGGAAAATCCGAAGTTTTTCGTACTCAAATAGCAGAAGTTAACTCTAACTATCGGTTAGTAGATATTATTCTGCAGAGATTTTTAGGTAGAAAAGCCTACAATAGGGAAGAAGAGATAGCCTGGTCCATAGTAATTGGTACCAAAGGTGTACATGGATTTATTGATGCCCTATTAGAGTCTGAAGAGTACATAAACAACTTTGGTGATGACATAGTACCCTATCAACGGAGAAGATTTGGGTCACGTCCCTTCAACCTAGTGAATCCTCGCTATAGCTCCTATTGGCGAGATGCCCAAAGTATGCGTGTCCTAGATTATCGTTCCTTCTACAGTGCTCGCACTTATGGTACTGCTACCTCCGAGGATATTCGGAAAGCGATTCCAGCTAACTTCTTTGCCATGGCGGGAAAAATCATTACTCCCGAGCGTAATTACCAAAGAACAATTGCTTCGGTTACTACCCAAATTGGATCCCTGGAAATTCCGGATACATCTAGGGAAGTTTCCACCTCGGAGGTGACTATTAAACCAGTAGCAGTGTCTCTACCCTACAGCTATATCCCACCCATCTCCAAAAATTAGTCATTAGTTAACCAACATCTGAAAAACAACCCCCTAATATGGCCATACCCCTACTTGAATACAAACCCAGTTCTCAAAATCAAAGAGTACCTGGTTACGAAGTACCTAATGAAGACACCCCCAGAATTTACCGCATAGAAGATTATGCTTTTACTGGCGAAGTGGAAGAGTTAATTTGGGCAGCTTATAGACAATTGTTTAGCGAACATGTAATTCTCAAATTCTACCGTCAAGGCAATTTAGAATCCCAGTTAAAAAACAAAGCCATCACCGTGCGGGACTTCGTTCGAGGTTTGGCCAAATCCCAAGCTTTTGACGATTTAGTCATTAAGACCAATTCCAATTATCGGTTGGTAGAAATTGCACTGAAACGGTTATTAGGTCGTGCTCCCTATAACAAGGAGGAAGAAATCGCTTGGTCGATTAAAATTGCCACCAATGGTTGGGATGGTTTTGTAGATGCTCTGGTAGATTCAGAGGAATATCAAAACAGTTTCGGTGAAAACATTATTCCTTACCAAAGACGGCGCTACAAAGATAGACCCTTTAATTTAGTCACACCTCGTTACGCCAACTACTGGCGTGATAAAATAGAAGCAGGACGTTACAAGCCTGGTAGCATTAGTGACTTTATGAAAATGGCTGCTTCGGTGAGTATCAGAACTGTCACCTATACACCTGTGAACACAGCTAACATCGCAATTCCTAAGACTACTAGGGAAACAGTACCTACAGGTATACCTGTGTCTATTAGCCCCAGTGCTAACTTCCCCGTCAAATAAATCCCCTAGGTGTGTAACCTAATGGGGGAAAATAATTAAAGTCAAATTTATCAATCAGAGGAATACAGCATGGCACTGCCATTACTTCAATACAAACCTACTACTCAAAACCACCGTGTTAGCAGTTTCGGTGTTGCTGATCAAAATGAGGATACACCTTACATCTACCGCTTGGAAGATGTTAGTTCTTATACTGACATTCAATCTATTATCTGGGCATCCTATCGCCAGATTTTCAGCGAGCACGAGATTTTAAAATTTAACCGCCAAATCACCTTAGAATCTCAGCTCAAGACGGGTTCTTTGTCCGTTAGGGATTTTATTCGTGGGTTAGCTAAGTCTGAAGCTTTTTATCGTCTGGTTGTTTCTGTTAATAATAACTATCGTTTAGTAGATATTACTCTCAGACGCCTACTAGGTCGTTCTGCTTACAACAAAGAAGAGGAGATAGCTTGGTCAATTGTCATTGGTACCAAGGGATTTGGTGGTTTTGTTGATGCTTTAGTTGATAGTGAAGAATATACTTCGAGTTTTGGTGACAATACGGTACCTTACCAGCGTAAACGGATGGAAGGTCGTCCCTATAATTTAGTCACACCCCGTTATGGTGAGGACTTCCAAGAAACTGCGGGCACGGTCAGAACAGATTGGCGCTTTGTTTTGGCAAATTTCTACACCGAGAAAGCCAAATTAAAACGTCTCAAAGAAGGCGATCCAGGCAGATTTGCAGCTATGGCGGCTTCTGTGTCTCGTAAGGGCAATTATGCTCAAAGAATCTCTTCTTTTGATATTGATTATTTGAGTGCTGTTCCCTATCGCGGTAGACGCTAATATCAGCTGGTTGTCTCTGGGGGTGGGTTTTTACCGTGATAAAACATTGGCGATTTGTTCGTGAATTAGTTATGATGTTTGGTAAATACCACCCCTATTATTAAATGTTTTTAAATAAACTTTTACGGTGTTCGTTTCAGAGAACTTTCATGCCATTTTCCTAAAAGTAAATTTGAGAAGGCGGTCAAAATCAAAAATATCAAAATTCCTAGCGCACTAATCATTATTAAAGCCGCAAACATACGAGGAATTTGTAAATTATAACTAGCCATGAGCATTTGATAAGCTAATCCCGAATTAGTACCTCCACTTCCAGCAACAAATTCCGCAACTACAGCACCAATTAATGATAACCCACCGCTAATCCGCAAGGCAGATAAAAAATAGGGTAGTGCACTGGGTAATCTTAAATAAACCATAGTTTGCCAGGGATTCGCTTTATAGAGACGAAATAGATCCCGCAAGTTTGGATCAATGCTATTCAGTCCAAAAGTGGTATTAGAAATGATGGGAAAAAAGGCCACAATCCAAGCACAAAGTACCAAAGCAGCAAAGGTATTATTTCTCAGCCAAATAATAATTAAAGGCGCGATCGCCGCTATTGGCATTGTTTGCAGAATTACCGCATAGGGATATAAGCTTTTTTCAATCCATTTGCTCTGAGCCATAATCATAGAAATTAATAACCCTAAAACTGCTGCATAAAAAAAAGCCACGACGGTAATTTTTATGGTAATCAGCAAAGCGGGAAATAAAATAAACCAGTCACTAATTAAGGTTTGTATAATTCGACTGGGAGAGGGTAGAAGATAGGGAGGTATACCAGTAATTTTTACCAAAATCCCAGGTAAATATGGCGAAAATTCCTACTCCAATTGGGGCGATAATATCTGGAGATAGTAAATTTTTAATTTGGAGTTTTTCAGAGAATAATTTTTTCAACCAACTCATATAATTCTTTCTTCAGTTGTTTTAAATAAACACGAAATCTGCTCTTAACCCATGATTCCGGAGGATAATTCATGGGCTACTTGCTGACAATATTGGGAATAGACAAGGGAAGTACGAAATTCTTCCGAACGGGGATAGGGTTGGTCGATCACAATATCCGCCACTACTCGACCGGGACGAGGTGCCATGACCACCACCCGATTGGATAAATAAACTGCTTCATAAATATTGTGAGTGACAAAAATAATTGTCCAACTTTGTTGACTCCATAAATTAAGTAACTCCACATTTAATTGAGTGCGGGTAATATCATCTAAAGACCCAAAAGGTTCATCCATAAGTAATACCATGGGAGAGGTGACTAAAGTTCTGGCGATCGATACCCGCATTTTCATCCCTCCAGAAAGCTGACGGGGATAAGATTGAGCAAACTTTTCTAACCCAACCAATTGTAGGGATTTGTTAATTGCCAGATCCGCCATATTTTTCGGGATTCTAGCTAATTTTAAGGGTAAACGAACGTTTTCCTGTACTGTAGCCCAGGGCATCAATGCCGGTTCTTGGAAGACAAAAGAGAGATTTTTTTGAGCAGTGAGATTGTGCCATTGAACTGTTCCTGAATTGTGATTAGTCAGTCCGGCAATAATCCTAAGTAAGGTACTTTTCCCACAGCCGGAAGGCCCTACCAAACTAACAAATTCACCAGCATTAATCGTCAAATTTAAGTTAGTCAGAGCAAGGATATCATTGTCAAAAAACTTATTTATCTGACTTAAGGTAATCAAAGGTTGAGAATTCATCAGTGATTTTTTCATTCTATCTATTTGTTGACTCTCCCCACGCCTAAAGGGGATGCTCTGGTATATAATGGCTACATTAATTATATTAAGCTAGGAGTTTTTATAATAATCCATTCCCTTATTCACAAACCTGAGAGTATAAGCCTGTTTGTAATTTGTCTTGGCATCAACAATACCCACGGACACTAAATCTTTAAATAAAGTTTCCCAGCGTTGGTCGTTCATTGCCCCAATTCCCAAAGTTTTAGCATCTCCTGACATAATTACCTCATAAGCTTTTAGTTGATTAAGTCCATAATCCATCAAATCTTCAGTCATTTCTGGGTTATCTTTTTTAATCAGTTTATTGGCGGGTTGAGGATTTTCCAGATAACTATACCATCCCTTAATTGATGCATCAACAAACTGTTGCACTAAGTCTGGATTGGTTTCGACTAATTTTTTAGTAGTTTCTATGGTAAAAGCATAGGGATTATACACTGCATCAGCTAAGAGTAATATATTAGGTTTAAATCCACCTTCTTTTTCAATTGTATAAGGTTCGGATGTTAATAAACCTTGTTGGGCGGAATTTTTATCCAATAAAAAGGGGCTTACATTAAAATTATAAGGGCGTTTTTGGTCATCACTTAACCCATATTTTGCTTTGATTATCGGCCAATAGTCTACCCCGATACTGAGATAAATTGGTTTGCCTTTTAAGTCCTCAAACGAATCATTACCAACTCCAGGATGGGTTAATAAAACTTGGATTTCTTTTTGAAAAATAGAGGCAACAGTTATTTTTGGAATCTCTTGTTCTACGGCTTTAATGGCATTAAGACCGCCCCCAATTATGAAATCAACAACCCCTCCCATCAATAGTTGGGTTCCATTCGTTTGGGGACTACCCGGTTGAATGGTGACATCTAGTCCATATTGGCGATAAATTCCCTTTGCTACTGCTTGATAAAATCCACCATATTCTGCTTCCGCTTTCCAAGAAAGCAGAAGTTTAATAGATTCGGCAGATTGTGAACTTGAAAATGTAGAACTTGACTGACTGCAACCGGTAGAAATGCTACCAGCCAAAGCTAAAGAACTCAGTTTGATGAATTGACGACGTTTGAGTTGATAATATTTTTCCATCATTTTTTATGGTTTGAGTTGGATCCCATAAACTTTTACAGATTTACACAACTATTATTAATGATTTAGGGTATTTTTGGCAATATGGCGGTATGCAGCCAGATTGATTGTATAATTAGGAAGTTAACTAACTAGACAATGGGTGAAATTGTTCACGACTAGACCAAGACTAATATAAATAATTTAAATAGATAGTATAAGATTCAACCATTATTAAAAACAATAATAAAAATGAAAAACACATTAACACAGGAAGAATTAAATCAAATTATTCGAGAGGTGCAATCCTTAGAATTACGTCAGGAGTCAGAATTTGATCGAGAACAGATTCAGGAAATATTGAGGGAGTTGAACTTACCACCAGAATTATTAGATCAGGCCTTAATTGGACTACATAATCGTCAAAGACTAGAAGTGAAAAAGCGCCGCAACAAATGGATAGTTATGGGTACAGTTAGTGTAGTTAGCGTAATTGTTCTTGCCATAGGATTTTTTAATCAAAAACAGGCTAACTTGCTAACCAAGGTTTCTGTCCAACAGGATAAAATTGTTCTAAGTAGTCAACTAGATGCAAAAAATGTTACCATGGAGAAGATTATTCCCAAAGACGCTATTAATCCTCAATCCAACAGTGAGATTTTATATGTCGTAACCTTAAAAGATGCACCCCTGGGGAGAAAATTATCTATGAGCTGTAATTGGATAAATCCCCAGGGCGAAATTGTCAAGCAGAATAATTATCAAACTCGGGAAATTAAAACCTCTGTTTGGGAAACCCGCTGTCGTTATTCAGTGGATACTGATGTATCCACTGGTAATTGGCAAGTAGAGATGTTTCTGGAAAATCGAGAAATTAGCCAGGAACAGTTCGTCATTAAATAATTTTAATTAAATTAAATAGATGTGAACTCACTTTTTCTGTTGACAGTTTATATGGTGAGATGCTAGAATAGCAGCGCGGCGAAGGCTTGGTATATCAGGTAAATGTATGAACAGGGAATCCCTTAAGGAAGGAAGCGTCAACAATCATATTATTGGATATTGTAGTGACAAGCAACAAGAAAAGCTAACCAGAAAGATCCAGGGTAGAAAAAAAACCATCAAAAATGGCAAATTTATTTGTGAAGTAATTGACATTGGATACAAAACGGTAGCTAGAAGAGGGAAAAAAACCGCCAGAGGAGAGAATATTGATCATGTTATTGTCAGCATTTGTGCAGGGAGAATTGGCAATGCTGACATTTGGGTAAAGTGGGAACATAACAAGTTAATTTTGGGTAGAGAAATATTTGGCAGAGTTCCCTTATTTTGGACCTGTACAAAAGATGTTATTTGGTTTAGCTCCCAGTTACAATTACTTTTACAGATTCTGGATAAATGGGAAATTTATCTTCCTAGTTTATATAGTTATTGTTGTTTCTCATATATAACTAATCCCCTAATGCCCGTGGAGGGAGTATTCTCTGTAATTGCGGGTCAAGAGATAGTTTTTAGTCTGGATAATCACTTTAATGAAGCAGGAAATATTCCCCCTAAGATTAATTCTCCTCAAGTTAGAACAACTTATCAATGGCGGGAAAATCCAGAGAAGATAACCGATGAAACAGTGGCAATTTACCAATTGCAGAACTTATTGAAAAATGCCATAGAAAACCAAGTTCAGGATTTAAATCATGAACCTGTAGGAGTTTTTTTATCTGGTGGTTTAGACTCTTCTATAGTTGCTGCTTTGTTGGTAGAATCTGGAGTGAAAGTTCGTGCTTATGCTTTAGACTTTGGTGAGTTTGGCACTTCTGAATATCCATACGCGCAAAAAGTAGCAGAGTTTTTGAACATACCTCTTGTGAAAGTTGATGTGAGTCCTAAAAATATTAAAAAAGCCATTATTCCTACAGTTAAAGCCCTAGATTTACCCTTCGGTGATGGTGTTACCGTTCCCCTATATTTAATCAATCAAATTGCCTCACAAGAAACTCAAATTGTTTTTAATGGCGAAGGGGGAGATCAACTGTTTGCAGGTTGGACAAATAAACCCCTAATTGCTGCTGGCGTTTATCAAAATCAATATTCCCAACATCCTGAAAATGCCAGTTTTATTCAACAATATCTACACACCTTTCATCGTCTATGGGGTTATGAATCCAAAGTATATCAGGCAGAAACTTATGACCAGATTCGGCAATTAAATGCCCAAGAATGGCTATTAGATGCTCTCGATAGTCATTTTTGTCCTTCCTTGTTACATCGTCTGCGTCGTGCCAACTTAATGTTAAAAGGATCCCAAAATATTCACCCCCGTGCTACAGCCATTAGTTTTGCAAATGGTTTAAATGTGCGATCGCCATTTTGTGATTTAGCCCTAGCTGAATGGACATTTCAGCTATCCGGAGAATTGTGTTTACAAGGTGCTTGCGAGAAGTATATTCTCAAACGTGCTGTAGAAAATTGGCTACCAGCAGAAATTGTATGGAGACAAAAGCGGGGTATGGGGGTTCCCCTGACTTCCTGGTGTTTAAATGATTTATGGTATGATCTGGGTAACTGGCTAAATCCAGGTATTCTAGGAGAAGAAAATATTTTTTATCCCGATATAGGGATAAAAGTTATCACAGGAAAATTAGGAGGAAACATCCATGGGAGACGGATAGGTGAGATACTTTGGTTACTAATTATGTGGCAACTTTGGTACACTCACGTTTTTGGTGTTAACCCGACAGCAACGTCTAGCAAAAAGTCCAGCAATCATCCATTTTTACTACCCTATTGGTTATGGAAAGGATACAGAAAGTTCACCGAAAATCTGATGGAGAGTCTCCCGGTTTAGTTACAGATCCAACTACGAGTCCCACCATACCTTTTTCCTTAGAATTGGCTGAGGAATTGTTAGGTACTTATGGCTCTCCTCTGTACGTTTACGATAGCGACATTTTAAATCAAACCATTGCCCATATTACCAAGTCCTTTAAATATCCCGAAACCAGATTTTATTTTGCCACTGTCACCAATGGTAATATTGCCC
This sequence comes from Raphidiopsis brookii D9, assembly GCA_000175855.1. Lineage (GTDB taxonomy): Bacteria > Cyanobacteriota > Cyanobacteriia > Cyanobacteriales > Nostocaceae > Raphidiopsis > Raphidiopsis brookii. The sequence continues at coordinate 114,047 of ACYB01000020.1, forward strand.
TGTTGAAAGTTTTTAAAAATGCCCATTGGGGACTACATGCGAACACACCGGGAGATATTTATTTAGGGTTAAGTGCAGGGTTTGCACCCGATAGCATTATATATAGCGGTACTAACTTAAATCGGGAGGAGATAGAGCAGGTATTAAGTTGGGGTGTAACTACCCTAAATTTGGATAGTCTTGCCCAAGTGCAATTGTTATGTGAAGTTTGTTCATCTCTTAAAAATACAGCAGGAAAAGGGAAAAACTTAAATACATTTAGTCGATTAAACCAGTTAGATATTGGACTGCGGTTAAATGTTGGAGGAGAGAGTCGAATTGGGGTGAGATTACAAGACTTTAACACAGCGATTGCTATAGCCAAAAATGTGGGATTGGAGATTTCAGGTTTACATTTTTATCGAGGTACAGGAACTAATGCGACCAAAGCATTCACCGATGCAATTGATGAAGTTTTAGTAGCTGCTCAAAATTTACCACACTGGAAATATATAGACTTTGGTGGTGGTTTTGGTTATCCCTATAATCACCAAGGAATTGCTTTTGATTGGGAATTATTTGGAGGAGAGATCATTCAAAGAATTAGTAACTTAGATAGAACAATCAAATTAATCATTGAACCAGGACGTGCTGCTATAGCTAGTTGTGGTACTTTACTGGCCAAAGTTGTTTCAGTCAAATGGCAAGATAACAAGCAAATTTTAGGAGTAGATTCCACAGTTGGTAATATTGCTGTCCCCTCCGTTTATGGAGGTTATCGAGAAATTATTAGTTGGAAAAATCACAGTCCTAAATATATCACAGATATTTGTGGAAATACCACCTACTCACGGGATTATCTGGGTAAAAATTGCCAACTTCCCTCTCTAGAGATGGGAGATATTATCGGTATTTTAGACGTAGGTGCTTATGGTTATGCTATGTCCTCTCATTTTTTACATCGTCCTAAACCAGGAGAGGTATTATTGGAGAATAGTCAACATCGTCTAATTAGAAACCGGGAGGACTACAGTGTTTTATTGACTAATCAGATATGGTAATAGTTATTATTTTCAAGTGTTGGGCTAGATTACTGTAGATTACTTTAGATCAATCAAGATTACTAAAACCATGAAATGTGTAAACTGCGGAACTGATAACAAGCTAAGGGACAGAAAAGAAAGGAATGGAAGATGTAAACAATGTCATCACCAGTTCACTTTTGAACCAACAGATATGGGAGCGGTAAAAATTACAGATGCCATGTTTTCTAAAACGTTGGCTGATATCTCTGTCAATCATACGTTACATTTTACAAATAAACAGTTTTTATATTTTTTAGATAGTCGTCTGAAGAAGAAAGCATTTAAATCCTCTGGTTTTTGGATACTGTACTTTTCGTTGAGTATTTTCCTAGCATCTATTTTTGGAATAGTGGGCAATTTAATTTTGCAAGTGTTATTTGTTACTTACTTATTTCTCCTTGCTCAGTCCAATAAACTTGATAGTTTTACTCGCAGAAATAGTGCCAAGAGATTGGTGTTTGTTGGCGTATTCATCTTAATATTTAGCACATTATTGTGGTGGTCATCTTACAATGTAAACTTGATTTTTTATTCCTTCACCTTTTTAGGAATCTTGTCAGTATTATTGGGAATACTCCAATTAGTCAGGATTAAAAATTCACGAGACTTAGGATATGATAGTCAAGAATTTTTAATTACTCAGTCAAATGTCAATGATTGGTTAGCAAGATGGCAATTATTGAATGGCAAAGTTGATAAAATCTTACCGGAAACACCAACCGAAATTGAAGCAGCATCTATTAATCCAGAAATAACCGCTTACAGTTTTGATAGACTAGTGGTTTGTAGTAGTCCCAGTATAGCTCAAGTGTTAATTGCTAATAACTTACATTTTGAGCATAATTGTGCAATTTTAAGTATGAATGGTTATCCTGAAAATATTTTTGGGATAACCATGGAAATGTTAAAAAGAAACCCTAATTTACAGATTTTTGCTTTACATGATTGTAGTCCTGAAGGTGTGAGTTTAGTAAATTATATTCGCACCGATGAAAATTGGTTTTTAAATAGTCAACTCCCCATTATTGATATTGGGTTATTACCAAGACAAATTCTAGGCAATAAGGGAGGAATGTTTATACAAAATACAGCTACCTCAGCGGAAAAATCCAAGAACTTACCCATGGAAATTCGTCAAACTCTATCTGCTCAAGAATTAGCTTGGTTAGATGCTGGTAACTTTATCGAGTTAGAATCCTTTTCACCACAAACATTGATTCAAGTGATTAGAAATGCTATTTCTAGAAGTTTTGATTTAGTACCTGATAGTAATGGTTTATTAGTAATCAGCGATCCAGTTAATTATGTTGATACTAATAATAGTATTTACATGATTGAAAGTTTTGGTTAAGTTTATACATAAAATTCATCGTTGGGATTTATTGACCTGTAACCAAATTTCTAAACTAACCAACAACCATAATTTCACACCATATCTTCCCCAAGTATCACCTTGAAAATCCAACCAGTTACGGATAATATCCTGATTTATATAGTTGGCAATTTCACCGTTTTTGTTCAATAACAATTTTCTGGCTTGTTTTTGCCAATATTTTCTAAACCCTAATTGTACGGGAACCATCATACCACTTTTAGGACGCTGAATGATTTCCTTAGGCAAAATATTACTGACCGCGTTTTTAAAAACGGCTTTTTCCTCAACTCCTGAAAGTTTATACTCCGGAGGAATTTGCATACTAAAATCAACTATACGCCGATCAAATAGAGGTGATAACCCTTGCAAACCAGCTCCTTGAGTGAGATTATTAACCTTGGTTAAAATATGGTCTGCTCCCTTAAATTTGATATTTAATATCATTAATCTGTTGAGATAATTTATCTTAGCATTTAAATCATCAACAAATACACAGGGTTGGTTTACTAGAGTCTGCCAAACTTCAGTTTTTAGCAGTTGCGGTAGGTCTAGAGCGCATTTTTGAAAAGATATTAAATAGGCTTTTAAAGAATCTTGATGATTAATTCTACTATATAAACTATTAATCAACATTGGTTGATTTTTGGGTCCACCAAAACAGGGATCTCCCCCTTCTCCATTCAAGATAATTTGCACATTTTCTCTAGCCAATTTGCCCAACAATAAATTTGGTACTGTCAATGGGTCACCTATAGGGTTATCCAGATATAACATAGTTTGTGGTAAAAGTTCCCACATTTGTTTAAATGTAATTTCTAAAATGTGATGTTCGGTTTGACAATGTTGGGCAACTAAACTAGAAAATTCGAGTTCGTTAGGTGTTTCGGTGCCAAAATGAATGGAATATGTATGAACTGGTGAATTATGAAATTTTCTGGTCAATGCTGTAATACTACTAGAATCCAATCCACCGGAGAGAAATACTCCCACGGGTTGATTTTCAGGTAAATATTCTTTGACAACTTGTTCCAGTAAACAACGTAATTTTTCACCATACCATTCCAGAGGTTGATATGGTTCTATAATATTCTCTTTTAATTGCCAATAATGAGTAATTTCATGGGATGGAATTTTTAAAAATGTCCCTTGAGCAATTTCTTGCACATTTTGCCAAAGTGTCTTTGTTCCGGGAACAAATGCACAACATAAATAATCTCGTAATGCAATTAGATCCAACTGATGGTAGTGGTAAGGTGCAAGAGTTGTTAATTTAGGAGCTATGTAATATGTGCCACGATCAAGAGTGTAATATAAATTCTTTTTCCCTATGGCATCCCTAATCAAGTATAATTCTTGTTGGTTCCTATCCCAAATGACAATATTAAACATTCCCAATAACATGGTCAATGATTGATGGTTGTATTTTTCCCACAGTTGGGCTACTATTTGTTGATCACTAATTTCAGTATGATTATCAAGACATAACTTTTCTAAAAGTTGCCAGCGATTACTCAACCATATATCACCCATGATAATAAATCTTTGCTTGGGACTAACACTGAAATTCTCTGAGGAAACAAAGGCGATTTTTCGATCTTGCCAAATTATCTTCTCCCTTGATTTATTGATCTCATCCAGGTTACCATAGACCACAAACCAACTGGGAATTAAGTCAAGATGTCCCGGTGGGAATTGACGATTTGGTCCAAGTTTAAAAAACATTCTCACTCCTTACTATTGCTTAACCTGTTGGTGTAACCTTTAGTATAACTAATCAAACTAATCATTTAACCTAAAATGAATGATCAAAACATGATCAAAACAATTTTCGTTCCCCAGGGATCAGAGTACCAAGCTGTTTATCGTGGATTAAATTCTGTGTTCAGGAATTCTGTCTCTAATTCAAAGATACAAGTCATTGGCATACCTATGGGCATTTCATCACTTCAAGAATTCCTCACAAGGAAATATCAACACCTAAAGCAATCAAATCAAAGAATATTACTTATGGGACTATGTGGTAGTCTCCACGGAAGTTATCGTGTGGGTGATACTGTATTATATGAAAAGTGTATATATGATAAAAAACAATTAGATAAGACAAATCCAGTAAACTCAATAAATCAAATAAACTGCGACATTAGTTTAACTCAAGATATATATGAGCGTATTGGAAATAGGGTATCGTTAGTGAGGGGAATAACAAGTGATACAGTAGTTTTTAAATCCTCTGAAAAACGGAGTCTACATCAAAAATTTGGTGCTGATGTGGTGGACATGGAAGGATTTGGGTTCCTAGAGTTTTTCCAGGGAACAGGGATATCCACCGCAATACTAAGAGTTGTTAGTGATGATTCAATTCATGACATACCAGACTTGACCAAAGCTATCAACTCCCAAGGTTTACTGGAGATCTTACCTTTAGTAATCACTTTAACTCGACAACCTATAGCTGCTAGTCACTTAATTAGGGGTTCACTATGCGGATTAAAGCAATTAGAGACAGTAACTAGGTGTTTAGCAATTCAGGAGTAAGTCCCTGAAATACCCAACAAATCAGGGACAGGCAAAATTGAAGCAAATTCAGTTCTTTAACAATCACTATTAAATGAATCATCAAATTGCTGATAGTAGTATTTGAGAATCAAAAAACATTTTAAAAGAATCATTAGGGACAAGTTGACGCAGATGCTGAATATAGCCATCCATATCTGACTTACTGCGAAAGCGAGCAACAATACGCTGCATTAGGTTAAGTAAGAAATAGGCGTTCAGTCTAGCACTAGTTGCCAAAAGTTAGCAAGTGGATAACTAGTTAATTACCTTACTTTCTGTAAGCTCTCAAATTGATTAGTAAACACATCCGTAAACAAACTCATAACGCTCCTTTCCTCACGCACTTTGATATTGGCAGTAATGGCCATACCAGACTGTAAAGCAATAGTTCTACCTTGAGATTCTATAGTTTGTTTATTTAAACTAACCCGCGCTGGAAAGCGATAAAACTGATGGGTCTGGTCAGGAGGTAAAGCATCTGAACCGATATTAGTTACTTTACCTTTGATATCGCCAAACTCAGTAAAGGGGAAGGAATCAATTCTCACATCCACCTTCATTCCCTCCTTCACAAATCCAATATCCTTATTGGTGATAAATACCTCTGCTATATATTTATCATTGGGGACAATCTGGAGTAACTTTTGTGTTGGGTTAGCCACAAAACCTGGGTTTTTTGCCTGCATATCAAATATTATACCTGACACGGGAGCACGAAGTTCTTGATATTTGACGTTTAATTTTGTCTGGGAAATTTTACTGTTAATGTCTGACAATCTCTGTTCATTTTCTAAAATTATTCTCATAAATTGGCTGTCTATTTCCGCCATTCGCTTTTTGTTAGTAGCTATCTGTTCCAACACGTTCTTATCGGTGACTGCTACAGTGTTAGCTACCTCTTGTTGTGCCCTTTGAATATCAAACTGTAGACGCTTTTCTTCTTCCAACAACTGAGCTATTTCCGCTTTCAAGTTTTGCACCTGCTGTTGCTGATTGAGATATTGCAGTTGAGAAATACCTCCCTCTTTGGCGAGGACTTCTACCCTATGTAAGATTCCTTGTTGAATTGATAGACTGTTCTGTGTATCCTTTCTCTTCACTATTGTTTGAGATAGTTGTTTCTTAATTTTTTCTACCTCGAATTTGGCCGCATTGGAGCGAGATTCTAATTCTTTTCTAGCTACAATTAGTCTTTGTTGCTCATCAATTCCTCCTCCTACTTGCGCGTTGGAATTTCCCAGTTGTGAACGTAACAATTGATTTTCTTCTACTAGAGAAATCCGACTTTTTAATAGAAATGCTGCTTCTGCTGGTAGACCACCACCCAGAAAATTCAATTCTGAACTGACAGCACTACTTGCATTCATCAAACGACGATAGATGTCATTCTCCCTGATTAAAACAGCACGAACGTTATTGAGAGATCCGAGCTCAGCTCGGGTAGCAATGGATTCAAATGTTAATAGTAGATCTCCCTTTTTCACCTCCTGTCCATCCTTGACATGAATAGACTCTACCACACCACTAATAGGTGCTTGTACATCCTTTACCGTACCCTCTGGTTTTAATTGTCCTGTAGCGGGAACTACTTGTTCAATTTTTGCATAATAAGCCCAACCCACGCCAAAACAGGCCACAAGCATCAAGGTAATCATGATTGTGCGTGACCAAATGGGTGATTGTCGTAAAACTATGGATTGTTCAAAGCTGTCTTGATAAGCATGACTTAAATTCCCTGCTTTGGCTTTTGATAGGGTTTGAAGTACCCCCAGATTAGTATTTTTACCATTACTATTGCCTATTGGATGATCGTTATTAAATTGAGTCATAAGGATTTTTCGGGTTGATGATTGAGTATTAAAGATTGACTTCCTGTTGCTGGTAAAGGTAGAAATAGTGTCCTTTAGCAGTCATTAGTTTTTGGTGACTACCCTGTTCCACAACTCTACCGCCATCCATGACTACAATTGTATCTGAATTGCTCACAGTATTGAGACGGTGAGTGATAAAGAAAACAGTTTTGCCCTGGAATGCTTTAGCCAAGTTCAAGCATATTTGCCTTTCTGTGGGATAGTCTAGGGCACTTGTGGCTTCATCTAAAACTAATATTTTAGGTTTTTGCAGTATGGAACGAGCAATGGCTATTCTTTGTCTTTGTCCTCCAGACAGGTTCGACCCTTTTTCCCCAACTTTGGTGTTATAACCATTGGAGAGATTCATGATAAATTCATGAGCAACTGCTATTTGAGCTGCTTCCACCACTTCCTCCGTGGTGGCGTCAGGATTGGTTAGGGCTATATTATCGAATACTGTTCCATCAAATAATAGAGTATCTTGGGGAACCACACCGATTTGTCTTCTGACGGAATAAAGCTCAACCTTGCTGATGTCGTAACCATCAATAAAAATTCTCCCAGACTCAGTATTATAAAGTCTCAGGAGTAATTTCATCATGGTACTTTTTCCTGACCCACTTTGTCCCACAATGCCCACAAATGTGCCCGCTGGAAAATCTAAACTGACGTTATTTAGTTGCAGGGATCCGTTTGTCGCAAAGCGGAAGCAAACATTTTCATATTTGACTGCACCAACAACACTGGGTAAGGGAATATTATCTTTGTCTACTTCTGCTTCCTGAGGTGTGTCCACAATATCACTCAATCTCTCCAGGGATAATCCTGTTTCTTGGAAGTTTTGCCAGATTTGTGCCAGTCTCAATATGGGACTGGTAACATAACTAGAAATAATTCTAAAAGCAATTAATTCCCCTAGAGTTAATTCTCCTTGTAAAACTAAATAAGCTCCTACCCATAATACTAACAAGCTACTTAGTTTATTGAGAAACTGACTAGTAGAATTAGCTAATGTTGATGTAATAACTGTTTTAAAACCTGCGGAAACAAACTTAGCATAACGCTCTTGCCAAGAAAAGCGCGATCGCAGTTCAATATTTTGGGCCTTTACCGTTTGAATACCAGACATTACCTCCACTAAATAGGACTGGGTAGTGGCATTGCGTTCTGCTTTTGTGCGCAATTGTCGGCTAACAGTAGGAGCAGCAATTAATGTAATCACGACAAAGAGGGGAATAGTTCCCAGTCCCACCAAGGTTAGTTCCCAACTATAAAACACCATAACGACGATATAGATCACAGAAAATATCGCATCCAGTCCAACTGTCAAAGCTGTTCCTGTGAGAAACTGGCGAATATTTTCTAACTCATTCACCCGAGTAGCTAATTCCCCCACGGGTCTGCGTTCAAAATAACGCAGTGGCAGTCTGAGTAAATGATCAATAATTTGTGAACCCAACCCCATATCAATGCGGTTAGTGGTATCTACGAATAAATAGGTTCGTAAGGTAGTTAATATGGCTTCAAACACACCAACCGCTAATAGTAATACCCCCAAAACATTCAGGGTACTAATACTATTTTGTACTATGACTTTATCGATAATTAACTGAATAACCAGTGGATTTGCCAATGCGGCCAGTTGTACAAAAAATGAAGCAATAAATACTTCTATTAAAACCCGGCGGTAACGTGATAAGTAGGGGAGAAACCAACGTAGTCCAAAGCGCTCTTGAGGGGTTTCGGAGGTGGGACTAATCTGGAGGACTTTGATTTGAGATTCCGGATTAGTATCATCAGTTGGTATTTGCTCTAGCAGTTTGGTGGGTTTATAGTTGATTATTCCCTGGGATGGAATAGCTACAACTATTCTACTTGCATCTGCTTCATAAACCACAGCATAACCATCCCGGTGTTGGATAATAGCTGGTGTCTGAATCTCCGCAATTTTATTGGGATGAATATCTACTAACTGGGATTTTAACCCAATAACTTCCCCACATAGGCGCAAAGTTGAAAAGATACATTACCTTGACGTTTAAGGTTATCACTTAAAATCCGACGAACTACTTCCTTACGCAGGGGAATTTGTAAGTGCTTGGCCAACATCTGAAAGCAAGCCAATGTGGAATTTAGCTCACCCCACCCCGCAAAAAATGGATATTTCTGACGATTTTTACTCGATTTTGCTTTTCTATTTTCCTGGGGAGAAAATTCTGTCGTTATGGCAAAGGGAATATCTATAACATCAACATCTGTTTTTTTACGTGGATCTTCTATCTTTTCTGGTTCCCTATTCTCTTGTTGTTCCAGCAACAATAACGCTTCACAACTAATACCCAATAACCGGGCTGGAATTTTTCCTTTAACCTGTAAAACCTCTCGATTGTTGCTTGACACTATCTGGGAATTCACGGGGAAATTTGTAATCTGACCGCTACTCACAAACCAAGTTCTATCACTTCCTAGTTGGTCTAATGGAGTTTTTCCTGGGGGTAGATATTGGATTTTAGACTCTGGTAAAATATCTCGGGTTATATCCTTCAAATTCAGATTTCCATAGGCTTTTTGAGCTACATGATGGCTAATCACATCAAAAACCTCTATGATGTGATTTTTTTCTTGACGCTCCTTGGCAAAATCAGAGTTTTGGGAAAATACTGACAGATAATCTACTGGGTTCCAAGTTAAACATACTACCTCCGTCGATGCGATCGCCGTTTCGCAGGCTATCTGTCGCAGATAACTAATTTCCCCAATTATTGCTCCTGGTTCCAACATTTGGAGGGTAATTGGCAATTGACTTTGGAGATGATATGCCAATAATCTCACCTTTCCTTGGTACACAATTACTATCCGCTCTGGTAGTTTTTCCTTACCAACAATTTTCTGACCCAACCGGTAACGTAAAGGTTGTTGTTTTGACAGCAAATGGTTGATTTCTGTTGCGGATAGCCTTTCAAACCCTGGAATTTTATGAAGAAATTCCGACAACTCCTGACTACTGTAGCTCATATTTGTGTTCTTTGTTATACATTCTAAGGGTTTTTGGTCATAATTTGGTTATAAACAGGAAACAACGATTAATTTTCTGACTCCTTGATTTGCCAGTTTTGGGGTGAAACTTGTGCTTTTAACCAGGACTGAAACCGCTCATTGATTAATCTTTGACGCATCCCAGAGTCTAATTGAGCAGGTAGCATTTTTTCTAACCGCACAATTACTATCCAATCTTCTATAGCAGTTGGTAGTGACAGTTGCTGCGGTTGACTTGTTGATAGGATTCTCACTAATAGAGGATGGAGGGACTGTAATTCCACCGGACCAACCAATCCACTGGTTTTAGCTTCTGGTCCTTGAGAGTATTCCTGGGCAAGTTGGGCAAAGGACTGCTCCCCCTCTTGAACACGAAAATATATTTCTTGAGCAACACCCCTATCATTGGTGGTGATTAGGGAGTATATAACTCTGTCCAGTTGGGGTTTACGTTGGTAAAAGTAGGAGTCTATGTCTTTTGCCCAGGTTACTTCCTTAAACCTTTCCAGTTTTAGTTGACGAGTCGCCATATTTTGTAACTGTTCTTGACTTATTCCCTGTTCTTTTTGTCCCTGATATTCTTGGGTTAACTGTTCATAGGCCAATCGCTCCTCTTCTGGTGTACACGAAATCTGGGCGATCGCCTGTTCCATAATCACCTCTTGAAGAAACATTGGTATTAATTGGTACTTATTCAATAATTTTAGTACTTCCGGGGCGGTTAGTGTATGATAACTTTCCCGCCCAGAAAAATTCCTGAATTGCAGAACTGGATTCATATCATTAAGATCAGCAGATTTACTTATGGTTGCCAAAATAAGCTCAAACTTCTTGTCAGAAATTTATGTGTTAAGTTTATTGTCAGGTTATTGCATGATTTTATTTGATGTTTATTTGGTGTTTATTACTCAAGTTGTAGTTTTAGCCATAAGGCTGACTGTAGGCAGTTTGGCCCCTTACACGTGGCTAGGGCTATATATGCAGCTACTTAGGTTTAATAGGCACATATAGTCTGTTATTTTTAAGTAACAGATACACCAGTGTTAATGAAGTACTTCATCAACTTATCACAACTTAGTGAAATTGTCAGCTAGATTTGGCATTTTGTCCCAAAATGCTGCTTAGCGGCTAGTCTTAAATAACTTCGTTGTTGGTTTAACCAGGATAAAGACAAAAGGTATTACCACCATGTCTTTGAGCTCCTGTCAGTGCCTGATTAGCAGTATTTAATAGTTTTTCAACCGTGGAGCTAGACCTGGGAAATGTACCAGTAATACCAAGGCTAAATGATATTTCTACCGTACTGACCACAGTTTCATGAAGATCATGGGCAAGACGCACCGCAGCATCCAAAGACATATTTGGCAATAGAACACCAAAATTACCCTGTTTATAGTAAGCAAAGCAACTAGGTGGGTAAAGGCACTTGCGTATAACTAGGGCAATTTGACGAAGGTTAGAAGTATTTTTTGTTGTCTCTTGATTTGGATCAAAGTTATCAATAGCACAAAAAATTAAACTTAATGGCAGACCGTCAGAACTTAGCATTTGCCATTCCCGATCAACAACAGCAAGGAAATCCTCAGGTTGAACCATATAGGGAATATCAGAAAAAATGCTGAAATTGTGATCTATTTTTTCTCTTTTTTGGGTTAACTTCCCACTCTAAAGCATGGATGAGGGAATCAATTGCCTGAATGTCTACATTAGTCAAAGATTCCTTCACCAAAATATTCTCCATTTTAGCTGCTACTTGGGAACACTGGGGATAGCCGAAAGTACCTAAGCTACCTAATAAACTGTGGGTCATTCTCATCAGATATTGCTGTTGTTGACCATTAGTTATTTCTGTTTCCAATTTAACAAGTCCCGCTCTTATGTCCGCAATTTTCTTAGGTAGGGACATTTCAAATTCTAATTTGATCTGCTCCATTAGGACCAGTCCTTCACTTACACTAGAGTCTGTTATTGGTGAACTTGCTTGAGTTGGTATAGTTTCTACTACTTCCCGTTCTAATTCCCTTTTGCTTGTAAGACGATAGCCCAGTCCGTGAACAGTTTCAATCAGTTCTTCTTGCATCCCGGCTTTTTTAAGTTTATGTCGCAAATCCTTAACCAAATTAGTCACTGCACCATCCGTAGGAGAATCATCTATTGACCATAATTTGTCTATGATCTGACCCCGGGTGAAGATTTTTTGTGGGTAGCGCAAAAATAATTCTAAAAGCTGAAATTCCCTACGACTAAGGTTAATACTTGCTTCATCATATTTTACTTCTATTAGTTCGGGATCAAGCGAAAGACTGTTATAAACTAGTGTATTCAAAGTCAATTGACTACCTATTCTTCTAGAGCAAGCCCTAATCCGTGCTAGCAATTCATGAATATAGTAGGGTTTAATCAAATAGTCATCCGCCCCAGCATCTAGTCCGATAATAATATCTTCCTGTGTAGTTTTTGCGGTTACCATAATAATTTGACCCTGATAACCCTTATTACGCAGTGTGTGACACAAACTTAGCCCATCTAATTTAGGCATGAGTATATCCAGTAGAATCAGGTCATAATTGAACTGATATCCCATTTCTAGACCCATTTCACCATCATTGGCTACATCCACCACATAGCGATGGGCAACCAGTGAGGTTTTAACAAGTTGACATAGGGATGTATCATCATCTACAACCAGGATTTTCATAATCAAGATTAAACTATTGAATTAAACGAGATTTAACAAGAATTTTTTAGTTCTGCTTTTGCAGTACGTTTTATTAAACACTACTACTCCAGTAGTTTATCAGGCTACCATAGAGGGGTGCAAGATACACCTTTCATCCCGTGACCAATTTTTCGGATTATCTCTATGAATGCAATATGCCAAGATAAAATGACAATAAACAAGATTTTTGGAAAAATTCCTCTAAAAATATTACTGAGTATATTTTACTTAATACCAATTATCACCAGTGTGGGAGTAGTCAGCTATGTATCCTATCGTGCTGGAGAAGAATCAGTAAATGAGTTGGGTAATAATTTGATGACATCGACAACAGAACGGGTTAAAGATCACCTCAATAAGTATTTACAAATACCACAAAGAATAGTAGCTATAAATCGCCAGGGAATAGAAAACTCCTATCTTGACCCGGAAAACTGGGAAGCATTGAGATTATACTTTTTCAGTCAACTTAAATTATACAAAACCCCAGCAGCGATTTATTTCGGTGGTATTAATGGTGTATATACAGTATCTGGTCAAGACCAAATGGGCATAATTTCACCCAAAAATTCCTACTTGGGCGGTGGTACACACCCATCCCATCTTGGTCAACGACGGCTTTATATTGTGGATGAAAGGGGAAAATATGTCAGAATTATTCCTGAACAAAGTAAACCCTATACACCCATTAACCTCCCATGGTTTAAAACTGCTCAAAATCAAAATAAACAAACATGGACATCAGTATACCCCTATCTTTATATTCCCACAGCTGCCATTTCCGCTGTTAGTCCTGTTTATAGTAATAACAAATTTATTGGCGTTGTAGGTTGTGATTTGGCTCTCACTCACATTAATTTACACTTACAAAAATTGCAGTTTTCACCATCAGGAAAGTTATTCATTATAGAGAGGTCAGGAAATATAGTCGCTACTTCTACCAATGAAAACTTTTTACAAGAATTATTAGTAATAAAAAACAGATAAAAATATAGAATTAACACGGTTAGCTGCCACAAAAAGTAGTAACCCAATAGTCTCAAGAACAGCAAAAGTATTATTTGAGCGTTGGAGAGACTTGCATAAAAATTCGGCAAGCGACT
>ACYB01000019.1 GCA_000175855.1 Raphidiopsis brookii D9
TCCTGTATTGGTTGACTAAACTTTCTTATCTCTTCCTCAAATTCTATTTCCTCTAAAGGACTCAGGTCTAAGTATGTGTCTACAAATCCTGATATCATTTGCATCTTAGCTGGATTTAATGATAATGATACCAGTAATCTTAAACATTCCGTTTTTACCTTGACTCTATCCTTTGCAGGCTAAACTCCAGTACTTAAGTACTTAGTTTCCCCACTTCCATCGGCGCCACAATTTTACCAGGGAGGTAAGCCCGACGCTCCGCAGCACCCCTTTGATTGTCGTCCGCACCGTCCGTGCGCAGTAATAATACCGAGCATATAAATTGTAGCGTTTAAACTCCTTGAGTGCCATCACCACTTCATCAATGCCGCGCTGTTCGTTGCGCCAGGACATACCACCAGCGGAACTCCGCGTCAGCGGAACCCAGTTCAGGTAGCCAATGCGTTTTGTAAAATCTGGCATTCTTGTATCTAAACGCAGTATGAATTCGTAATCCATCGCTACTTTATAGCGGGTGTCATAGCACCCGAACTGCTGATACACATCACGGTGGATAAACATTCCTGGATGATTGTACGGCATCGCGACTTCCACCCGACACAACAGCGGTGCGCGAATGTTGCTCCCGAATTTGTGATCAGTAAAATACATATCGCCGTGGATGACTAGATAGCTTTCCCCCGCTGCAAAGTGGTTGACCAGCTCAAGAATATTTTCGTTGTACAGCGCGTCATCGCTGTTGAGGATGAGTATGTATTCACCAGAAGCCTTAGCCACGCCTTTGTTGAACGCGTCCGAGATACCACGGTCCGCCTCGCTGATCACCCGGAGCTTTGCTTCCTTACCGTGCTGTTGGTACAGCGAACGTATTATCTTCACCGTATCATCCGTGCTAAGGTTGTCAATGATGATGTGTTCATAATCATTGAAGCTTTGATGAAGCACCGACTCCACACAAGCGGCAATGCTAGCCGCCGAATTGAAACCTGGAGTAACGATGGAAAACTTCATGGGTGGTCGCTACACGTTCTAGTGAAGGTCACAACCCCAATATATCCCCAAATATTTTATTAAGTCAAGTATTTTTCGTCCCATTATCAAGAAAATAACCTATATCCTTGTCGGGTGACAAGGGTAGCAAAATCTATGCTATCTTGGATTATGCTTTGAGTCGTGACAAAGAAAAATACTTACGCAAGAAGTGAACACACCTCTAATTTCATCATTCCACCAATTACTCATCAATCTATCAGTTATCCTTCCCCAACCAACTGGTATTAGTAACTATGCTGTAAACCTCATCCCCTATTTAAAAACCCTCCAACCCACCCTATTAACACCTGACCAGTACCCTCATTTCAACTGCTACCCTATCCCCTCAAATCTCACACCCAGGGATGGAATGAAAGGACATTTAACCCGTCTGCTGTGGACACAGTTTCAACTGCCAAAAATCTATCAGCACCTTAAATCTGAGCTTATCTTTTCCCCCATCCCCGAAGCACCACTCTATACTAAGTGTCGCTTCGTCGTCATGTCCCACGATATGATACCCCTGCGCTTCCCCCAACCTTTCTCCGCACTGACACCATACCATCGTTACTATACTCCCCAGGTATTGAAGCAAGCACAACACATTATTTGTAATTCCCAAGCTACCGCTGATGACATAATTCAATATTATCAAATCCCCAGCAGTAAAATCACCCCTATCCCCCTTGCTTATGACTCTTCACATTTTCGGTTTCTTGATCTCCCAACCCGTAATTATTTCCTATATGTTGGTCGTCAACACCCTTACAAAAATATTCGCCGTCTGATTACTGCATTTTCTGTTTTACCTAGCAGGAATGACTATGAACTCTGGTTGGTTGGACCTACAGATAAACGTTATACCCCTCTACTGGAAACTCAAGTTGAAACATTGGGAATAAATCATTTAGTTAAATTTCTTGACTATGTGCCTTACAAACAATTGCCTATTATTATTAATCAAGCTTTGGCTTTAATCTTCCCAAGTCTGTGGGAAGGTTTTGGCTTACCAGTATTAGAAGCTATGGCCTGTGGTACCCCTGTGATTACTTCTAATATTTCTTCCCTTCCAGAAGTGACGGGAGATGCTGCTATTTTAATTGATCCATACGATATCGAGGAAATTATGGCAGCAATGACAACAATTATTGATGACTCACAAACTAGAAGACAACTTTCACAACAGGGTCTGAAGCGAGCAGGCGAATTTAGTTGGAAAAAAACTGGAATGGCAACGGTAGAAGTTTTTAAAAACTATATTTAGGGTTTTTAACCTCTAGTTATGTGACATTTTACACATAATTGTTATATCAGAATCCATCCTATCATCACTGCTATATAAAACCGGTTAACCCATGACCAAACCCTTGGTCGCTAACCACTCGGGATTAAATATACGCGACTGATAACGAGACCCACTATCACATAAAATAGTCACAATAGTATGTCCTGGACCCAACTCCCTAGCTAAAGCTACAGCTGCACCAACATTAATCCCTGTTGAACCACCCATCAATAAACCATCTCTTCTTAATAACTGATACACTACTCTCAAAGCTTCCTGATCATTAATTTGAATCGCATCATCAATGGGAACACCCTTCATATTCGCTGTAATCCTACTATTACCAATTCCCTCGGTGATGGAATTACCCTCTATACTTATCTCACCAGTTTTAATATAACTATATAAACCACTACCCAAGGGATCAGCAACCACACATCTAATATTAGAATTCTTTTCTTTTAAGCACATTGCTACCCCAGCATAAGTTCCCCCTGTTCCAGTTGCTGCTACCCACCCATCTATTTTACCACCTGTCTGTTGCCAAATTTCCTCCCCCGTGGTCTCGTAATGAGCACAGCGATTGGCTAAATTATCAAACTGATTCGCCCAAATGGCATTAGACATTTCCTGAGCTATTCTACCAGACAGTCGGACGTAGTTGTTAGGATCTTTATAGGGCACTGCTGGTACTGGACGGACTTCCGCTCCTAATGTTGTCAGCGCGTCTATTTTTTCCTGGGACTGGGTGTTGGGAATAATAATTAAACATTTATAACCTTTAGCATTACATATATGAGCTAATCCAATCCCTGTATTACCCGCAGTTCCCTCTACCACAGTACCACCAGGTCCTAATAAACCCTTTTTTTCCGCATCTTCAATAATGTACAGTGCAGCACGATCTTTCACGGATCCGCCAGGATTGAGGAATTCTGCTTTACCTAAAATTTCACAACCAGTTTCTTCACTAAAGCTGTTTAGTCTGATTAGTGGAGTGTTGCCAATTGTGCCAATAAATCCTCTTTTAATATCCATGTTAATTAGATTAATTTACTGTTTATAGTTTTGGGTAATTATATTTTGTTTATTATATACCAGGCGCGCTAGCAAAAGCTTGGCACGCCATTGGGTTCGGTCCAATCTCTACCTATTGGGTTGGGGAGTCAACCGTAAATAGGGTTTGATTTCTTGATAACCCTTGGGAAATTTCTCCTTCAGAACTTCTGGGTCTTTTAGGGATGGTACAATTACGCAATCATCACCGTCTTTCCAGTCTGCTGGAGTTGCCACACTATAGTTATCAGTTAATTGCAGGGAATCTATCACCCGCAACAGCTCATCAAAGTTACGTCCGGTACTGGGAGGATAGGTGAAGGAAAGACGAAGTTTTTTGTTGGGATCAATGACAAATACGGAGCGCACTGTAATATTGGCCGCCGCATTTGGGTGAATCATATCATATAGCTCGGAAACCTTTTTGTCTGGATCGGCTATAATTGGGTAGTTTAGTGTGGTGCTTTGGGTTTCTTCAATATCCCCCACCCATCCTTGGTGGGATTCCACATCGTCCACACTCAATGCGATCGCCTTGACGTTACGTTTGTCAAATTCGGGTTTTAATTTAGCAACTGTGCCCAATTCTGTGGTACAAACAGGTGTGTAATCAGCAGGGTGGGAAAACAGAACTACCCAGCTGTCACCCGCCCACTCATAGAAGTTGATTTCACCGTGTGTTGATGCTTGTGTAAAGTTTGGTACTGTATCACCAAGATGGAGAGCCATACTAGATTCCCTGTAATTAGAAAAGATAATTATTTACCGCCCAACTATAACATAGATGGATCTTTATCCTAAACTGACTTTGCTAGTTGCAACAAATTTTTACAAACTCCTTACATACCCTATCTCCTTGTGTGGGATTTAATGCTTGCACAGCACCTATAGAGGAACAAACGGGGAAAAACAAAGATACGCCTATCATAATTATCATAATCCTAGCCTGATTCCTCTTGCCATCATTGAAGCAAAAAGGGGAATTACACTAAATCCCACAAGCTCTAGACGAATAATAGTTTTGAGCAGATTGATTTTTTCGGGACTAACTTCTGGGGAATTCTGATTACGGAGATTTTTAATCCACATCAAAAATGAAAAGGTGGGATACAAGGACAATAACCCAACCAGGATAAATATGGATATTTTCAACCAGAAAACCGGTTGATGAGTATAGTATGCAGGTCCCTTCTCTAAGTATAAAACTCGGAGAACACCTGTAATTAAGACAGTAACCCCTGCAATTCCGTAGGCGCTATCAGCTATAAGAACTCGCCATCCTTCTTTATTGGTTAGGTCTGGTTTAAGGGTAAATAGTTCTGTACATAAGGAACCAAAGATAATTGCTAAGCTCAAATAGTGCAAATAGGCGACTATCGCGTTAACCAACATAAGTTCATCCTACTAAATTAAAAAGTTCATAAATTGCCTGGTTTAGATACTTATTGAGGATAGTCCCAGGAAACAAAGGGGACTGGCACAATTTCTCCTTGAGTTTCTCCCACTTCCACAGTTAAACCCACACCTCCTGCTTTCGCACGAATATAACCTAACCCAAAGTGTCCTTCAGGAGTTTCTATGTAGCTAGTAAGCTTACCAACTTTTTCCTCCAATATGGTAATTATAGTTCCCGGTTGTGCACAACTTTTTAGTTTAATTCCCCATAAATGCTGTTTTACCCCTTTGTAAGTATTTAGTCTAGCAATGGTCTCTTGACCAATGTAACAACCCTTGTTAAAGGAAACTGTCTGCCAAAGACCAACTTCTAAGGGATTATAATCATCCGTTAGCTCCGCATCAGGAGCGGGACGACCTTGGGAAATCCGCAACATTTCCCAATGGCGATCGCTCAATTTGACTGCTCCCCAATCTAGGAGTTGCTGCCAAATTTGCTGTTTTTCTGCTCTGGGGAGAATTAGGGTATAACCAGGTATAGCTAATCCAGTACCAACAGCAAAAATGATTCCATTGATTGAAATGTGATGGCCATCAGGTTGACTCAGAAGTGATGCTGCACCTAACTTACTGATTAAGGTATCACTTTCTGGCCCTAGGAGAGTGAATGTTGCTGTTTGGTCGGTTATATCTGTTAGGGTCACCTGGTCTGTGAAAAATATATAACGGTCTAACCAAGAGAGTAAAAATTCCCGCCGATTGGGTGAGACTAATAATAACACTCTATCTTCTAAGACATATCCAGTCACTAAATCTATGGTTCTAGCTGTGGAAGTGACCATCACAGTGTCACAGCCACTACCTGGTTGCAAAGATTGAAAGTTGTTAGTGCTTTGATTGTGTAAAAAACGCAATCTATCTTCACCGGTAACTTCAATTCTTCCCCAATGGGAGCGATCGCAAATAGCAGTTCTTGTTTTGGCTGCATAAACAGCTGCTCTATCTTCGCTATCAATTAAAGATGTTAACATAATCATCCACCTATTTAGTTTTATTGGCTTTGTGCGTTACCGGTTTGTAACGCACAAAAACAACTACTTCCTTTCTGTATTACTACCATCAGTATTGGCACCGGATCTATTTTCTTCTCCTTTTACCTTTGATGGCTGCTGATTTTGCAATATCTGATTTTGACGTGCTTTAAAGGCTGCTGCTGCATCCTCTAACTGTTGATTTTGCTGATTAGGGTCCCAGTTCAATGGACCGAAGTTCAACCGATGAATGATATTGAACATATCAAGTCCCGAATCATTTGCCAAAGGATTTGTATTATCTGGACTATTCAAAGGTTGACTTGTACTAGCAGTATTAGAAAAACTTGGTTGTGGTGCAAATAAACCAATAAAAGCTATTCCCGCACCACAGACCAGCAAAAGTTTACCCCTCAAAAAGTATTTGTTCATAATTTCCCCTCTGATTTTGTCTGTTTTAACAAGCCTAGGCTAAGGTTTTGCGTAGTTGGGGTTGAATGCTTAATAAAGCCACTATTGCAAATCCCAATAACACTAACAAAGATCCTCCCAAGCTAACATTACCCCAAAACACCTCCATCACCACATCATTTAGTCCCCAATTACTATTGAGATATAAATGCCTAATTGGCTCTATGGCATAGCTCAAAGGGTTCAGAGCAACTACAATTTTTAACCATTCTGGCATAAAAGATAATGGAGCTAAGGCTGTACTAGCAAATAACAGAGGCAAATTTGTTACAAAAATAACTGCTATTAATTCGATATGTCCAGGCAAAGCAAAGGCTAAACCCAGAGAAATAGCTGTAACTCCTAGTGCCAGTAAAAATACGATCAAGGCGATCGCCACTAATCCATTAACATCTGGTATTCCTGCTCCTAGTATGGCTGCTGCACCAACTATCACTGCTGCTTGAAGTAAACTTTGGCTAATGATAAAAATGGCAGAAGCAAACACAATAGAAAACCGAGAAGCTAAAGGTGCTACCAATAACCGGTTTAAAAAGCCAAATTCCCGATCAAACATAACCGGTAAACCGGCATTTAAAGCTCCAGCGAATGCGGTAAATACTATCACACCAGCAGCTAAAAATTGTCCGTAATTGGCAGTAGAACCAAATAAACCCTGGGGGGCATTTTGGAACAATGCGCCGAATAACACTAACCACATCACCGGTTGAATAATACCAGCTATGAGGGTAGAAGGACGACGCTGTAGTTGAATAAATAGACGACGGGTTAGAGCTAAGGTTTCTTGGGTGATTTCCCCTATAAAACTAGATCGGGTTTGAGAAACCATAAGGGAGGGAGAAGTAACTGATGGTAAATTGATATCTGTCTTCATAATGATTTAGAGGTGGTAACTTTATCGATGAATAGATGAATATATGACGATTCTTAGATCCCGGGATTAGAAATTTTCCCAATCTATCTCATATTTTGCTTTTTCTCCGCTTTAGGATCACGATTAGCTACCGCTGCTAATTCCGCATCCATTAATGTCTTACCAGTAGCAGCCAAGTAAACATCATCTAAACTGGGACGGGATTGGGCAATACCAAAAATTGGTAGACCTACACTACTTAAAGTCTGCTGAATAGTAATTAAGGCATCCTTTTGGGGGGTAACTACTAAATTCAAAGAATTACCCTGAGCAGAATTAATGATTATTTCCTGCACAAAAGGTAGAGCTGCCAATAAATTCTTGGCCTTGTCTACTTCCTCCTGATGTGAAAACTCCCGGATGCGCAAAGTAATGCGATCGCCTCCCACTTGATCTTTTAATTGAGCAGGTGTACCCGTAGCAATTACCAGACCCTTATCTATAATTGCCAATTTATCTGCCAAAGCATCAATTTCTTCTAAATAGTGACTAGTGATGACTACAGTAGTACCAGCGGCTCGTAGTTTGCGCAAGAAATCCCAGACTACAATTCGACTTTCTATGTCCAATCCTACCGTTGGCTCATCCAAAACTAACACATCTGGGGAATGTAACAACCCAGCTGCTAGATCCAGACGTTTGCGTAAACCACCAGAATAGGTTCCAGTTTTTTGATCTGCATATTCTTGTAAACCAAGCAACTCCAACACCTTACCAATCCGTTCCTTGATTGCTGCACCGGGTAGATGATAAAGAGCTGCTTGCAGTTGTAATAGTTCTCTACCTGTTAATATCTTATCTATAGCTACCTCTTGAGCGACATAACCCAACCTTTGTCGTGCCAATTTAGGATGATCCACAACAGATATGCCCGAAACTTGAATTTTTCCAGCATCCGGGGTAGTCAGAGTACAAAGAGCGCGGAGAGTAGTTGTTTTACCTGCACCATTGGGACCAAGTAAACCAAAGATTTCTCCCGATTGAACCTCAAAAGAGACGTCTTTGACTGCGACGACCTTACCGTAGCTTTTCCTTAGATGTTCGATTAAAACGGCTGAAGCCATAGTCCTATACGTTTCCCAACAATTTATCTCCCATTTTACTGAAAAAATCAGTTTCACGCCTTGCTATTTCCCGAATGGTTAGTCTTCCACCGAATCTTAAGAAATCTAATACTACATCTAAAATTATCGTTCACTTAACTATTACTTAACCAACCACTGTTAATTTAAGGTCAAAGTAGAGTACGAACCAACAACAACCACAGTGAGTATCACGATTAACAATGTTTCCAAGAGTTTTAAAGGCAAACTGGCACTAAAACAAGTGTCATGTAGCATATACGAGGGAGACATGGTTGCCCTGATTGGTGCATCCGGTTCAGGAAAGTCCACACTCTTGCGGCACATTAATGGCTTACAAACTGCTGATGCTGGTGAGATCACGATATATGGTACCACCTTGCAAAGTCAGGGAAAACTACATTCAAAAGTTAGACTGTTACGCAGTCGCATTGGTTGTATTTTCCAGCAGTTTAATCTAGTAAATCGGTTAACAGTAATTGAGAATGTTTTGGTTGGTAACCTGGCCAGAGTGTCTCCTTTACGTTCAACACTACATTTGTTTACTAAAGAAGAAAAGACCCAAGCCCTGGCTGCGCTGGAACAGGTCGGGATTATCGAGCATGCTTACAAGCGAGCCTCTACAATTTCGGGAGGACAACAGCAAAGGGTAGCCATTGCTCGTTGTTTAGTTCAGAGGGCAAAGATTATATTGGCGGATGAACCCATTGCTTCATTAGACCCAGAATCAGCACGTAAAGTAATGGAGTTGCTGGTACAGCTTAACCGAGATAATGGAATTAGTATAGTAGCCTCTTTGCATCAAATTCAAATGGTAAGAAACTACTTTAGTAGGGCAATTGCCTTGAAGGATGGAGAAGTAAAATTCGATGGACCAACTGTAGAATTGGATGATAGGAAACTAAACCAAATTTATGGTGCAGCTGTGGAAGAATTGGTAATGCGAGGACATAGTGAGGTGTTACTATGATTCCTAAAATCGGTTTTTTCCGCATTTAAATCTTGCGCACCACCAGAAAATATCACTTACAAAACATCACTGAGGAATAGTCATGAAACGCAGATCATTCATTGAAAGCTCCGCTTTATTTGGCGCGTCTTTATTAGGTACTCAAGCCATTGCCAGCATTGGTAATAGAGGTATTGAGCCAGTACAAGCCCAACAAATAAAAGAACTGAACTTCGGTATCATTTCCACAGAATCCCAAGCCAATCAAAGACCCCTTTGGGAACCATTTATTGCAGCGTTATCAAGTTCCATAGGTATTCCCGTGCGAGCTTTTTATGCTACCCAATATGCGGGGGTAATTGAAGCCATGCGTTTTGGTCAGGTGCAAATAGCTTGGTATGGTGGTAAATCCTATATTGAAGCTGCTAAAATTGCTAATGCAGAAGCCTTTGCCCAAACTGTTTCCAGTGATGGGAAAAAAGGTTACTATGCTCATCTGATTGCCAATAAGAGTAATCCGATTACAGCAGCAGCTAAGAAACAGGGTGGGGATAAATATGTGATCCGAAATGCGAGTAAATTAACTTTTGCATTTAACGATCCTAACTCCACTTCTGGGTTTTTAGTACCTAGCTACTATGTATTTGGCAGAAATAAAGTTGACCCCAAGAAAGTTTTTAAACGCCTAATTTTCTCAGGTAGTCACGAAGCTACAGCTTTAGCAGTGGCAAATAACCAGGTAGATGTAGCCACTAATAATAATGAGTCTTTAGAAAGACTGGAAAAAACTAATCCCTCAGCCAGACAAAAAATAGAGATCATCTGGACATCACCAATTATCCCTAGTGATCCCATAGCTTACCGTAAAGATTTACCAGCTGATGTGAAGAAAAAGCTGCAAAATTTCTTCTACAATTTCAAAGACAAAAAAATCCTAGAACCTTTGCAGTGGTCAGCTTTAGTCCCCGCTAATGATAAAACATGGAACCCCATTCGAGAGTTAGACCTTGCTAAACAGGTTTTAGACCTACAGTCTAAAACTGACTTAACTGCTGAAGATAAACAAAAATTAAACGATTTAAATAGTAGACTGCGTAAACTGCAAGGACGTTAATACCAATTAATTACTAGTTATCAGCTGTTGATTTTTAAAAACTAAGTTAGGAATCAACAGCTACCTTGCCAAGCAACTGCATCAAATATATCGCTAAGTATCCAAATATTAATAACATTAAATCTAGGTGTACACGAACATGTCAGACAACTCAAAAAATGGCGATCCTTCTCCTAGCGTTTTGGCAATGTTAGAAAAAGAAGCCAAACTTGTCACTGTCAAAAAAGTTATATTAGTTTTAGCAATTGCTGTGACCCTAATTGCCTCCTATCTACAAAGTGAATTAAATTTCTTAGTGCTTCTGCAGCGTGGAGACAATATGGTGGAGTATGTTAAATCATATTTTCTACCAGACTTTTCCGACTGGGGATACTACTTTTCTGAAACTGTAATTACAATTTCTATGGGACTCTGGGGAACCTTGATGGCAGCTATCGTTTCTGTTCCCTTATCCATTCTAGCATCCAATAACATGTGCCCAATATGGATTGTACAACCAACCAGACGAATATTAGATGCTATGCGTGCTATTAATGAAGTAGTGTTTGCACTAATATTTGTAGTGGCCGTGGGGTTAGGTCCCTTCGCAGGGGTGTTAGCCTTATTTGTACACACCACTGGAGTATTGGGTAAATTGTTCTCCGAAGCGGTAGAATCTATTGAACCCGGTCCAGTGGATGGGATTAGAGCTACTGGTGCTAGTCAGATTCAAGAGGTTATTTATGGTGTGATTCCCCAGGTTATGCCTTTGTGGACTTCTTTTACGCTTTATAGATTTGAATCTAATGTCCGCTCCGCTTCTGTTCTGGGCATAGTGGGAGCTGGTGGCATAGGTGTTTCACTTTATCAAAGCTTTGGTGCTTTCCAGTATCAAAAAGTTTGTGCGATTTTAATTGTTTTAGTAGCAGCTACAGCTGTAATTGATTTGTTATCTGCTAAGATAAGAAATTGGTTAGTCTAGTTCAACCGGGGAAATTAAGACTAAAATTAATACTAATGGAGCAGTTCAACACCAGATTTTGTAAAAAAAGAATGAACTAGGCGGGAAATATCCGGAGCATGAGTAGTAACAAAGTCATGTTCAGCGTCTGGGATAATATAAAAAGCGGTTTGGGGAATGGTCCTCGCATAGGTTTCACTGTGCCATTGGGGAATAGTAGTATCATTTCCCGCAGCAATAACTATTGTTGGTGTGGAAATTTGATGGATATGCTTTTCCACCGTATCCACAGCATCCGTTGGTTTTAATATACTCTTTAACATAGCAGCAGCAGAGGGTTGAGTCATCAGCGCATGACGTGCTTGGGCAATTTTTTGGTAACCATAGCTGTTGCCGCTCAAATAGGCAAAAGGTTTATATAGAGCGATCGCCAAATCCACAAGTTTTGTCTGCCAAAGTAGTGGTTTAAGGTGGTCATAACGTCCAACAAAACTATCATCACGAATACCTGCGGGCGCAATTAAACCTAAACCATGTAAATTAAATGAGTAATGAATAGCATAGGCTGAAGCGACCCATGCACCGTAGGAATAACCAGCTAAATAAAACTTTTCCAGTTGGAGATTATCTACAAATTGCTTGAGAAAAGTAACTTGGTTCTCAATTAAATAATTAATTTTGGGTTTAGAAGAGTCACCAAAGCCTAACAGTTCTAAGCTAAGACATTGAAATTGAGATTGTAATTCATCTACCAGACAATTTAGGGATGACGCATCACCGAAAAACCCATGTAATAAAACTAATGGTTCACCTTTACCTTTAAGGGTATAGGCGGCCTGATAATCACCAAGTTTAACGAATTGTTTCATATTTAATCATTAAAATTATCAAATATAACTGGGGTCCAGTCCACCACAGGTTGTTGAGTTAAGATGGCTTGTTCAATAATAGCGATCGCCTGATTAATACCTCCAGAATGGTTAATTTCCTGTTGAAATTGTTGGGCACGATCTCGATAGCTGGGGACTTCTAAAACCCGTTTTACCTTTTCACGTAATTTCTGCACTGTTAATTGCTGCAATTCGAGAAATTCACCACAACCCGACCATTTAATTCTAGCTGCGATACCTGGTTGATCATTAGTAATAGGAATAGCCACCAGAGGAACACCATGAGTCAAAGATTCAAGAGTAGTATTCATACCTCCATGAGTTATTGTTAAACTTGCTCGCTGGAGTAGTTCAATTTGGGGAGCATAACGAACAACCAGGGGATGACCTGGTAGGGGTGGTAGATCTTCAGGATTAGCAGAACCACCCAGAGAAATCACTAATTGAATATCCAAATTCTCACAAGCTGCAGCAATGGTTTGAAAGATATTTTTCCGGCGATTTTGCAATGTTCCCATAGAGGCATAAATTAGGGGTTTATCAGATAATTTTTCCCAGGGAAAATCAACAAATTTGCGGCTTGTTGTGCTATGAAATGGTCCGGTAAAATGAAAGTTATCAGGCAAGGTTTGTCGGGGATATTCCAGAGATTTTGGTTGATGACAAATAATTGCCAGGGAGGAATCAAAAGTTGTTGGTATGGGTAACTGATTGTTTTTTAAAAACTGCTTTGCTGGTTCGTGGATAATTTTTCCTATCAAAGAACCTACATAATTAGTCAATTGATTTCTCAATTTAAAAAACCACTTAAAAAACCATGAGTTACCATATTGCCATGTTGTAAAAACAGGTGGAATTGCAGCCTCTTGGTTAAATGGTAAAGCACTACAGAGTGTAACATAGGGAATATTCAAAATTTTGGCGATCGCCACTGCTTCCGTACTGGTTTGATCAATCACCATTCCATCTAGCTTGAGATCTTTACAGGCGATCGCCCCATCTTGGAGAACCATATATGAAACCTGTCGAAAGATTCCTATGGTGTAAAGTAGAGCGGATAGACCTTCTCGTTCACCCAAGGTTTCAAAGATTTTGTCTATGCTCCCTTGGGGAAGGGATTCCATGGCCACTGGGAAAAAATCAATACCAATTGCTTCAACTTTTGCTTGAGCATCAGCTATACCCACAAAGGTTACCCTGTGACCTTTTATAAGTAAGGCTTCACCAATTGGTAACATGGTATTTAGATGACCTGTTTCAACTGGACAATACAAACCAATATGCATAAATGACAGGCTCTCCAGTTTACCTTTTCCCGTTCACTTGGGAAACCGAGATAATTTTATAAGTACCCGATGTAGATTCAGGAATGCTCTTGGGAATAGATTTAACTACTTGGAGCTGGGCTTTTCCTCTGCAGAGCGTATTCTGCTTACAGACGCGAGTAATTTTTTTACCCACGGGGGATTGGGTTTCAAAGAAATAAATTACCGTATCTCCACTTTCTTTACCAAAATAAAAAACGTAAGGAGTGGGTTTTCCCAATCTTGAGATCCCCGCTAAAGTCCCCTGCAAATCTCTCCTGAGCCAACAAATCCCCAGCATTTAGAGCAATTAGGGTTGTTGGTAATAATGCCCAAAGTATTCTCATCACCAATATACCAGTAAGATTCTCTTTAACAAGAGTATCACGGTTCTATCCTAAAATTGCCAATTTTCCCAAATGTGGCTGAAACTAATAAGCATCTAGTGCGAGTTTGTAAAAGTCTTAGTTAGACCTGCTGCACTGCGATTATATATTTATCTAATCATTTATTTTTGATACGAACTAGTTGTTCCAATAGTTGTTCTAAATTATCCTTTTAGAATCTCATTTACAGTTAATTTCAACTCAGAAAATAAAGGGGAAAAAATCACCTCATCACCCTTAAAACCCTGCTCCTCATATAAACCTTCCACCCACTCCAAAACAGTCACTTTTTGCGCCATCGGATCAACAATCCAATATTCATTAATACCCCGTGCTGCATACTCGGAACGCTTGTAACGATAATCTCGCTTTTCTTGATTAGGACTTACCACTTCAATCACCAACAAAGGATGGGGCATATCCATTAAAATTAAAGAGCGTGTAGCATCTTTTATCACCTCAGCTAATTCTTCAGAAAATACCATCAAATCAGGAACACGCACCCCCACCATGCGACTATTTACAGCTATTTCTGTTTTCATTCTTAACCGATAATAGGGAATACCTAACTTGAGAAAATAGGCAACTAAGAACATTGCTATTCTTTGATTCATTTCACTCTCAGAAGGCATAAGAATTAATTCCCCATTTTCCAATTCATATAAATTATCTGTCCCATCATCATAATTAATAAATTCCTCAAAAGTCATTTTTTTAGCAGTTGCGATTATCATGACTATGACTCCTATAAAATGCTGATTTTACTATTTTAACAACTGATATCACGGTCTATTTCTGTTTGACTTTTATTCAACAAGCGGCAATTATACCCTATGCAAACTCGGAAATGTCAAGTACTGTTACAAAAATTTGTGAACTACAAGGGTAAGGTATGCGCATTGCAGTCGTCCATTACTTCTATTCCTTTGGCATGGATGGCTTCATTGTCTGATGCGATCGCATCCCAAAACAAAAGGCTTTGCGTCTATATTTTGTCGTTAAAACTAGATGTACGGTCACTGACCGACCTTCCCTTCGAGACAAAATCATTTTTCATAAGCCTCTTGACACATCTTTTATAATTAGTGTATACTAGGAAATCTAAGGCTGGAAAAAAGAAATAATCAGAATTAAGTTATCAAAAATAGCTGAAAAGCCCACACTCGTCCGAAGGGGAGTGTGTGTAGTATGTCACTGGAATTAACAGGATTTTCCCGGAGACCAACACCATGAGTGATCTACAAAATATTGCCAATCATCACTATGAACCTATCAAAACTATCTTGCGAGTAATTGATTTCTCCCAAGGTCATTTTTCCCTGGTTTTTTTGCACTGTAATGATGCTCAATTACGCCAACAAGTGGCAGCACAACTGAGGGAAAGCTCGCCCAACAAAATTGAGGAGATTACTCTACCCCAGTCGGCCATAAGTCTCTATGATAATATATCCCTAAGTTTGGATAGACATCCAGAAGTTTTGATGGTATTTGGACTGGAGAATGTTAATAACTTAGACTCTATCTTACAGTTCTCTAACCAAATTAGAGAAGAATTTAGAAAAAACTTTGCCTTTCCCCTATTGATTTGGATAGATGATCGAATACTGAGAAAAATTTTGAGAATTGCACCAGATTTGGAAACTTGGGGTAGTATTATTGGCACACCTAATTACTACAATGGAGAAAACCACGTGAAAGGTTTAGCTCAAATTCACAGGTTTTTGGCAGAAGCGGCTTTAGAAAATCAACAATGGTCAGAAGCTAAAAAGCAGGCACAGTATGCACAAGAAATTTTAACCAGTGCTGATGATGGTTTATATTACTTATTGACTGCTCGTTCCCAAATTGGTCTGGGAGAAACTGGTGCGGCTATTAAAACTTTAGAGTTCGCTAAAACTCATACTATGCCTCCCCAGGATCCCCAACTCCACATTGAGATTTTAAAAACTTTGGGCAGTTTATACTTTGATCACGGTAATTACTTGCAGGCATTCTATGTTCGACAAGAGCAACTACAAGTTGAACAACAGTATAGGTTAAGAGCATTCCTGGGATCATCTTATTTAAATCCCCAACGCCCAATCATTAATAAGACTAATGGTAATGGTCGCAATAGTCGTCCCATGGTATTTGGTAGGGAAGAAGATATCAAAAGTTTATGGCAAAGAATCTCAGACAATGAACATCCATTAATCGTGATTCACGGACAATTTGCAGTGGGTAAAACCTCGATTATTCAGGGAGGGCTAGTTCCTATTCTGGAACAAGAACTCATTGATGACAAACAGATATTACCTATTATTCTCCAGAAGTACACAAATTGGTTAGAAGAATTATCGGAGCAATTATTAAATAAACTAGAGAAGAAGTTACAATCAACTATAGCCATAGAAACATTTAATGGATTCTCTCCACAGGAGAGAATTGTTAAACTATTAAACATCAGTGGCGATAAAAATTTATTAACCGTTTTGATATTTGACCAATTTGAAGAATTTTTCCTTGTCACCGGTAACCTTGAACAAAAAACAAGATTTTATCAATTATTACGCTCTTGCCTAGATATTCCCTTTGTTAAAATTATTCTTACCCTGCGGGAGGAATATTTACATTACTTACTGGAGATAGACAGACTGGTAGATTTAAGAGTTACTAATAATAACATTCTTGACAAAAATATTCGTTACTACTTAGGTAACTTCTCCAAAGCAGTGGCTAAAAGGATTATTCAAACTCTAATGGTCAAAGACCAATTTGAGTTACAGATGGAATTAATTGACCAATTAGTTGAAGAGTTGGGGGACAATTTAGGAGAGGTGAGACCCCTAGAGCTACAAATTGTTGGTGCACAATTAGAAAAGGAGGGAATTGATACCTTAGAGCAATATGAACAATTTGGTGGTAAACAGAAACTACTGGAAAAATTCTTGCAGGATGTGATTAAAAGTTGTGGACCTGAGAATGAGTCAACAGCTCAATTAGTTTTATACTTGCTCACAGAGGAAAATGGAACTAGACCCTTAAAGACTCAATCGGAAATAGTAACACAGTTCTCAGTGGAAAGTGATAAACTAGATTTAGTTCTAAAGATTTTCGTTGGTTCAGGTTTAGTATGGCTACTGCGAGAATCACTTAGGGATAGATATCAACTGATTTATGACTGTTTAGTGCCGTTTGTTCGTCAGCAGTATGTACAGTTATATTATGCTCATTTACCAGAACAATTAGAGAAAATTCAAGCAGAGCTTAGACAAGAAAGGGAAGCTGAAGAACAAGCCCAGCTGGTAACTAAGCTGGAAGAAGATGCATTAATTGCTTTAGATCAGTTTAAAGCTGACCCTCTACTATCCCTAGTTAATGCTGTAAGTAGTGCTAACTTATTAAAATCCATAGTTCAAAACAATCCTCTGGATAAGTACCCAACCGTTAGTCCCATTTATGCCTTAAATACTATTCTTGACGCTATCAGCGATCGCAATATCATCAAAGGTCATGAAGGTGGAATTACAAGTGTCTGTTTCAGTCCAGATGGACAAAGTATAGCAACTGGTTCCTGGGACAAAACAGTTCGGTTATGGAATTTGCGGGGTGAAAATATCCAGCAGTTTCGTGGTCATGAGGGTGGAATCACAAGTGTCTGTTTTAGTCCAGATGGTCAAAGTATAGGGACTGGTTCTGAGGATGGGACAGCTCGGTTATGGAATTTGCAGGGGAAAAACATCCAGCAGTTTCGTGGTCACGAAGGTGGAATCACAAGTGTCTGTTTTAGTCCAGATGGCCAAAGTATAGGGACTGGTTCTGAGGATGGGACAGCTCGGTTATGGAATTTGCAGGGGAAAAACATCCAGCAGTTTCGTGGTCACGAAGGTGGAATCACAAGTGTCTGTTTTAGTCCAGATGGACAAAATATAGGGACTGGTTCTGAGGATAGGACAGCTCGGTTATGGAATTTGCAGGGGG
This sequence comes from Raphidiopsis brookii D9, assembly GCA_000175855.1. Classification (GTDB taxonomy): domain Bacteria; phylum Cyanobacteriota; class Cyanobacteriia; order Cyanobacteriales; family Nostocaceae; genus Raphidiopsis; species Raphidiopsis brookii. Next base: position 17,809 of record ACYB01000019.1, read on the forward strand.
AAAACATCCAGCAATTTCATGGTCATGAGGACTGGGTTACAAGTGTGAGTTTTAGTCCAGATGGTCAAACCCTAGCTACCACCTCTGTGGACAAAACAGCTAGATTATGGAACTTGCAGGGGGAAACCATTCAACAATTTCATGGTCACGAGAACTGGGTCACCAGTGTGAGTTTCAGTCCAGATGGTCAAACCCTAGCTACCACCTCTGTGGACAAAACAGCTAGATTATGGAACTTGCAGGGGGAAACCATTCAACAATTTCATGGTCACGAGAACTGGGTCACCAGTGTGAGTTTCAGTCCAGATGGTCAAACCCTAGCTACCACCTCTGTGGACAAAACAGCTCGGTTATGGGGGTTACATAGACACAAGATTCAGGAGATTAGGGGTCATGAGGATTGGGTTACCAGTGTGAGTTTTAGTCCAGATGGTCAAACCATAGCTACTGGTTCCCGGGACAACACCGCTCGGTTGTGGAACAGGGAAGGTCATTTGGTTCAAGAATTTAAAGGTCATCAAAGTCGAGTCACAAGTGTTAATTTCAGTCCAGACGGACAAACCATAGGGACCGGTTCTGCTGATAAAACAGCTAGATTATGGAACTTGCAGGGTGATGTCCTGGGAGAATTTCCAGGTCACCAGGACTGGGTTACCAGTGTGAGTTTTAGTCCAGATGGTCAAACCATAGCTACTGGTTCTCGGGATAAAACAGCTCGATTGTGGAATTTGCAGGGTGATGTCCTTAGAGAATTTCCAGGTCATGAGGACTGGGTTACAAGTGTCAGTTTCAGTCCCAATGGCCAAACCCTAGTTACTGGTGGTGCTGACAAAATAGCTAGGTTATGGAACTTGCAGGGTGACCTCCTGGGAGAATTTCCAGGTCATGAGGGTGGGGTTACAAGTGTCAGTTTCAGTCCAAATGGCGAGACTCTTGTTACCGGTTCAGTTGACAAAATAGCTCGTTTATGGAACTTAAAGGGTTATCTAATTCGAGAATTCAAGGGTCATGATAGCGGGATAACAAATGTGAGTTTCAGTCCAGATGGGCAAACTCTTGCTACCGCTTCTGTTGATAAAACAGTCCGGTTATGGAACTTAAAGGGTCAGCTGATTCAAGAATTTAAGGGTTATGATGATACATTTACAAGTGTGAGTTTTAGTCCAGATGGGCAAACTCTTGCTACTGGTTCTTTAGACAAAATAGCCCGCTTATGGCCTGTACGGTATTTAGATAGAGCTTTGGAAGATGGAAATACTTGGTTAATTGATACTAATTTTTGATGATCCCCCCACCCAATACCTTATCTCCCTCATACCAGACTGCTGCTTGTCCAGGTGTGATGCTGAATTGGGGTTCATCAAATACCATTTGTACACAGTCCTTTTCCCCAGGGATAATTGTTGCCAGTACAGGTTGAGAACGGTAACGTATTTGCACTTCCCCACGAATAGTACCTCTGGGTTCTACCATGGATACCCAGTTTACTCGCTCAACTGTACACTCTTTCTCTGTACCTTTTGTGCGATCGCCTACTACGACAAGATTATTAACTGTGTCTAACTTTATGACATATAATGGTTCAGCTGCAGCAATTCCCAAACCTTTGCGCTGTCCTATAGTATAGTGGTGGACACCATCATGTTTGCCCAAAACTTTGCCGTCACTGTCCACAATATCACCAGGTTTGGGAGATAAATATTTATCTAGAAATGCCCGCATGGAACCGTTACTCTCTACTAGGCACAAGTCCTGGCTCTCCGGTTTATCGGCGGTTTTTAAGCCATATTCAGAGGCAATTTTACGAGTATCATTTTTATTTAACTCTCCCAGGGGAAAGATAGTACCTGCTAGTAGTTCTTGGGATAAATCATATAAAAAGTAGGATTGATCTTTGTTGCGGTCAAAGGCGCGTAGTAGCTGATAACGTTCAGTCCTATGGTCGTAAGCAATTCGGGCATAATGGCCAGTAGCAATAGTATCAGACTGTAATTTATCCTTTGCATATTGTAACATGGGACCAAATTTCACAGTTCTGTTACATTGGGAACAGGGTAAGGGAGTGATTCCCGCGCTATAACCGGAAACCAGATAATCCACAATGTTAGTTTGGAACACATCCCGCATATCAACAATTTCATGGGGAATATCTAGTTGTTGGCAAATAGTAGCTGCATCCACCATACCCTCGGAGCAGCACTGACCCTTCCCTTTCATTAACCAAAGGGTCAAACCAATGACATCATAGCCCTGATTGTGTAGAATGGCCGCTGCTACGGAACTGTCAACGCCACCAGAAAGACCAACAACAACTTTTTTCATCATTAATCTTTTTCATAGTTGAGATTTACAACATATAGATAGACACTTTTCTAGGGTAGCACAGGTTTTGCGTTAGTGGTTGACGGTTGTTGACTCCAAGTTTATGGTGTGTTTGGTAGGTTGTAGTTTTCAATTACCTTGGGTTATGATAGGGTATCTCAGGTAGCTCCGGGTAAATTTAAACATCGCTACTAAGCGGAGCAATGGAGTAACTATTTAAAAAGACTAAGTTATGGTAATGCTAGGGTATACTAGGGTATATTATGGAAATAGAATTTGACTAATGAATAACCAGGACTTGAAGCATCTAAAGGAAATATTTGTTGTCACTGCTGCTCAGATGCGGGATGTGGAATCAAGGATTTTCGCAGCAGGAATGCCCATTCCAGCTTTGATGGAAAAAGTAGGTAGGCTCATTTGCGATCGCCTTTTATCTATGAAATTAAAAGGTTCTAGGGTTGGTATTTTAGCTGGGCCTGGTCATAATGGTGGTGATGCTTTGGTGGTAGGAAGGGAATTACATTTTCGGGGTTATAATGTTTGGATTTATCAACCTTTTGGTCAACTCAAGGAGTTAACTAACCAACATTTTCACTATGCCCAAAGTTTAGGAATTCCTTGTTTTTCTCAACTAGCTGAATTACCAGATTGTGATTTTTTAATTGATGGGTTATTTGGATTTGGTTTAGAAAGAGAAATCACTGGCAATATTGCTGAGGCTATTAATCATCTTAATCTCTGGAACAAACCAATTTTTAGTATTGATTTACCTTCGGGAATACACACCGATACAGGTGCGGTTTTAGGAACTGCTATTTGTGCTTCCCACACTTTTTGTTTGGGGTTGTGGAAACAGGGTTTATTACAAGAACAAGCAATACAATATACGGGAAAAACAGAGTTAATTGATTTTGATATTTCCCTGGCTGATATTCAGGCAGTTTTGGGGGAATTTCCCACCCTCAAACGCATTACGCAAAGTCTAGTAGTTAACACTTTGCCTCTACCTCTTTCTCCCATTTTGCATAAATATAAATCCGGACATCTGTTACTAATTTGTGGTTCTAAACGCTATGCAGGGGGAGCAATTTTAACGGGTTTAGGTGCTAGAGCATCTGGCATTGGCATGTTATCTATTGCCGTGCCAGAAAGTATTAAGCCTCTATTAGTTTCCCATTTACCAGAAGCTCTAATTATTGGTTGTCCAGAAACAAATAGTGGGGCAATTTCTCATTTACAATTACCCGCAGAAATTACTTTAGATTCCTTTACTGTTATTGCTTGTGGACCTGGATTAACCACAGAAGTAACTCCCATTGTGCAGCAGGTAATGAAAAGTGAAGTTCCCCTAATTCTGGATGCGGATGCTCTGAATATTCTAGCACAATTGGGCACAATTACCACTTTAAAAAACCGCCATCAACCTACTATTCTCACTCCCCATGGGGGAGAGTTTCATCGCTTATTTCCTGAAATTGATATCACAACAAATAGGGTCAAAGGAGTGCAAACAGCAGCATCACAAACTGGAGCCATAGTTCTATTAAAAGGAGCAAGAACTGCGATCGCTAACGAGCAAGGGGTTACTTGGATAAACTCTGAAAGTACGCCAGCTTTAGCTCGGGGTGGTAGTGGGGATGTATTAACTGGACTAATGGGGGGGATTTTAGGACAGGTGGTTAACAGACAAGTTAATATGGAAGATATAGTAGCAACAGCAGTTTGGTGGCACTCTCAAGCTGGTATTTTGGCAGCAAAGGAGAGAACAGAGTTAGGAGTTGATGCTTTTACCTTAACCCAGTATTTAAGCAGAGTTTTGGCTCAAACCCAAACTGATGAGATATGTATGGGATAATAAATTTTGATATTTATAAAGTGATTAAAAAGTGAGTAAAAATGGAAAAAGTTTTAAGAGTGATTAATGATGTAATTAGCAATCCGCCAATTCCCCATGAGCCATATAAACAGTCTTTAAAAAATTGGGCAATGTACTGTTTACGAGAGAGAGGATTTATTGTGGTTTATGCGCAGAAGGGTGATTTCGCCATTCAATTGAAAGGAGGAGAGAAGTTATATTTTAAAGTGACTACCAATCCGGTGGAACCGGAAGACAATCCCCAGGAGAATTTAAACTGGATAATATGGGATAACCTTAGCCAAAAAGCCAGTTTCATTCCAACCTGATAAGAACTATATATGAACTATATAATTATGGCATCCAATTGCTTATTACACCATTTTCCCTCAATTAATTCTGTTACCAGTGGTGTAATTACAAATTGAGGAGGAATACCAGCTTTAACATCCACACGCGCACAAGAATAGAGTTTTTTCGTCTCTAAATCATAACCGGTACGCCCTACATACAACAAAGAATCGGCAACTTTACGCCTGTGGTCATTATCATGGTCGCTGAAATCCTCTAACAACTCAGTTCCTTCCTCTCGCTGACGACGAGGACGACGACCACTACCACCACAGACAATATAGTTAATAGCAGAATCTCCATATCCAGTGTCTGTAGTTTTTAAAAACTCCAAACAGTGTGCGTGACCATTAAATACGAGATCTACCAAGGGTCTACCCCCGGTTATTTCTCTCTCCATATTTCCCAAAGCTACCCTTACCTGTTCCAATACCTCCCGTAATCGATGACGAACCGCTAAAGTTTGTCCCTGTTGCCATTTGGTCGCTTCTGTGACGTAGGGAGGATGATGAAAAAATAGTACTCTTCCCCTAACATTTAAATCTTGCCAAGAAGCAATTAGTCTCTCTCTTAACCATTCTAGTTGCTCAAAATCTGTATCCGCATTACTGTGATTTTCTAATTGTTTCTCAATATCAAGTTTGATTTCATTTAATTGATCTAATTTACCTGCTAAATCCGCTAACTGCTCTGATTCTTGAGGATTTTTTGAGTCCAACTTCTCATATACTGCTAAAATCTCTAACTCCTGTTGCTCTAAAGAGCGACGACTTTCCCACAACTTTTGACGAAGATCCCGAGACCGACTTTGTGGTAAAGGTTCTGGAGTATTAAAGGTGTTGGAATCCAAGGCAAAAAAATCTATTCCCCCATAGTTAAAACTATAGTATCTATTAGGTAACCTTGTGAATTTACCTGGTTGGTAATTTAAGCATCTACCTGTATTAACTTTACCAGTGTAGTGTTTATTTAAATGGGTTTCCAAATCGGAAGGAGCAATAGCAGCTAGATAATCCATAAAAGCTCTCGCGTAACTATCTCCTTGATTTGAACCATGCCAACCAATTTCAATATCTTTATAACGTAACCTTTTGCGCAGAGGTAAGGTCAAACCGGTAATCAAACGATATAATAAAGGTACATCATAATAGTCATGATTGCCCAGGACTGGTAATATAGGCAAATTAAAGGTCATATTATTATAAGCAATCTTTTGTGGAGACTCTCCACCCACTAAAAATTCCCGATAGGGTTCAATGAAATTAGCTGGGTAATATTCGCGAGAACCTACAACATAAACCACATCCCCAGTATGTAGAATAAAGCGACAATCCTCAAGATGATTTAACATCATTTCGGTTACTTGACGTTGAGGATGGGAACCATAATGTGATTTTGTCCCGCTGTCACCCAGAACCATAAAAGAAAATTCTTGATTTTTCTCTCTACCTTGATCGTCAAATGTCATTACGGTTTGGTCAATATTATGCTCCAAAATAGCTGAATGTTGCCATCTAACTCTTTGTTTCATTCTCTGAATTTTAATTGGAACCGAGGGTTCAGAAATTAATTTCATCTGGATATCCTCAAAAATTTCTGTTTCATTTTGGTGACAAAACTATTGACCTCTGGTATTTTCATCGCCCCTACAATAATGGCAAATATAGTAATTCCTATAATACCAGAAATGGACAATTCAAGAATTAAAATTACCAAATTTTGACCCGGTATTACCTGTTGACAAGCAACAAAAGTTTGATAACTACTAACACCAGCAACCACACTGCCAAAAGTTAAAACCCAAAATTGGCCAAGTCCATTCTCTCAGGGGTAAACCATTGAGTTTGCGGTTTAACAACCACAATAACATTAACATGGAACTACAATTGACACCCACTGTGGCTAAAACCAAACCAGGAGCGCCAAAAGGTTTCACAAGTACAAAATCCAAAACTACATTCAAGAAAATATTAAACGCGCTAATTTTGAACGGGGTTTGTCCATCACCCAAAGCGTAAAATACCCTAACTAAAACATCTCTCCCCAAATAGGCAAACATTCCTATTCCATAGGCTATTAATAGGGAAGCAACTAACTCGGTAGCTTGTTGATTAAATGCACCCCGCTGATAGACCACCTGAACAATGGGTGTAGATAAACCTATCATTAAACCACCTAACGGTAGCATGGTCACAGCAGTTAATATAATCCCCTGACGAATGCGTAATTTTAGATCTGGCCAAGATTGTGGTTCAGCTAACTTGGCAAACATTGGTAATAGGGAAGTAAAAATAATATTAGAAATAATTCCTAGTGGTGTTTGAACTAGCAAATTAGCATAATTGAAAGCTGCTGCTGCACCTTTGATGGGACTGGCAAAAAACAAGTCAGTTGCTACATTAATTGGCATCATGCCTGAAGAAATAGTAGCAGGAATCATTATTTTAATTACTTCTTGAACTGCAGGGGATTTAAAATCAAACCTCAGTTTTAATTTTCCTAAACCTAACCTCCACTGAAAAATTAATTGTACAGACCATTGTAAAATTGCTCCGATTAAGGTTCCCCAAGCTAATACCATCCCTCCAATAAATGCAAATTCTGGCTGAATTATTTGTTTACCATATTCTAAAGCCAAAATACCAATGCCAATAACTACTGTAATACTGGATAACAGGGGACTAATTGATAATAGCCAATATTGGTTTGCTACATTGAGGGTGCCAAAACCAAGACCAATTAAACCAGAAAATAAGGCCATTGGTGACATGATTTGTAGCTGACGAACGGCAATTTCCCTGGTTTTTACATCTAATCCATAACCAACAAGATCAATTAGGGGTTCCGCTAAAAAAATTTGAGCAACTGTTACTATTAATAATAACCCGCTAACTAGGGTTGTTACTGTTTCTACTATAGGAGCTGCTTCTTCTTGTTTGCGTTTGGCTAAGACACTGACAAGGGCGCTATGTAAAGGACCATTCACTCCACCAAGCAAAATCAATAAAAATCCAGGAATAATATAAGCGTAACTATAAGCAGTAGCAGCAGCACCAACACCAAAAGCAGCTGCTATAGCTTGTTGTCTAATTAACCCGAATATTTTACTAATTAAGGTTGCAGCAGCAACTATACCAGCAATACCAGCAAAGGAACGGGATGATTTCTGCTTTTGTGGTTGTTCAGTCACGAATAATACCTAAAGATTCACATTAGACCAACATAATATCAAAAATATAGCCCTAACTAGTGGTGGTGATCGAACAGAGATTAGCTCTCTCCTAAGCTATGAAATTAAAATTTTTGACTAATCAGTTTTTTTAACAATTGCAAAGTCTTACCGGAAAAGGAATTAATAAAACGGTAGGACTGACGAACCCGATTGAGTAAGGAATAGGGTACTCGTAACTTAAAAGGATAAAAAATCGGTAAGTATATTAAATAATAAGCCTTTTTTAAATCCTCCCATTTGGAACATTTATCCTCATGGAGAAAATCAGAAATGTCTACCACTAAACCTCTCCCCTCAAACATCATGACATTTTTACCATGAACATCATGGGGAAAAAGACCTCGACTGCGTGCATAATCCAAAGCTCGGTCAATATCTTTAATTACCCTGGGAGAAATGCGTAATCCACGATTTAGACAATCATAGAGGGTTACACCAAATAATCTTTTTAAAACTAATAGACCGTTGTAGGCATAAAAGCATTGCGAATAGGCTGGATGAGAGCCTATGCGATTGTAAACTTCTAATTCCTCATCAAATCCAGGACGACCAGGAGCGTAAATCTTGACCACCACATTGGGAAAATCTGGATGACAAACCACTGCTGCATAGTTACCCGTACCTATTAGCTCCCAGGGAGGTGGTAAATGGTGAACCACTGCTGGATTATGGGGGTGCACACTTTCCACCACTAACTGGGGTAATAGTTCTTGATGAATGATGGTAACTAATGGTTGAATACTTGCTTGATCTATAGAATGTGTACCCATACATACAAAATTGAGTAGTATTGCATTTATTAAATGTACCACTCAATTAGGATCCTCACTCCTAAAAAAATTATTTCTTTGCTGTTTGGGAAAGCTGGTCTAAGATTCCTAACACTTCTCTCTCAAAGGTAACTTGGGCCCGGTTAGTTTTTCCACCCACATATAAGACATCACCATTTTGTAAGGCCCAAATTTGAGAATGAGAAAAATAACTCATGACCACTCCTAACATTAATAGAGCAAAACCTATATACACAATAGGAATTCCTGGATCATATTTAATTTGCAAACCTGTGCTACCGACAACATCAAGAATTTGTAAATTCACTCCGTTAACAGGTATGGACATTCCTGCGCGCACAGTATTTACTAATTTTCCTTCATTATCATAGATTAATACCATACCTTGTAGATCTTTAGCTAACAGGGAAACTCCTGCACTTAAATCTGGTTTGGTTGGTATCCAGGTTCCCCATAATCTACCCTGACCGTTGGTATTCAATAATGCCATAGGTAATTGAAAAATGGGACTGTTATTAATTTTGACTTTAACCCCAGCAATTCCCCAATCTGTTTGATAAAACACTACACCATGATAGCGTAATGGTTTATTGACATAGATCTTTTCATGGTTAACTTCTGCACCTTGGTCATTCAAAACTGATAGATCGGAGTAAAATTGGTCAATTCCCCCTTTTGGCGTATAATCAATCCAAAATCTGTTAACCTTAACAGACCAATTTTTCAACACATCCTGAGAAGACCAAGCTCCAGCATCAATGATATTTTTCACCTGAAATGTTTCACCGGAGGTAATCATTTCCTGGGCCATAAACCCGGTTATCGCACCCCATATTCCTCCTAGCAAGATCATCACAATTCCAATATGTACAATGATCGGACCAATCTTACCAATTATCCCTTTACGAGCATAAAGTAGATGACTGGTTTCTTCTTGCTGGAAAATTTTATATTGGCTTTTCCTTAATAGGTCAGTGATGGAATTTAAATTAACATTATTTAGTTCAGCACTAAGAGCTAGTTTGTTAAATTTTCTTGGCTCGTCATAATATTGCCACTTTTGGGCGGTTTTTAAAGCTGGTAGTTGTCGTGTAAAGGTACAAGCTGTTAAACTCAGACCAAATAAGACCAGTAAGGACAAAAACCACCAAGTACGATAAACATGATCTAATCCTACCACCTGAATCACTTTCCAGCTAAGAAAACCAAAATAAAGCTGGATGTTCGGGATAATTGGCCTGATAAAAGCTGGAGTTTCTCCCTGTTCAATTACTGTCCCAGTAACACTAAAAATAGCAATGACTAATAACAAAACAATTGCTAATTTTAAATCAGTAATTATTGGCAAAACTTCCCTTTTGATAAAACGAATCATAAGGGAAACTAAGTTAAATTCCGAAGATGAAGAATCGACTGTCATTGCTAAAAAATTTGAGATTTACATTAGACTAATAAATGGGCAATCGAGAAAGCAAGGAAAAAACCCCAAAACCCACTAATAATGCACCACTAACTGGGTTTATCCAACCTGACCACCGACGGAATTCCAGCAGTTTTTTAATGGTCGCAGTAAAAGTACCTGCCAAAATTAATGGTGTTACATATCCAGCTGTATATGCTAGTAACAAAAATGCCCCTAATAGTAAATCTTGACTGTTGGCAACCCAACCTAACAAACTGGCTAGTACGGGAGTGCTACAGGGGGAAGCAACTAACCCGAAGGTTAATCCTATAAAATAAGAACGAACTCCGGATGGCATGTCATTAGATATCCAATTGGTTTCACCCCAGGATGGAAATTGTAAGGGTAGAGCTTCTAATAGGTTTAAACCCATAATAATCGCCAAAATACTCACAATGATTGGTAGTCCCATTCCTACCTGACCATAAACCTTTCCTACCAAACCAGCTAGGATACCTAAACCCGCTAATGTGGTTGCTAGTCCTAATGCGAACCAGGTAGATTGTGCAGCAGCTTGTAATCGGGTTTTAGCTTCATATCCTCCAATATAGCCAATAGTAATTGGCAACATGGATAACATGCAAGGGGTTAAACTAGTTAGCAAGCCAGCAAGAAAGATAATAGCGATACTAGTGATTGTTAGATGATTTAGTTGTTGAGCAACTAGGATATTAGCGAATTGTTCCAGATGATAAATTTGGGTTTGCAGGTTTTCCAGCATAGCTTGTCTTTTGGGGAGGTGTTTGTATTTTAGCTCAATTCTTGCCAAAAGGGGGAGAACCCAAGAGGGGGAGAATAATATAAAATGTAAGCTAGATTATAATTATTTAGATATTTTTTGAGGTTCTCCGCGTAAATTACCAACTTACTTAGAGAGGAAGAAAAATCATGGCTAAATTATTTGCTGCGATTGATGGTAATGAAGCGGTAGCACGGGTGGCATATAAATTAAATGAGGTAATTGCTATTTATCCAATTACTCCATCATCAAATATGGGTGGATGGCGGAAAATAAACCTAATTTATGGGGGGATAATTCCCCAAGTGACTCAAATGCAAAGTGAAGGTGGTGCAGCTGCTGCGGTACACGGTGCCTTACAAACAGGTTCTTTAAGTACAACTTTTACTGCTTCCCAGGGTTTGTTATTAATGATTCCCAATTTGTTTAAAATTGCAGGAGAATTAACTAGTTTTGTTCTTCATGTTTCTGCTCGTTCTTTGGCTACCCATGCTTTATCTATTTTCGGAGATCATAGTGATGTCATGGCAGCTAGAACTACTGGTTTTGATTTACTTTGCTCAGCTTCTGTACAGGAAAGCCATGATTTTGATCTGATTGCTCAGGTGGCAACTTTACAAGCTAGAGTTCCCTTTTTACATTTCTTCGATGGGTTTAGAACTTCCCATAATGATAAGGGGGGGGAAACCCCCACCCCTTATCTTATTTCTTAGGAGAAATGAGCATCATCATATTTCTCCCTTCTTTCTTAGGAGCTTGTTGAATCTCACCAAAGGGTTCCAGGTCTGTAGCCATACGATTTAGTAAGGTCTCCGCTAAATCACTGTGCTGAATTTCTCGACCCCGGAACATTACAGTGGCTTTAACCTTGTCCCCATCTTTAAGAAAGCGTTCCGCCTGCTTCACACGCACATTATAGTCGTGTTCTTCAATTTTGTAGCGCATTTTTACTTCCTTAACATCAGCCGTGTGCTGCTTTTTCCGGGCTTCTCGCGCCTTTTTTTCTTGCTCAAACTTATATTTCCCGTAGTCCATGATTCGACAAACCGGTGGGTCTGCTTTATCACTGAGCAAGACTAGGTCTAGCTCTTTTTCTTCTGCTAGTCGCAGAGCTTCCAATGGTGCCATAATACCCAATTGGGCACCTTCATTGTCAATGACTCGAATTTTTGGGAAACGAATACGTTCGTTAATTTGGGGGAGATCGCGAGTTCTTTTTTTCTCAATCACAGGCATTATGATTTTTAAGAGATCCTTTGTTAGAGATTTGGATTGGTCTTGGCTTACTTGGTTGCGTTTACTATGAAAATTTTTGAACTACGAAGGAAAAAGTTTAACTTGTTTCCTGACCGTTGTCACATTCTAGTTTAGCACAAAACCTCTCGTCAAACCACTAGTTGAGAAACCAACAACAATTCTCATTTTAAAACATTTGTACTAAAAGTACTTCGATTTTTCCCCTGGGTGTGCCCTAACTATCACATACGTGTAAGAGCTGATACTTTAGCTATCTTATCTACTTCTAGCCCCTCTAGATCTTTAATATGTAGCCAACCTTCCCTGACCAATTGGGCAAAAACAAATATCAACACAGAGTATCTATAGTCGTATTTGCCATCAATCTGATGCCTTCTTGCACTCAGGAAATCGTGTAATTGCCATATTTCATCTAGCTTTGTAAGCGTGCCAGCTTGCTCACGAACAGTTTCTATCAAGGCACTAATTTCTCGCTCATAAGCTCGATCAAAAGCTTTTCGAGCTAACTCCTTCTCTGTTGTAGACCACTCAATGTCATTCACTTGAACCATCCCCATATTAACTGTTAGTTCTCAAAATTAGTTGTCAAAATTAAAAATTACTTCCCAGGAGAAAGTGCTAGAGACCCTATAACTGCTATATAAAACCTAGACAAAACTAGACTTTACTTTCTACTTCAACGGGAGCGAGCGTTTATCCCTCAGTAGACTTGCACGCCTTAGCCAGACGCGATAACACAATCATCCTCACTTGCAAGGGAGGATGATTGTGCAAGCAGGAATTCTAACCCCTACTTACACAAGCTACACAAGCTAAAAACTACCCTAGCGCATTAAGTTCAGCAGTTCCTTAGGAGAAGCTAATAAGTCAATTGCAACAAAGAATATCTTACCCTGAGGATTAAGCAAGAATCGCCAAGCGATATTCATTCCCACAGCAGCGCCAAACCAAGGAGTTTGTACTTTACCGGTCACTTTTATTTGAGTGTAACCATCTTCTACAGGTTCAGAAATTCCTCTTTCTGGAATCAGAGTCAGATTTTGACATTCCTCATTGAAAAATCTCGTAATGGCATCTCTGCCAACTATAGGTTTTTGAAAAGGGGGTTGGAGAGCACCATCAGGAGCAAACAAATCAATTAAGGCACCAAAGTCATTAGCATTCAAATTATTTACATAACTTAGTACTGTTGAGTTAGTTACCCCTTCAATAGTAACTTGAGTCCGCTTTGACATTTCCGTGGGGACGACAACAGGTTCAGATATTCTGGTATAATCACCCAACTTGTTTGGGTCAAATCCCATATCTACTACAGTACTGCGTAAAGTTGTAATTTGCTGTCCCTGGTCCATTTCCCTCAGTGCTTGTAACACTGCTGCTGCATTGGGAGAAAGTTGGTATCCAGCTGGAATCGGAGCAACAATACCCTGTTCCATCCACTCACCCAGTTGATTCCAGAATCCTAGCTTGATATTAGGAGACCATGCTGCGTAGGTGCGGCAAATTGGGGTATCGGCACTATTCGCCAAGTCACACATAGCCTGTGTTTGTTCAGGAAAAGACATTTGACGAATTTGATTCAACGTAGTTTCTGCAAACTGCATGCTAGCAGCTCCTGGTGCGGCAATTGTAACGGTTTTGCCCATTTCAAGATAGGCAAACCAAATCCATGCTAGCTGATCTTCTGCACTGAGCTGCTTAAATCGGGCGATTGTGGCTGGTACTGCATCAGCAGACAGAGTTTGTGGAAAAATTCCACGAGCTGAGTCGATTGTAATTGCCATCGTGTAAACCTATATCTTGAATTACATCACACAAGATTAAGGATCCCACAAAACTGAACCCAATTATCCTTTTAAATAAATAAAATTTAACTATTTTCTGCCAATATGGCAACCTAGAACGCCACCTACCCATTAACAACTAGATGTCTTTTAATAACCAAAAACCAACTGAAAGTCATTCCTGAATTGTCCGGTTGCACTAGTAAAAAATGCACCCCCTCACTTACTTTTTTACGTTGTTGATAAACTTTAGCAGCTGCTGTGACATCCGTGTCTGTAAAAGTTGCTACTATCCAGCGATTCGTTGAACTAGACTGTAAAATCAATCCATCAGGAGCACCAGCAATATAGTTTAAACTAACTGGATTATTTTCACTTAACCATCTTGCTAAACGTAAAGACTGTTTACCACCGTAAATTATCACTCCAGGTATGGAAACAGTCACAGCTAAACCCAGCTTGACTGGCAAAAATGAGTCTGGTATTTTCTTAAATGGAATTGAACGACTGCCAAACTCCTCGAGGATATCACCAGCACTAACACTTGCAAAACACCACTGCTCCCCCCAAAGGCTTTCTGGTAATGGCATTGGTGGTAGCTGATTCATACCCGGCCCTTTCCCCTACAACTTAATGAACTATCAATATCAAATGGCTCAGGTCGGATTCGAACCAACGACCCCAGGCTTATGAGTCCCGTGCTCTAACCTACTGAGCTACTGAGCCTAACTTCTTATTTGTTTATTTGTCCAAACCATCTTAGCACACTATTTCCTCCATGACAACTCCCCAAGAAAAATTGTTTGGTCCTGATTATCCTAACCAAGATCTGAGGGATAATCAGGAGAGTCGTGTTGGGTATTGGCAGATTTTAACCATAAGCTTATGTTAAAAATAACCAATGAGCAAAGTGGTTAAATATCAACCAAATAATTACAGAAATTACAGACGTGCCTGAGAAGGTAAAAAAGCGATGGGATTAACCGCACCTTTGCCTGTGGGGTGGATCTCAAAATGGGTATGAGGACCAGTGCTAAAACCAGTGCTACCCATGGCGGCAATGGTTTCTCCCTGTTGGACTTCTTGACCTACCCGCACTAAGATACGGCTGTTATGGGCATAACGGGTCATACTGCCATCCTCATGGCGTATTTCCACCAACAGTCCATAACCTCCATTATTCCAACCTGCTCTTTCTACTCGACCCGGAGCAGAGGCGTAAATTGGAGTTCCCACACCATTGGCAATATCAATACCTCTGTGCATTCTACCCCAGCGCCAACCATAACCAGAAGTTAGAACGCCTTTAGCAGGCCAGATGTGACCTGTCAAAGCGGGACTATTGTTATCTTCCTCCGTATCCCTAGGTAAATATATATCCACTGCAGCCAAAGGAGGTAAAGTTGGAGATACGGTTGTACCTCGCAATTTACCCAGAGAATCCCGGGCGTTAATCCTCCTGGGAGAAACATTTAATCTAATACTCGAAGGATTCCTTCTGGTATTTCCAGGAACAAACTGAGGGTTAACAGGCTCATTATTGGGAGCGATCGCATCTACACCCAATTCAGAATTAACGGAAACATTACTATCTTCCGTGAGCTTGGGTACAGCAATTGTTACTGCTTTGGGTTGAACACCTGGTAAAACTTTGACTGGATCAATATTCCCCTGTCCCAATGGGGATAAAGTATTGTCAACTTGTTCAGAGTTAGGCAAACCAATAGCAGATCTTTGAGCGCGATACTTTTCCCGTAGTCTTTCAATTTCTGCCTGTAAGCTACGAAGTCCGTTCTTTGGTGCCACCTTTTCTAACTGAGTTGGAACTGTTCTTGGGACTATTGCCACGCTGGTGGTAAACCCATCTGTAGAGCCACCTATCCCCTTGGGGGTAGTTACTTGATTTTTGCCAGTCACAGGTACGCTTATGATAGATCCACTACTTGGCGATGGGATCTGAGGTACTTTAACAGCAACTCCCTCACTGCTCCTTGCTGATGGTGGCAAAGGCAATTCAGCAGCATCGGGTAGATTAGCTTCCCGGTCAGGGGGAACTAAAGGAGAAATGGCGATTTGGGCACTTCTTTCGGATGGAATAAAAACCGGACTGGTTGCAGTAGGTAGCTGTTGTAGACCGGTTCCAGACTTAACTTGAGGAATAATCAGTTTCTGATTCACCCGCAAATCGTGAGGATCACTCAGACCATTAGCCTGAATTAGCTCAGCCACGGAAGTCCCATGATTACCAGCAATTTCCACCAAGGTGTCACCTGGCCTCACATTATAGTTGGAGTAGTTAGAAATCTCCTTTGAAGTCACAACTTGGGGAATTGTCACCACTGGGACGGATTTTTCTTCCAGCGAGTTGTTATTCTTTACGCTACTTGATTCCTGTGCCTCTTGAGGCAAGGAATTCAAACTAGTTTTTAAACGCTCCGATTTTTCTTTTAGCTGGTTAACTGCAAACTCTTGTTGTTCCCTTATCTGGTCATTAGAAGCATTGTCAACCTGGGTAGGCACTTCAATACTTTCAGGCACGCTTGCTAAAGTGGGAGTCTCCGCACTCAATTTTTCTGCCGTGATTTTTTCCACATCGGTTCCAGGCATGGATGGATCTACGAAGGCTGCTTTTTCACTGGCAACTGGGGCTGCTGCTTGGGCCTTGTCGCCTTTTTGGGTGATAAAAAGGCTGGTAGCACCCATAGAAATTGCTAAACCAATCATGGCCGCTCGCGGTATTGATCGGCAATTACCTTTTTTGATTTGTTTCATTCAAGGCAAATTGGAAATTGTCAGAAGTATTTTTAACCACAGCGCTTACCCTCCTGTTTAATGCTCGATTCAAAGATGACCTCCTATGATCAAACTTCGCTTAACTGATTTTGGTCTTTATTTTAAATGTCCGATGTTAATTCACAATTGGAACTGCATCAAACCATAAATCAAGATCATATTCAAGTCACACTTACCAGAGATATTGACCTAAGATTAACCTGTTTCTCCGATTTAGACAAGTTCATAGTTGTTAGTAAATCTTAATTTTTTTCTTGGTTTGCTCTGTTAATACACCTCACGAAATTCAAGATTGTTGCAAGCAGGTGATTTATGTAGTTGGGGTTACTAAGATCGAAACCGGAAAAATGGTCATTGTTCGGTTTACTATCCCTTTACTAACCCTTAATACATGATTTTTTTTTCCCATCCGTTCTACCAATATCAAAATTTATGTCTTTGCTCCCTAAAAAACAACCGTACAAGTTTTTACTATTTTCCCTACCAGATTAACCGTATCTTATGTCACAATACCCTATAAGACTTGATGGCACTTGCTTTCCATAATTTTACTCTCGAGAAAAAATCCTCTCAACAGGCTAAAATCCAGAAATCCACAAGTGCAGGGAACCTAAACTTGCTATATAAATTTCTTATATGTTGTCACTGCTACATATTACTACCTTCACCCTGAATATTACTGTGTAGTGCAAAGTCGCCTTTTGGTCATGCCTTCATTTTACTATTATTTTAAATATGTCAACTGTCGTCTTGACTCAAATAAAGCTACAGCTACGCTCACTGATAGATTTAAGCTACGAACGCCAGGTTGATCCATAGGAATGTAGAGGGTAGAGTCACAAATATCGAGAATATTTTTCGGTATACCCGTTGTTTCACTGCCAAACAATAACCAGTCATCAGGGTGAAATTCGTGCTGAATATAGTTAATATTGCCCCTAACGCTGAAGCCTAGGAGTCTACCTCCTCTTTGCTGATGAACTTTGAGGAATGTATGATATGATTCATGGTAGTTGAGTTTTACATGGGGCCAATAATCTAACCCTGCTCTTTTGAGGTAGCGGTCAGTAATTTCAAATCCTAAAGGGCCAACTAAATGCAGTTCGGTGGCCGTAGCAGCACAGGTACGGGCAATATTGCCTGTATTGGGGGGAATTTGTGGGTTAATTAAAACTACCTGAGGCATAAAATCAAAGACAGGGTTTTAAATGGTCAGAAACTGGTTTAGATGGGAACACTTTGGTTGGACAAACTATAGGTTTTTCTTATACCTGGCAACTTTTAGGCAATTGCGGAGGAACACAATAACTTGCTTTCTAGTTCTTTTTCCCGTTCGTGAGTGCTAACTACCGCTTGTTTGATGACTTGCTGAATGTCTATTCCCACTTTGTGTAATTGTAGCCACTGCTGAGCTTCGTTACCTTCCCGCAGTATTTTCTTTAGGGGGGAGAGAAAACAACTAAATCCTTCTTGTTTGGCTATTTTCCACACTTGTTCATACACCTGACTAATCCATTCTCTGGCTATAATAATACTGCCATCTTGCCAGTGATGTAACTTAGCGTCTAAACTGAATTTAGCTGCTGCCATTTCGTTTTTATTTGTTAGAGTAATTAAATCATCTAATGAAAATTTGCTTTGTTTGAGTGGATCTATGTTGTCATTCTCTATTATTTGTAATATTCTTGCCTCTAGTAAAGCAGTAATTGCTAACAAAGAAATGGGATCTGTCACCAAGTCACAAATTCGCAATTCTAATCGGTTCAAATTATAGGGACGGCGATCGCCATTAGGTCTAACGGATGTCCATAGGTGTCGCACATTCTTCATAGTACCTGCTTTTAACTGGGACTCTACCCACTTGACATGATGTGTATGACTGGTAAACAGAGGTACATAATTAGGAGTTTGAGGGAAGAGTCCCCATCTTGTGGAATGATAGCCAGTAGCTTGACCATTTAAAAACGGTGATGAAGCACTCAGTGCTAAAAATAGAGGAGCCTCTAAACGAATAACTCGACAAGCCCGCATCAAAACTTCCATATCTGGTATACCAACATTAATATGCACACTAGCAGTTACTACCTTTGTGCCGTAGGTTTGCTCAATGTAATCATGATATGGGTTAGTAAGATCAGAGCGATAAAATCGGTCGCCACCTCCCAGGGATAAAGTACTTCCCGGAATTAGCGTATATTTATTTGATTTATCCAAGTTAGACAAATTATCTAAATACTTTCTTAAGCGTTGTCGAGGAAGTAAGAGGTTGCACAACTGATATTCATAGCTAGTGGATGGGGGAGTGATATATTCTACATTACGACTATCTGGTTCCCGCATAAAACCTTGTAGTTCTGAAACAATACGATCAGAGAGACCGACAATATCACCTTCACAAGTACCGGTATAGATTTCAATTTCAAAGCCTTTTGTTAAGACCACGTTATTTTGCTCCTTGGCTCTTCTAATTTAATAAATTGTATCAAACTTAACGATTTTTGTCATCTAAGAGAAAATTAATCGTTGCTTGAGGTAAATCACATAATTCTGACAGAGAAATTCTACCTTGATCTAAAAAATAGCCAACCCTAGTGGATGCTGCTGGCAAAATTCGCTTACCACTACGAATCTGTATATGAAATTTATGCTCTGTCACATCAAACACCACAAACAGTGATACTAACTTCCAAATCATTTGACTGGGTGGTAAGATTCTAAAACCTGTGACTATTTTCCCCGTCTCTGGTAGATGAAATGACAAATGAGAACTTTGGATAATTTCTTGTATATCTGTTAAGGTTAATACAGAAACGTCTAAAGTACCATCTTCCAAGTTAAGCAACAAGGACAAATCTGGTAAATGCCTGGGCACGTCATGATTAAAAGCTTCTGTCGTCAGAGTAAATTTACCCTCCAGAATATCTGTGTTAGCGTAAATGTGTACATTGTAAGGTGGTTGAGGTACAGTTCCTTTTTCATAGAATAATCTACCTTCCTGAGTAACAGTGATTGGGGTTTGAAATGCCAAAGTTTGTAGTGATTGAAGAATAGAAATTGTACTGTGGACGAATACAGGATCTAGAGCCAAAATTGCTGCCAACTCATCTGGTGTTGGTGCGGGTTTAAATTCTATTGCTGCGCGAATAATAAACTCCTCCAAAACATTAAATGGGCGAGATTCCTTAATGGTTAGCTCTAGGGAATTTTGATACAAACTATAGCGAAATTGACGAGCAGCAAAAACGGACAAATTGGGATTTTTAATTTTCAATTTCGCCGACCATGGTTTTCAAATAGGGATCAATATTTTTATTCAAAGAAGCGGGAAACATCAAAAAAACCTCCATGACGACGAACAATATTTGCGACTTGTGAATACATACCACCAACTACACCGATATTTTTGGTAAATAAATCATGACATCCGACAATTATTAGTAATTCCTGAGCGCGAGAAAAAGCGACATTAACCCGTTCTGGTTTTTTGGCAAAGCCCACATCTCCTCGCTCATTATTTCTTACCATACTCACAATAACCACTGGTCTTTCCATCCCTTGAAACCTATCTACTGTTCCAGTTCTAATATGTAATGAGGGAAAAAGTTCTGGAGTCAGACGCTCTTCAATTTTTCGTAGCTGAGCTCCATAAAATGTGATTACAGCTATTTCCTTCTTGGGTTTTCCATTGGCTATCTTTTTCCACCAATTATCTTCAAATTGTTGACAGATTTTTTGGATCACGTCTATTTCCGCCATATTAAAAAAAGATGTCCCTAGCTGTTGTTCTTGAAACTGCTTGTCTTTGGGCATTTTTACCCAAATTAAATGGTCTTTTGGTCGCAGTAGAGTTCCTGCTAAATTGTGGGCCCGTTTGATATCAGCTTCTAAAATACCACATTCCAATTTCCCATGATAAAACTGATTAATTGCTCCCATAATAGTAGGGTGCATTCGGTATTGGGTATTTAGCATTTGCTTAATGCTATCATCTGCTTTTTCAAACTGGAATTTAAATAGGGATTCCTCCACAAATCTAATTTCTTCTCTGGAGTTTTCCATTGTTTGGGCAACTTCCTCAACCGTATCGCTATCAATCATGGGTGGTAGTTGGCGATGGTCTCCCACCATAACTAGTTTTTTCGCTTTTAATGCGGGAATAAGTAATTCCGGTGGTGTGCATTTACTCACCTCATCAATAATCACAACATCAAAATATTTGAACTCTTCTGAGAAGTTGTAATTTGCAGCTTGCACGCAAGTAATACCAACAACGTTGGCATTATCCAAATAAATTTGTCGTAAATCGTTGCTGTCTCTCTCAGAGGGTTGACGCAGTTTGGCTACCCAATCTTGGATAAATTGTTGATATTTACCTAGATAATTTTGTTGAGTTTCTAGTTCCTGGTGCCAAATATCAAATCTTGTTTTTATCTGATCTAGAAAATCTAAATTTAATAAATCTGTTTCTGGGGTTTTAGGTTTTAGTTTATCTGGTAGATCTTGTAAATGAATATCCCACCACTTTATTTCTCTGATTAAATCGTGGGGTATATCAGTTGCTAATTTTATGGTTATTTCTTTTAATTGGTCTTTTGCTTTTTCTAGTTTGAGCCATAAGATTTCACAATCTTGGGTAATTTTGATTAATTCTTCTGGCAGTCCTTCTTGAATTTTGGCCAACAGGTCTAGAGGATTTAGTCCCGACTGCAAATTGTCTAGATTGGTGATGGAATTTTCCCATAGGTTAACCTGCTGGGTAAATTCTGGCTCCCTTTCCCAAATAGTTGCTGGTTTGGCTAGACATTCTTGGGTAATATTTTTTAATTTCGGGGGCAAATTTTTCTGCTTATATAGTTGTTTTAAAATTACCACAACTTGTTCTAGCTGATTTTTGACATTCTCCTTAGATTTATCTACCATAGCTTGAGCTTTGGTAAGTTGTTCCGAATTCACTTTCTGCTCATCTATAATTTCCCATGATTCTTGTTTGGGCAAATTATTTCTTAAATTATTTAAATTATTTATTTGTGCATCTGTTTCTTTTTTTAGTTTGAGAATGCATTGCCGAGAATTGGTCAGAACCACCTCTATTAATTCTTGAGTAATATAATGGGAATGGGCTGTAGCTTGAGAGCTATTGAATCTCTCTCTACCGTAGGCCTGTTCTAGTTGTACTAACCAGGATTGAGTGTTTTCAACTAGAATTTGCCTTTGTTTGTTACTCAAAAATTGATACTTCTTAAACTGTTGATAGATCCCCTGCCATTTTTGGCGATCGCCTTTTTGCAAAAGCAGGAAGTGTTGACTAAAATGTTGTTGTATAAACTCACTAAAATAATACTGTTTTCCCTTAACATTAGAGCATTTAGCACTAACTTCATAGGACATGGCTTTGATTAAAGCTTGCCATTCTGGTGGTTTTATTTGACAGTTTTTAGGTAGTATTGGCAACTGCAACTGATGGGCAAACATTAATAGTCCCAAAGGTAGATTCAGCATTTCTTCGGTTAGCAATACCTCAGAGGTTTGGCTATTAACCACTAAATCATAAATATGGGCGGAAGCATTCTTTTTCCATTCTTGAATAGCATCAATAATATAGTTAATCTCTCGGTGACGATTCTCCAAATCTTTAATGCTTGTTTGTGCATTTCTCACCAGATTATAATTATGATTATCCTGGTGGGGTAATTGCTTTTGTAGTTGTTGTAAAGTTGCAGAATGCTTGTGAAAAACCTTGACCATTTTCACTAGATCAGCCATAGCCATGGTTCCGTCATAAGCATAACTAAATGTAGCTTGGAATCCCTCAATTTCCTTATCTATATTTTCCTGTAACCATAGAGATAAACTAAATATATCATCTTCAGGACAACTAATTCCTAACTGCTCCATATAATTTTTAGCTTGGGCTACTTTTTTCTGGAAACTTTTTGATAGATTGCCAGATAGATTATTTTCCACCCCATGGATTCTTATTCGCGATAATGTTTTCCTGATTTCCAAATTATGACTACTAATATTTTTCGTTCTCTTGGGTTGATTAAGAATATTCTCTAAATCAACTATTAGAGATTCCATATCCTGTTTATTCTGAATTAATTGGCTGTATACTCTTTCCTCTTCTTCACAAATAATATCTAACTTGCTTTTTTCTGCTTTTAATTTTTGCTGTTGGTAGTTGAACTGCTTTATCGAATTGTAATAGTCCCTGAACCGTTCATAATTTGTCAGCAATCCTTGAAGAACCTGGATCTTTTCCCAACGCTGATCAAGATTATTTTCACAGTCATGGGCGGTATTTTCTAGCCATCTTCCAATTACTTGGTCTTCGAGAAATGGTTGTCCTTCCTCTCCCACCTTTTCTGCTTTTCCCTTTCTCACCGCACGAATAGCTGGACTATGTACTAGCCGACTTAACGCGTTGTCAACTGCCAAATTAGCTTGGGAGGTGATTAAGGTACGACCACCACGCAAAGCTACTTGATAGCAAATTTCCGCTATGACCGTGGTTTTACCAGTTCCGGGAGGACCCTGAATCAGAACTAAATCCTCAGCAGAAAGTACCTTTTCCACGGAAGCTTTTTGTCCAGGATTGGCCGCAGGTAATAATAAATCCTGGGATTGGAGCTTGATGGTTTTTTCAATTGGTCTTGCTTGGGAAGCATCAAACAGAAAATCTCCCAGATAGGGATTTTGAGTACGACCTTGTTTTAACTGCTCTAATGCCTTTTCTTTGCGTTGAATCTGTTTAATATCACCAGCAGCATCAAAAAACAAGTATCCCTTGGTTGGCAATTGATAATTTTCGGTTGCCATATACTCTATCAGATCTTGTTCTAGTCTAATATGAATAATGTTTCTTTCCGAGTCTATCTTTTCAATTGTTCCCAATTGACGACTGGTGCGACGGATTTTTCTGTAGGTATAACATCCGAAAATTTAATCTCCTGGTTTTTTGCTTGTCTTACTCTTTCCCAAAAATTATCTTCATTTATATAGTTCTCTTCATCTCCATCCAGAGTGGCTGAGTTAATATTAATTTTTAAGACAATTTCTCTTTGCTTTAAATCATAGTAGGAATTCAGAAAATTGACACAGAATTGTCTAGCTTTGGCTACTCGCTCTTCTACTTTTAAGAATGCTTTCCACGCTCGCAATTGCTCTTCCGTGGGAACATGATTTCCACATATTGGCATTTTGACTATTTGCGCTAAAGTCTTAGGTGGAATATGTACCGGTTCATAGTGATTAGGAACTAATTGTAAGTTTAATGGAACAGTATAAGCGTCTTTTTTACCTCTTGCAATTGGTAATAAATAAGTAGAGAGAATTTTTAAACCACCGTTACCATTTTTTTGCAGTGCTGCTCTTAAACCCAAAGTCTTGTCAAGTTCTTTTAATCTTTTTGGTAGTGTAAATTCACTTTCATCTGTAGCTATGGTTAAATCCAAAATTTCTTCTTCTGTATCCCTCACATTACCTTGGCGACGAATATAAAATAGGCATTTTTGTTTCCCCACGCATTCAAAAATGAGTTCATTAGCTCGGTCTTTTTTTTTCTCTAAAGTTTGCATATGATTTAACTCCTTCTTGCCCTTCAAAACTGCGAATTAACCCATCTATTGTGCAATTTAATAGGCTATATCCCCAGATTTGTGACTGATTGATCTGCGACTGATTTTTTGACTGAGTTTGTCATGGATGTTCCTGATTCTTAATTTCTCTCACAAATCACTGTTAGTGATTTATTCTATGAGACGTTAGTTTTGAGTGTTAGTTTTTTCTAAAGGATGATTTTAGGTGATTTTAATTTTCTAAGTCTTTACCCATAGACAATACCAACATTCCTTAAAGATAGCCCAACTAGTATATCATCTTATTCAGGTTTCCACTCTGGAATTATTATGGTTATGTGGGTGTAATTAGGTGTAATTATTTGCATTCCTCACTTGATATTGGATCCATTAGATCTAACTGTGTATACAGATGAAAAATCAGGTACATCTCCCTTGCTAACCATTGCTCTATATAACAAAGCGCAAACTTCTGCCCTTGTCACTAGTTTTCTAGTGTTTAATAATCTTATGTTTGGGTAATTTACAACCACACCATTTTCTGTAATAGCAGCAATCAACCCCCGGTGTTCACTCCTAATCGTAGAAGCGTCTTGGTAAATAGATAATATATCTCTTGTTGAACCGGTGAATTTATAATTCAAGGCTTTTGCTATGGTAGTTAAAACATCTAAACGGGTAAGTTTTTGGTCGGGACGAAACCTTCTGTTTGCACTAGGGGTTAAAATCCCCATCTGATAAGTTTTCTGGATGGCGTTATGGGCCCAGTGGTTCTTGGGAATGTCTCGAAATGCGACTTCTCCCCTGATTTTATCTTTAAAAAAGATTTTTGGCAATAGGGTAGCTAGTTGGGCGCGGGTGATGGGAGCATTGGGACGAAATGTGCCATCAGGATAACCGTCAATGATCTCCATGGCGGCTAATTCCTCAATATAGTCTTTGGCCCAGTAATTTTGCGGAAGATCGGAAAATCTTACCCGAATTCCCTTGCCTACTCCCACTTCTCTGTATTTAGACAATAAGTTACTCAGCTGGTATGCACTTTCACTCAATTTGGTTACTTGTACTATTTCACCTGGGGGATATAGGAAAGCTTTTGCTAGTTGGGAATCATTAATGCTAATGGGTTTACCAACTAGGGCAAATGGTCCCTGGATAAAGCTCCCAGGATAGGTACTAGGTTGGGCAACTTTGGCAAATCCTGCAGCTTGATAAGGACTAAGATCAATGTCTGGCGGACTACTGAGGAAGGTAACCTGTTGGTTCCTGATCTCCGTGAAGTAGTCGTAGCTCATAGTTGTGTCTGGATCAACGATCCCATCTTCATCACCGTCAACTCCGTAAAAAACTCTTACTAGGGGATTTGGTGGGGAATTCGCTGGTAAAATCAGGTTGACTGTGGTGTGGTTCGGTAAGCAAGCAAATTCCGTATAACCAACCAGTTGGTTTTGTGTATTATATAGTCTAACTACTATGCGATCGCCCCATTTAAACCCATTTTCAAACTTAGCTTTTTGCTTAATTCTGTATTGATAATCTCCCAAAAATCTTTCTTGAAGATATTTCTGTCCATGTTTAGCTTTGAGGGATATACGAGCAATAACTGGAGAAATTGTGCCGTTAGGTTGCCAAATATAGAGGGTAAATCCAGATTTTTTCTCCTGTACCGGTTGAGGTGTGGGAATTTGTATGGGCACCGATTCCTGTGCCAAAAGTTGCCCATGAGTAGCTGCTGTAGCCAATGACTCCTGTGTTGGCAACATATTAATTATATTAATTAAGGAGGCAAAAACTAACCCTTCAATACCGTTAATTTACTATTAGTCATTGTTGTCTATTTAACTAAATGATTGATTTTGACACAGCAGTTATTGTATCATTGTATTTTCGGATATTTTCTTGAATCTGCCATGATATTGTTTTCACAATGCCAGGAGGATAAGAAGAATATTACTATAAAGAAACAATACTTTAGAAATCTTAACCAATTACCATGGTCACCACTGAAAATTTACCAACCATAGAAAAACAAATTTGGACTTGGCGAAACTATAAAATCCAATATACCATTATGGGTGTGGGTCAACCCCTAGTTCTGGTTCACGGATTCGGAGCTTCTATTGGTCACTGGCGCAAAAATATCCCCATTTTAGCTAAAGCGGGTTATCAGGTTTTTGCCCTAGATTTATTGGGATTTGGAGGTTCTGAAAAAGCAGACCTAAAATATAGCATGGAAGTTTGGGTGGAGCTACTAAGAGATTTTTATCACGAACATATCCAATCACCTACTATATTTATTGGTAATTCTATTGGCGCGCTTTTGAGTTTAATGGTTGTCACCCAACACCCCGAAATTGCTAGTGGGGCGGTTTTGATTAATTCCGCTGGGGGTTTAAATCATCGTCCTCGGGAATTAAACCCCATTACTAGGTTTTTGATGGCTACCTTTCGTCAATTGGTCACTAATCCCATTACAGGAACTGTTGTTTTTAATCGAGTTCGCACCAAATCCCAAATCCGTCGTACCCTATACCAAGTATATTGCGATCGCAATGCAGTTACCGATGAACTAGTAGATATACTTTATGAACCATCATGCGATCGCGGTGCTAGGAAAGTTTTTGCCTCCATTGTCACCGCACCTCCAGGACCAGCTCCCATTACCCTACTACCCAAGTTGACACATCCCTTGTTAGTTCTTTGGGGTGAAAAGGATCCCTGGATACCCATAACTGGAACGAATATTTATGCAGAAGCAGCTAATAGTGGTAAGGATATTGAAATTGTACCCATTCCCAATGCTGGTCATTGTCCCCATGATGAGGTTCCAGATCTTGTCAACAGGGTAATTATTGACTGGTTAGGAAAGAAAAATCTTTAAGCTCATCTAGTCCCGCTGCTAAGATGCGGGGCTATAATGCTATGATATTAGGCTTTTTAATTTCCAATTGTTAATGTAAAGTAGTGTTAAATGCCAAATCTATCAGTAAAAAATTTATTAAGCGACAACCTTGCCCACACTCCAAATCAGGAAAATACCATTCGCATTCGGGGTGCTAGACAGCATAATCTGAAAAATATTGATTTGGACCTACCTCGTGACCAACTAATTGTATTTACTGGTGTTTCAGGATCGGGAAAATCTTCCTTAGCTTTTGATACCATCTTTGCAGAAGGTCAAAGACGTTATGTAGAATCACTAAGTGCCTATGCTCGTCAATTTTTGGGTCAATTAGATAAACCAGATGTAGAATCCATTGAAGGACTAAGCCCTGCTATTTCTATTGATCAAAAATCCACCTCCCATAACCCTCGCTCCACCGTGGGAACAGTCACAGAAATCTATGATTACCTGCGATTGCTTTATGGACGTGCTGGTGAACCCCATTGTCCCCATTGCGATCGCTCTATTTCTCCCCAGACCATTGACCAAATGTGCGATCGCATTTTATCACTTCCTGACCATACTCGATTTCAAATTTTGGCACCTGTATTGAGGGGAAAAAAGGGAACCCATAGGAAACTGCTCTCTAGTTTAGCAGCTCAAGGGTTTGTTAGGGTGCGGATCAATGGAGAGATTTTCGAACTTTCAGAGGGTATAGAATTAGATAAAAATATTAGTCATAATATAGAACTGGTAATTGACAGATTAGTTAAAAAAGAAGGTATTGAGGAGCGTTTAGTAGATTCTCTCACCACATGTCTGAAACAGTCCGAGGGGATAGGGATAATTGAACTAATGAAAAACCCTGCAGATGAGGAATTACCATCAGAGATTATCTTTTCCGAGAACTTTGCCTGTCCAAAACATGGGGGAGTAATGGAAGAATTATCCCCCAGATTATTTTCCTTTAACTCTCCCTATGGTGCTTGTTCCCACTGTCATGGAATTGGCACACTAAAAAGATTTTCTCCTAAGTTATTGATACCAGATCATCAAGCACCAATATATGGAGCCATAGCACCTTGGTCAGAAAAGGAAAACTCCTATTATTTAGAATTATTGTATGCCTTAGGAGTGCAACATGGATTTCAATTACAAACCCAGTGGGGGGATCTAACTAAAGAGCAGCAACAAATAGTTTTATATGGAGAGAACCTAGAAACCCCAACGGGGGGGAGAAAACAAAATTTTAGGGGAGTAGTTCCCATGTTACAAAGACAATATGAGGGAGGGACAGAACTAATCAAGCAGAGACTAGAAGAATATTTAATCGATCAACCTTGTGAAGTGTGTGAAGGAAAAAGATTAAAACCAGAAGCTTTAGCTGTGAAATTAGGTCAATATGGAATTTGGGATTTAACCAGCGTATCAATTAGGGAATTTCAGGAAAGAATAGAAAACTTAAAATTAACTGCTCGGCAAATACAAATTGGCGATTTAGTCATCAAAGAAATTAAACAGAGATTGCAATTTTTACTAGATGTAGGTTTAGATTATTTGACCTTAGATCGTCCGGCCATGACCTTATCAGGTGGAGAAGCACAACGAATTAGACTAGCAACCCAAATTGGTTCCGGTTTAACGGGAGTGCTTTATGTATTAGATGAACCGAGCATTGGACTCCACCAAAGAGATAATGATAGACTGTTGAAAACCCTGATCAAACTGCGAGACTTGGGAAATACCCTAATTGTAGTGGAACATGATGAAGAAACTATCAGAGCAGCAGATCACATAATTGACATTGGTCCTGGTGCGGGTATTCATGGAGGACATATTATTGCCCAAGGAACAATTGAAGATGTATTAAAGGCAGAAAATTCCCTAACAGGAGCCTATTTATCCAAAAAAATAGTAATTGATACCCCCACAACTAGAAGGGGAGGAAACGGCAAAACTCTGAACATTAAAAATGCCCACCGCAATAATTTAAAAAACCTAGATGTGGAAATTCCCTTGGGAAAATTAGTTGCTGTAACCGGAGTTTCTGGTTCAGGAAAATCAACTTTAATTAACGAACTGCTCTATCCTGCACTGCAACATCATTTATTAAAAAGAGTACCCTTCCCTTCAGAAATAGATGGAATAGGAGGATTAAACTGTGTAGATAAAGTCATTGTCATAGATCAGTCACCCATTGGGAGAACACCCAGATCTAACCCAGCTACCTACACAGGAGTATTTGACCTGATTAGAGAAGTGTTTTCCCAAACTATCGAGGCTAAAACTAGAGGATATAAACCTGGACAATTTTCTTTTAATGTCAAGGGAGGTAGGTGTGAAGCTTGTAATGGACAGGGAGTAAATGTTATAGAAATGAATTTCTTACCGGATGTTTATGTTCAATGTGAAGTATGTAAAGGAGCTAGATATAATCGAGAGACCCTACAAGTTAAATATAAAGATAAATCCATCTCTGATGTTTTAAAAATGACTGTTGAGGAAGCACTAGCATTCTGTGAAAACCTCCCCAAAGCAGTCAGCAAATTACAAACATTAGTGGATGTTGGTTTGGGATACATACAGTTGGGACAACCCGCTACCACCCTATCAGGAGGAGAAGCACAACGGGTTAAATTAGCTACGGAGTTATCTCGACGTGCTACGGGTAAAACATTGTATTTAATAGATGAACCCACCACCGGACTATCTTTTTATGATGTTCACAAATTATTAGATGTGATTCAGAGATTAGTGGATAAGGGAAATTCTATCTTAGTGATTGAACATAACCTAGATGTGATTCGTTGTGCGGATTGGGTTATAGATTTGGGACCAGAAGGAGGTGATAAGGGGGGAGAGATCATTGGGGTGGGAACTCCAGAACAACTTGCTCAAAATCCCCGCTCCCATACTGGAACATATTTAAAACGGATGTTATAATGTTATAACTAAGCACAACCTACCCTAGTATTCTTCAGATAGTTGGTCACGATTCAATCCCCCATTACAAACTGATTACAAACTAAACTCATCGAACTTAATAACTGGAGAGTTGGGACTTGTTGTATCGAAGCGATAACTACTAACAGTACCAGTTCCAGTGTCAAAAATGGTAAAAATTGTGAACTGATTGCTTGCAATATAAGGTAAGGGTTGACCATCTTCCCCTAGGAGTGGGGAAATAGTAGGTGTGATTGGTGGTAATCCGTTAGGATTACCACTTGCTATGTAGTCTTCTGGAAAATCCTCT
The DNA here is from genome assembly GCA_000175855.1 of Raphidiopsis brookii D9. GTDB lineage: Bacteria > Cyanobacteriota > Cyanobacteriia > Cyanobacteriales > Nostocaceae > Raphidiopsis > Raphidiopsis brookii. Next base: position 48,109 of record ACYB01000019.1, read on the forward strand.
TGATATTGTTTGGGGATGTCTCGCTCTCTTTTTCCCCAAGCAGCACCGTAGGAATTACCCACATTAGAAGTTTCTAAAAAGTTGACTCCTCCTTGACCAAGAAACCGATTCCACAGGTGGGAGTGTCCATAAAAGACTAGTTGAACTTTGGCCTTCTCTAGTAGGGGTATCAAGTCACGAATTATATAATCAGTGTTTTTGGGATATTGATAAGTTACAGACTGAATATTCCCTAATTCATCTTTTTCAATAATCTGTAAAGGATTAGTATAAGCTGGGACAATGTTATCACCTAGAGTATGTGCTGGATGGTGAAACATTACCACTTTATATTTTGCTTGTTCAAATTCAGGACTGTTTAATTCTTGCTCGAGCCAAATATATTGGTCACTTCCTGGAACAATTGGTTCATAAATTATTTGGCCATATCCCCAATTTTCAGGAGAGGAAAGTTGCTGATTTGTTTCTTTATATCTACCTTTTGCAGGGGACGCTAACTTGGGATTTCTCCATGCGTTCGTCACATATAAAACTATTAATCTCACATCCCCAAAACTGAGGGCGTAATAAGTTTTTCCCCCGGTTTTACTCTTGGGTAAACTAAAAATTTCCTCATAGGTAATAGTATTAAAACAATAGTCTTTTAAATATTCTTTTCCACAAACCTGATGATAGCATTCCCGAGCAATTTCGCGGGGAATGGTGTCATTAAATTCGTGGTTTAAACTAATATTTCCCGTATATCTTCCCATGATCTCATGATTACCAATACAGGGGAACAAGGGAGCATTCTGAATAATTTTACCACCGGTATAGGTAAGTTTCTCCCCGTTATATTCCATAGTATATTGGGCACGACCTTGTAAACCTGGAAAAAAGGCATTACCGCGAAGATCATCAAACCACTCTGAAGCGCGATCTGGCACATTGACTAAGTCTCCAGCAAACCAGACCGCGTCAACTACACCAACGGTTTCCACCACTTTCTGTAAATTGGCCGCTATCATTGGTTTTAATTGGTGATCGGAGGTGAGAAGAATTTTCAGGGGTTTACCTGGTTGGGGAATAGATGTAAGAGTAAAAACCTCACTGTTTATTTTTACCCCATCTTCTGTTATACTAGTTACATAGTAGGGTATCCGTAAATTGGAAGTTAGATCCGTAATTTCTGCTTCCTGTCGCCAAATATCCCGTGGAACTGGTTTTTGGTAAACTTCTCCTTTTTTTCTTTGCTCTTTTACCCTGGATTCCTGATCTTCTCTGACGCGGGTCAATTTTGTGGTTTGAGCAATGGTGGTTTTTTCCAGATGATCACCATAAGTAACTAAATGCTGCTCACCCGCAAATTCCGTAAACCAAACCACCCGCACCGAATTGACCATTGGTAGTTGTAGAAATGGATCTGTTAACAGTTGGGGTTCGGATCTCATCTGGGAAACCTGCTTTAGTCATGGTTATACTATCCTACCATTATCCTACCACTAGATTTTGCCATTCCACCTATGAACACCCGAAAATCTCCCATCCAAATTTTTGGTGTATACGCCCTATTACTGGCGATCGCTCTTTTGACTCTTTTTCCCTTGCTATGGCTAATTAGTACTGCTTTAAAATCACCTACAGAAAATCTATTAGAAACTCCGCCAAAACTCTTACCCCTTGAACCCACCCTAGATAATTTCCTCCGGGTTTGGGAGTCCTTACCGTTTGGACAATATCTATACAATAGTTTTTTAGTAGCCATACTAACAGTAGCTTTGAACCTATTGTTTTGTTCCTTAGCAGCGTACCCCCTAGCGAGACTGTCATTTCCGGGGAGAAATACCATTTTTATTGCGATTGTTTCCACGATTATGATTCCCTTTCAAATTGTGATGATTCCCCTGTATATCATCACAGTTCAATTGGGTTTAACCAACAGTTATTTGGGAATGATTTTTCCCAGTTTAGCCTCTGCTTTCGGTATATTTCTGTTGAGACAAGCTTTTATGGGAGTGCCAAAAGAAATAGAAGAAGCTGCTCGTATAGATGGTAGTTCCGAATTGGGATTATGGTGGTTCATCATGCTACCAGCTATCAAACCAGCATTAATAACCTTGGCAATTTTTGTGTTTATTGGAGCTTGGAGTGACTTTCTATGGCCTTTAATTGTCATCCAGGATGAAAGCCTATATACCCTACCGCTGGGAGTAGCTAAATTAGCAGGCACATTTTCCTTAGATTGGCGATTGGTAGCTGCTGGGTCTATTATTTCCGTCGCTCCTGTTTTACTGTTATTCTTATTTTTACAGAAGTTTATTGTGCCTACAGATACAGGCAGTGGCATCAAGGGGTAGCAAGTTGCTGTTCAGTTTAACCTTTTATATAGCATCATGACTAAAGCTATAATTAAAATATACCGAACAGCAAGACAACTAAACAGGTCTATAAACTCGATAATTAATGCTAGGGAAAATATTATCCATTAACTCAACTTTCTCTAGCCAACCGCTATCAACCTTGCCAATTTTAACATCTTCGTAAAGTTTGTTAAACCGCATTAAATGAGACCTTGTTCTTCTGACCGCGTATGGAACCATTGTTCCTGTGCGCATAATAAATGCCCAGTCAGAAGATTGTGCCAACAACAATTCTCGTGCTGCTTGATTCAATGCTTTCCACTGTAGTTCATCCGCTGGTTCAAAGCGAGAAAGTTCGATCATTCTTTCAGCAGCTTTATGTAAGTGAGCATAAATCCAGGCGTTGGTATCATTTAACCAGTATTCATGGAAACCCTTATAACCCCAACTAGACTGGGAGGGACGACAAACCTGTTGATAGGGATTATCTCGTAAGTAATCTGCCAAATGGGTCATTTGATATGTCCCCTGGTCATACCAGGACTTACGAAATAGATAATCAATAAACCAAGGACCTTCATACCACCAATGACCGAACAACTCCGCATCATAGGGGGAAACAATAATTGGGGGTCTACCCATAATACCATGTAGATGTTCGGTCTGCTTCTCCCGATTATACATGAAGTTAGCAGCATGCTCTGCGGCCTTTTCTTTAGCCCAGTAGGGATCATACAAGGCTTTGTCAGAAAGACCTAAGCCACGCCCGGTGATTTTATGATACTTAATCCCTATGTTTTTCCGTTGACCATTGGGCATAATATAGGGTTTGATGTATTCATATTCCGCTTCCCAACCTAGGTCCTTGTAAAATTCCCGATATTCAGCAGCACCAGGATAACCCACTTCCGAAGACCATACCTGTTGAGAAGACTCATGATCACGACCAAAAGCTGCTACTCCTGTTTCTGTAAAGATGGGAGCATAAGTTCCAAAGCGAGGACGGGGACGAGCATATAAAATACCATGACCATCGGTCAAAAAATATCTTAGTCCCGCATCCGCCAGCATTCGCTCTAAACCTTCATAATAGGCACATTCGGGTAACCAAATTCCCTTAGGTGGTTGACCAAAGGTTTCTGTGTAATGCTCACAGGCTACCTGAATTTGTGCCCATACTGCTTGGGGATACATTTTCATCAAGGGTAAATACCCATGGGTAGCTCCACAGGTAATTATTTCTAAGTTATTGCTTTGCTGGTATTCCTGGAAAGCTGTAACTAAATCACCATTGTATTTTTCCCAGACATGACGTGCTTCATTGAATTCAGTAGCATAGTGTTCAGCTAAATAACGTAAGTGTCCATGTTGAAGATAGCGTTCCGATTCTAACTCTATTAATTCTTCCAGCTTACTTAGATGTTGTTCATAGCGTTCTTGCAATAAGGGATCACGGAGCATGGATACCAATGGTGGTGTCATACTCATGGTGATTTTGAAGTCAATGCCATCTCGCTTCAATCCTTCAAATACTTTGAGCAAAGGAATGTATGTTTCTGTAATGGCCTCATATAGCCATTCCTCTTCCAGCACATAGTCACTTTCTGGGTGACGAACGAAGGGTAAATGTGCATGGAGTACAAGTGCGACGTAGCCTATAGCCATAATGCTTTTGGGGTTAGAAACTGTGGTTAAATTAGAGGTCGGGGGTTTGGGTGGAAGTTAACAATATTTTAAGATAATTATGTTTACTATTGTCACATTCACGGAAGTTCATGAATATTAAAATCAAAAAAAGGAAAATGCTTTTCCTGGTTGCCATTGGGCTAGCAGTTGCGATTTTTACCATAGGTGTAGTTATTGCCCAAACTAGGATGCACACCCAGTCTACAGGTAATACCAGTACTAGTGTTGAGTCTGTAGGGCAAAATACTGCACCAGAAACTCCCAGCACCAACTTAAATTCTCAACCTCAGTCCACAGATACTAAAACCGTGCCAGAAACTCCCAAAACCAAGCTTAACTCCCAAGCGCAGTTAAGTATCAATGGTATTGGACCAGTAAAGGTAGGAATGAATATTCCTGAAGCTGCTGCTGCTGCTCAGGGGAATCGCCTATATGTTTCTTATGCTGGTAATGATAGTTGTTATTACCTTGAAGCAGAGGGGCGACTCAAGGGTGTATCCTTTATGGTCACTAAAGATGAGGAAAAAGCCCGTCAGCAAAACATCACTAGTGATGCCATTGCTAGGATAGATATAAACGTTCCAGAAATCACTACGGTTTCAGGTGCGAAAATTGGGGACACAGAAGAAAAAATCAAATCCCTTTACCCTCCTGAACAAATTGAAGTTAAAACCCACGAATATAATCCCAAGGGACATTACTTGATTTTTGTTCCTAAAGAACAGACGGACAATAAGTATCGCGTAGTTTTTGAAACCGATGGTAAGGAGGTTACTAGCTTTAGGGCGGGTAAGCTGCCAGAGGTAGGATATGTGGAGGGATGTAGTTAAAGATTTTGAAGAACTAGGACTTGATGTTATCACAATAAGTCCTATTTAAAACTATATACCGTATGTCAATGAATTACTGATGTTTTATGTACGGATTATTTTTGCCCCAACTTGCTGTAATTTAGTATCTAATCTATCATAGCCACGATCTAAATGTTTTAGTCCTTGAATAATCGTTTCTCCTTGTGCTGCAAGACCGGCTAATACTAGTGCTGCGGACGCTCTGAGGTCTGTACCGATAACTGGTGCCCCTGATAATATTGGTACACCCCGAACAAAGGCCGTATTACTCTTAACGCGAATTTCTGCTCCCAACCGGTTTAACTCAGAAGCATGACTCAAACGGTTTTCAAAAACCGATTCGTTAATAATACTATCACCATCAGCTATGCTTAATAGTGCCATGAACTGCGCTTGCATATCCGTAGGGAAACCTGGATGGGGCAAAGTATCAATGTTAGTGGCTTTGAGTTTTTGTGCAGGTTTTACTCGCAAGGAGTCTGCACCTTCCTGGAGGATAGACACACCAATATCTTTTAACTTAGCAATTACAGGGATTAAATGCTCTGATATAACTGGAGATAGCAGCAATTCAGAGTGAGTAATCCCAGCAGCAATTAAAAATGTACCTGCTTCAATACGATCAGGAATAATACTATATTCGGTAGAGTGCAGTTTATCAACACCGACGATAGTAATTGTACCTGTGCCCGCACCTTGAATTTTTGCCCCCATAGAATTACAGAAGTTAGCCAAATCTACTACTTCTGGCTCTCGGGCAGCATTTTCAATGATGGTTTCTCCATCAGCCAGAGTGGCAGCCATCATCAAGGTTTCTGTAGCACCAACACTAGGAGTATCTAAATAAATTCGCGCACCTTGTAATCTACCGTTGTTACCAGTAACCTGGGCATGACAAATCCCATGTTCAATCTCCATATCTGCTCCCATGGCTTGTAGCCCGCGAACATGCAAATCAACAGGTCTGGCACCAATAGCGCAACCTCCCGGTAAAGGCATTTGTGCTACACCTAATCGAGCTAAAATTGGACCAATGGCAAAAAAACTTGCCCGCAACTGGGTTACCAGTTCATAGGGGGCTTTAGATGTGGTAATGTCTCTAGCATTAATATCCAGTGTATCCTTGTGCCTTACCAAAGATAAACCTAAAGCAGTTAAAACTTGACCCATCCTTTCTACGTCCGCTAACAAAGGGACATTACTAATCCGACAATCTCCAGAGCAAAGCAAAGCTCCAGCCATGATTACCAGGGCTGAATTTTTGGCCCCGCTAATTCTTACATTCCCTTCCAGGGAATATCCACCACAAATTTTTAAGACTGAGGAGTCTAATTGGGTATCTGACAGGGTGCTAGGAGAATTAATAAGCCTACCTCCTTTAAGATTTACAGTCATAGGTGTTCGCGTTCAGTTTTAGATTCTACAGCAAAGTTTACTAGTTCTCTTGACAATCCCCAAGATTTACGTCATCATATTAGTTCAGTAATAAATGTAATGTGCGGAACTGGCGGAATTGGCAGACGCGCTAGATTCAGGTTCTAGTGCCGCAAGGCTTCCGGGTTCAAGTCCCGGGTTCCGCATTTGGGCAGTTATTAGTCCTTGGGAGTGTTGTGCTGACCAGTTTACAAAATCCTCTAGTTAAGCAGATCCGTAAGTTACACTCCGCTAAGGAGAGACATAAACAACAGTTGTTTGTGTTGGAGGGAACCCATTTAATTGCAGAGGCTTGTAGTGTAAATTACCCATTGGAAACGGTTTGTTGCACTATAGATTGGCAAAATTCCCATTCGGAATTGTGGCAAAATGTTTGTAATGCTTGTCATCGTGTGGAAATAGTCAGCCAAGAGGTTTTAGCAGCTATGGCCACCACGGTCCAACCGGATGGTGTGGTGGCCATGGTCAAACGTTGTGAAGAAAACCCTATTCCCATAACGGGGTTGGCCCTGGCCCTGGAAACTATTCAGGATCCAGGTAATTTGGGAACTATCATCCGTACTGCTGCTGCTGTGGATGCTTCCGGTTTATGGTTAAGTAATGATAGTGTGGATTTAGACCACCCCAAGGTCTTGCGGGCTTCTGCTGGACAGTGGTTTCGCTTAAAAAAGCAGGTGAGCCACAACCTAAAGGACACTGTACAAGATTGTCAACGGGGGGGTATGCAAGTGGTTGCTACCCTACCAACAGCTGAGTTAACCTATTGGCAAGTGGACTGGTCTTTACCAAGTCTTATTTTACTGGGCAATGAAGGTGCTGGTTTATCAGATGACTTGGCCACAATGGCAAATATACAAGTTAAAATACCTCTTAGCCCTCAAGTTGAATCCTTAAATGTGGCTATATCTGCCGCTTTAATATTATATGAGGCGCAGCGACAAAAAGCTTGTGGAAAAAATACAAACTAGTATTTGACAGGAAAGAGAATGAGTCAGTTTTTGATTAATACTTTTACTAGTCTGAGTATGTTGGCAGCGTTTACCGTGATATCGGGTTGTAACATGTCCTTATTTGAGAATACAGATATTAAGGATGTTGTAGAGAAAGTAAGTGATGGGGACACACTGATATTAAGAGAAGGTGGTGGAGAAAAACACAAAGTACGACTGGGTTGTATAGATGCACCAGAGATACCCCATTCCTCTACGCAAAAGAGGAGTAAGAAAAGGCGGGATATGAATCAGTTTAATTGGGGGGTAAAGGCAAAAAATCGTCTGGCACAATTGATTAAAAATTCAGGGGGTAGGGTGAAAATAAATGTTGTTGACCAAGACGAATATGGTAGAAAAGTTATAGAATTGCGGTTGAGAGATGATACTTTAGTACAAGAAGTTTTATTGACAGAAGGCTTGGCAAAAGTCTATCCGGAATACATGAAGCTATGTAGTAGTAAAGATATTATGCTACGGGCGCAAACCCAGGCCCAAAGACAAAAAATAGGAATCTGGGGTGATGATGAATTTATTAATCCCTGGGAATATCGCAAACTATAGGGATAAGTGGATGGCAACCCGGGTTTTTAAAAACTACAGTAGGATATATAATCTACAATTAATTTACGATGAATAACAAATTACCCAAGTACGAATCCTTAGTGAAAACATCCGGTAGCTTGTCGGACCAACCGTTGATTGAACTCAGAGGTGTTTCTAAATCATTTGGAAGAACTAGGGTTTTAGACAGTGTAGATTTACAAATTTACAGAGGAGAAGCGCTGGGAATTATTGGACCATCAGGAACGGGAAAATCAACCATCCTAAGAATTATAGCAGGCCTACTAGAACCCGATGCAGGAGAAATTTATATTCAAGGAAAAAAACGCAATGGTTTAATTGAGGATAATAAAGACCCCATTGGCATTGGCATGGTATTTCAACAGGCGGCCTTGTTTGATTCCTTAAATGTAGATGAAAATGTGGGATTCCTATTATATCAAAAATCAAAACTAGCCCCCAATCGAATTCGCAACCTAGTCAACGAAAAATTAGAAATGGTGGGGTTATCAGCTGAAATTGCTAATCTTTACCCTTCGGAACTTTCCGGTGGGATGCGAAAAAGGGTAAGTTTTGCCCGTGCTATCATGTCCAATCCTGACTACCCTCGTGATACTCCGGAAGTTCTACTATACGATGAACCCACTGCTGGGCTTGATCCAATCGCCTCTACCGTTATAGAGGATCTGATCCGTAACTTGCAACATACTCAGGGCGTTTGCAGTACTTACTGCATTGTTACCCACCAAGATAGCACAATCAGACGCACAGCGGATAAGTTAATATTTCTTTACCAAGGCAAGGTACAATGGCAAGGTAAAATAAGTGAAATAGATTACACTGATAATCAGTTAATCAGACAATTTATGAGTGGTAGTATCCAGGGACCAATTCAGGTGATTGGCTAATAACCAGTATGAGAGGGGGATTGAATGAGTGGATTCAAAACTACAAGGACTTTTAGAGAAGGTGCAGTAGGATTAATTTTCCTAATTGGTTTGGGAGCATTTGGTGTGATTTTTTTATGGTTAAATCGAGTCACCCCAGGTCGTAGTTCCTATCAGGTAATAGTGGAATTTGCTGATGCTGGAGGTATGCAAAAAGGCGATCCGGTCCGCTATCGGGGGGTGAAAGTGGGTAGTATTGCCAGGATGACTACTAAACCAAATGCGGTGGAAGTCGAGCTGGAAATCAATGACCCCAATTTACTCATTCCTGCAGATTCAAGAATAGAAGCTAATCAAAGTGGTTTAATCAGTGAAAGTATTGTTGATATCACTCCCATAGGCGATGTTACCTTAGATCCTAACACTGCTAAACCCCTGGATAAGGATTGTAATCCCGGTTTGATCATCTGTCATCAGTCCGGTAAGTTAAGGGGTCAAATTGGCACTAGTGTTGACAGACTGATTAGACAGTCGTCGGATTTTGCTGATAAATACGGAAATAAGGAATTTTACGATAATGTTAATCGGTTGTTAATTACTTCAACAGATGCAGCAGCTAGTATAGCTAAGCTAAGTCGAGAATTACAAGTTGCTAGCAGAAGTTTTCAGGGAGAAGTGGGAAAATTTTCTGATACTGCTGTGACTATTCAACGTGCAACTAATGAACTTACTGCTACTACTAAACAAACAGCAGCACAGATTAATACAACCGCTGGTGATTTTAGTACAACGGCAAAGCAAGCAGGTAAACTAATTAACAATCTCGATGATTTATTGACCACAAATCGTTCAGCATTAGTCAGTACTTTGAATAATATTAATGAAACAAGTAATCAATTGAGGCAAACAGTTAATGCGCTCTCACCAGCTGTAACCAGATTAACCCAAGGAGATATACTCAAGAACCTGGAGATTCTGTCAGCTAATGCAGCAGAGGCTTCGATTAGTTTAAAAGATGCTAGTAAGACATTGGCAGATCCTAAAAACATAGTTTTATTGCAGCAAACACTGGATGCAGCAAGAGTCACCTTTGAAAATACTCAAAAAATCACATCTGATTTAGATGAGTTAACGGGAGATCCTAAATTCCGGCAAAATTTGTTGCAACTGGTCAATGGCTTGAATAAGTTGCTATCTTCCACAGGGGATATGCAGGAACAAACAAAAGTGGCCTTGACTTTGGACTCGATTAAACTATCAATCAATCAGGGTTCTAGTCAGTCTAAGTCAGAAACGACTTCCGATTTAGGAGTTAGCAATCATGGAGTAAAAGCAGAAAAGTTGGAAAAACAAGAAAATCGAGTGGTTCCTTCCGTTATTGTAACTCCTAATCCGGTGATAGAAATTACCCCTGTACCCGAGTTATTGCCAGAGCCAGTTTTGCCATCCTCCCAGGAACCCTAGACCTAGTTCCAATCTTCTTCCTCTCTTTTAGCATGACTTTTGTAAATCCCGCCCAGATGGTGAATGGCTCGTGTTTTGACAAAGAGTTCTTCCGTAGTTAAACCCCAGAGTTGTAAAATGCGGTCTAAATCATTCTGTAGGTCTCGAGCTCCTGGAAAACCCTGATATCTGATTTTTAGTCGAGCCAGTTCCGCTAAATTGTAATCTGTTTTCTCCTCAGATAGTAGACTATTAATAGTCAGGCGATCGCGGTGATAGCGGGGGTGATTTTGTTCTTTGGAGGGAGAAGTGTCTGTCATAAATATTACTTAAATATTACAGGTTTAAGTGGGAGAGGTGAATAATTGAGGATTGTTATATTATGTTATACCATTATAACAAATACAAAGCATACCATACCAGACCTATAATATGGGGATAGGAGTTAATGACGGCTACCACATCCAGGTTAATACGGCTCTCACCACTGCCAAATATGCTCAAATAAGGATATTCTGGATGTAATTCCAGTGTCTTTAAGACTATTGCCCAATTTCGGATCAAAGTGGTACTATTAAACCAACAACCCAAGAATAACCATCTGCGGTGAGGATTCATCTTAAGTATGGAGAAATGCCAGCAGAAGCTTGGTTTATGTTAGTTCAGTACATCAGTACGAAGGATATGCTTGATAACTTTATTCCTTCAACCTCTAGGGATAGGCAATATCAGGTTAACTCTAGGAACCGAAATTGGTCTACGAGGAGTTTACCCACTTATGCTAATTGGCACAGGTTGAATAAAATCGATTAGTGTATTTGTTAGCAGTAGTTAGCAAAAATATCGGAGAAAGAACCCGCTATGTTTGAACACTTTACATCCGAAGCCATTAGGGTAATTATGTTAGCGCAGGAGGAGGCACGCCGCCTGGGTCATAACTTTGTCGGCACAGAACAGATTCTCCTGGGCTTAATAGGGGAAGGAACAGGTGTTGCGGCGAAGGTTCTGACAGATTTGGGTGTGACCCTCAAGGATGCGCGTCGGGAAGTTGAAAAATTATTGGTAGGGGTTCTGGTTTCGTCCCACCCGAAATCCCTTTCACCCCGAAAGTCAAGAGTCTATTTGAGCAGTCTTTTAGAGAAGCTCACGGTCTTGGTCACAACTACATAAACACAGAACACTTATTGTTAGGATTAACTGATGCGGGAGAAGGGGTTGCAGCCAAGGTATTAAAGAGCCTTGGGATTGAACTACAGACAGTCCGCAGTAGAGTGATGAGTATATTGGGTGAAGATAATAGAGTGGTTGCTGGTCGTCAAGACAACCCCAGGCGCAACCAGAATCTCAGTATAGAAGAATTTGGACGTAACCTCACCAAGTTGGCCCAACAGGGGAGGTTAGATCCGGTAGTGGGTCGACAAACGGAGATTGAACGCACCGTACAAATATTGGGTCGTCGTACCAAGAATAATCCTGTGTTAATTGGTGAACCTGGGGTGGGGAAAACCGCAATTGCTGAAGGTTTAGCCCAACGGATTGTGAACCAGGATGTTCCCGAAATATTGCTGAATAAACAGGTAATTAGTCTGGATATGGGCTTGCTGGTTGCGGGAACACGCTTCCGGGGAGATTTTGAAGAGCGTCTGAAAAAGGTGATGGAGGATATTCGCTCCGTCGGCAATATTATCTTGGTGATTGATGAAATTCACACTATTGTAGGTGCTGGCGGTACGGAAGGAGGTTTGGATGCGGCCAACATACTCAAACCCGCCCTGGCCAGGGGTGAACTACAATGTATCGGTGCCACCACTTTGGATGAATATCGGAAGTATATTGAGCGGGATGCAGCTTTAGAAAGACGTTTTCAACCAATTTTGGTAGGGGAACCATCAGTGGCAGAAACCATAGAAATTCTTCGAGGTCTGCGCAGTGCTTATGAGCAACATCACAAGGTAAATATTTCCGATGATGCGGTTATTGCTGCAGCTGAGTTATCAGATAGGTACATCAGCGATCGCTTTCTGCCTGATAAAGCCATAGACCTAATAGACGAAGCTGGTTCTCGGGTAAGGTTAAGGCACTCCCGAATCATTGATAACAAAGAGCTGAAACAACAACTGAAAAATACCAGCCAGGAGAAAGCGGAAGCGGTAAGAGTTCAAGACTTTGGCAAAGCTAGTAAACTCCGTCAGGAAGAGCTAGATTTACAAACCCAACTAGCGATCGCGCAAAATTTGCCCAGGATTACCATTCCCCAGGTAGACGAAGAGGATATTGCCGAAATAGTGTCCTCCTGGACGGGAGTACCTGTCAATAAACTGACTGAATCTGAATCTGAGTTGTTGTTGCATCTAGAAGATACACTGCATAAAAGACTAATTGGACAGGAACAAGCGGTTACAGCAGTTTCCCGTTCTCTTCGTCGCGCCCGCGTGGGGTTAAAAAGTCCTAATCGTCCCATAGCTAGTTTTATCTTCAGTGGACCTACAGGGGTGGGGAAAACCGAACTAGCTAAGGCTTTAGCAGCCTACTTCTTCGGTGCGGAAGATTCCATGATTCGTTTAGATATGTCCGAATACATGGAAAGCCATAATGTTTCCAAATTGATTGGTTCGCCTCCAGGTTACGTAGGGTACGATGAGGGTGGACAACTGACGGAGGCGGTAAGGCGTAAACCCTACACATTGCTGCTGTTTGACGAAATTGAGAAAGCACATCCCGATGTGTTTAATATGTTGCTGCAAATCCTAGATGACGGTCATCTTACGGATGCTAAAGGTAGGAAAGTGGACTTCAAGAACACCCTAATTATCTTGACATCCAACATTGGGTCTAAGTTAATTGAAAAGGGTGGTATGAGTTTAGGTTTTGAATTTGATAATCAGGCCAACGCTAGTTACAATCGCATTCGCAATCTGGTCAACGAAGAACTTAAGTCCTATTTCCGTCCTGAATTTCTCAATCGAGTAGATGAGATTATCGTCTTCAGTCAGTTGAATAAAGACGAGGTCAAAGAAATTTCCCAGATCATGCTTGAGGAAGTTGCTAAGCGTCTTCAGGAGAAAGGGATTAAGTTAGAGGTGACAGAAGCATTTAAAGACCTAGTAGTTACGGAAGGCTATGATCCTAGTTATGGTGCTAGACCATTACGTCGGGCCATAATGAGACTATTAGAGGATTCCTTAGCGGAGGCCATTTTGTCCGGTGAGATTGGAGAAGATGACCAGGCCATTGTAGATGTTGATGACGATGGTTTGGTGAAGGTGAAGAAAGCAGAAACGCGTGACTTGGTACTAGTTAGTGCTCCTGCTTAATATTGGTAATGGTTAGTCCTTATCTTTCACAATTCCCATAGATTCTATCCATGGGAATTGTCACTGGTGGGATTAAGTAACTATAGTGCAAAGTCCATGGTCTCAATAAACTCCAAAATATTCTGCTTCATGTCCTCAGCTTCATCTAGAATGGAACCTCGAAGGTCACCAGTAAAAAATGTTCGTTGACTGCTAACTATATACAAAAAATTTCCATTCGTGAAAGTCAATAATCCACGGTATGCATCTAGTCTTGTTGGGTTACCATTGTTTTTTCGTTGGGAAATGCTTGAACCTTTAGGCATGTCCACTAGCACATAATAGTAACTACTTAAAGTATCTTGGAGTAAGCTATCCTGTAGGTACTCAGTGTACTTTATTTCTGCACCTAGGATATGTTTCAAAATAGCTTGGGGTAAATATCTTTCAATTAAAACAGAGTGGAGATATGTTTCTTGTCCTTGTTCCTCCATGGTTTCTAAATGTTCTTTAGTAAGGGGATAGTAATCAATTCTGATAAAAGTTCCCCCACTGTCAGAGAAACCAACCATTCCCTGTTGACTAACTATCTTCCCCCCTCGTTCTGATGTTACAGGTACAACAACTCGGAAATTATTTGAAGGAGATTGGTATATTTCCTGTCCCAATTCATCTACTATAATTTCCGGTTGTTTTAATTCTTGTGTATCTTCTATATTTTGTGGGTCTTCTATTACTGCTATTACCTCTCTAATAACTTCCTCAGCTTCTATATCCTGCAATTCTAAGGCTTGTTGTAGTTGTTTGATGTATGACTGTTTTTCCTTAGGTATGGTCATACTCTCTTCTTCCAGTAGCATTACTACACCAGCAGCAAACGCGTCCAAGACTATATCACTTTTTAAACTTGTATTGGCAGTATTAAATAGGGAACCTAATCCTTCCTCCTGAGCAATAATTACTAGTCTATTGACCATTTCTAAGATTTCCTCTTGGGAGTACCCATCAAAAACCTGAAATTCCAGTAAGATATCCGCTAAACTTTCCGTGTCTATATCTTCTATAGTACAGTCAACAGCTGCACTAATAATTGCTATAGCTGCTACTGCTTCCTCTGAATTTAGGGATTCAGTTGTAAATGCTGAGGAATTAAAAATTTTATCATACTTGGTCATAATGATAGATCACCCTTATTAATTGGTAATATCCCGGTCAGAAAAAATTGACTTTTTATGCTCTCACCAGAAAATTCTGGATTTTTGATTTGACCTTGAACTGGTATATACCCAGAGAGTTATACTCTGGGTTATCTATAGAGCGCGGTAATAGATCATTAACACCCCAATTAAAATCTGCTGTATTATCTCAAATTATGGTTAATTTTTCTCGGTTATCCCAGGGAAAAATTGATAGCTTTAGCGAGAATAGGACAGAGTTGATAGATAACGGTGCTTCATTGTATCACAAAAAAGCCAAGTTAGGATTAAATTTAACTTAACCACGAAAAAAATAATGACCAAAAGAGCATTTCGTCTTAGTATACTAGGAATATTTATATTCGCCGTCAGTTTACGGTTTTGGGGATTGGCTAGATTTAATACCTTGGTGTTTGATGAGGTTTACTTTGCACAATTTGGTAATAACTATTTAACAAAAACGCCATTTTTTAATGCTCATCCTCCCTTGAGTCAGTACATAATTGGTCTAGGAATTTGGATAGGTAGTCATATTCCCTTCTGGCAAAATAGTGTTAATAGTTTGACGGGTTCCCTATTATCTTCTTGGAGTTATCGTTGGGCAAATGCCTTAATAGGTTCTTTGATTCCGGTGATAGCTATTTTTTTGAGTTATCAGTTAAGTTATCGTCGTGGTTTTGCACTATTAGCAGGTTTATTTACAGCTTTAGATGGTTTATTTTTAGTAGAATCTCGTTATGCTTTGAGTAATATATATATAGTACTATTTGGCTTACTTGGGCAATGGTTTTTATTTTTGGCATTAGAAAAAAGGCCTGGGCAAAAGTGGGGGAAATTAATAAAATTACTAGTAGCAGGAATTAGCTTTGGTGCTTCCTTAGCCACAAAATGGAATGGATTGTGGTTTTTACTAGGTGTTTATGGAATATGGATAGTGGGCTGGATAATTAGGTGGTTACAACCTCGGGAAAATGGATCAAACGAAGAATCAAGGATGAAAACCGAGCAAGATATGGTGAGAATTCCCCTGGCAAAAATTACCCAGATTAATATTTGGCAGATGGGATTTTTTTTAGGAATTATTCCCCTGATTACATATAGTTTGATTTGGATTCCCCACCTCCAACTTGATCGTCGTTATGGATTTATAGAAGTTCATCGACAAATTTTGAACTTTCATCTTCATTTAGGGGGTAATGATTCTAGTGTTCATCCTTACTGTGCTCCATGGTATAAGTGGCCATTAATGACTCGACCCATGGCTTATTTTTATCAGAAAAGCCAAAGTTTTCAGGATCCCCTACCTGTGTTTGGACCACCCTTACCAGCTGCATCTGGCAAAGTAATTTATGATGTTCACGCTATGGGTAATCCTCTTTTGTGGTGGTTTGGAGTTACTGCAATTATATTGTTGTTACAAATTGTATTTATTGGCATTGTTCTTCCATCAATTCAACAAAAACGATTATTTATCCCCAGGAATATCAGTGTCGATACTTGGATTGGTTTATACGTAGTTATTAATTATGCTGCTAATTTATTGCCTTGGGTGAGGGTGAGTCGCTGCGTATTTATTTATCACTATATGAGTGCTTTAGTATTTGTATTTTTGGCTCTAGCTTGGTTTGTGGACTGTTGTTTACGCAGCAGTTACAAGTCAATGCGTATTTTAGGTTGGACTGTTACCGGTTCCACAATAGCTGCTTTTATTTTTTGGTTACCAATTTATTTGGGGTTACCACTTTCATCAACAGATTATTGGCTACGTATGTGGTTTAGGAGTTGGATTTAGGAAGGATCAACACCCAAAGCGATCGCACGGTTACTTAAATTTCATAATCCAGTTCCACAACAGCTTATAATTTTACCAAGAGTGGGTAAACATTTAAATCAAGTGCATTAAAATCCATCTTTACCTGATATGACAACTAATCAATTAATATCATTACCCAGTATGGGATGTGGGACATGGTCTTGGGGGAATCAACTGCTTTGGGGATACAAACAAAGCATGGATGAGCAATTACAAGAAGTATTTAATCTTTGTGTAGATAATGGTGTCACCTTGTTTGATACAGGAGATTCCTATGGAACGGGAAAACTGAACGGAAGAAGTGAACTACTTTTAGGAAAATTCACCAGAGAGTATGAGCATTCTGATCCACAGGGATTGAATCAACGTGATATTTGTATTGCGACAAAATTAGCAGCTTATCCTTGGAGATGGACGAGAAAATCCATTATTTCTGCTTGTGATGCTTCTGCTAAAAGACTAGGTAAAAATGTTGATTTGGTTCAGATGCACTGGTCAACAGCTAATTATGCACCTTGGCAAGAATTAGGTTTATTGGATGGTTTGGCTGACTTATATGCACAGGGTTTGGTCAAAGGTGTGGGACTGTCTAATTACGGAACCAAAAGACTTTTATGGGTACACAAAAGATTTGCCCAAAGAGGTATACCTATAACAAGTCTACAGGTACAATATTCTTTGTTATCAACCTATCCAGTAACGGAATTGGGTTTAAAAGATGTTTGTGATAGCTTGGGGATTAAACTAATTGCCTATAGTCCCTTAGCATTAGGTTTACTTACGGGTAAGTTCCGAGAAAACGGCCAATTGCCCAAAGGAATACGGGGAATTTTATTTCGACAAATGTTACCGGGTATTAAGGGACTTTTGGGAACTTTAGAAGAAATAGCAAATAGTCGGGGTAAAACTATGGGTCAGGTAGCTATTAATTGGTGCATCTGTAAGGGAACAATTCCTATTCCTGGTGCTAAAAATCGAGAGCAAGCACAACAAAACCTGGGAGCTTTGGGTTGGTTTTTAAATGATGGTGAGATAGCTGAATTAGATATTGCAGCTAGCAAGAGTAAGAAAAAAATGGTGCAGAACATTTTTCAAACTAATTGACAAGGTGGTTCAAGGTGAAAATAATACCAGACAAAAATAATATAAATTTTGATCCTCATGGAAGCAACCCCTATTTGTGGAAGTTTTGGGGTGTTCTCCCTCTTTATCCCTATAATCAACGTCGCACTGTTCGTCAAGAGGTGGTTAAGGATACTATCTGGACCTTTGATCAAATCCAGGGAGTTTTTTATGTGGTTGTACCCATCCGCATGACGGTGATTAGATTGGCACAGGGTGGTTTATTAGTGTATGCACCTGTTGCTCCCACTCAGGAGTGCATTAAATTAGTAAATGAACTAGTGGCCTTGCATGGAGATGTGAAGTACATTATTTTGTCTACAGTCTCTGGACTTGAGCATAAGGTGTTTGTGGGACCGTTTGCTAGGGAATTTAGTCAAGCAAGGGTTTTTGTAGCTCCTGGACAGTGGAGTTTTCCCCTGAATTTACCTTTGAGTTGGTTAGGTTTACCAGGGAACCGCACCCAAATATTACCTGAAGATCCTCATGAGACCCCTTTTAGTGATGAGTTTGATTATGCTATCCTTGGACCAATTAATTTGGGACTAGGCAAATTTGGGGAAGTGGCTCTCTTACATAAGCAGTCCCGCACCTTAATGGTTACGGACACAATAGTTTCCGTTTCTGTGGATTCACCAGCAATAATTCAATTGGATCCATTCCCCTTACTCTACCATGCTCAGGAAAAAAGTGGTGATACTGTTCCTGATAACTTACAAAACCGACGGAAAGGATGGCGAAGAATTACTCTCTTTGCCTTTTATTTCCGTCCCAGTGCAGTGGATGTACCTCCATGGAAGGATATATGGCAAGATGCCAAAAATGTGTCCCAGCGCAATTTGAGAAATTATTTTGGTTTTTTCCCCTTTCACTGGAAACCAGACTGGGAAGAATCTTATGAGTTGCTAACCAGGGGGGGAGAAATTTTTGTTGCTCCTGTTTTGCGAACCCTGATTTTAAACCGAGCTCCCCAGGTAACTATAAATTGGGCAGATCGGGTAGCAAAATGGGATTTTGCATGGGTTATTCCCTGTCATTTTGATGCACCTATTTCTGTTACTCCCCAACAATTTAGAAGAGCTTTTAGCTTTTTGGAAAAAGGTTCCACAGACTATTTACCTCACAATACTAAGGTGGAGGAGGATTTACAGGTTTTGAGGGATATTGACCAGGGATTAAATAATTGGAACATCGTTCCACCCGCTCTCCCTAACCCGAATTCCAGGGTTCGGTAAACCGAACCTTATATTCTACTATTCTACCGAAAATCCTCATCCACAAAAAAGTCCCCTTCCTCATCAGCGGAATTCCCAGATCCCCCCATGTTGCCCAACAATTGCCCAAATGATACGGTAATTAAACCCACCACTACCCAAAAGGCTAACATTAACCCAAAGGGAACTTGTATAGATTGAAAAACTAAAAATCGTAGGGATATTGATGCGGTATTTTGTACGGAAATTAACGCGATCGCTAGAATCCAAGTAGCTAGAACTACTGATATAAATAGTGTAAATAAACTGGGGAGGTTTTTCATGGTTGAGGAATTAAAAAGGAGTTGGGGGGTCATCGCTGGTGACCCAATCCCTATTGACTATGCTAACTGAGCAATTTCTGCTTCCATGGTTTTAGCAATCTCACCCAGTTTTTCTGGGGAGTTAGTTTCTATATAAACTCTGACCAGGGGTTCTGTACCTGATGGACGCAATAGGATCCAACTACCCTCTGCTAAATACAGTTTAATTCCATCCTTTCTACCTACTTCCTTAACCCTAATACCAGCTACTTGGGAAGGGGGATTTTGGGTGTAGGATTGAATGACAGCATTTTTGTGAGCTTCCGTTAGGTGTAGGTCTAAACGGTTGTTGTATAGCGGTCCATCTGCTTCTGCTATAGCTTCCTGAACTAATTGACTTAATGGTTTACCCTCGTATGCTATAGCTTCTGCTACTAACATATCAGCTAATACACCATCCTTTTCCGGAATATGCCCAATCACACTTAAACCACCGGACTCTTCACCTCCAATTAACACGGTGGTTTCCCGCATTTTTTCGCCTATGTACTTAAAACCCACAGCAGTTTCATAAATTGGCAGACCATATTTGGCTGCAAAATTATCTAATAGGTGGGTAGTCGCTACGGTTCGGACTATGGCACCACTTTTACCTTTATTTTTGATTAAATGTCTGGCTAAAACCAATAATACTGTATTAGGGGTCAGCACATTACCCAGCTCATCTACAATTCCAAAGCGATCGCTATCACCATCCGTTGCTAAACCTAAATCAGCTTTGTCGTTTTTAACAGCTGTCACCAGTTCTACCAGTTGGTCACCCTTAGGTTCTGGCATACCCCCGCCAAATAACACATCCCTCCAGGTGTGGAAACTTTCCAGTTGGGTTCCACAATACTGCAATACCTCATCTAAATAACCCCGGGATGTGGAATACAGGGCATCATATTTAACCTTTAAATTGGCACTCCTAATTTTTCTTACGTCCAGTAATTTGTAGATGAAATCAAGGTAATCAGGTTTAGGATCAAAGGTGGAAACTGTACCTGATGGATTAGATCCTGGTAATTCTTCTGATGCTGTCTCTATATTAGCGACAATCGTATCCGTAATTTCTGGGGTAGCTGGACCTGCATAATCTGGTATGTATTTAATCCCACAATAGGGAGCTGGATTATGACTAGCGGTAAACATCAAAGCACCTGCGGAATTCAGGTGTTTTGCATTGTAAGCTATGACTGGTGTTGGACAGTCTCGAACAGTAATTTTCACATTCCAACCTAAGTCAGCCAAGACTGCTCCAGAGGTTCTGGCAAACTCGTCAGCGAGAAATCTTGTGTCGTAGGCGATTAAAACAGGTCTACTCTTATCGTAGGCAGTTTCTAGATAGGCTGCTATTGCTCTAGTTACTTTTCTAACATTAGAAAAGGTAAAATCATCGGCAATAATTCCCCGCCATCCGTCTGTACCAAATTTGATTTTACCAGAATTGCTAGGGTTACTCATTTTGCTACTCTCTCTTGTAGATTATGATTGCTCTACTGTTCTTGATTATTCCAGATGTTGATCAAACCATTCCACTGGGACTGATATTTTCTTCCCGGTCGCTCACAAGAATTCTATGGGTGGTAATTCGTTGAGGATGGTAAACCGAATGTGGTTAATGGCTAATTCCCCAATGGATAACTCTTCCTTGGTTAATCTTTGACCATTACTGCTTATGGTTTCAAAGGAAACCCCTTTACCAATTTCAATGTGGTACCAACACAGACCCATAAAAAATCTGGTGGGGTAGGGACCATAATCTCCAATGTCGTCCGGATTGGATTCCATAGGTAACCAACCAAAATTGGGAATGTAAAACTCTAACCACACATGATTAAAGTCCGGTTGCAGGGGAACGCCTTTTAATTCGGGGTACGGTGGACATTTATATCTACCTACTGTGCGACAAGGAATGCCATTTAAACGACATAAAGCTAGTAATACACCCACGTATTCTCCACAGGAACCAACTCCTCGATCTAGCACTATATCAGGTGTGTCTATATGAGGCTTTATTCCATAAGACAGTTCATCATAAACGTAGTTGCGAATGCTATACATTTTGCGCAGCAGGTTGGTTTCTGAACCCACAGCTTCATGAGCAGCACGCCGCACAATGACAGTATTCATTGCCAAATCGTCGTCATCTACTAAGTAGCGTGTTTGTAATTCCAAGGTTGGTTCTGGTATTTCTTCCGTATCTTTGGGAGTAATACGATACTTAATACCTCGTACTTCCAATAGTGCTTTCCACCCAAATATGTGCCTTTCGCCAGGAACAAGGGTATCAAATTTGAACACTGCAATCCTTTGTCCAGAAATTACCTCCTCGGTAAAGGGTAAACCAATGGGATCCACCTGTTTGACCTTTTGGCGCTCAGTCTCCGATGGAAGGGCAATACGCCATTCAATATCGGTTAAGTAAACTTCTTCTAGAGGAGCAATTTCTTCAACGTATGACATTTCCACTAAATAACCATTAGATAGTCCATATCGTTTATCTGGATCATAATGGTATTGCAGTGGATGAATAAAGGTTACATCCCGATAGGTTAACTCGTGATTAGGATCAGCATTAGGATTGTCACGAATGTAAGGCTCCTCCAAAGAGTAGGAGACGTATAGGGTATCTTTATTTGTGTGGTCTTGATGGTATATGGCAATACCGGTTGGGGAGGCAAAGGGAGTAAGGACACTAAAACGAACTTCTCCAGTAGCCCTATCCATTGAGTAGACAGTTTGTTCTATTTTATCGCAGATCCAAAGGGTTTCCTGACTGACTGCTAAATTTTGTTGACCTACTCCAGGGGCGTAGAACCGGGTAATTTCTTTACGTGTGTCTCTGTCAAAAATCAGGATATAACCCATTCTCTGACAGCTAATATAAACAGTGGCATCCCAAACAGCAATACCATCAGCATTATATGGTAGAGTGGCAAAGTGTTCCAAACCCAGGGAGTTTAGTTTACATAAATAGACGCTATTACCACGGGTAACCCAAAGGGTGTCTTCCCAGACTGCTAAACCAGTGACATCTGTAAATTCTTTTACCTGGTGAGGATTAAGAATTTTACTATTGTCGGAAACCGGGTCAATTTGGAGTAAATGTCCCTTGAGGGAGTCAATGGCAAGAAGTTGATCTTTAATAAAAGCGATACCATAGATGGTAGCAGCAGTCACTGGTCGAATTGTTTTTTGCCCAAACATCTGGCTAACATTGAAATTAGGGAGTATTAAACTCATATTATTCCGTCATATTATTCATATTATTTTATTGGTGACCTCCACTGTTTACAGTAACTAGTCACCAATGGGGTATTTGATGGAATTTCTGCCATCACTCAATTATGATCGAATTTTGTAACCATTTCCCGTAACTTACACAAACTTACACAATGTCTGCCCATTCTTTGCCTGAAGATGCCGCAGTTTGGCATAGTTTAGAGATAGATAAAGCTTTAGAGCTGCTTGACAGTAATGCTGATGATGGCTTAACACCATCCCAAGTTGAAGAACGTTTACTCAAGTATGGTTCTAATGAACTGGAAGAACAGGGTGGACGTAGTCCCTGGCAAATTCTCCTCGACCAGTTCACTAACATCATGTTGTTGATGCTGATTGGTGTGGCCTTCATTTCTGGTTTTTTGGACTTTTTAGCCCTACAACAGGGTACTTTAAAGTTAGGAGAAGTTCCTTTTAAAGATACAATTGCAATTATGGCAATTGTGATTCTTAATGGTGTACTTGGATATGTCCAAGAAAGCCGAGCAGAAAAAGCTTTAGCAGCTTTGAAAAAGCTATCATCTCCCTCAGTGCGTGTACTTCGCAATGGCAAATTAGCGGATATAGCAGGGAAAGATCTTGTACCCGGTGATGTGATGTTGCTGGAAGCAGGAGTGCAGGTAGCTGCTGATGGAAGGTTGCTGGAACAGTCCAATCTGCAACTCCGAGAGTCCGCATTGACCGGTGAAGCTGAAGCGGTAAGTAAACAAGCTATACTTACCTTGCCTAAGGATGTTGCATTGGGCGATCGCCTAAATTTAGTTTTTCAGGGGACAGAAGTAGTCCAAGGTCGTGCCAAGGTTGTGGTCACTAATACTGGGATGACAACAGAGCTCGGAAAAATAGCTGCTATGCTGCAATCAGTGGATAGTGAACCCACTCCTTTACAGCAGCGCATGACCCAATTGGGTAATGTATTGGTCAGCGGGTCTTTGGTATTAGTAGGGATTGTTGTCGTTGCTGGCATTATCCAAGCGCGTGGTTTTAGCAATATACAAGAACTGCTGGAAGTGTCTTTAAGTATGGCCGTGGCGGTAGTTCCAGAAGGGTTACCTGCGGTAATTACTGTAACTCTAGCTTTGGGTACTCAACGTATGGTGCGCCATAAGGCGTTAATTCGCAAACTGCCAGCGGTGGAAACTCTTGGTTCGGTAACGACTATCTGTTCGGATAAAACTGGGACTTTAACCCAAAATAAAATGGTCGTCCAGTCAGTTTATACTAATCAAAGGAGTTTTCGCGTCACGGGGGAGGGTTATGCTCCTGTAGGTAATTTTCAATGGGAAGGGCAAAATATTGATTTGGAAGACCATCCAGAAATATCCGGTTTGTTGGTAGCTTGTGCTGTATGTAATGACTCCGTACTACAAAAAGAAGCTGGAGAATGGGCAATTTTGGGAGACCCCACTGAAGGAGCTTTAATGACCTTGGCGGGGAAAGCTCGTATTGAAAGAGATCAGTGGAATAGTAAATTACCCCGTGTTTCTGAGTTTCCCTTTTCTTCTGAACGCAAACGCATGAGCGTGATCTCTCAAATACAGGAAGTGGCCACTGGCAATCCTGGCATTAGTGATGTTGACCCCATAATAGCTGGATTTGTCAGTTCAGAACCCTATCTAATGTTCACTAAAGGTTCCCCGGAATTAACTTTAGCTCGCTGTCATCAAATTTACTTGGGTAATGGAAGTTTTCCCATAGAAGAGGAGCAACGTAGTGAAATTCTAGCTGCCAATGACCAAATGGCTTCCCAAGGTTTACGAGTTCTGGGTTTGGCCTATAAACCTTTAAGGGAAATTCCACCAGAAGCATCGGAAGATACCTCAGAAAATGAGTTAGTGTGGTTAGGGTTGGTGGGTATGTTGGATGCACCCCGCCCAGAAGTGCGTGCAGCTGTCGCAGAATGTCGTCAAGCTGGAATTCGCCCTATTATGATTACTGGTGACCACCAGTTAACTGCACGGGCGATCGCTGTGGATTTGGGTATTGCTGATAAGGATGCTAGGGTGGTTACCGGTCAAGATTTACAACGGATGACTGACAAGGAAATAGAAGACCAGGTAGATTTAGTCAGCATTTACGCTAGAGTTTCCCCAGAACACAAATTGCGCATTGTTCAAGCATTACAAAGACGCGGTAGATTTGTCGCCATGACAGGTGATGGGGTTAATGATGCTCCTGCTCTTAAACAGGCTGATATTGGTATTGCAATGGGCATTACTGGTACTGATGTCAGCAAAGAAGCCAGCGATATGGTGTTGTTAGATGATAACTTTGCCACCATAGTAGCAGCTACTAAAGAAGGTAGAGTGGTTTATACGAATATCAGGAGGTTTATTAAGTATATCCTGGGTAGTAATATCGGTGAGGTTCTCACCATTGCAGCAGCACCAATTTTGGGTTTGGGTGGTGTCCCCCTCACTCCTTTACAAATTCTGTGGATGAACCTGGTAACTGACGGTTTGCCAGCTCTAGCTTTAGCGGTGGAACCACCGGAACCAGATGTGATGCAACGTCCCCCCTTTAGTCCTCGTGAAAGTATTTTTGCTAGGGGTTTGGGAGCTTACATGGTTCGAATTGGTATTGTGTTTGCTGTTATCACCATTATTCTCATGGAATGGGCTTATTTCCACGTTCGGTCCGCAACCGGAGAGGGGCTGAGTCCTGAACGTTGGAAAACTATGGTTTTCACCTCTTTATGTATCGCCCAAATGGGCCATGCGATCGCCATTCGTTCTAATAACCAACTGACAATTGAAATGAATCCCCTATCCAATATATTTGTGTTGGGAGCTGTAATTGCAACAACTATTTTACAGTTGTTATTAATCTATGTTCCGCCTCTAAGGGATTTCTTTGGTACCCATTATTTACCTTTACATGAGTTGCTTATCTGTATAGGTTTTAGTGCCTTAATGTTTGTTTGGATCGAATGCGAAAAAATCTTCTTCCGGGTTATGGGTAAGAAGAATGTTTAATTAGTAGTCGGGGAAATGGGGGTAAATCTTATAGGTTAAAATGTATTTACAATCTTTAGAGCTGCGCAACTTTCGCAATTACCAAGAACAAAAAGTTGAGTTTACAGCACCTAAAACTATCTTGGTTGGTAATAACGCTCAGGGAAAATCTAATTTATTGGAGTCAGTAGAATTACTAGCTACATTGCGATCGCATCGTTTAGGCAAAGATAGTGATTTTATTCAGGAAGGTCAAGACATGGCGCGAATCAATGCCATATTAGACCGGACAACGGGAATTAGTAATTTAACCCTGAATTTGCGTCGGAATAGTCGTCGCACGGTGGCAATTAATGGTGAAACAGTGCGTAGACAAATGGATTTTCTGGGCATTTTAAATGCTGTCGAATTTTCTAGTTTAGACTTAGAATTAGTTAGGGGTAGTCCCGCCATTCGTCGGAGTTGGCTAGACACTCTGTTAGTACAGTTGGAACCCGTCTATGCCCATATTTTGCATCAATATAACCAGGTTCTGCGTCAACGTAATGCGTTTTTAAAAACCATTCAACAGAAGGGAATCAAAAATCATGATTCTGAATTAGCAATTTGGGATGCCCAGTTAGTTACTACGGGAACAAAAGTTATGAGAAGGCGAAATAGGGCAATTCAGAGACTTGGTCCCATTGCAACACATTGGCATTCTAGTATCAGTGGTAAAATGGAAAAACTAGAGATAAATTATATGCCCAATGTGCCAATACTAATAGATGAACAACAGGAATTACTACAATTTTTTTTGGACAGAGTGCAAGAGCATTCTGCTATAGAATCATATCGAGGTACAACTTTAGTTGGACCTCACCGAGACGAAATAGAATTAGTAGTTAATGGAACTCCCGCTCGTCAATATGCTTCCCAGGGTCAGCAGCGTACATTGGTTTTAGCCTTAAAACTGGCGGAATTACAGTTAATTGAAGAAGTGGTTAATGACACTCCCTTATTATTATTAGATGATGTTTTAGCCGAATTGGATCTTTCACGCCAAAATCAACTATTGGATGCTATTCAAGACAGGTTTCAGACATTAATTACCACCACCCATTTAGGAGCATTCGATGCTCAATGGTTAAATTCCTCACAAATTCTTTTTGTCAAATGTGGGTCTATTTCCCAATAGGAATTGGATAGGAATTCATAGTACACTCTTTGATGGTGAGGATGGTGACTTTAACAGTAATTTAACCACTAAGAAGACCTATTATTCTATCCTCTGTAGAACATCCTTCAATCAGTTCCCGAAAATAGTCATTTAATGACCTCTCACGGCTGATTGTTTGCAGAATAATTCTATCATTTTGAAAATGATTAATTACTGCTTGCGCCAATGCAATTTCCTGGGAACCAGTTTGACAGAAGTTATTATTGTAAGCACGAAAAGTCAAGAGATAAATTAGGGATAAAAAAGCATTCTGCTTATATTGAGGATCCAAGTCTTGATAATTTCTACTGAGTAAATAATTAAGAATTTTTATAAAGTGTTCCTGATAATTTAGAGAGATTGAAGCAACATTAAAATCAAAATTATAGTACCAAAGTAAAATTCTGCCATATCCCCATAGATATTTTTCCAGATTATACATGGAATCAAATAACATGAAATACCTATCCTGCAATTCTTGACTTACTGCAATTCTAGAGAAACACTGTAGATACTCATTTGATAAACCGTTATCATACCTGGTATAAAGACATCTTAATTGGGATAGAGAAAATAATCGATCTAATAGCAGATTCTGCGAACATATATATTGGGAGAATCGATACAATTTGCCAGTGAAAATTATTAAACTAAGCAGTAAACCTCTTTCATAAGAATTTAGTCTTCTTCTATGGCGATCGCATGCAGAAAACACTTTAGATATTAAATTAATCATTCTATGGAGTTGAGCATTTTCCAACTGTTGGGCCAACAGAGTAACATTGGGATCATGGGATGAGATATCTACAAACTGTAGTAAATCAGGTTGTTGACTTAGGCATTGATAAGCATTTCTAAAACTAGCAGTTAACTCCTCATACTGATTCCTAGATTGATCCAGTCCAGTGGCAATTGCATTTAAATAAGTGGGGAAATCTTGAAACCTATGATTAACTGTCAATCGCCCAATTTGGGATAAAGATCTTTGTTGACGATTTTGATTAATGTTTTCAGGTGGAATATAACTGTAAAATGTACTTTCACTATGTCTATCCACCAAACTAGTTTGAATAATGTACTGATTATCCAAATCCCTAACGATCAATTTAGGAAAAGATCCTGGTTGTAAACGAAAATTAATCTGAACTAAAATCTCTTGAGGATTTTCATTATCTTCATAGTTTTGAATTTCAATTTTATAGTCTTGAGGAATACCATTTATGCAGTAATCACTATCATTTACCCTGATAGGTAATTTGGCAATTCTTGTCCCACTGGGAATTCTCATAAAATCCTGATTTCTATTAGGAATACTTCCCACTAATACCGTTTCTCTCCCCTCAAAAGAAATAGCATCTCTTTCCTCCGATAGTTGAATCCAGACCTCCTGATTATCAATAGCGATAGCAAATTCAATTGTATCCAGATAAATACCAAACAGAGGGAAACCTTGTCTATTTCTATCTATCCATAGTTCTGAAAAGTTTTGAATATTGGGTTTAAGCACCATAAACCTAGATAAGTCTTGATCACTTACTTGTGGTCTTAATCTCTCAAAAATATTATATTGACCAACTAACACAAACTGATATTGGGAGTACTGATGGGCAATTTGATTGAGTGGAGCAAGATTAATTTGTCGATAAACGACTTCGGCAATGTCTAATATGCTGACGGTAATTCGTTTATAAAAAATCTCCTGATTATGGTATATTTCAATAATCAAACTGATGGACTTCTCATCAATATGAGATTGAACTATTTTGAAAAAGTTAATTCTCTGTAAATAATTAGATAAATGGCTAATGGTTTCCAGGTTATTTGACAATTCAGGAAACTGTCTTAAAAAGATTCTTGATATCTGAGAACATATCTGATTATATATTGCTTGACAATCATAGTTATTACTAAATGGAATTCTATTTCTGGTGTCGAGAATAGGAATTAAATGGGGAGTATTTTCTTGTCTTTGAAAACTAACAGGAATCAAAGTAGAAGTATCAAAACTGTCCAAATCGACAAATACTAGTGGTTGATAAGATTGACTACGAGCTTGATATTCAGAAATTTCCCCATAGTGGTTCCAATAATGATAAGCACTAGCATATAAATATCCATCCCTAGATCCAATAATATTACTCATACTCAAAGTCAATAAATCCAATGTATCACTGACTATATATAGACGCTCCTTGTCCCCTGTAAATAATTCAATTCCCAGGTGAAGATAATCTGGTTCTTGTGGGTTATCTTGTAGGTGACTAGTATTAGTAGTTAAATGAGATGGAAGATCATTATTAGCTACTGGTGCAGATAAATAGGGGTAAGCAGAATACCTATCCAAAATCCTAGTTTTATACTCTTGGCTGGATTGGGGGATTATTGCTTCAGATGTACCTCCAAACTGATGAGCATACTCACAAGCATCAATATAAGATTGCAAATTAAATAACTTAGTCATTGGTTTTTGTTCCTTTATCGTAATAAGTAAAGTTGGTTAATAAGTTGGTTAATTTTATTAACATCAGTGGTTTTATACATTAAATCATATAGGGTCGAATTAGAGTTAGAATTATAATATGAATTAAAACTAAAATTAATTCCCCCGATATAAGCTACTCGATTGCCTAAGATGGTAATCTTAGCATGGAGATTATCAACAGCGTGAAAGTTCTCAAGATTAAATCTTTCGATATAAAACCTTCGATTGTTTTCAGATACACTAGAATTAATAAAAACACTGGTATTTGAATTTAGATAAACTGCCATTTCCTGTGAAGGTTTGAAATCACGACTGTAAATTCTGACCTCCATATCTCGTGGAAGATTGCGCCAATTTTCGACCACGTCCCTTTGATATTGCGCTGGAGTTAAAAAGTTTGATTCTACGGAAAATTCAGCGCCATATCTCTTTTGGGGAGAATACATCACAGAACGTAATCTAAAACCGCAACCGTTAGGCTCAGGAAAGACTTGATATTTGCTCCGGGTGTACCAAAAAGTTTGAAAAAAATTAATCAAATTTTGATGTTCAAAATTATTACTAAAAATTATTCCCGCCTCCTTATTAAAATCTAAACTTCCTCGTGTGAGATTAGAGGAACCTAAATAAGCGGAGCGATCAGAAATATAGGTTTTTAAATGAAAAGCACCACTCCGAATAGATACATTACTATTCAACAGCATTTTCAAACAAGATTTTTTCCGTTCATCACTTATTCTATATCTTTCTGGAATGCTAATATGTTCTAATATCTGTTCATCAATACGATCTAAAAGCTCATTGTTCAAATCTGTTAAAATCCAGACTCCTTTTGGTAACTCTAATGATTTTTGACAAATTAATTCTGTTAATTCTTCATCCTCTATAATATAACTAGAGACCAGTAGAAATTCACTAGCTTCCTGAATGATTTTGTAAATAGTATCCCGACTTTTACCATGATTTCTACCATTATGAATTACAAATTCAAATTGGGAACCATGGGTAGTATCTGGTTGTAATTCACTGGGTAAGTTTATGGTTGGATATATGTGACGCTCATGTCTTGACCGATATTGTTCGACTAAATAACTAACATCCTCTGACAAAGTTGATATGTGGTCTTGCTGGGTATTATCTCTTATATGACTATCTTCATTTAAGCGCAGCAATGTAATAGCAGATCTTAAGGTTAAAGATAATTCGTCTACAGAAATCCAAATCTTGACTTTTTGATGAGTTTCATTTGATAGATAACAATCCCAATTGATAAAAAAATTAACTCAATTCATGAGATTTTAAAGCATAATCTATTTTTTCAATATCAGATAATTTTTGCCAGTATTGCCAACTATTATTCCATATTATCTGTATAAAATCTAAGTTTAGATCTGGATAGTTAGGTTCTGAAATTGTTATAATGTAACTTCCCATCTGTTCACAAACATCACTTGAAAAAACTGGGAGTTGTGGATCCCTAGGTGTTAGATTCAGATTTCCCTGTTCACAGATAAAATTATAGGCATATTGATAAATATCCAAGTTATCCAATTGAGATTTTAGGGGTTTTAATAATTTCAGAGGTGGTACTTGGTAAATATCACTTTCCTTAGTAACACCACGGGAATTCTTGCATAAGTTAATTAGCACCGGTTCCGGAATGAAATCTAACCCAAAAGACTGACGTAACAATTGAGGTGTTCTGCGGTGATATCGTGTTCCTATTGCTTGTACCTCATGGATTAAATGGTTTAAAGTCCTGGGTATAACTTCTGTTGCATTTAACAGTGACCTTGCAAATTTTCCCGATAGTTCAATTTGAATTTTCATATTTTCAAGTTGGTTTTTTAAGTTGGTCTTGTGAGTTACTTATAGACTATTGAAATTAGTTGTCGATTAAGCATATGGGTCACAAACTGGAATCTAGATATAATAACATAAATGAGATCATAACCTAAATAACAACTTGAGTTTCTATAGATAAAGAGGATTGATATAATAGTGATCTGATGGGAGAACGAGATTCCTGCCATAAAACATGATCACCAACTAAAAATAGCTGATCTTTTGCTCTTGTCAGTGCTATGTTAATATCTTCCAAGGCAATATTGTTAGGACCACCAGAACAAGCAGTCATACAATTCACAATGATAATTCTTCTTTCCGCACCACTCCATTCTTTGGCTGTACCAATAAATATGGGACTAAATTGAGGATGGTTTGCAGTTAAAACCTCCCTGAGATTATCTCTCTGTGTTTCAGAAAATGTAATGATGCCAATTTCCGAGATAATTTCTGAACTCAGAGTCTGAGTCAAGTTTTCTACGAGTTCGTAAATTTTCTCTCCGACTGATTGACTTACCGTCAACCTTTCAGACATATTTTTCCAAGTTACTCCCCTGGCAATTTGACTCAGATTAGAAACATTATAATCAATATTGGGGTAATGAGTATATACCCAATGATCACAAATAACAGGATAAACTGTCTCAGCTATTTTTGGATGTAGTCTAAACTGTTCTCGCAATTTGTAAACATAAGCTGGAGACAAGTTTTCTTGCAACCATTGAAAACAGTTAAAAAACTTACCGGAAAAAAGAATTTCTTCTAGAATTATGATTTTCTTGATGTTGTTGTATGTGTGAATAACATGAAAAATATCTTCTGGGGATATCCTCACCAAATAACACCAGTTTTTGACACAATCCTGATAAAAAGATTAATTCTCTCCAATTCAGAAGATTCGCTTCCTCCACTATGATCAAATCAAAATCACTATCCCATAAAGGTTTATTTTCCAGTTGCATAAAGTCAGAAACAGTTCCCATAATAGTCACCTGCGGATTTGCCACAAGTTGATTGGCAAGTTCTTCAATTTCTACTTCCGAAAGATTGTTATAAATTTGCATCAATCTTAACTGCTCTTGAAGAAAAGGTAATAATTGCTGGAGACGATGGGCCAATAATTGTAACCGGGGCTCTGCTAGATGGGCAAATTCTGTAAATTCGGATCGTAATATTTCCATTATTTGCTCATTTGTTTTATCTACAATTTCTGGCAATAATGTCTCTAATATAGCTGGTGTTCTCAACTTGGCTAATTCTCCGTCTGGTAATAAATATAATGGCAAATAGTCCATTCTTGTTCGCGCCAAATTATGCAGGATATGATCCCGTAACTGATTTACCATCCGTTGAGAATAATTTTCTTGTTGAGACAATAAAAATGGATAAGTTGTGAGATTGTAATAGGGGTTTAAAGATGCCAAATTATGAGCTAAAATCAAAACCTTATAGGAACAGTCTATAGCAGCTTGGACAAGATTTTTGGCAATAGCAGTTTTTCCCGTTGCTGCTGTTCCAGAAATCAGAGTAATAGGGCTATTGGAAAGGGCCATTTCTAGCGCTATTTGTTGACTTGCACTGAGAAAGGTTTTATATTTAATGGAAGGAAAGTTTAAAGATGCTCTCTTCTGTGAATAATATCCTTGGTTACATAGTGTTTCGATGATTAAATTTGTGGGTAATGATGGAGAGTTATAAATATAGTTATAAATTTCGACCAGTTTTTCCGATTGTGCTTGGCTAATTGGTGAAATTTCATCTGATTCATATATTAAATTTTGTAATTGCTGTCGTAAGTTTTGTCTAGTAATTCTATTAGTCATAATGTAAATCCTCCAACTACTTCAATTAAGGTATTAAAAATTATTTCCACTGTTTGAGAAAATCCCTGTTCTGTAAAATTCTCAGGTAACTTTACCAATCTCAAGTTGGGGAATAGTTCCTCATAGCTTGGACTATCATCTAGACTATAATTTTGAGTGTGATCTTGTAAATATAAGACTATTGCTCCGGCGAATAAACCATTATTTTCTAATTCCTGATTCCTTAAATTATGCAAATAATAATAACCCATTTGATTGATTACATCTCGACTGGGAAGATACCAAAATACCCAGATAGGAAATTGTAACTTATTGGAATTTAGCTCCATGGAATCTAGCTGATGAATTTCTAAAGTCAACATCCAATCACCCATTGCTATATTAGACGGTTTTTCTAACCCAAATACACAAACCCGGGTTTGTAAAACACCCTAACCTTAATATTTTGATCTGGACTTAGATAACGTCCCTGGTCAGGAATTAACTTGCAGCTCACACCTACGGTTGGATCTATATTTACCCCTTGTAATCTTAGCAGACCGACTATCAAATAAATATAGATAGCATCTGCCAACAAATAATTTCTAAACCCCACAAATTCTCTTTTTCATGCTTTTTTCGTATGTATTCCAAATAAGCTTGATAAAAACTCTTGTATATGGTATTTTGCTGTAAAACATAATTTGGCTTGGTGAATTGATAACCTCTGTTTTGAATAGTCTTAACTGTTGGCAGTTGTTGAAATAAATCAATTACTAATCTGATTTTGTTAATTTGTGATCTAAACTGATTAGCGTTACTTATTTCATATTGAACACAATTCAAATGGAAAATTCGGGCAAAATAAACCAGGAATTTATTTTCAGGGGTGTTGAAATCTTGATAGCGTTTAATACCCATAAGTTCTTGTTTTGAACCTGCTTTTTCTTCAGGAGTTGAGCCAGGTCTGCGAATATAATCACGTAAACAATAACTATCCATCTCCTGAATTTTACCCACAGGAATAAGTTCCGCTTTTCTTGTAAGTTGATGACGCAATCTAGAACCGATTAATTCTAATTTTTGATGCAGTTGATATTTGTTATCTAAACTAATGACAATTGGCAAATTAGCGTCTTCTATATTTACAGAGTCTAGTTTTTGGGATAGTCCACTCAGTAAAATATTAGCTTCAGAGTTGATCCTAGTTGTTCCACTAGATATATGTGTAAACATGCCAATAAATAACCGGACTAATTCGGATGCTGTTCTATCCAAACGATTTCCTAATCTGTGTTCCCATTCCGGGATTTCCACTTCTTCTTTAATCGTTTCTAAGTCTAAAACATCAGTAATAGATAAATTATAGCCTTGTCCGGGAATTGCCAAACTTAACACATATCTTAAACTTGCATGATGGTCATGATCATAGTGTAAATCAGTTGGTTGTAAGTAAGGAAATCCCACCTCATAAATTCCTTGACTAATGGGAATAAACCAAGATGGTAGGGATAGAAGTTCATCTTCATCTAATTCCAGTACAAGAATTGGACGGTGACTAGCTTCCAGGGCGAAAATATCTGATATCAGGGGAGATTGATGTTGATTAAGATAAGCAAACAAACTGGGATATATTCTCATTATGCTTCCTCATCCTCATACACCAAACCTTGCCAACTAAATTGTCCGTAACGTCCTTCTTTGGCTTTGTCAAAAGCCTTAATCAATGGTTGGTCATTGATTTTATCGATAATTTCCTTCATTTCTTGCAGTTGTTGATGTGCTTCATCAACCATCACACCCCGTAATTTTGGCAATAATTTTTGTCCAAACTGATCCGCAAGAGCAAATTTAAAGGACTCGGAATCAATACCATTAACTTCTGGATAGTTAACAACATATTGAGCAATAGCTTGATATACACGATGGGCGAAGGGATGTCCCATTTTTTCCATGACTTTATTGGCTTCATTCAGGTAAGATTCGACCTCTTTAACCACATCCGATTCAGGAACTGGAGTTCTCACCCAGTTTTGAAAATCAGAATAGGTTACGTAACTGGAATCCCGATTATTAACCAGATTATCAGAATGTTGATTAACAGTTATTTGTTGACCCGATCTTTGACGCAATTTTAAATTTTGGGGTCTACCAAAAGTTAAAACATTTGCTTTATCCAAGACCTTATCTGACAAGGTTTGTGTAGTTTCATCCTCATTCATGGTTCCCACAAATAAAAAGGCTTTAGGAATTTCTAACCGCCGTTCGCTTTCAGCAATTGGCAGACTACCAACATCGATTTCTAAATAGGTGGCATGATTGCGACGACTTTCTAATTTAGACAAGAACTCACTGAAATAATATTCTACCCTAGCCAAGTTCATTTCATCCAGTAATACTATAACTATTCTATTACTCATTTCTGGATCTTTATACTGATAGAGTCCTCTCATTAATTGGGTGGGTTTAAATTTCTTTTCCAGATAGTTATAAAACCCCTGTAAATCTTGAGGAGAATCCCAGCGTGGTTGTACAGCTAATGTGAGTAATTGGGCTCCAATATAATTGGCGTATCTTTGGGGAAGTTCACTTTTACCGGTACCACTAATACCCGCTAAAATCACTAGAGCAGAAATATCTTGTACCTTTAAAGATGTATGAAAAGCCTTAATTGTTCGGCTTGAAAAACTTAATCCTTCACTCCTGAGACTGGTAATAAAGTTTTGTATAAACTGGGTTTCTCCTTCTAGTTGTCTAACTTGTCTAGGTAAGTTGGTCCATAATTTCTCCCGTAAAGGTTCTAGGGCAACTCTACCACTATTTTCTATCTCTCTAATTTCTCCTCTGAGGTTGGCAATTGTTGTCTCAATCTCCAGTTTTGTTTGCTGTAAGTTATCAGTTTCAGTTTGTAGGTTATGATTCCTAGTTTGTAAATTATTTCCTTCGTTTTCCAATTCTCTTAATCTTGATTCTTGATCTCTAATGGTTAGTGTTAAGCTACGGTATTGTTCTCTTAATTCTATCAGTTTTTGATAGTTATTTTGATTTTCCTCAATAGTTTGTAAAATCCGCTGTTTCTCTAATTCTAATCTGTCTATTTCAGGGTTTAGTTGACTCACTTTTGCTTCATAATCTTGTTTTTGACTAAGAATTGCATCATAGGTAAAACGTAATAGTTCTAATTCAGCAGCACGTTGTTCCAATTCCTGAGACTGATTTGTTAGTTCTTGAACCCGTGCATTTAACCTATTTAAATCAGCTTTTTGAGAAACTATTTGTGACTCAACCGAATTAAGTTGTAATCTTTTAGAGTCTAAAGATTCGACTTGAGAGTTGAGTTGTGTAATTCTTGCTTCTAAATTGTTTCTATCAATTGTAGATTCTTCAATACTAGTACGCAGTGACCTTAAGTCAGCTTTAGATGCTTCAATTCTTCGTCCGAGTTCTTCCAATTCAGACAAATTGGGATTTTCCTGATTAATTACACGAATACAATTTTCCAGTTTTTGTTTTTCTTGTGTCAGAGTGGCGATCGTTTTATTGAGTTTTTTTTCCTCCAACTTACTGACAACAGAAGCTCCCATGATTGCTCCTGTGGTAATTCCCAATACTCCCACTCCAATTCTTCCAGTAATACCACCCACACCAGCGATACTAATTCCAAATATAATACCACAGCTAAGCCCACCAACTATCATCCAATCTTTCATATTAATCAATACCTTTTTGAATGTAAAAGTAACTGTTTGTAGCAATAAGACTATTTCAGTATAGGACGGGTCTAACGCACTCCTGTTGTATTGTTTTTACAAGATTCTGAGGAATCTGACAATGAGGGTAATATAAATAACTACAAAACACTCCCGCATCTATCAAAAGATAGATATTTAGGAAATTTTAAGGTAATATCTGAGTCAAGACTCGTTAAGACCTCCAGCAATAGGGATTGCTGGTGGTTTGGTCACTTCTACCATCCTTCAGTTTTTCTACCGGTGTTCTATGCTATTCTGGAGGGTTACTCCCCCAGAAACTTTCGCTGACATCAATTGTGAATAATTGGATAATTTGAGTTGTTGTAGAATGACATGTTGTACAATGGGTAACTATCAAAAATTTTACCTACAATAAGGAACCCCGGGAATTATGGCGCGTCTAGCATTGCTGAGTGTATCAAACAAAACAAATATAATTAATCTGGCTCGAACCCTAGTAGAAGAATTTGATTTTGATATCATCAGTAGTGGAGGAACTGCTAAAACCCTCAAAAATCCTGGGATACCTGTAAATGGCAGGTTGTTACTAAAGTTAAACCTACTCCAGATTGACGAGTTCCCATGACCTCTCCTGGACCGCGAAAGCGCATATCCATTTCAGAAATAAAAAACCCATCTTGTGACTGCTCTAAAACCTTCAATCGTTGTTGAGCATCCGGGTTTCTGGAACTACTCATTAAGAGAAAATAGGACTGGGCCATACCTCTACCTACGCGCCCCCGTAGTTGGTGTAACTGGGATAGTCCAAATCTCTCCGCATGTTCAATTAACATAACAGTAGCATTAGGTACGTCTACCCCTACTTCTACCACAGTAGCTGATTATTTGCAGAATAATTCTATCATTTTGAAAAGGTCTTCCAATTCAGGTAAATTGGGATTTTGTTGATTAATGACAAGAACGCGATGTTCCAATTCCAGGGACTGATTTGTTAATTCCTGAACCCGTGCGTCTAACCTATTTAAATCAACTTGTTGAGAAACTATTTGCGACTCAATCGAATTAAGTTCTAAGCTTTTAGAGTCTCTTCTGGATTCTAAAGATTCAACTTGAGAGTTGAGTTGTGTAATTCTTGCTTCTAAATTGTTTCTATCAATGGTAGATTCTTCAATACTAGTACGCAGTGACCTTAAGTCAGCAGCACGTTGTTCTAATTCCTGAGACTGATTTGTTAGTTCTTCAATCCGCGCGTCTAACCTATTTAAATCAGCTTGTTGAGAAACTATTTGCGACTCAACCGAATTAAGTTCTAATCTTTTAGAGTCTAAAGATTCAACTTGAGAGTTGAGTTGTGTAATTCTTGCTTCTAAATTGTTTCTATCAATTGTAGATTCTTCAATACTAGTACGCAGTGACCTTAAGTCAGCAGCACATTGTTCTAATTCCTGAGACTGATTTGTTAGTTCTTCAATCCGCGCGCCTAACCTATTTAAATCAGCTTGTTGAGAAACTATTTGCAGC
>ACYB01000018.1 GCA_000175855.1 Raphidiopsis brookii D9
ATGGGGTGAGTGCTGGGGAATTTATGAAGGGGGTAAAGGGCGATCGCGCAAGTGCGAGTGCTTTGCAAACGCGCTGGGAGTGCTTGGCAAATGCACTGGGGTAACTGCCATGCGATCGCGTGGAGGTCGTTTCATACCATTAATTGGTCTAAGGTATGATAGTTAGAGGTTAACAGGGTCAGTTCTTTTTAATCCCCTAACAAAACTCTAATGGCTTTTAAAGCTTGGCTACGTTTCCCGTTGCTAATCTTGGCAAACCAGTAATGTGATTCTTCATAACTCATCGCTTGTATCCCTTCGGCAATATTATTTATCTTTTCTATTTTTGAAAGCGGTTGTATGGTCTGAAATAATAAGGCTAGGTTTACTCCTGTTTCTTCATTTAATATGTAATGAGCTTGTCTATTATAATTCAAGGTCTTTGGATCATATTTATTCGCTTTTAAACAATTATAAACCATCTCCCGAACTTGTATTAGTGTACTACTTTTTAATCTGCCAATTCTTTTGGCAGCAGGACGTTTCTTTTCTCCTGCTTTTTTATAGGCACATTGATATAATTCAATGGCAAAGTTATTATTATCTGTGGGGACTACTCGCAATTGAAATTCCTGCATGTTAAAACTTTTAATAGCTAAATTTGGCAACTAAGTTCAAATTGTCTACTGGATTCCTCTCCAGTGCTTTTTTAATATCTCCTATTTCTACTCCTTCTACTATAATTGGTGACGAAAATTTAAATTCTAATTTCAATAGTAGATCGGCTTTTACTTGCGGGTTATGCAAAAGATTATTCAGCGCTCCCTGAAAGGCTTTAAATCCTTTCTCTGGTCCTTGATACTCTAATCTCACAAACTGCTCTTGTAAGCTAATTGTGGCTATATGGTTGATATATAGAGGGAATTTGGATACTAGGGGAATAACAGTAAATAACTTTCTATAGTCTATGGGTTCTGTGACGGAAATTTCTATTTCGTTTATTCCTGATGGTTTATGGTCTTTGATGAAATCACTCAGTTTTACAAAACTGCTATTTACGGTTCCTGCACATTCAAATGTTGGTGGTTTGACTGCAAAAATAGGTGCTGATTCTTCTCTACTAAATCCCCTTTTTGTGTTTTTTACGATGTCATAATTCACACTTTGATTATCACTAGCTCCTAGGAAAGCTGTGGTTTCTTTCTCTAGAATTTCTCCATCCCCATAGTCTACAACTATTTTAAAAGTTGTGGTTTCACTAATTTCAGTGGTATATTCATCCCGGGGTCGAAAGTCCCTGGGTATAATTTCTCCTTTTTCGTAAATTTTTATGTTTAACGCTCCTGTTGCTTTCCACCCTAGTCGAACTGGTTTTTTCATATCTTTACTAGACATGACCTGTGCATCTATTTCAATGTCTCTTGGTTTTGGTGGTTGTAAAATCCCCGGTCGATACAACTCTACTCTGTCTGAAAACTCTATGGAATCAGGAATTTTTAGGTTTTCACTTTTGATAAATACTTTGTCTCCAATTTTCATATCCCATAAACCATCCAAAATCCCTTTGCGAATGGTGTCTCTTAGGCTAATTATTTCTCCGTCTAAAAACATTTTTAACCTTATATCTTTGAAAAAGGCTTCTTTCATGTCTTTTGTTGTCCAGTGATCAATGCCTGCTGGCCAAACTTTTTGTATTATGTAACCGGGTGCATAAGGTTCTGAATTCTCTTTTCTAATCTTGCCACAGTCTCTTAATTTGTTTAGTAACATTTCTTGTTGTTTCTTTTTTTGGTCACTAGCATCGTTCGCTGGCAAAGGATAGTGCATTAATCCTTTTGGTGCTTTGATCTGATCGCGCTCAGGGTAAAACAGGTGACGGTAGGTGTTGGTGATCGATACTCTTACATTTAACTTATATTTACCTTCTCTTTCTTTGAGCTTTTTTTGTTGACTCTCGGATAAATCCTGTATTTTATCGGGGGATTTGATTATATTTTCTATGGCAATATATTCCCTCATGTTATCCAAACTACGTTCTAATTCTTGTTTGTTGGCTACTAGGAATAATAATCGGTTTTTATAAATGCGGAATTTTCCTGATTCTCCTGTGTTTTCAAAAATTCTTTCTACTATTGTGGGTACACTATGGGTGGTGTCTGAAATGGTTTGTTCATCAAAGTCTATTACACATAAGGCTATACTATCTGCTACGTCATGTACATCACTGGGATTCACTGGTGCGGAAATTAGTGTAAAACTATGATCGGCAAAAATTGTATCCCGTTCTTTTCTTAAACGTTCCTTGGTTTCTATGTTGGTTATTTGCTCTTTTTCTTGGGCAATCACTTTGTTGAGTGATGGCTCTTCTTTAAATTTGGCAGTAGATGTAATTTGGTCATAATCTAAATACCAAGCTACTGCTGTTAATCTTTCTAAGACTGTTTCTACAAAACTAATATCCATTCCTGGTGTGAGCAAAGATAAATTCAGCTCTGGAACGCGAATACCTGATGCGGTTCCCTGGTTGAGGGAATTGAGAAAGATGGTTCTAGCTACCCAAGTGGTGAAGGGTGGTTTATCCGCTGC
The DNA here is from genome assembly GCA_000175855.1 of Raphidiopsis brookii D9. Classification (GTDB taxonomy): domain Bacteria; phylum Cyanobacteriota; class Cyanobacteriia; order Cyanobacteriales; family Nostocaceae; genus Raphidiopsis; species Raphidiopsis brookii. The sequence continues at coordinate 2,566 of ACYB01000018.1, forward strand.
TTTCCATTCCCTATCCTGTATTTGACTATGTGCTTCCCGACCATCGGAATTATAAATGTCTGCTTGGATGGGTATTCGCATTAGTTGTCTATCTAAACGAGAAGTTAAATCTCCGGTAATTTCTTCTTCTAGACCCAGGGGGATATGATGGGGATGAATCATGGGGATCCAAAAGGATGCGTTTTCACTGGTTGTAGATGTATTCTGAGCTAAGTCTTCTAATTTTTGCCAAAGATAACGAATTACTATGGCTAATAAGCGCAATGCTCCCCTGGTCCGTTGGAAATTAGGAATGGATGCTATTTTCTTAGTGAGTAGATTAAATAGTTCTGGGTGAAATGGATAGCTCTGTTCAATGCTCTTAGCATAACTAGTATCTTTACATCCACTGGGTAGATCTAAACGACTATTTCTATAAACTTGCATATATTCCTCTGCTGCATCCCGTGCTGCACTGGAATATATATTACTAAACATTCTCTGCTTGACTATATTGTATATCTCTACATCTGAACTGGGTTTGATGATTATTTCCTGTCTTGCGGAAATAGAAAGAGCTTCGCTTATTTCTCTGGTCTCCTCTCCAAAACTGTCACTAGCGGAGGCTAGGGTATATACTAAGACGATATTATTAGTGGAGGCGGCTAAGTCCATGAGCGCAAATAAAAAGGCTACAACTTGTTCGGCTAAGTTACTATCATTTACGGTTATTGCTTTTGCCCTCCTCAAGTACATTGCTATTTCATCCAGAATAATCACTGTGGGAGCATCTTGAATAATTCTTCTCAACACGTCCGTTCCAGGACTAACTTTTTGTTGATCTGAACCTTTGAGTAAGCTATAAGCTTCTACCTTCCCTAATTGGTAAGCAATTTCCCCCCACAGGGTATAGGTTGTAATTCCGGTGTCGGGATGAAATATACCATCTATGGGTTCTAAGTCTTGACAGGCAATGGCTGCAGCTTGAACTGCACAACTTGGTATAATTTCGATGTTATGAGTAAATCTTTCTATCCCTGGAATTTTTCTACCATTTTTTGCGATGTGCCATAAGGCTATTTCATCATGGGTTTTACCACCCCCAAAGCTGGTCTCTAATCTAATTACGGGTGAACCTACTGTAGTTCCACTGAGTCTACCAAAACCTTGAGTGATTAAATTTTTTAATCCATCCGTGGCAAAGGTATTTTCAAAGAAGGTTTTCGGGTCGTTATATACTTGGGGTGCAGTACCTTTTACTACTGATTCTAATTTGGCAGCAAACAGATCTAATGACAGTTCTCCTGCCAAAATTTCTGGGCATGGTGCTAGTTATGAGGCTTTTGAGTCCAACAGAGAGAAAACTTTGGCGGTGGTGAAGTTATTAGAAGTTATTGGGGAAGCTGTTAAAAAAATTCCTAATGAACGCCGTGAACTGTATCCAGATATACCTTGGAAATCTATAGCAGGTATGAAGGATATGCTTGTACATGAATATTGGCAGGTTGATGTAGCAGTTGTTTGGGCTACGGTTCAGCATTCTTTACCATCATTAAAAGCAATTGTAGTGATGGAATTGGAGAAGATGCAGGGATGAGTAATTTGCCTATGAGAAGATTAGGGACAAATTCCCCACACGCAAGATAACGATATGTTACGTACTAGTTAATTAAAAAGTTACTAATTTAATTGTATATCAATCAGTAAATATTACGGAATAATAAGATAATTTTACAACACCTCCATGTAAAGAGTTAAATATCACTTGATCAGCAATGATGATGTATGAATCAACGATCAAAAGGCGGAAAAATGAAGAGATTTATTAAATCTTTAATCACTACTTGTTTGGTTGCTTTACTAGCTTTAACTATCTTTTCTAGTAATGCTTGGGCCTATAATCAAACTCAACTTGACCTTCTCAAAAGTGGAGTTGAACAATGGAATAATTGGAGTTTACACGGTGGAAGAGGAGGCGAAAATATTGACCTAACAGGAGCGGACTTAAGTGGTTTAGACTTAACGGATGCTTTTTTGCGCTTCTCAGACTTGAGTGGAGCAAATTTATCTGGTACTAACCTACATGATGCTGATCTGATTCGTGTTAATTTAAATAATGCTAATTTAGCTGGAGCAAATTTGACTGAAGCATCCTTTTCTGATACTGATTTTAGTGGAGCAAACCTAACTGGGGCAAATCTGAGTGGATACCACTATGTAAGTGATTTTGTCAATTTTCAAGGAGCTAACTTGACTGATGCTAACTTGAATAGTGAAGATCTCAAGGGATGTGATTCGAGTATATATTCTGGGTATAACAGATATAACAGATATAACAGATATAACAGCTTCGACGAATACAGATGCGAAAGCCATTTCGGTGAGAAAATAGGAGTTAGTTTCTATGGAGCAATTTACAATGAAAATACTCAATTTCCCCCTCAAGTAGATCCAGAACTTGCTGTTGCCAAAAATTTTTAAAATCCAAACTGTGATTATTACAACCACTATGATCCAGAATTCTATCCTAAGTGGTAAATGAGCGATCTCACATGGTGAGTGCTTCGCAAACGCGCTGGGGTAACTGCCATGCGATCGCAACCGATGTTCCAAAACCACAAGTACAAAACTGACTTTTGTTCTGGAGATCTTAAGTAAATACCCCCCTAAGAAGGTTTAAATT
>ACYB01000017.1 GCA_000175855.1 Raphidiopsis brookii D9
TAACTAAAGTTAGTTATTATTTAATTTGGTGACGGATAGGAATTACAGAGTGTTGGGATGACAAAATTGCCGTAGCTGTTGCAGTATAACCCTTTCAGCGATTTTTATTCTACTTTGATGAATAATCCAGGTTAGGAGAAAAGCAAGTTTTGCCAGTGCACAAACTCAGGAGCATGGCGGAATTCACCCAGCGGTTTCCAGATGTGAAGGAGGTGATTGTGAATGGTACGGAACCTCCAGTGCAACGTCCTCAAAACCGAGAACGCCAAAAGGAGTATTACTCGTGCAAGAAAAAGCAGCATACGTGCAAGCAGATTACAGTCAGCACCAGAAAGAAACGAGTGATTATTCTGACGAAAACCAGAGCAGGTAAGGTACATGACAAAAGACTACTCCAGGAATCGGAGATCGTGCAATACATTCCTGATGAGGTAGCAATAGAGGGAGATTTGGGTTTTCAGGGGTTGTAGAAAGAATTTGTCAATGTTCATCTGTCACACAAGAAACCGAAAGGTAAGGAGTTAACACAGCAGCAAAAACAGGAGAATCGGGAACTGAGTCGTCAGCGAGTTGTATGTGAGCATGCTCATTCTGGAATTAAGAGATATAACTCTGTATATTGTGTGCACAGAAATTGTCTCCTCGATTTTGATGATCACTTAATGTTGGTCGCTGCAGGGTTATGGAACTTCTATTTGGATGCAGCATAAATTCAATCAGGATGGGGGAAGTTCTGTCGTCCAAAAAATATGCTTTTATTTCCCAATAACTATATTATACATCATACCCTATAGGTGCAACGACACAAAGGGCTTTGTCTTGCTAAAAAACTGGGTACTAAAACGTAATTTTAATTAGTTGATGGGCTGTGGGCGTTTCGCTAAAGATTATGAAGTATTTATTACCTTAAAAAAATCTCAAAAACTTATCTAACTTGCCACAATCCTTATAAAGGTTAGGCGAATCGCAGAAATTATGACCGCCAAGCACTATTTAAAACCCTGTGGCAAGTTTGTATACACTAACGCATGTATGTGTTAAGTGTGTTTGGTGTTGATCTATAGAATAATCTTCGTGCAGTACCAAAGAACTCAGGACTGCTGAAATTACAAGAAGACCGTGAGTAATTGCATTCTACTTCTTCAAAAGCAGCAGAATCGTAATAAGTTTTCTCTGTTCCACCTGGTTCATCGTAATAAGCATGAACCATCGAAACGGAGGAAGGAGATAATGTTGTCATCGCTGATTGTACCCGGCGCCCATTCACAAGAAGAGTAACCTGACTAATTCCATCATAACTCAGTTCTATTCTGTTAATCGGTTGAAGACCTATTGGTCTTCCAGAACCTCCCCTATTGTTACCACAATTCATAAATGTATACCATTGCCCGTCCATGCCACCTTTTTTCCCATAAGAAATACCAGCCCCACAATCATTACCTAAATTGAAATAAAAAGAGGCATAACCATATCTAGAGACTTTTATCTGTTGAGGTAATCTAAGACTTCCTCTAATCGATCCGTATGAGCCTCTACTTATTGAGCGAAAGCCGCTTCTTCCAACTTGAGCATAAGATGTAGAGTGAGGCATTGAACTGATAACGATAGAAGTAAGCAGCACAGAACTTAGAAAGTAAAGAGACTTAAACATTTTGTTACCTCATTTAATCAAAGATTAATTGCTTTATTCAGAGCTAAAATCCGCAGCATCTACCGCCAATAGCTGCATGAATCTCGGGTTTCTGATAGTCAAAATGGCTACGCCTAAAAGAACAATCAATTTTTGTTCTGCTATGATAAATAGCACAGGTTAACCGGAGCAAGCTTAATTTTATTTAAGCACTTGTCAGTGAATTAAGATAAAACCAGTCCATTTTCAACCCAATTTAGCTTTGAGAGAGGGAATTTATTACCTGGCTCCTTAATCAGATTTATGGTGTTCTTTTCCCTACAACTATTACTATTTCCTAACTCTCCAATAATGACAAGAGTTTGAGCAACTTTAAAATTCATCCAACTGACACAATTATGTCTCCTTTTACTGATTAAACATTGTAACTTCATTTATATTATTTCCGCATTTCCCCATAACGTCGTATCAACGAGCTTTGTTTTTCAAGATATAATTAACACAATTATGTCTTTTTTTGTTTCTCTCTTCCTAGGGATGGTGAGAATCCAAAAAAATAGCCCCATAACCTAATGGGGCTAAAATCTATTTATAACCAAGGTAACCTAGAACCAAGGGGTCCTTGGTTTTGGTCTAGGAATTGGCCATGGTTTAGGAATTGGCCAGAAACATCCACCCATCAAGTTAATTTCTGATCCTGTAAGTTCATTAAGATAGCTCTCAGAATCAGAGAACAAATCTGCACCAGCAGGACGTAAGTCGGAAATAGTGATATTAGCCATTTTTGTTTCCCTTTGATTAAGTTTCATTTTGAGGTAATCAGATTTATGGTGTTCTTTTCCCTACGACTATTACTATTTCCTAACTCTCCAATAATGACAAGAGGTTGAGCAACTTTAAAGTTCATCTAACTAGCACAATTATAGCTCTTTTTACCGAATAAACACTGTAACTTCATTTATATTATTTCCGCATTTCCCCATAACGTCGTATCAACGAGCTTTGTTTTTTAAGATACAATTAACACAATTATGTCTTTTTTTGTTTCTCTCTTCTTAGGGATGGTGGCAATCCAAAAAAATAGCCCCATAACCTAATGGGGCTAAAATCTACAGATGAACCTATCACTCCTTGATTCCCATATAAGGGACTAATATCAATCAGTCAACTCTAATCTTTGATAAACATTCTTAGAATCAGCATTTAAATAAGGACGCTGCCAATCAATTCCTAACTCAGAAAACTGCTCGCAAATAGCAGTCATCCGACCCGCTGCAGAATTCTCCTCCTGTTGCCAAGCCATCAGTAAACCATTGGCTATAATCTGACAGCGATTCATTCCAAAACTCTCCTCACTGCCAAACTTTTTGTCCGGTTCTTCCGCTAATCCCAAACCCGGTGCTAACTCGAGGGTGAACAAAGGTATTTCTTGCTTAAAAACAAACTGATTTTGGTGATAAACATTACCTACAATCTCCCTCACCAATTCATAATCAGTTTTCCCAAAATAAAGCACCCCAGCATCATATCGTTGATAATCAACTGGATTATACAAAGCCTTAAAACTAAAAGGAATCCCCCTCTGATTCAACTTTTCAGTTAACCCAGCCATCACAGCCACTGCACCTTCGGGAGTAACATTAAAATAGATTCGCACCATGGCTTCCTCTCTCTGTAAACCAGCATTACCCACCGCCATATAAAAACCATTTTGCACTAAATTCTTGGGCATCAAAATTGATACAACATCACCCACAAATGCAGATTGTTCATATTCTTGAAGATGCTTGTCACGTTGGATATGTAATCGCAAACCACCCTTAGTTACAGCCAAACTCCCATCGGTTTCTTCTCTCAAAACTGACCACCCTGAATCAAAATAACCCTCACCCTTATTCGCTTTGTCTAACTGCAAATAAAAGTCCATAGATACACCAGCAAAACTACTATTTTCCAAATCTAATTGCTGAACTTTATTCCCATAACCTAATGCCTGTAATTTTTGTGTCGACCCATTGTAATAAGTGCCATAAAGAAAACTCCGCAACTGTAAACTCATATACTTATCCTGCATTTCCTTGGGTAAAGCCTGAATCCGAGACAACATTTCAGTAGGCATTTCCCATGGTTGATAGTTCGGGTGACGAATCGAAAAATCAGCGGAAATCTCGACATTTTCAACAATATCTGATAAAACTTCCTTTAAGCGACGTTCAACTTCAGAGGCTAATTGATGAGATTGAGAATTAAGTAATGACATGATTTTTCAAGATACTCAAGGATATTAAACTTTGCCAACAACAGAAGAATTCATCTGATTTAACTGAGTAGCAGTAGCCCCAAAAATAGTGGGCATCGACAATTCAGGACGACACAACAAAGCCTTGGCTACCTGAAGCATAGCAATTCCCGTATTATTAAAGGTTTTTTCATGCTGAACCATTGCTAAAATTGCAGTAATTAAAGAAAAACCTGCCAACTGTACCACTTGCTTTAAGAAATCAGGTCGATATTTTAAGATTTCTGGGAAAGCTTCTAAATAAGCTAAAGTTAATCCACCGATAGATGGCTGAATTAATTCTAGGGGAGTAGTCGCTAGTCGCAAAGATTCTTCAATACTAAGAGAATTACTAATCACTAAGCTACCCAACCAAGTTTGTAGATAACTGGCGATCGCCATTCCCAAATCAAACGCTGGATCTCCCCAATCAGACCTTTCCCAATCAATCAAACGAATCACATTTTCATTAACATCTTCCCATTTTTGAAGTAAAAGAATGTTATTCAACTTCAAGTCATTGTGAGTTAGACAAATAGGAGAGATAGTTTTACTTAAGAGATTAACTGCTGCTTCTAAGCTATCATATCGTTGATAAAGAGCAAAAAACTTTAATCCACCCATGGGAACCAGTCCAAAAATTTCTGGACCTATCTGTTCCAAACTATTTAGTAATAGTGGGGATACCTTGGTTTTTCGAGCAAAATCTTGGGCAAAAAATTCCCTATAAATACTTTTATTCCAAGTTTCACGGTGAATTGTTGCCAAACAACTGCCAATTTGAGCAGCAACCTGAGTAGGAAAGACATTCTTTTTAGAGTAGAATTTTGCTAAATCCTCATAATTATCCAGATAAGTAGAAACCAAAATTGAGTTCTCATCATCGTAGAGCAGTAATTCTGGCAGAAACCTACGCCAATGGTCTAATTCAGGAAAGTTATGCACAAAACTCGGGATTCGCCATTCCCCAAAAAACTCCTTCACCGTTTCCTTTTCTAAATTAATAAATTTTTCCTGTTTTACCAGTAACTTTCGACCCTCTGGTAAAGTCACCAATAAATTAAAATTTTTAGCCTGAATCTGCTCTACTCCTGGATTTTCTAGGGAGCGATCGCATAACTTTCTCTTGATAAGATACTCGTTGACATTTTGAGAACTTAAGATAAACTTCACTTAAACCTGCCTTTAGATAGATTAACAACCCACTCGTACTTATCTTACTTTCACTTCTGTTAAATCCCTAACCATATTTAATATCTTTGTAATGTAATTATTTGTATATCTGGTTAGCTTATAGAACCTACCCCTAATCATAACCAAGGCGTTTAAAAAGGCTTTACTAGCAAGTAAGACGAGGATGTTTTGGTATTTTTGTTCTCTGTACTGTTCGGTTTTTTCTCTTTCTGCCACCTGGCGAGCTTTTTGATGGTCTTCTTGGGTAAGAGTAATCAGGACTGATTTGAGCATATTAAGTTTCACTTTTTATCTTTTAGGATAATAGGGGTTAGTTTTGACTCCCAAATGTATATCGTTTAAAGGTGAAGGGTTTTGAATAATTTATTAATTTTATGTTTGGGTCTAGAGATCGGCGATCGCCCTTGAGAATTAGTTATTAACTTTTGGTTGGTTGATGGACTGCAGGCGTTTGGTTAGAGATTATGAATTATTACTCGAAACATCTAAAACTTTTATCTACCTTGCCATAATCCGTATTAAAGATTGGGTACCACGGCCAAGCTTATTACAAAGAATCCAAGACCTCAACTCGGGGGAAATACGTGACCCCAATTGACAAAATTCCTGCCCACTTGTTAGCAAACTATGTTATACTCAGCCACAGTATGTCCTCGTATGTCTTGAATACTCTACCCAAATACCACCCTATGACCATTAACATCATACTCAGAGTATTAAACGGTAACTTCAATGAAGGATTCATTATAGATGTCATCACGGATGGAAAAACCGAACAACTCTCCATCATCCAAAACAGAAACATACCAAAGCTTTACAGTAAATGGCAATATATTTTACACCGCAACACAATACGTAAGATTTCTGACATAGAAGAACAAGAAACACACATAAGCACAGAAAAGCTAAGAAATGCCAAAACAGAATTGGAAAAAGAGTATAAACAATGGCTCAATAACCAAAACATTGGTATGCTCATTAGCAACATGATAGAGTTGTCAACATCTTCCCCTAGCCAGTCCCCTCAAAACCCAAATTTAATTCGTATTCAACTTATCCTTTCAGATACCCTTAATCCTAATGCTCAACAAGATAACGATATTCTCCGTAGACTGCCCTGGAATGCCTACTTGAGTAGTTATATTCGTTTTAACAATTATGATACAACCTTCCTCCTATCCAAAGATCATACCTCCACACCTTCCCATCCAAATTTATTTAGTTCAAACCCACCGAAAATCCTAGCCATATTTGGTGGACACCAGGGGGAATTGGCATGCAGTCAAGCTGATGAAGCCAATAGACTCAAAGAAATCTGTGAACCCAACGGTGCAACCGTCATCTTCAGAAACATCACAGATAGAAACGAATTTCATCAACTACTAATCAATGACAATTATGACATCCTATTCTACTCCGGACACAGTACCAGTGACCAGGGAGGCACAATTCAATTTGAACAAGAAACCTCCATCATTCGGGATTTTAAAAATGACCTCATCCGTGCGGTAAAAAAAGGAATTAAAAATAGCTATTTTTAACTCCTGTGACGGACTGAAAATAGCAGACTTTCTTATAGAAGAAGTGGGGATGCCAGCCGTCATCGTCATGAAGGAACCAGTACCAGACGAATTTGCCCGGGAATTTTTAGAAAGGTTTTTAATCCATTTTGTAAAAGAATGCAATTTTCTCTCAGTAGCAGTAGAAAAAGCTGCAAAAGACATTCTTTATAAGGAAGATCAAGAATTTCCTGGGGCAACCTGGTTACCCATAACCTACTATTCAAATGCAAAATCAGAAGAATTTACCTGGAGTAAAAAAAATCAAATATACAAAAACCGTATAGATATTAAAATCCACAACTACTTATACCAAAGACAAGAAGAAAACTCTCTTTGTCCTTACCAGGGACTATTTCACTTCGGACCAGAAGAAGCAGAATATTTCTTCGGGCGACAAATATTTATCGAACAACTATATGAAGCCACACAAAACCGTAAATTTATCCCCATCCTTGGTGCATCTGGCAGTGGTAAATCTTCAGTAGTATTAGCGGGGTTAGTACCAAAATTAAAAAACCAAGGCAACTGGGAATTTACCTACTTCAGACCAGGGAAAGAACCCTTCCCTGCCCTAGCCACAGCCCTAATACCCCTTCTGTATACCTCAGAATTAGACACTATAGAAAAAATGGCTCAAGGGCGTATCTTAGCCACACACCTCCAAACAGGAACCATCCCCTTATCCGACGTTTTCACTCAAATCCAACAAAAACACCCCACAGAAAAAGTATTAATCATAGCCGACCAATTTGAAGAGATTTACACCATGTGTCCAGAGCCAGAAACTCGCCAGCAATTTCTGGATTGCCTGATAGCTAGTCTTTCAATACCCAACAGCCCGATAGTATTAGTAACAACCATGCGGGCCGACTTTCTCTCGGATGCGCTATCTTATAGACCCTTTGGCGACACATTGCAAAACGCAGACCTCAAAATTCTAGCCATGAACCGGGAAGAATTGACAGAAGTAATTATAAAACCAGCGGAAAAACTAGGAGTATCATTTGAACAGGGACTAGCAGCCAGAATCCTAAATGACCTAGAACAGCAACCGGGGAATTTACCCCTACTAGAATTTGCCCTGACACAACTGTGGAATCAACACCATGAGTGGCAATTAACCCACAATGCCTACGAAAAGATTGGCCAAGTACAAGGAGCATTAGCCCGCTACGCAGATGAAAAATATAGTAACCTAACAAAAACAGAACAAGAAACAGTAGAAGTATTGCATGAAGCCCTAATTCGAGATTGGGGAGAAAGGATTGAATACCACAGCCAAGCTTATTACAAAGAACCCAAGACCTCAACTCTCAGGAAATAGTTGATGCAAATGCGATAACTCCTTTGCAAGATGGAATTCGAGCAGGGATCGCTAAAATATCAATTTTAGTATGAGGTACACCAAGGTTTTTAAAAACTTGGAACTTCTGTAATTCGCACTTCCCTGAATTTTCTCAAGGGAAATTCTGAGGGAGTTAAAGGTCGATTGCGCGTTGACTATTAACAGCTAATGATTGCATGATTGTTTACAATGGGATTATCTTTGTTGAATTTCCCTTATTCTATCTAGAGCATCACGATAATTATTTTCTTTACCTTGTTGTTGGTATATGTTAACTGCTTTTTGGAAGTCAGCAATGGCACCTTGATTATATCCTAACTCACTGCGTATAATGCCCCGGTTGTAGTATGCATTAGCATAGTTAGGGTCAAGTTTAATAGCCTGATTGTAATCGTCAATGGCACCTTGCTTATCTCCTAACTCACTACGTAGAATGCCCCGATTGTAGTATGCATCAGTATAGTTAGGGTCAAGTCTAATAGCCTGATTGTAATCAGCAATGGCACCTCGTTTATCTCCTAACTCACTGTGTACAGTCCCTCGATTGTAGTAAGCTAGAGCATAGTTAGGATTAAGTTTAATAGCCTGATTGTAATCAGCAATAGCAACTTGGTTATCTCCTAACTCACTGCGTACAAGTCCCCGGTTGATATAGGCATTAGTATAGTTAGGATTAAGTTTAATGGCCTGATTGTAATCAACAATGGCACCCTGCTTATCTCCTAACTCACTGCGTAGAATGCCCCGATTGTAGTATGCATCAGTATAGTTATGGTCAAGTCTAATAGCCTGATTGTAATCAGCAATGGCACCCCGCTTATCTCCTAACTCACTGTGTACAATCCCTCGATTGTAGTAGGCTAGAGCATAGTTAGGATTAAGTTTAATAGCCTGATTGTAATCAGCAATAGCAACTTGGTTATCTCCTAACTCACTGCGTACAAGTCCCCGGTTGATATAGGCATTAGTATAGTTAGGATTAAGTTTAATAGCCTGATTGTAATCAACAATGGCACCCTGCTTATCTCCTAACTCACTGCGTACAATGCCCCGGTTGTAGTATGCATCAGTATAGTTAGAGTCAAGTTTAATAGCCTGATTATAATCAGCAATGGCACCCTGCCTATCTCCTAACTCACTGTGTACAATCCCCCGATTGTAGTAGGCTAGAGCATAGTTGGGGTCAAGTTTAATAGCCTGATTATAATCAGCAATGGCACCCTGCCTATCTCCTAACTCACTGCGTACAAGTCCCCGGTTGATATAGGCATCAGTATAGTCGGGGTCAAGTTTAATAGCTTGATTGTAATTAGCAATGGCACCCTGCTTATCTCCTCCGTTGTATTGTTCAGCTGCTTTGTCAAAATAAGCTATGGATTGACTTTTTATAGAGTCATCAATATTCTCATTACTAGTCCCGCTTTCTCCACTATTCATACTATCGGATGGAGAAGTTATAGATCTGGTATTGAAATAGGTTTGAGGTAAGACTCCATATAAGATATCGATGGGAATACCAGCGTTAAATCCTGTTTTGACCTGAAACGATACTCCTGATTCTGTTTGTGGGTTAATCAGTTTTCTGATTGTGGATAGGTTCGGTCTGAGGTTATTTCTTGTTTCTGATTGATTTGTGTTGTTATTTTCTAGCGCATCTGCATCTGCTAGTCCATGAATACCTATAACATTGCCATTGCTATCAAATACTGGTCCACCACTATTACCAATCCGAGTTGTAGCATCGTATATTAACCCATATCCTTTTGGAGCTTTCTGTTGAGGAATAAAAGCGACTACTTTACCGTTAGTAATACTGAAGGTTCTATCTCTACCTGTGAATCCAAAAATTGTGGGAAATCCAGCAACGAAAATATCTGATTGGATTTTGACTTGACTGGAATTCCCCAAGGATGCAATTTTGTAGTTTTGTTGGGATTCAAATGTTACTATTGCCAGGTCTGGATCTTGAAGTTTTGTTTGTAGTATTTGACGTTTTTTAATTGGGTATTCTCTACCGTCATAGGTTCTAATACTGTAGGTAAAATCTGTTCTACAGCGAATTGTTTCTACTCCTAGGTTTTCACACACAACGTGGTTGGCGGTAAGTACGGTGTAAGTATTTCCTTCTTTTTTGATGATTACTCCTGATCCACCAGGATTCGCATTTGAGTTGATTTGTACTGTGGTTTTTTCTAGGATGTCTCGAATTCTATCTATTGTTTGCGCTGAAGTGGGGACGGATGTAAGTGTGAATATAAGTAAGCTAGTCCAGCCGATTGATATTTTGTTTATAAATGTACTTTGTGTGATGTTCATATATGGTTAATTGATGTTTGTTTGAGAATGGTTCATATTGTTTAGTATATGGTGTGGAGGTAATTTTTGGAAAGGGAGCTAATGGCGGAAAACCTCTCCAAATAATCCAACTATTAAGTATCACCTATACCTGTATATTGATCACTACCAAATATTGCCTCCGGGTAACGGTAGTATTTAAACTCCATGATGTTGTAAAAAGGGTCTTCCAAGAAAAAAGTTCGGTGTTCTAGGGGAGAACCAACAAAGCGATTTTTCGGTTCTTCTCTAAAATTCAACTCTTTATTTTTGGCAGATTCTAGGAGTTCTTGCCAATCCTCCTCTTGGGTAAACACTAAACCAAAATGCCTAGGATAAATGGCCTTTTGAGGTGTTAACGCTTCTTTTGTGATATGTGCTACTAGTTGATGACCGCAAAGATTCAGGATTAAAGCATGGGGGTTTTCTCGACCAGGTATACAGCCTAATCCGTCAATATAAAAAGCTTTAGTTTGAACAATATCCCCAACAGGAAATGCTAAGTGAAATATAGTTTTCATGGTTACCAATGTGTATTATTGCTTTCTAGCTAGAGATGATGATTTCTTGGAAGATGAACCGGTGGGGTCATTATTGATCTATGATTATGTATGATCTATGAACCCACCATTCATCTTACTAAGTGGGGACTTTAGCCTGACGGGCCATGTCCAGAAAACTACTCATGTTGGCACCGGGACGACGACGTGTTCGGGAAGTTAGGGTCAGCAGGTATTGGGGTGCAAAGGTAGTTTCCTTTGCTACTACTGGTTTTTCTACCGGTTTTGCCGCTGGTGCTGAAACTGATTCTACCTTGGGTGGTACAACCGATTCTACCTTGACCACTGGTGCTGTTGGTACTACTGTGGTTGGCTCATTTTCTTCTTTAAGCTCTAGGTAATATTCGTCCTTTTTACCAAATATTCCACTAATAAAGCTCAAAATCCCGGCAATTAAATTTTTGATAAATCCAAACATGGCAAGCTCTCCTGTCTTCGATTCCAATACAAGTTTAATTCTTTAACAATAATTTTACATTCTAGTTACGTTTTTTGACGTTCCCCTGATTTATCAGGGGATTCCTGCTTCCATTGTAATAAATCTTATTTGTTTCTAGAGCTTGAGTTTGAGACAATAGAAGCAAATTTGATCAACAATCCTAGTACCTACTTACCACCCATAGTGATTGAGCTTGGATTATAGGTTCTTTGGTTTAGGTTCTTTAACTTGTTACAGGAGAAGACTGAATGAAATTAGCTTACTGGATGTATGCAGGACCTGCCCACATTGGCACCCTAAGAGTAGCTAGTTCTTTTAAAAATGTTCATGCGATTATGCATGCTCCCTTAGGTGATGATTATTTTAATGTTATGCGTTCTATGTTATCCAGAGAACGTGACTTTACACCGGTTACAGCCAGTATTGTGGACCGGAATGTTTTAGCTCGTGGATCTCAGGAGAAAGTAGTAGAAAATATCACTCGTAAAGATGCGGAAGAACACCCGGATTTAATAGTTTTGACTCCTACCTGCACTTCTAGTATTTTACAGGAGGATCTACAAAACTTTGTAGATCGTGCCCAAATGGATGCTAAAGGGGATGTGTTGTTAGCAGATGTTAATCATTATCGTGTAAATGAGCTACAAGCAGCAGATAGAACTTTACATCAAATTGTTAAATATTACATAGAAAAGGCTCGGAAAAAAGAGGAATTGCCAACTGGTAAAACTGAAAGACCGTCGGTGAATATTATTGGTATTTCTACTTTGGGATTTCATAATAATCATGATTGCACCGAGTTGAAAAAATTAATGGCTGATTTGGGTATCGAGGTAAATGCGGTCATTCCTGAGGGAGCTTCAGTCCATGAGTTGAAGAATCTGCCCAAGGCTTGGTTTAACTTGGTTCCTTATCGGGAATTGGGTCTGTTAACTGCTAATTATTTGCAGGAAGAATTTGGCACTCCCTATGTGGATATTACTCCTATGGGTGTGGTGGAAACTGCTAGATGTATTCGTCAAATTCAACAAATAATTAATCAACAAGGTGCCAATGTTGATTATGCGGAATTCATCAATGAACAAACTCTGTATGTATCCCAAGCTGCTTGGTTTTCTCGCTCTATTGACTGCCAGAATTTAACCGGTAAAAAGGCGGTGGTTTTCGGTGATAGTACCCACGCAGCAGCAATGACCAAAATTCTGTCTAGGGAAATGGGTATTCATGTGGTCTGGTCGGGCACTTACTGTAAATACGATGCTGATTGGTTTAAAGCACAGGTCAGTGAATATTGTGATGAGGTTCTGATTACAGATGATCACGGATCCGTCGGAGATGCGATCGCCCGGGTGGAACCTGCAGCAATTTTTGGGACTCAAATGGAACGTCATGTAGGTAAACGCTTAAACATTCCCTGTGGAGTTATTGCAGCTCCTATTCACGTGCAAAACTTCCCCATAGGTTATAAACCATTCATGGGTTATGAAGGGACAAACCAACTAACTGATTTAATTTATAATTCTTTCACCCTGGGAATGGAAGATCACCTATTAGAAATTTTCGGTGGACATGATACTAAGGAGGTAATTACTAAGGGAATTTCTGCAGAATCTGATTTAAATTGGACAAAAGATGGGTTGGCTGAATTGAATAAAATTCCCGGTTTTGTCCGAGGTAAGGTGAAACGAAATACGGAAAAATTTGCCCGTGAACGGGGATTTAAAGATATTTCAGCAGAAGTGTTATATGCTGCTAAAGAGGCTGTGGGAGCATAACTCCCCTAAGTCCTTTTCATCACAATCCAGGCGATCGCATTATTTAGGAGTAAGCTCCACTGTAGCTAGACCTATAAAACAAAATGCGATCCCTATTACTGGTTAGAAAATGCTTAAGACTACAATCAGCTATAGTAGTCCTTCCAACCTCCGACGAATGCTGTCTAATTCAGAACTAGACATTGCTTGTTGTTCCCCATTTGTGTTTTTACTGGAATTACCCTCTTGCCAACTTGTTGTCTCCATATTCTTTGGTGGGGGAGTAATCAAAACACTGCTATCTGCTGGTACAAATTGCCATTCAAAGCCATGCTCTTGACAAAATTCCTGGATTTCTCGTTGATCTATGTTTTCAACTTTAGCCATGGGGAAATCCTGGGCTTCTAACATCAGAGCGAAACGAGTTGCATCGTCTTCTGACTCAAACATCATAATTGTATTACGATCCCCCACTAAAACTGAATGAATTCCTTCATTATCTGTGCCAGCATTAAAAATTAGTACAAAGACACTCATAGTTCATCCTGAAAATTTTCCCTTTATTTTATTTCTATTGATCCCAAATTCTATAGTTACCATCCTCTTCCCTAATATTCCAAAATCATTACAATATATTAAACCGTAGCATTGGGAGCATAATTTGTGGTAGCCAATCCCACGTATCGTCAAATTTCCACTGAAACTACCCCTTCACTGGGAGAGTTTGTCCGTAGACACATTGGACCGAAAGCAGGTGATATCCAGGAGATGCTAAACTCTTTGGGTCTATCTAGCTTAGAGGAATTAATTGAGCAAACAGTACCCAGCTCAATTCGCTTTTCCCAGGAGTTGAACCTACCAGCTGCGCAAAATGAACATACAGCACTGGCTAAACTCAAACAAATAGCCAACAAAAATCAAATCTACCGCTCTTACATTGGTATGGGGTATTATGACTGTATTACTCCTCCGGTGATTCAAAGGAACATCTTAGAAAATCCCGGTTGGTATACAGCATACACTCCTTACCAACCAGAAATTGCCCAAGGACGTTTGGAAGCACTATTAAACTTCCAAACTATGATCATTGATTTAACTGGATTGGAAATTGCTAATGCTTCTCTATTAGATGAAGCAACAGCAGCAGCGGAAGCCATGAGCATGAGTTATGGTGTATGCAAAAACAAATCTTCTAACTATTTTGTTTCCAGCAGCTGTCATCCTCAAACTATCGATGTGATCCACACCCGAGCTAAACCTTTGGGAATTAAAATCATTATTGGAGATCATCAAACCTTTGATTTTGCTGAGCCAATTTTTGGTGCTATTCTCCAATATCCCGGAACAGATGGTAAAATTCACGATTATCGCCAGTTTATAGCCCAGTCCCATGCTCAGGGTGCATTGGTGACCATAGCAGCAGATCCATTGAGTTTGACCTTATTAACACCACCAGGAGAACTGGGAGCGGATATTGCCGTGGGAAGTACCCAGAGATTCGGTATTCCTTTGGGTTTTGGAGGACCTCATGCGGCTTATTTTGCTACCAAGGAGGAGTATAAACGGTTAGTTCCAGGGCGAATTGTAGGGGTGTCTAAAGATGTTCACGGTAAGCTGGCCTACCGTTTGGCTTTACAAACCCGTGAACAACATATTCGTCGAGACAAGGCTACTAGCAATATTTGTACAGCTCAGGTACTGTTAGCAGTAATGGCGAGTATGTACGCAGTTTATCATGGACCAAATGGACTGAGAAAGATCGCGAAAAATATTCATCAACTGACTAAGGATTTAGCTGCAGGACTGGAAAAATTAGGTTATGAGGTCCTGAATAGGAACTTCTTTGATACCCTGCGTGTGGGGTTAGGAAATAGGAGTTTGGAAACCCTGCTGATAGCTGCAGATGAGAGAAACATCAATTTGCGGATTTTTGATGATGGGGATATAGGAATTTCCCTGGATGAAACCACAAGCTTTACAGATGTGATAGATTTGTGGCAGATTTTCGCTTTTGCTAATGGAATAGGGGATGGTAATGATTTCCCCTTCAATTTTGAAGAGATTAGGGAAACTAATTCCTATCTGGGTCAAATTCGCACTAGTCCCTATCTTACCCACCCCATATTTAATAGTCACCATTCTGAAACTGAATTACTGCGGTATTTACATCAGTTGGAAACTAAGGATTTATCATTGACAACCTCTATGATTGCCCTAGGTTCCTGTACTATGAAGTTAAATGCTACTTCGGAAATGATTCCTGTTAGTTGGGCAGAATTTAGCAAAATTCACCCCTTTGCACCAATTACCCAAACTAGAGGTTATCAAATTCTCTTTCAACAATTGGCAACATGGTTGGCAGAAATCACCGGTTTTGCAGCTATATCTTTACAACCTAATGCTGGTTCCCAAGGAGAATACGCGGGACTATTAGTTATTCGTGAATATCATCAAAGTAGACAAGAAGGACATCGCAATATCTGTCTAATTCCCCAATCTGCTCATGGCACAAATCCCGCAAGTGCAGTTATGTGTGGTATGAAGGTGGTAGCTGTCACTTGTGATGAATGTGGTAATATCGATTTGGGAGATTTAAACACCAAGGTACAAAAATACAGTCGTGAACTCGCCGCTTTAATGATTACCTATCCATCAACCCATGGGGTGTTTGAAGAAACCATACAGGAAATTTGTGCCCTAGTTCACCAACATGGTGGACAGGTCTATATGGATGGAGCTAATATGAATGCCCAGGTGGGTATTTGTCGTCCCGGTGATTTGGGTGCGGATGTTTGTCATTTGAACCTACACAAAACCTTTTGTATTCCCCATGGTGGTGGTGGTCCAGGAATGGGACCCATTGGTGTTGCTCCCCATCTGGTGAAGTTTCTACCGGGTCATTCTGTGGTTAAATTAGATAGTGACCACGGTGCGGTTTCTGCTGCACCCTGGGGAAGTGCCAGTATCTTGGTTATTTCCTGGATGTATATAGCTATGATGGGTGCAGATGGCCTCACTCAAGCAACCAAAATCGCTATTTTGAATGCTAATTACATTGCTAAGCGATTGGAATCTTTTTACCCTATTTTATATAAGGGTAAACATGGTTTTGTCGCCCATGAATGTATTTTAGACCTGCGAGGAGTAAAAAAATCAGCAAACATTGAGGTGGATGATATTGCTAAACGCCTCATGGACTATGGTTTTCACGCTCCCACAGTCTCTTGGCCTGTAGCAGGAACAATCATGGTTGAACCTACAGAAAGTGAGTCGAAAGCTGAATTGGACCGTTTTTGTGATGCATTAGTTGCCATTCGTCAGGAAATTTTGCACCTGGAGTCTGGTACTATGGATCCAGGAGACAATCCCTTGAAAAACGCCCCCCACACCATACAAAGTTTGATTGTTGGTGATTGGAACCACTCTTACTCCCGCGAGCAAGCTGCTTACCCTACAGATTGGACTCGTCAATTTAAGTTTTGGCCAAGCGTAGGTAGAATAGATGCCGCTTTTGGCGATCGCAATTTTGTTTGTTCTTGTTTACCTTTAGACTCGTACATCTAAAATAGAAGGAGGGCTATCCCTCCTCTAAAATCTCCCGTTCCCCTGAATAATATGTTTCACAGTGGTCAAGGTTTCTAAACTAATGAAACCTCTCCTGTGACCTCTTTGATTTGACATTCCCAAAAACACCGCATCTCCCCTGGAAGAATTACGAGCAAATCTAGGAGAAGCATTGATATATGTGGAAGCACTATTAACACCTAAGGCAAATTGTCTACTTTCTTGGTAAGACTCTGTGGCTATGGCATCCGCGTGACTACTACTATATTGATTAATCCACGCGATCGCACTATCTAAGGTATCTACCAATTTGAAAGCGATGGTCTTATTTAAATATGGAGTTCCCCATTCCTCATCTTGCACCAATTGCAGTTGGGGAAAAACTTGTACTAGTTCTGCATCTCCCCTGAGTTGAAAACCCCTGTCTTTTAGACTGTTCCACAGTGTAGATAGGGAGGATGGTAAGGACTGACGGTGGATTAAAACCTTTTCAATGGCATTTACCGGATCCGGTTCGCTTTCATGACTATCTAAAATCATCCATCGTACCATTTCTAAACTCCCATTTAAAGACCAGTAAAGGTAACAATTACCCATAGCTGATTTCAATACAGGACAGGTTGCTTGTCTAACTACTTGTTGAATCAAGCTGGAACGTCCATAGGGAATAACCAAACTTAAATAGTCTTCCTGCGTCACTAAATCCCTGATAGAAGTACCATGCTCTGCCGTAATTAATTCTACACAGCCACTAGGTAGACCCGCATCTAAAATAGCCGTTTGTAGAATTTCTGCGATCGCTCTATTGGAATGACTAGCTTCCGTACTTCCCTTGAGAATGAGGCTATTACCAGTTTTCAGGCAAAAACCGGCGGCGATGGCCCCCAATTCTGGTAAAGCCTCATAAATAAAACCAATTACACCCAAAGGCATAAGTTGGGTATAACTTTGAGAATCTTCCTGTTGATAATCAGCAGTTCTCACCCGTCTTAGGGGATCGGATAATTCCCCCAATCGCTCAAGAAGATTCACGGTTGCTTGCAAGCGACTAGGGGTAAGTTTAAGCCAGTCCAGGATTAGTTCTGGGACTGCCATTTCCCTACTTGCTTCCAAATCAAGGGTATTGGACTCCAGAATATCATCAAAGGAGCATTTTAGTGCCCTGGCCATTGCCAAAACTGCGCGACTTCGTTCCGCACCTTTAGTTGTACCTAATTTGATGGCAGCATGATAAGCACGTTTGGCAATGTTCATGTATTAACAATAAAATCAAGGTCTTAACCTATCACTGATATTTTTCTAAGAGCGGGTAACGCGATTCGAACGCGCGACATCAACCTTGGCAAGGTTGCGCTCTACCACTGAGCTATACCCGCATACCCAACACAACTACAATATCTCAGATTTTTGGTAGATTGTCAACCCCTATTTTTAAAAAATTCTTAAATAATAATCAATAATCCAATAATTTTTTTGCCTCTGATGAATAATCCAGGTTTAGGATGGGACTGATTTTGCCAGATTGGGGCGCAATTGGCGCATCAAACTAGCCATTTCTATGGCATCCATGGCATAATTCCAACCATGATTACTTTTAATCCCTGCTCT
This sequence comes from Raphidiopsis brookii D9, assembly GCA_000175855.1. GTDB lineage: Bacteria > Cyanobacteriota > Cyanobacteriia > Cyanobacteriales > Nostocaceae > Raphidiopsis > Raphidiopsis brookii. The sequence goes on from ACYB01000017.1 coordinate 18,269, forward strand.
TTCCAAGGCTTGTTGCATGGTATCTGTAGTCAAAATCCCAAAAATCACTGGCACACCAGTTTGAAAACTGGCTGCAGCAATTCCTTTAGATACTTCAGCAGATACATAGTCAAAATGAGGTGTTTGTCCCTTGATTACGGCACCTAGACATATTATTGCATCATAACGTTGAGAAAGTGCCAACTGACGCGCCACTGTGGGAATTTCAAAACTACCGGGAACCCAAACGTAATCTACTTGATTCCCTTGGGGGTCAGGATTTATCCCATGACGCTTTAGACAGTCTTGACATCCTTCCAACAGCTTTACAGTCACGAGGTCATTGAAGCGACCAATAACCAGAGCAAACTTTAAAGCTTCCGCTTGAGTAAATGTTCCCTCAAAAACTGCCATTATTGCCTCTTTAAGTAAATATAAAGGATTAAGTTTGTTTAACTGCGACCTCTGGTAAAAAGATAGAAGAGTGGATAAGTATAAACAGTTAAGTTAATAACTATCTGCTCCTCTAATCTTGAGATTATGGGTTTTTGCCCATGGGTAATTGTTCTTTAAACCACAAAGAAGTTTAATACACCAACCAAAAGGACTAAAGCAATCCAAATTCCGGAACCGAGCCAAAGGAGCTTTTTGGAATCAACCCAGTTTTGAGGGGTTGCGTAAGCAACAGGAACACCTACCACCAGGACGAAAGAGAACAAAACTAAAGATACTAAAGCAAATTGGAATACTAAGGTCATTTTACTTTTCCCAATACACCGAAATCATGACTTGTAAACGGACTGTCGCGTTATCATAGACAGAGTTACATAATTTTATCATCAAATAAATCCCTTATATTGGGAAGACAATTCCCCCCGTTATGGAAATAATTCTTTGTCATACAACTGCTGATTTTGACGCTTTAGGGGCGGCAGTGGGATTAACTTGTCTTAAACCAGGTAGTAAAATAGTGTTGACTGGAGGAGCCCATCCACCTGTGAGAGACTTTCTGTCCCTATATCGAGATGAGTATGCCCTAATTGAAAAACGTTCTGTCAACTCTGAGCATATTCGTTCCTTAACCATAGTAGATACCCAACAGCGCAATCGTTTAGGTAAAGCCCAAACATGGTTGGATCTAGCCAATCTAGTAGAAATTACAGTTTACGATCATCATATTAATCAAGAGAGTGACATTATTGCCACCAGTTTATATATTAGCGAAGTAGGTGCAACAACTACCCTAATAGTAGAGGAATTAATTAAAGAGAATATACTTATTAATGCTGCTCAAGCTACAGTAATGGCTTTAGGCATTCATGTAGATACAGGTTCCCTAACCTATGGTCAGTCCACAGCGAGAGATGCAGTAGCGTTAGCATGGTTAATGGAGAGGGGAGCAAATCTAGGAGTAATTGCCACCTATAGAGATCCTGGATTATCACCGGAAATTCAAAAATTATTAGGCGAATGTTTACAAGGACTAGAATATTTATGCTGGAGGGGGTACACCATTGCTTGGATGACCTTGAGAACGGATAATTTCGTTCCTGGGCTATCAGGTTTAGCAGCGCAACTGATGCAGTTAACAGAGATTGATGCCTTACTTTTAGCTCATGAATATACATATAACGATGGCGAATTAAGATTAACAGTAATTGGTAGAACCCAAATTCCCCGTACTAACCTAAATATATTATTTATGCCATTTGATGGCGGTGGTCACTCTCAAGCAGCATCCTTAAATGTTAAAAAAACCAGTTCAGTCATAGTTTTAGAAAACCTATTAGCTGGGCTAAAATCCCAAATTCCCCAACCACCAATGGCCAGAGATTTAATGTCTTCTCCTGTGAGGACTATCAGACCAGAAACCACAATTACCCAAGCTCAAAGAATATTATTACGTTATGGACATTCTGGGTTATCTGTGGTGAATAGCCAAGATAAATTAGTAGGTATTATTTCCCGGAGAGACCTGGATATTGCTCTACATCATGGTTTTGGTCATGCACCAGTTAAAGGGTATATGACCACGGACTTAAAAACCATTAACCCCCATACCGAATTACCACAAATTGAGTCCTTAATGGTAACTTATGACATTGGCAGATTGCCAGTTTTAGAAAATGGTAGTTTAGTGGGTATTGTTACCAGAACGGACGTTCTCAGACAACTGCACCGACTAGAAATTAAAAATTTGCCATTACAGGAATTAGAGTTAGAATTGAATTTACAATTAGATTCAATCCAGTTAAACCTGGAATTAGAACATCGACTTGCTCCCCAACTTTGGCAATTATTAACTAGAGCATCCCAAGCAGCGCAAGCAAGAGGTTGGCATCTGTATTTAGTTGGTGGTGCGGTTAGGGACTTGCTATTAGTGAATGATGCAAGTAACCAATTAATGCTCCATGATATTGACCTAGTAGTAGATGGTTTTCATCAAAGTGCAGATGTGGGAGCTGGAGTAGAATTAGCGAGGGAATTACAGCAAATTTATCAAAATAGCCGTTTAGAAATTCATGGAGCATTTCAAACTGCAGCCTTATTATGGCATAAAGATCCAGAATTAGATTGTTTATGGGTAGATATTGCCACAGCTAGAACAGAATTTTATCCTTATCCTGCAGCAAATCCAGAAGTAGAAGCCAGTTCCATTCGGCAAGATCTATATAGAAGAGACTTTACAATTAATGCCATGGCACTAAGATTAACATCTCCCCACAGTGGTGAATTACTAGATTTTTTTGGTGGATTAATAGATTTAAGATCCCGAAAAATTAGAGTTTTGCACCCCAATAGTTTTATTGAAGATCCCACCCGGATTTATCGAGGAGTGCGGTTTGCCATCAGGTTTGGTTTTGCCATTGAACAGCGGACTGCTGAGTACATTAATTATGCCATTAATAGTGGTGTTTATGATAGAACAGTGCAAGAAAATATCAAAACACCAGCTTTGCACACTCGATTAAAAGCTGAATTAAAACTGATTTTACAAGCGTCTTATTGGCAATCAGCTTTAAAGTTATTAGATCAGTTAGGAGCTTTGCAATGTATTCATTATACCTGTAAGTTAAATCATGGCATCTTGCGAGAATTGGTTTTATTGGAAAAACTGTTGAAAATTCAAGAGAGATTTTGGCAACCAGCTCAACAATTGCCACCTACTTGGTTAATCCGGTTAGAGATATTAATTAGCAGCTTAGAACCAGAGTATAGAAGTAAGGTAGCAGAAAACTTACAATTATCAGACAGCAATGTGAATAGACTCACAAAATTGGAAGCAGCACAGGTAGAAATAAATAGAGAGTTGGTAACTTGTGAGTTAGCTAGTGCAATATTTAACCTACTACAAAAATATGACTCCGGAACTTTGATGTTGATAGCTGTAAAAAGTTCCCGGGAGATCAGAAGAAAAATCTGGTATTATTGGAGGGATTTAGTACATGTTCAACCTTTATTAAAGGGAGATGACTTGAAAAAAATGGGTTACAAACCAGGTCCAATTTTCAAGCAGATTTTAGACCATTTATTGTTTGCTACTCTAGATGGTAAAATTAAGACTAAAACCCAAGCAGTGGAACTGTTAACTAAAGTTATAAACTCAGACGCACCCAGTTTTTAAAAACTACACTGACCACACATATGACAACACTAAGTAGCATAATTTTGGCAGGTGGCAAAAGTTCTAGAATGGGCAAAGACAAAGCTCTAATTTCCATTGGGGGAGTCCCTTTATTAGAAAAGGTCTACCATGTAGCTAGAAGTTGTACTAACAATATCTATATAGTCACACCCTGGGTAGAAAGATATCAGGATTTGCATTTGCCAGGATGTGAATTTATTCAAGAAGACCCAGAACATACCCAAGGTCCCCTAGTGGGTTTTGCCAGGGGAATGGAAAAAACAGTCACAGAATGGGTTTTGTTATTAGCTTGTGATTTACCAAATTTGCAAATTCCAGTTTTTCAAGATTGGGTACGGGAATTGGACAACACACAACCGCAAAATATTGCCCGGTTGGTGAAAAATGACTATGGTTGGGAACCTCTTTGCGGTTTCTATCGCACCAGTTGTTTACCCTTACTGGTGGATTTTATTAATCAAGAAGGACGTTCTTTTCAATGGTGGCTCAAACTATATCCAGTTGCTGCTCTACCCCTATCAACACCAGATATGTTGTTTAATTGCAACACCCCTGATGATTTAAGGATGGTAACTTAAAGAAGATAAACCGTGATAATTGCTATTCTTGAATGGTTAGGACTATTTTTTTTAGGTGGATTATTTCTGTTATTCAAACTACGAAAATATAAACCACCAACAGTAGTTAACAACAGTAAGTATCCAATTCCCTGTACTAAATAAAGCTTGTCTCTATAACCAAATAAGGATTTGAAAATAATTCCTGGGAATTTTTCATCAGGTAATATTGAGCTGGAGTTCCAAACCAATGGACCCAAAATACAAGAATGGATTTTGGTAAAGTGTTCATAGTAAAAACAAAGATTTTCTGATGCACGACTAGTCATGGCTAAACTAGCAATTGCATCATCAAAATGTCCCAGTCCAGAAACTAATAGTCCAGCAACTATTAAAACTAATAAAATTCCCATGACCTGGAAAAATCTCCCAATGTTAATTCTTACACCCAGTTTAAACAACAAAACCCCAATTCCTGCTGCTGTTGCTAAACCCCCAATTGCTCCCAGGGTGGGCAATAACCCTTGCTGAAAATTAGCAGCTACAAATAAAACTGTCTCAAAACCTTCACGAACTACAGCAATTAGAACTAAACTGAAAATACCTAAACCAGCATGACTATTTTTAGTTAAAGCTTGTCTGACCGCTCCTTCAACTTGCAATTTCAGAAATTTAGCCTGTTGGGTCATCCAAATCAGCATCCAACTGAGCATAATAATCGCTAGTATGCTAAATATTCCCTCTAAAATCGGTTCAACTGTACTGCTGTATTCGGGATTAACAGACCCCAAAAATTTAATTAGTCCGGTAAATAAAATACCGATTAAACCACTCACAATAACACCAACTACAACACCTGCATAAACCCAAACATTTAATTGAGACTGTTTGGACTTATTTAGTAAAGCTAAAACGATACCAACCACTAAAGCAGCTTCTACACCTTCACGCAGGGTAATCACAAATGTAGGTAGAGCAAGACTAAAATTCATTGTCAATTAATTTAAGTAATAGGCTATATATTAATGATACCCAACAAGTTGGGTATTTTTAATTTTCACTTCGCTATTCTAGATGGTTTTTTCTGGCTAAACTAGCTTACAGATTACATCACGGTGAAAAATTTGGCGTTTTCTTCTATGGTTTTAACCAGCGAATTAACTTGCTCGGGAGTTTTCACTATCTGATTGGGTGGAATAGCAGAAGGCCAAACTTGTAGGAGTTCAGTTAAAGCTATATCTATGGCTTTTTGCGCTTCCGGATTCACTGTTGCCATTTGTGAGGAAACACTCTGATATAGTTCATGGGAATAGATGACGAAACCACGGGAGTCTTGATACTCTATGGGGGCGGTGATTTTGTTTTTAGCGATCGCTGCTTGATATTCTGCTGTTGCTGCATCTAGTAGTCCCCTAATCACTTGTAATATGAACTTGGGTTGTAAGCGTTGTTCATTGGGTAAAGCTGTAATTGCAGTGTCTATGTCTGACATAGCCACGGTTAGATTGGTTGCCACCTTTTTATCTTGAGGACGGAATTTAACTAGTTCGGTCAATTTCACTAAGTCCTCTTTAAACTGTTTGACCTTCCGTTCGTTAAGTTGTTCTTCTATATCAACATAAATCTCTTCTACTGGATGTCCAATATGAGGTTGGGCCTGTTTTGGTTGATTTTCTTTCAACAGTTCCCCTGCTACCAAAAGATGTCCTTTCATTAATGCCAATTTTGTCATGTAGTCTATGTCTTTGGCTTCTCCGGTAAGTACCACTTCCTCTATGGTGACTAGATTTTTAATTTGCTCAAACTGTTCCTGTGTAATTACTTTTTTGCTCACCAAGTCCGCTGTTGAACCGTAGGGACGACTAGCTTGAATTTTGTTGGATAAAGCGGGAACTCCTAATTTCCCTTCCAATTTGTCCAATTCCGATAAAATGGCATTATTGATATTAATTTTGCCTTTACCAGTGTGAGTCATATCACTGGTTGTCTGTGTAACTGCTGGTGTAGTACTGGTTCCCCCAGGGGGTTGACTACCGCAGGAACTTAGACACACAACTAGACAAGCTACTATGGATAAGATTAGATAACGATGTTTGATCATTTTCATCCCAGGTAAAAAATTTACTGATGTTCTTGACTGATACAGTTGAAAACTATTCCTACTATTGTTGATGATATTTTGAGATCAAATGATAATATTTGTCAATAGTTAGTTATGGAATAAAGGTGAAATAAGAAGTTGTAGGAGTGATAAACCTAGTTTGATTCAGGAATCACTTCCAATTGACCCATACAACCGTTTTCAGCGATCATGTCCTGGTGGGGATGGAACATATATTTACCTGGATAACGAAACCTAAATTCTAAAATATGCCTTTCTGCAACACCCATGGTCACCACATCTGTTTTGTAAGTGGGAGTCATGGTCATCCCCAAGGGATAAACATCAAAAAAGTTAGCATGTAGATGAAAGGTGACAGCAGGATCAAATTCAATAATGTTTAAAACATAGGCTCTAATTAATTGGTTTTGATAAATCTGAATAGGGTGGTGCATGTAATAATGGGGCAATCCATTGAATGAGTAATATTCATTTTTATTGTCATCATTAATGTCATATCCGGACATTATTAAAACAATTTCATCTGCATTAGGACGTGAGTTGGGTGGATCAATAATTAACATCCCATATAATCCTTTGGCAATGTGACGAGTAACTGGTTCAACATGACAGTGATATAAATGAACTCCATAGGGTTCAGCATCAAATTCATATATGGTTGCCTTACCATTACTAATAGGGAGTACACCATCCATCTGTGCTGGATGTATCCCGTGAAAATGCAAAGAATGGGAATGGCCAGCTTGATTGAGAAATAACACTCGGATTCTCTCCCCTGCTTTAGCTCTGAGGGTTGGTCCGGGAATCCTACCATTTAAATCCCAAATGTTGTAGGATACCAAACTGTTCAAGTGAATTGTGGAAGTACCTGCTATCAACTCAAATTCTCGAATATTTCTGCCATTTTCTCGCTTGAGAGTTCCATAATCAAAATTTCGCAACACCTGCATGGGTTTGGTGGCCTCTTGGGATTCTGTCATTTCCGTAGGGGGAATTTTCACAACGTTATTATGGCTATTGACCATCCGTAAAATAACTGAGCCACCCATTAATCCTCCAACAGCTAGACCCATTTGTAATAGCTTGCGCCGGTTCCAAATTACACTTTTACTCCAGTCAAGGTTTTCAGACATTAGATAGATAGTCGGTAAATCATTACACAGCTGGAGTGATCATACCACAAATAACTAATCCTGCAACGCCGGGTTTTTACCCTTAATCTTGACTTATTATAAATATTTACAAATATTTATGGTTTGATGTGAAAGCTTCAGGTGGCAATTGTTTCTGTTTGAAAACATTCTAAAAATATCCTAAAATTCTGTCCAAATATCCTCCTATATGGCATTGTGAAAATAAGCAAAATATAGTTTCCTGTAAGTTTGATGTCTCTTTTGATATCTATTGAGTTTGTAATTGTATTGCCGAGTATTGCTTAAGTTAGTATCAAAAAAACAAAAATCCGGGGTTTTTTATGCATATACCAGATGGATTTATTTCAGTACCAGTAGCAACAACTACTAGTTTAGCTAGTGCAGCCGCATTATTCATATCATTGAGGCGATCGCAAACTGCCTTTGGAGTACGTCGAGCTCCCTTACTAGGGTTAACCACAGCCTTTATTTTTGCTGCCCAGATGGTGAATTTTCCCGTAGCTGGAGGTACGAGTGGACACCTTTCAGGTGCTGCATTAGGAGCAATAATTTTGGGTAGCCCTTGGGCGGGAACTCTTTGTTTAGCAACGGTTTTGATTATTCAGGCTGTGTTGTTTGCTGATGGTGGAATTACTGCTTTAGGAGCTAACATTTTAAACTTAGGAGTAATTGGGGTTTGGGTAGGATGGATATTGACCCAGACCTTACAGCGTTTGTTGGGTGGTTCTGTACAACGTTTACCCTTAGCAGCAGGTATAGCAGCAGGAATTAGTATGGTAGTATCAGCGATCGCTTGTGCTATTGAGTTAGCGATTTCTGGGACAGCACCGGTGAACTTAGTCTTACCCAGCATGACGGGTATACATATTCTGATTGGTATAGGGGAAGGATTAATTACGGGGGGTGTATTAGCGTATTTAGCCAGATCACGTCCAGACTTACTACCGGGAGAGGAAGAGAAATTTCGGGGATGGTTAGTACCAGTGGTGAGCATTTTGCTGATTGCTGGAGTTATATCCTTGTTTGCTTCCGCATGGCCAGATGGCTTAGAAAAAGCAGCAGAGAATTTAGGGTTTATTAACTTGGCCCAAGAGGTAAGAATTGTGGTACCCACCCCCTTTGCTGATTATGAAATTGATGGGTTAGGGCAAATTGGGACAAGCATTACCGGCTTATTAGGTGCGGCATCTTGCTTTGCCGTAGCTTTTGGGATTGCTAAGGTAATTAAACCCAAGAATGCTTAAAATATCCTTGCCATTACGTTTACAACTATCCCTAATTGTAGTTATTGGAACAGCTTTTTTAAAGTATCACAGTTGGCTGCAATTATACATTTATGGAGCGATCGCCCTAGTATGGGTGGTAATATTAGGGGTAGAGATAGTCAAACTGGGTGGTTTGCTGGGTGGGGAATTAATTTTCCTGTGTTTGGTAGCATTACCTCTAGGGTGGGAAAAGGCCAGTTTTTTATTAGTTCGTTCTCTGATTTGTTTAATAGTGATGAACAGCTTTTTACTTACCCTACCACCCCACAGTTTTGGCATTGCGCTCAAAGGATTACCCATTCCTCTAGCACTAAAAGAAAATTTACTCCTAGCAGGACAATACCTAGAAATTCTGCTGGCGGAAATTCAGCGTATGCAGCGCGGTGCCCAACTGCGTGGTTTAAGTGGTACTAGGGGATGGTTACGTTATGCTAGTGCAGCTATGATTGGTGCTTTGTATTTAAGGACCTTAGAAAGAGCAGAGCGAGTTTATGCTGCTATGATTACTCGTGGTTACAACGGTCAACTTCCCATGGATTGCCAACCTAACCCGCAAGAACTTTTGACAATTATTTTAGTAATTGTTATTGCTAGTTATATCACTGTTAGTTCATATTAAAGTAATTAAGTCTTGACATCCTTAACCTCCTATTCTTCCCTAACCAACTTTTTTCCTGAGACCCTTGTCCTGGAAGTGAGAAATCTAATGTATGCTTATACAAACAAGTATACAATCTTAAAAAATATTTCATTTAAATTAAAAACAGGTGATCGGGTGGCTTTGATTGGTGCTACTGGTTCAGGGAAAAGCACTCTTTTAGAAAACCTAATTGGGTTAAAGTATCCCCAGAGTGGCACAATTACCATCAATGGGATTCCGGTGGAGCCAAACACCGTGGCAAAAATACGTAAACAAATTGGATTTGTCTTTCAGGATGCCAATGATCAACTATTTATGCCAACAGTATTAGAAGATATTACCTTTGGACCGCTCAATTATGGTGTCGCACCAGCAGTAGCTAAAGAAAATGCTAGACAACTACTAGCTGATTTTGGCTTAGAAAAATATGCCCATCGTTCCCATCATGAACTATCCGGAGGTCAAAGACGTTTAGCTGCAATTGCATCAGTATTAGCGTTAGAGCCAGAAATCTTGATTTTAGACGAACCAACCACTGGACTAGATCCAATACTGTTCGGTTAAGGAAAAAAAGGGGTAAGATCAAGAGAAAAGAGTTCGCGCTTTAATTGCGAGAACAAAGAAAATTGAGAGACTTACTTTTTCTCCTTGAGACTGTTGTATAAGTCAGCCCAGTTTTGTCGCAGAGAATCAATACATGATTGTAAGTAATCAACCTGAGTCCTCCGAGCAACCGAGAGAACCGCATCAATATGAGCAGGACTTCCAGCCTTCCCTAAATGCTTGTATTTAGTTAACTTGCCTGGTTGAGAAGTAGGGAAAATGGGTTGAGAAGCGTGTAACTTATAGTACCAATAAACCCCTTGTTTACTCCGTGCTTGATAACGGGAAACAGAACAACCAGGAGGCCCGATTTCCCCCGCCGCTTTTATTTGTTGAATCATCAATTGCAAAGTCGCAATCGCTTGTTGCAACAGTTCCCCTCTGGCAATGAGATCATCTTCTTTTGTGGACATGATCAATAACATTTGTATGTTCTCGAAATATACTCAAGAACTAAGTGACATTTAATATATTATGACCATTAGACCTAAAATTCCCCAAAAATTTTTGTTTTTAGTATATGTCACTGGTAAATTTTCAGGTACAAACAGCCTGTCTAAATCCTCAACAAATATTTTTAGCTTTGTCACAGGTAATTCCGAGTCAAACCATCACCAAGGCTATTGAATCTACTTGTAGTTCTCAACGAAGACTCAGAATATTACCAACTTATATCATAGTTACCTTAGTCATCGCCATGAGTTTTTGGTCATCTGACTCCATAGTTGATGTGTTCAAAAATCTCATTCATGGTTTGAGTTCTTTACACATCCCATCAGGTTTACGTCTTCAAACCCCATCCGCTTCATCAATTACAGAAGCCCGCCAAAGAACCGGAGCAGCTGTCATGAGAAGGTTATTTGAACTGGTGGCAAAGCCCTTAGCAACAATATTAACACCTGGTGCTTTTTTAGGGGAATTAAGAATTATGGCTGTGGACGGAACAGTTTTTGATGTTCCAGATACTTCCACAAATGCTAGAGTCTTCGGCTATCCTGGTTCTCCTAAAGGGACTTATCCAGGTTTTCCTAAAGTCAGATTAGTATTTTTGGTGGAAGCAGGTACTCATTTAATTATAGATGCTTTTTGTTATCCCTATCGTATGGGAGAAAGGAGAGGTGCTTTAAAGTTACTACGCAGTATTAATTCTAGTATGTTATTAATGTGGGACAGAGGATTACATTCTTTTAAGATGGTTCATACTGTCATTAAACAACAAGGAAATTTCCTTGGTCGTGTTCCTGGCAATGTGAAGTTTCAAGTAGTGAAAACGCTGGCAGATGGTTCTTATTTATCATGGATTGCACCAGATGGACAGTCAAGAAAGAAAGGGAGCAAAAAGAATGGAGGGTCGTATTA
>ACYB01000016.1 GCA_000175855.1 Raphidiopsis brookii D9
CAACTTCGGGAGGGGACAGCAGTGTAGCAACTTATAATCCCGTCACAAATAATTACAGCTATGTAAGTGTAGCCAATCAACTGACCAGTGGTGTGGTATCATTTGCTGACCCCTTTAACGACGATCGCCTGGTTCCAGTCTCTTCTGTCACCCTAAGTGTTTCCCCCTCTACTGTTACAGAAGATGGCACAGGTAACCTCATCTACACCTTCACCCGCACTGGAGTGATTACTGATGCCCTGACAGTTAACTACACGGCTGGAGGAACTGCTACTAATGGCACTGACTATAGCAATATTGGCACAAGCGTAACCTTTGCCGCAAACTCAGCTACAGCTACTGTAACGGTAGACCCCACTGCTGACACCACGGTAGAATCGGATGAAACAGTATCCCTCACCTTGGCTTCCGGGACTGGTTACACCATCGGCACAACCAGTGCAGTGACAGGAACTATTACTAATGACGATAATCCTCTCAATTCCAATGTAGATACACCCAAAGTTAATATCTCTACAGGTTTGATTTTCACAGCACAATCCAATGGAAATATAACTTTAGATACAAACAGGGGGTCTGCCACTCCGGATGAAGTTACAAGTGTTCAAAACGGCACTAAATCTAACTTTAATCACATAATTGGACTCTATGAGGTGCTGAATAGTCAGGGTGAAATAAAGGATAACCAAGGTAACACTTTAAAACCAGGAGATGCCAATTATGCACTTCATGCTCTCACCACTGCCAGAGTTAAGAACTTCGCAGTGAGAGCTGGTGGCAATGACACTCCCAGTACGGCAACACAATTAGGATCAGGTGTTTCAGTTCTTGCAGGCAAATTGTACGCTCCCTTTGCCATTGCCAATGGAGGAACCTACTTCCCGGGTAATCAAGGAATAGAAGATTTCGTCGCTGCTGAACAGGGAGACATAAATCGGTTTAGCTCTGCACCTCAATATGTCCGAAACCTAGTTGATATTGAAGGAAAAAATGGTGACGTATTTAACAATGCACCCAGATTTGTTCAGGAACCCGTAGCCTATTTTAGCTTTGGCGCGGCTAATCCCGACGGATCTCATCACTTCCGCTCCTATGGTAACGGTGTCTATGGATTTGAGGATTTACCTGTTAGTTACACTCAATACTCTAACAACGATTTCAATGACGGAGTTTTCGCTCTGACATTGAGCATTTAAGATCTTTGGCTCTGGGTAATCCCCCAGGGCCAATTATCACTCCTAGGTCTTAGTAACTTTTGGCACTCAGCTCATTCTTTGTAAGATTGCCCTAGGGTAACAAAAATTTACACAAAACTTGACAATTAGCAGCCTTGCGAAATGGGTTCGCAAAAACCCACTTATCCCCCTGGTCTCAATACTGTTCGGTTAAGGAAAAAGAGGGGGCAAGATCAAGAGAATTTTGTTCGCGTTTTTGTTTCGATAACTAACAAACAAAAAAAGATAGACAAATTCTCACACACTCAAACCATGAGAGAGAAAATAGTCAAACTATGAAATTATCAATTGAAAAAGAATAAATTACCGTAACATCAAACTAAATAGATTCAACTTGCCCGTTTAATAATTTCAAAAGATAACTGTTGTCTAGGGGTACAATTATTCCTGTGACTTCGTTTTTTACTCTCTAACTTAAAATTCATATAGGCGTGAGTAATATGAATACGATCTGCTGTTTAAATCCGGAATGCTTACATCACAATCCAGACAATTCTAAATACTGCCAAAAATGTGGTAGCAAATTAATCCTGCGAGAAAGATTCGTTCCCAGAAAAATTCTGGGACAGGGAGGATTTGGACGCACATTTTTAGCAACAGATACGGGAAAACCCTCCCAACCTTTATGTGTCATTAAACAATTTTTACCCCAAGCTCAGGGAACAGATACTACTGAAAAATCATCCCGTCTATTCAATCAAGAAGCTAGACAATTAGAGGAGTTGGGCCAGCATCCTCAAATCCCAGAACTGTTCGATTATTTTACCCACTCTGATGATAATCGTCAGTATTTAGTTCAAGAGTATGTGGAAGGTTATACTTTGGAGGTGGAACTCCAGAAAAAAGGGGTATTCTCTACCACCCAGATAAGGGAACTATTAATAGAGCTATTAAACATTCTAGCATTTGTCCATGAGAAACAGGTTATTCATCGTGACATCAAGCCTGAAAATATAATTTGTCGTGCTATGGACAATAAACTTTTCTTGGTAGATTTTGGTGCAGCTAAAATTGTAGATTCACAAGTTGAAATGAAGGAGAGCACAGTTATTGGTTCCATGGAATATTGCGCTCCGGAACAGATTAGGGGTCAAGCCACATTTATTAGTGATATATATAGTCTAGGTGTAACTTGTATGTACTTGCTCACAAATGTTGACCCTCATAGCTTTTATGATACCACAACAGAAAAATTTTTATGGCGTAACCATCTAGGTACTAATTCTGTGACTGACCAGCTGGGAAGAATTTTGGATAAAATGACAGCACCCGTATGTGAACGTTACCAGTCAGTTGGTGAAGTGATAAAAGAATTAAATCTTGCTGAGTCGAATCATTCTGAAACCGAATCAGATGTCAACCCGGTCAATTATTGGCAAAAACTAGTTTCTCGTGCTGTAGATAAGGGGAAACAAAGTGTGCAACAATGGTTTAGTATTAATGATGGCCAAGTGGCAGAAATTTTAGCCACAGTTAGCAGTCAATTACCCACTACAGAAGCTTTATTAATCGGGAAACCACAAACTGGTAAAAGTTCAATTGTTCGCGGTTTCACAGGTATTTCTCCAGAAATTATTGGTCAGGGTTTTCGTCCCCACACTCAAAATACACAAAGGTATATCTATCCTAATAATGATTTACCATTAATTATCTTTACAGATACAGTAGGTTTGGGCGATACTGACAAAGATACAGAGGTTATTATTCAAGAGATAATTAAGGATTTAAATACTGGAAATAAGCGAGCAAGAGTTTTCATACTAACTGTAAAAATCAACGACTTTGCCACTGATACCCTAAAAAACATTGCCCAAAAGTTACGTCAGCAGTATACACATATTCCCTGTTTATTAGCGGTGACATGTTTACATGAAATCTATCCACCAGACATGGAAAACCACCCTGATTACCCACCAAATTTCCCAGAAATAAATCGAGCATTTGATGAAATTAAAGCCAACTTTTCCGGGTTATATGACCGTGTAACTTTGGTAGATTTCACCTTAGAGGAAGATGGTTATAGTCCAGTATTTTATGGACTAGAATCGTTTCGAGATAGTTTAACCAGTCTTTTACCAGAAGCAGAAGCTAAGACAGTTTATCAGTTGTTAGATGAACAAATGGGAGATAAATTAGGAAATATTTATCGTGATACCGCCAGAAGATATATTTTACCTTTTTCGATTATGGCCACGACCTTAGCAGCAGTACCTCTACCTTTTACCACCATGCCAGTTTTAACAGCTTTACAAGTTTCCATGGTTGGAATTTTGGGCAAATTATATGGTCAAACTTTGACCCCTTCCCAAGCGGGTGGCATTGTTAGTACAATTGCAGGTTGGTTTTTAGCTCAAGCTATAGGAAGAGAATTAGTTAAATTTATTCCCGGTTTTGGAACTGTAATTGCAGCATCTTGGGCGGGTGCTTATACCTGGTCTTTGGGTGAAGCTGCTTGTGTTTATTTTGGAGATTTAATGGGTGGTAAAAAACCCGATCTACAAACAATTCAAAATGTTATGCAACAGACTTTTCAATCTAAAGAGAATACACAAAAGGAGGAATAAAAATAGGTGCTGTCATGGTTTTGGTGGCTATCCACTCCCGGATTCTCTTAGAGCTTGTACAAGTAGCTCTGTTAAATTCAATTTTTTTCCCCATTTTCGAAGATAGTCAAAGTCGAGAAGTTCCTTTTGCAGTTTTAAGACACCTAAAATATCTCGCCACTGTTTTTGAGATTCGCTATTATACGTCCGAAACCAGAGCAGTTTTTGTAGTATTGTATCTTCCGGTGTACAGATATAGAAAGATTTATTTCTATCCCCAAGGTGTAGCACACGACGAGACATTTGAGAAAGGGAAAATTCATCGTCTTTCATCACAAAAATGTCAGCTTTTTCAGTGGTAGTTAAATGGATAACATTAAATGATAAAGTCTTTCTATTCACAGCTTCTTCCACAGCAGTATGACTAATATAGAATTGATCTGTCATAGCCCTAATTAGTGGCTGAATTTGACTATTTTCAATGTTGGCGATTAAATCCAAATCTTGGGTGAGTCTCACCTCCCCCTGGAGAGAACTAGCAACTGAACCTCCCACATAATACATGATATCTAATGAACTCAAGATAGACGCTAACTCCAGTGCTAACCAAATTGGATCCTCTATCATTAAATCTCCCTGATATTTTAAACACGATAATAGATTAGCCCACTTATCTCCTAAACGCTTTCTAATATAGTAATCTCTTATTATTTCTTTTGAAGCAGTAGGAAATTGACCTTTAATGCCTGCTAATGCTAACATAGCTCCTCGCTTTGTTACTCGTTTAAGCAGTAATTCTTTTTCACTAGCACTCAGGTTTCGCCAGAGTTTAAACTGTACTTGTTCAGCTTCAAACGAACTATCTATAGATTGAGTTCGGTATTCAACCGGTTTGATAACTGTCATATTCAGCTAGTAATTATCTGCTAATACCCACAACAACGATCAATTCCCAAACTATCCAATAACAGATCGCTAACTGCGTTGGCGATCGCAAATTCCCCATAAAAGCTTTTAGAAAAATCAAAAGACTGCATTTCGGTCACAATAGCAATTACCAAGGAACCCAAATCATTTTCTCCCTCCATACGTTGTCTAACAAAAATCTGGGCTGCGCGCTGGGCAATTTTCTGATTAACCACTTCTGGGAGGAATTCCGTATCCAACCACTGTAGAAGTCGTTTTTGTAACCATTCTCCCTCGATTTGGGGATTTTCTGCAGGTGGTAAAGTAATAGGAGAAATAGGTTGGTTCATTTGAATCCTGGTGTTTTTAAAAAACGATGAAACGTGATACTGATGATACTTATGATGTTGATATTATTATTCAAGGTTATGCTCAGGGATATTTTCTCATGGCCGATGAGTATAATCAACTTAGATGGTATAGAAGTAAGGAACATACCCTAATTCCCCTAGATAAAAGATTCCGCTATCCTAGGTCCTTACAAAGGGTTCTCAATCAACAGAGATTCACAACCAGGATCAACCAGGATTTTATAGGAGTAGTTAGGGGGTGTGCCAACCGAGAAACCACGTGGATTTCCCCCCAACTGCAACAAATTTATTGGTCATTGTATCAAGCAGGTTATGCTTACAGTTTTGAAACCTGGCAAGGTGATCAATTAGCGGGGGGAATTCTAGGTATTGTCATAGGTGGTGCTTTTATTGGTGAGTCCATGTTTTATCACATCCCTGAAGCATCCAAAGTAGCCATGGTTAAACTGGTAGAAAGACTGCGGGAGAGGAGATTTATTGTGTTTGATGCACAAATAATGAATCCTCACCTAGCTAGATTTGGTGCTTATTCCATTCACGTTGAGGAATATAACACCTTACTGGGTTTAGCCATTGCAGCATCCTGCGATTTTCGATAGACAGGGAGTGTCAATCACCACCTCTATTTATTTAATATTCGCCCGTGCGTCCTTGACCGCAGCAACAAACAACAAGATAGTCACAGGAATGCTGATGGCTAGAATAATAGCAGTGGTTTGGAAACCAAAATTGGGTTGCCCATAACTGAGTTCAAATACCGAGCCAACAGCGGCGATCGCTGTTATACAGGAACCACCTAAAAACAGACCACTTTTGGGAGTTAAATACACAGCTAGATTACCTCGACTAATGGTTTAACAGCTTGATGGGAGAAACCGTTTTTAGACAGTTCCTCCGTCAAACTGAGGGAATTTTCCACACGATCAACAAACACCACACCATTGAGGTGATCCATCTCGTGTAAAATACATCTTGCCAACAAATTATCAGCTTTCAGGGTTTGAGGACGGCCATATTCGTCTTTATAGGCAATTTCTACAATCTTTGGGCGTTTGACCTCCAAAAAAACTTTGGGGATGCTTAAACACCCTTCTTGAGCCACACAAAGCTCACTACTAACTTGTTTAATTACAGGATTAATTAATACCAATGGAGGTATTTCTGGCTTGTCAGGGTTACAGTCAATAACAACTAACTGTTTATTAACCCCTACTTGAGGTGCGGCCAAACCAATACCATCTTCGCTATACATGGTTTGGAGCATATCTCGGATCAGTTGACGAAGTTCATCATCTATTTTAGTGATCCGTTTAGCAGGTTGACGGAGAACCCGGTCACCTAAGTAATGAAGTTTCAGGGGAGGTTTTTTTAACTTTTTCTTTTCGACAGCGATACCAGAGGACATAGTTAGATTAATGATTAGATGAACGACTAATAAGTACCTAATTAATTCTATCCTGATTCTAAAGGAAGGGGGATTTTTCACCAAAAAGCTGAACTCTAGGTTCTAAAGTATGGCAAAATATTCTTGTCACCAATCTTGGATCTCCATGATGAAGTCTCAACCATCCCTATATGAACAAGATTTTGCCCTATGGTCGGAAAAGATGGCTGACCTAATTGCTGCCAAACGTTTTGAAGATTTAGATATAGATAATCTGGTAGAGGAAATTAGAGACTTGTCCAAACGAGAAAGAGACAGATTATTGAGTAGTGTTCGTCTAATTCTCCATCACTTACTTAAATGGGACCACCAACCTGAAAAACGCTCTCGAAGTTGGCAAATTACCATTGAAAGGGAGAGGAAAAATCTTGATTTATACTTGGAGGATAGTCCTAGCCTAAAACGCTATTTTTGTCAAGAGTGGGTAAACAAAATGTATCCTACTGCCCGACTAGACGCAATGAAAGATACTGAAATAGATATGCCACAGGACTGCTCTTATTCCCTTCAAGATGTAGTTGAAAGGGCATTGATTTGACCATGGCAGCATTTATTCCTGTAACCTACATTACTATAATAAACCTCGATGGCGAATAAAAATCAAAACCGCCGCCCAAGATCCCAACGCCACCTTCACTGCAACAATAATATTTAATATGGGTAGGATCCCACCACTAAATAATTTCCCCAGTTCTCCATGAGGTAACTCAAGTCCCGATAAAGTGACCAGTGATAACACAATAAAAAATCAAAACTGAAATCTTCTCCCATACAGCTGCATGATACCGCTGATAAATATCCTGCATCCATTGATAAGATGAAGTAATTGCTATTAAACCTATTGCTGTTCCACCTGCAACACCTGCAGCAAATCCCCCCCCAGGACTCAGATGTCCTCTAATTGCTAATTCTATACCCACTAACGCTGCAATAGTTGCTCCTAAGCGAGCTAGGGTGATAGATGCTCTATCTTTAAACTGATAAATAGCACAGGATGGATTTTCACTGGCTAATAAAAAATTACATCCTAAAATGGCAATTGTAAATACAATAACCTCAAAAATGGTATCGTAAAGGCGATTTCTAAAAATAATTCCTGACACTGCATTCACAACCCCGCTTTCAGCAACTACTTTTTCCGTGATAGAAATACCTGCTGGAACTATAGTAGACATGGTGTCTTTTATAGTTGACATTCCCGATAGGTTGGAAGTCCCATCGGAGAGGAATAACATTTTTAAAAACAATGCTATCCCGGCGAGAATATAAACGAACTTCATTTTCATGGGTGTTTCTCCTCGGATACTAAAATATCCACATATTCTAAATTTTTTAACCCCGTATTGTTGGGCAATATTTCACGCTCAATAATGTTATAAACCCGGTGAACTCTAACTTCTGTTTGATAATTCTGCCTTTCAGTGGTAGGGAAACAGGTAGCATGAACCTCTTTAGAAATTAAGCCATTTTTTAGAGATTGTTGATTATTGTAGGTGACAACTTCTAATCTCATATAGTGGT
This sequence comes from Raphidiopsis brookii D9, assembly GCA_000175855.1. GTDB lineage: Bacteria > Cyanobacteriota > Cyanobacteriia > Cyanobacteriales > Nostocaceae > Raphidiopsis > Raphidiopsis brookii. Next base: position 8,021 of record ACYB01000016.1, read on the forward strand.
TGCTAAAAACTCGACGAAAATCCTCTATTAGTTTTAGAATCTCCCCATCTTGATTTTCTATCACACCCACACGTAAAACCAAAGAAGAACGGACTGCTATAGCATACAAAGTTACCGATAACATGGTACCCATTAATGCCTCAGTTAAAGCTACATCAGCTGCACCCAAAACTGCATCTACCAAAGCGGCGATCGCACCTAAAACTCCGCGCAAAATTAATCCATGATAGGGGTTAACCTGGGTAACCAACAAACCCGCAGTTAAGGGTAACAAAGCAACAATTATATAGAGATAAGAATCATTCATTTTCCACCTCTGGGGTTATATCTTCAATTGAGCAATGGGCAATTACATAACCTAGCATAGTATTCCAAATTGCCAAAGAAATAATTGCCAAAACTAGTAATGGCCATTTGCTGGGAATTATCAATAAAATGGCAAGTATGATCAGCATTGAACCCAAGGTATCAGCTACAGAAAGTCCATGCAATTTGAATAGTACCGATTTATCACTAATTAAATGGGAAGTTCCCCAAAACCAGAATAAAATCCCAATTGTCATTAAAACATAACTAATAAGATCCATCATTTAACCTCCTTATAACATGTGCTAGTAACATAAATCCAGCATTTCCCAAGCTCAAAATAATTGCTCCTACTACTCCAATCATCCAATCATCTCGCACAACAGAAATGACTAAAATTATGATTGATACTTTACTAGAAATACTCCCTAGGGACAACATTAATTGCCAAGTATTATCTGTTTTCCATGCCTCGTAAATGGGAATTAACAAACCGGCAATCATTGCTACTAAAACAATTTGTAAATACATAGTTATTCTTTACCTCCAGGTTTAATTTGATGAACTTCATAAAATCCCTGTTCATTATGATTAAAAACAATGGTTTTAGGTGTGAATGTAATCAGAAATATATCCATGAATATCAGTAAATATGAATGTTTATGTTTCACATTTTCTCTGATAATTTCTTCTCGATGATGGGGAAATAAGATGATCTCAAACGCCTCTTTGAAAGCTACAACAATGGCAACTAGTACCTGACCAAATACTCTTAACCATTCTGTAAATTTTGCTCTAGAACTGTAACCTCTAGGTAGTAAAAATGCAATAGCTACGCCAATTATAATATTAACGGTGCTAAAATCAGATGTCAGCAAGAACCAAATTGTCAGTCTTAATATCAAGTGTCCAATCATGATAATGCCATCCAAAATAACAAAATTAAAAGTTAAGCTCATCACACCTACTAAATGTTCAAACTTCTCCACTAAGCGCGGTATATATAGGGATATTTTGGGTAGCAATGGTGCCAGTTTTTGGAATACTACATAATATGCTAACCAACCAATAGCAATGGTGATAATTGCCTTAATTATATCATCAGTATTATAAGCTGATAGATAACCAATATTGGCAATAAATAGACTAGTAATTAACACTATTATCGCTATCCAAAGCTCTGGTTTTACAGCTGGTTTATCATCCTGGACATCATCCCATTTATGGGGAAGAAAAATAAACCTAGCATAGTAAATTACTGTACCCACCGCTGCTAAGTTCATGGCAATAAACTGCCAAGATGTGATGTTTTTCAGAGTCAAAACCTTGGCGGAAAATCCTGCCAACAGAGGAAATCCACAAATTGATAAACTAGCGATAACTAGGGGTATCCAAATCCCTGTACTAATCCTTTGAGATTTCAACTCTTTAAAATTACGTGTTGGTAAAGATCCCACAATTAAAAATAAGGATGACTTAACTAATCCATGGGTTAGTGCATAAAATCCTCCTACCGCAGGTGCTGCTAATATAAACCCTAATTGAGATATGGTACTAAAGGCTAACATCCGTTTGGTATCTTTTTCTAAAACTGCATAGCATACACCCATTAAAGCCGTCCCTACCCCGAAAATCACGACAATCTGATGAATGTTTTCGCTGATCTCGGCACAACGTAATAGGGGTAAAACACTGGCTTTAACTACTATACCAGAAAGTAGTGCTGAAACTGGCGTTTCTGATTCTGAGTGAGTCAGAGGTAACCATAACCCAGAAACAAAAATCCCTGCTTTTACTAACAGTCCTAAAAAAATTAATGCTATGGCTTCTGGTGGTGCATCTTTTAATCCTACAAAACTAAAGGATAGAGTTTTTTCATAAATTAGTACCGCACCTACTAGATAAAACAGCATGGAAATATTGCTGACAAATAGATAACGCAACCCTACCCAAATTGCGCGATCGCTCCTACTATATGCTATCAATAGAAATGCGGCTATTCCACTTACTTCTAATGCCACATATAAACTGATAAAATCTGCACAGATGAAGGCAGCGTTTAAACTGCCATGAACCAATAGAGTTTGGGCATAGAAAAAGGCATTTTTATTACTTCTCCAGCAGTATAAAACTACAGCAATTGTCACTAAAGCATTGGTTAAAATGAAATAACCACTTAGCTGGTCAGCTACTAAGGTGACACCAAAACTATCTAGTAAATTAAGTTGAATTTCTGGCTGTTTGATTAATAATTCGATCCCATAAGCAGCACTTACTAATGTTCCCAACAATGCTAAATGTCTATTCAGTTGTGGAACCAAAAAAACCATAAATCCCAGAAAAAATGGGATACCTACCCAAACTGTTGTTATAGTATTCATCTTTTTAATCCACGTTAAATTTATGGGACATTATTCTTCTCAATTTCATCAATTTCTAAGGTGGGATTATCTCCAGCTAGTTTCATTACTCCCACTAGCATCAAAGCTTGAATTGAAAAGCCAATAACTATTGCTGTTAAAATAACTGCTTGGGGAACAGGATCAGCATAGTTACCTTTTTTTACTTCCCCAAGAATGGGAGTAAATAAACCTGCTTTGGATGCAATAAAGACATAAAAAGCTATTACCCCGGTACTCATCACGTCCATGGAAATTATCTTCATCACTAGATTTTTTTTCAAAATTATCCCAAAAAATCCCAACAATACTGTTAGCAACACACATGCTTCCATTATCATAAATTTATACACCTCCCAATCAAGAAACGTTAAGAAACATTAAAAAGTACTTAAGAAACGCATATTCCGAAGTGTTCCACGAAAAATAGTTTCAGTTATCCAGGTCGGAAAATTTGTACTTGGAATTTTAAAGTGTTATAATACTAATAGCACCATTTTTTAGTGCTGTCTAGTTGGTCAAGTTCAATAATAATTATGGTAATGATAGTAAATAAGTTATGTTTTTAATGTCAACAGCTACGGAGGAGAAATCTGTAAACTTTGATTTATCCACTACCTTACAGTTAATTGGTCGTTCTCACGAGTTTGAGCGTATTACTAACATACTTTTACATGATAGGGATCTATTAATTACGGGAGTACCTGGTAGTGGTAGAAGAACACTGGTTAAGATTGCAGCTCAGGAGGTAGGTGCCCTAGTATTAGAAATAGACTGTATTCGTGCGATCGACGGAGAGAGACTAGTACAATTGTTTACAGAAACAATTAATCATAATTGGGAGGCACACAAAATTGAGATATGGGTCGAGCAAAATGGTAGAGAATTGTTTATTTTTAATGCAGAAACTAGGCTCAAATTATCTCATGGTCTCAATGATAAAAAACTGTGGCAGGCATTTGTTATGTTATTAGATTTGCTGCAAAATATAGCCAACGATTTAAATCGAAGAGTAGTATTAATTTTGCAGAGTTTTCCCCATATTCGCTCTTGGGATCGCCATAATGTATGGGAATCTACCTTGAGACAAGAAATTAATAGTCATCCAGATGTGAGTTATGTTATATTAGCGACAATTGCCGAAACAAGCCATCATCAAGATGACCAGAAGTATGAAATGGAAAAAATTGAATTAGCTCCTTTAGAAAGGGATATTATGGCAGTTTGGGCTCGGGAAGTTTTGGAAAAACAAAATCTTAAATTTGATCGCCATTCTCAAGCACTAACCATCTTTTTAGATGCAGTTCAGGGGAGTATTGGTGATGCGATGGCATTAATTCGTAGACTTTCCAGTTTACAACATGAACAAGGATTAATTAAAGAAGAAAAGGTCAGACAAGTAATAGAAGCAATCCTGAGAGATTTATCCATAACTTATGAATCTTTATTGATGTTACTACCCGGTAATCAGATTCACCTTTTAGAATGTTTAGCCATAGATCCCACAGATAAACCTCAAAGTAAAGAATATATTCAAAAACATGGACTTTCTCGAGGTGGAACTTTGCAAGGTTCCCTGACGGGACTACAGACCAAGGGTTTAATTTATAGTGCCCAACAGGGTTATAAATTAGCACTACCTCTATTAGCCCTATGGTTAAAACAAAGACTAAATTAAGCAGCTACCTGGTGACGAGCCAAAACGCTGTATACAGGCTTGATGGGTAAAGTACTGAATAGGCGTTCTGGCTAAAGCTATTAATTAATAATTAAGCTTTCTTCAACCAACTAAACATGGCGCGTAAATCTTTACCAACTTCCTCAATGGGATGTTCAGCTTCCTGACGACGCATGGCTGTAAAACCGGGTTTTCCAGCTTGGTTTTCTAAGACAAATTCCCGTGCAAACTGTCCAGATTGAATTTCACCTAGAATCTTTTTCATTTCAGCCTTGGTTTGGGCAGTCACAACCCGGGGACCACGAGTATAGTCTCCATATTCGGCGGTATTAGAAATACTATCACGCATAGTTGCTAAACCACCCTCAACAACTAAGTCAACGATTAGTTTAACCTCATGTAAACATTCAAAATAGGCCAATTCTGGTTGATAACCAGCTTCAATTAGGGTTTCAAAACCTGCTTTAATTAGTGCACTCAAACCACCACATAGCACTGCTTGTTCCCCAAATAAATCCGTTTCGGTTTCTTCCCGGAATGTGGTTTCTAACACACCCGCCCTAGTGCCACCAATACCTTTAGCATAGGCCATGGCACGATCCCGCGCTTTACCTGTAGCATCCTGATATACGGCAAATAAAGCTGGAACCCCTTGTCCTTGTTCGTAGGTACGACGGACTAGATGACCAGGACCCTTAGGTGCAACCATAATTACATCCACATCCCCGGGGGGAACAATCTGACCAAAATGAATATTGAATCCGTGAGCAAAGGCTAAAATATTTCCTGCTTCTAAATTAGGCAGAATTTCATTTGTGTAAATTGTCTTTTGTACTTCATCAGGTAATAATATCATGATTAAGTCAGCAGCTTTAGCAGCATCAGCTACATTTTTTACGGTTAACCCAGCTGCTTCAGCTTTTGCAATTGATTTGCTACCAGGATACAAACCTACAATGACATTTACACCACTATCCTTTAAGTTTAGCGCGTGGGCATGACCCTGGGAACCATAACCAATAATAGCCACGGTTTTTCCCGCTAAAAAGTCTAAGTTGGCATCCTCATCATAATACATACGCGCCATGAAAGCATCTCCTGTTTGTCAAAGTGGTAAATAAATTGTCAGTTCATCATCATACCTCAATTTGCCTACCAGCTAGCGATACTTTTTTACTAACTAACTTTAACAAATACACAAGTTAAAGGTAAACCTTTATACTTATTAATTGAATTTGATAACAAGTTGGTTGTGATGATCCAGTGGATGTGGAGCTATTTTACCCGTAATCGCAGAGCTAGACTAATCACCGGTAAGGAAATTATTAACATACAACTCCTTTGATAACTTGCAAGCTACCTCCAGCATATAATACTGGTCGGCCCACATCAAAACCATTTTCCTTTAGTAACCCGACTACATCTGTTTTAATCCACTCCCAAGCTGTTGAGGTCTCAAATAACCATAAGAACAATGACAAACCTGGCCAAAATAGGGGATTAGTGGGAGGATGAAAGTCTACTAGGGTGAAAGTTCCTCCCGGTTTTAATACCCTATTTACCTCTTGGATAATTTTCCTCCGTTGCTCAAATTCCATCTCGTGTAAAGCAGCACTGGTGTGCACTACATCAAAAGCATTATCCTCAAAGGGCATATCTTCTGCCCATGCCTCTATATATGTAGCATCTGGCACGTTATTTTTCGCTCTTTGTAAGGACGTGGGGGAAGCGTCTAATCCGGTAACATGGTGTGACAACTTGACTAAAAATGCAGTAGCCTGACCACTGCCACAACATAGATCTAAAATCCGAGTGTCAGGGTTTATTGTTAAACCTTGAAGGGCCAGTTGACGAAAACGCTGCTCCCCACCTACAGTTAATGCAGCTACACTAGATATGCCATCATATAGCCACTGGTAACGATAACTTAAATCCCTAAAAATTGTCGCCATTGAAATCTTTCCTGAGCGTTAAGCTTTATATTTATTAATAATAAAAAAAGTAAGGATTGGGGGCAAGTAACTGCTATGAGTCGTGTAGGCGTATTATTACTCAATCTTGGTGGACCTGACAAACTGGAAGATGTTGGGCCATTCTTGTATAACCTATTTTCAGATCCCGAAATTATTCGCCTACCATTTCGTTGGATGCAAAAGCCGTTGGCATGGTTTATTGCCACGAGACGCACAAAAACTTCTCAGGCTAACTATCGGCAAATTGGTGGCGGTTCACCACTTAGACGCATTACTGAAGAACAGGGAGAGGCTTTAAAATTTCAACTCCATAGTATGGGTAAATCAGCTACAGTCTATACGGGGATGCGTTATTGGCATCCCTATACAGAAGAGGCGATCGCCCAGGTAAGGGAGGATAAAATTGAAAAGCTGGTAATTTTGCCATTATATCCCCAATTTTCCATTAGTACCAGTGGTTCTAGTTTCCGACTATTGGAAAAACTCTGGCAAGAAAATCCCCAACTTCAGCCACCAGAATATACGGTTATTGCTTCATGGTACAAGCAACCAGGCTATTTAAATGCTATGGTGGAGCTAATTAATGACCAGCTACATCAATTTCCCCATCCTGAGAAAGTGCATATCTTTTTTAGTGCCCATGGCGTGCCCAAAAGTTATGTTGTGGAAGCTGGTGACCCCTATCAGCAAGAAATTGAAGAGTGTACAGATTTAATTATGCGAAATCTTAACAGTACAAACAGCTATACTTTGGCTTATCAAAGTCGTGTTGGTCCTGTGGAGTGGTTGCAGCCATATACGGAAGATGCGCTCAGGGAGTTGGGAGCTAAAGGGGTGAGAGATTTGGTGGTTGTGCCGATTAGTTTTGTGTCTGAACACATAGAAACCCTCCAGGAGGTAGATATTGAGTATCGGGAAATAGCTCATGAAGCAGGTATTGAGAATTTTAGACGTGCAGCTGCACCTAATACTCATCCACTGTTTATTGAAGCCTTGGCCCAATTGGTAGTTGATGCTTTGGAAAAACCCAGTCTAAAATTATCTCAAGTCACCCAAATGAGGAAAAAGGTAAAAATGTATCCTCAAGAGCGTTGGGAATGGGGATTGACAACCAGTGCTGAGGTATGGAATGGTAGAATTGCCATGTTAGGTTTTATAGCTCTGATTATTGAAATAATTACCGGTAGGGGTTTACTTCACGCCATAGGACTATTGTAGGCGGTGGGAGCAAGCCCTACCTAACTCTTGTTTTTACTCATCAACCCTTCCTAAGCCAAGGTGTTCTGGCTAAAGCTATAAGCCTAACCACCCTAACTGGGCCAGAACGCCTACCCAACTCCTACATGTTAACTTATTAACATATAGCTAGATACCTAATCGCTCATACACTTGGTCTAAGTACTTTAAGTGCTGCTTTGCGTCAAAGCATAGGTCTATTTCCGAGTCAGATAATTTGTCTCGGACACGCAAATCTTGGGTAATGAGGTGACGGAAGTTACCTTCTGGGTTGTTCCACGCTATGTGGGCATTTTGTTGGACTATGGCATAGGCTTCTTCTCGCCTAGTTCCTTTATCTATTAAGGCCAGTAAAACTTTTTGACTAAACACTACTCCACCATAGCAGTTAAGGTTTCTCGCCATGTTTTGTGGATAGACCAAAAGATTAGTGATTAAATCAGTGATTTCATGGAGCATAAAGTCAGTTAATATACAAGAGTCAGGAAGCATCACCCGCTCCACAGAACTGTGAGAAATGTCTCTTTCATGCCATAGGGCTACGTTTTCTAATGCTGCACCTGCATGACTTCTGACTAGTCTAGCCATACCAGTTAGTCTTTCGGAACGAATGGGATTGCGTTTGTGTGGCATGGCACTGGAGCCTTTTTGTCCCTTAGAGAAGTATTCTTCTACCTCCAAAACATCAGTTTTTTGTAAATTGCGAATTTCTACGGCAAAGCGCTCTATAGAAGCTGCTAAAAGGGCTAATTGTTGTACAAATTCAGCATGACGATCGCGAGAAATCACTTGGGTGGAAGCAGTATCAGGTTTGAGTCCCAGTTTTCCACAGGCGATCGCCTCTACACGTGGTTCTATGTTAGCATAAGTTCCCACCGCTCCCGATATTTTACCTACCGCAACATTATTCTTGAGTAATTGTAACCGTTCCTGGTGTCGGAGAACCTCAGCTAACCAACCAGCTAATTTAAATCCAAAGGTAATTGGTTCAGCGTGAATCCCATGCGATCGCCCAATCATTACAGTATAGCGATGTTCATGAGCTTTAATGCGAATTGCCTGGATGAGATTTTCCACCTTTTGACATAACAGATCCAAACTAGCGACTAACTGTAGTGCCAATGCTGTATCCAAAACATCGGAGCTAGTTAAGCCCAGATGAATATAACGCCCTGCATCACCCACGTATTCATTTACATTTGTGAGAAAAGCAATCATGTCATGACGAACTTCTGCTTCAATTTCTAATACTCGCTTAGGCTCGAACTTGGCTTTAGCCTTTATTTCATCCACTGCTGCTAGGGGAATATAACCCAGTTCGCCCTGAGCTTCACACACAGCAATTTCCACTTGTAGCCAGGTTTGTAACTTATAGGATTCACTCCACAGATTGCCCATTTCAGGCAAGGTATAACGCTCAATCACATTCAGACATATAATACAACTGTCATATTTTACCTCTAATTAGCCGAAATTTAGTTAGAGTTGTTTCCCCTTTTTAAAAACTTGCATAGAATTGTTTATTTATGAATTCTAAATTTAAGGTTTCATGACATAAAAATCCTTTATTAATTAAGCTACCCATAAACCCTGGGCAAATCTAATTGATGAAGTCATTAACATAATCATAAACCAAAATATGATAAAGTAGTTTAGTTTGACATAGGGAAAATAGGTATTACTCGCTTTTAAATACTTCATATCGGTGCAATTAAGGTAAACTCTTGATATTCCCCTAGGAGTTTACTATTTTTTAAATTGATTTTAACCAACTGCTTATTGTTAATTAACAAATAAGATTGATGGTAAAACCTACTTGATAAATCTGTGAGCGATGTGGGAATAATCTGACAGTCACTATAAAAATCTAGACTGGGACGAGCATCAGGAAAAGAAGTATATATTTTTGTCCCTGGGGGAACATGTTGGCGTATTAAAGCTGCTACTGGTTGCACAGGGAATTTTTCGTTCAACTCCCACACCCAAGACTTTGAAATCATGAGGAAGAATAAAACTAAATACATTCCCCCAAATAGAATGGGGATAAATTGACGATTGTGCTGAGAAATCAACTGTGATGTTATCAGCATAGAAATCATCAGGACAACACTCATAATAATCAACCAAGGCTGTTGATCGAATAAACTAAAATAAATGCAACCTCCCAAACCAACAAGTGATAAAAAGATAAAGAATGTTCTAAAAAATTTACTTTTAACCTGATTTTCTTCCCAAATAGAACTCAAATTATTATAACGAAGAGGAAAATATTCAGGAAATGTACCGCCATCTCACTCATCTTATGACACAGTTGGATGGTGATGCGGAACTGATTTTAGTTGATGACGGTAGTCAGGATCGTTCTTTAACTATGATCCGGGAGCTACATGACCATGATGGTCGAATTCGCTACTTGAGTCTTGCGAGAAATTTTGGTCATCAGGTTGCTGTGACTGCAGGACTAAACTTTGTCCAAGGTCAAGCTATTATAGTCATGGATGCCGATCTCCAAGATCCTCCAGAACTAATCTTGAGTATGATTGACAAATGGCATGAAGGATACCAGGTGGTTTATGCCCAACGCATATCACGTCAAAAGGAAAGTTTATTCAAGCGATTGACAGCATATCTTTTTTATCGCCTTTTACAACGACTCTCTAAGGTTAAGATGCCCGTTGATACGGGAGACTTTTGCTTGATGGATAAACAAGTAGTGGATATTCTCAATGCTATGCCAGAGCGTAACCGCTATATTCGCGGTCTACGTGCTTGGGTAGGATTCAAACAAACATCTGTACTGTTTGAGAGAGGTCCCCGCTATGCAGGAAAAGTTAAATATACCTTTAGTAAGTCTTTCTCACTAGCAATTGATGGTATCATATCATTTTCTACAGTTCCTTTAAGACTAGCAACCTATTTAGGTATTATCTCAGCGACTATTGCTTTGATTATGATATTACTAGTTCTGTATTGGCGAATATTTGCTCCTGTTTCCCAATTAATTGGATACAGTCTTATCACAATTGCTATATTTTTCCTGGGATCAGTTCAACTAATTTGTATCGGGATTTTGGGAGAATATATTGGTAGGATTTATGAGGAAGTCAAAGCTCGTCCTTTGTATACCTTAAAAGAAACTGGTGGTTTTGACCCCCTAAATATCTAATTTAGTTTATACTAGCTTATAAACAATATTTAAGGATAATTCCTGTGTCACTTCAAGAATTTACTTTGCTCCTGTTCTCTGTTCTCATTAGTGTTACTGGACAATTCCTCTTAAAAACAGGAGCCCTGAAACTGGGTAAGGTTGATGCGGGGAACTTTATTACTCATATTCTCAACATGATTACTGTCCCCGAACTATTGTTGGGACTCGCATGTTATGGTGTGGGAGCAATAGCATATATTTTACTCCTTACCCGTGTTAATCTCAGTATCGCTGGTCCCGCTGTCTCCGTGGGTTATATTTTTCAGTCCTGATAGGTATTTTGGTATTTAAAGAATCTATACCTCTTATCCGTATATTAGGACTAGGTTTTATCGTCACAGGAGTCATATTATTGGTTAGACCTAATTGATATTCTTATTAGTAATTTTGCGGATGGATAGATCAATCTCCTGAAGAATAAGATGTAATCATCAAAGAAGGTAATGAAGGGCACAACTTCATAACCAGTTGTTATTACAAGATATCATTATCAACATTATCAATTTTATTTTAAACATTAAGGAGCTATGGAGTGGAAAATAAAAGGTTATTTTTTTGCCCACAAGGAGTATTAGTTATATTACTGTGCTTAATTGGTGCTTTAGGAACTGGGTTAATGTTGTTTTTAAAAACAACTGCTTTTTCACCTCAAGATGATAATAATATTATCAACCATGGCGCTAATAATACTCCCCCCAGAATTTCTTCTAAGTTTACTAATGGAAAATCTCTGGGTAAGTTTAAGAACACTATGCTCACTACTTGGCACAAAGAAGCACAGTCTAAAGGGATGATTCCTGACGTACCTTCCCAATTCCAAGGAAAAGTTCTTAAGTCAGTTACCTTACCTCCCAATAAAAAGGTTATAGCGCTTACCTTCGATGATGGTCCTTGGCCCCAAAGTACGGACCAAATCCTAGATATTCTCAATAAAAATGATGTCAAGGGCACTTTCTTCGTACTTGGAAAAAATGTCCAGCTTTATCCCGATTTAACTAGACGTATAGTTAATGATGGTCATTCCATAGCTAACCATACTTGGCATCATTGGTATCACGCTATGAATCCTCAAGTTGCTGCATACGAGGTTGTAAGCACTACAGATATTATATTCAAAACTACCGGAGTTAAAACAGGACTGTTTCGTCCCCCCGGTGGTGCTATGACTAATGGAGTCGCTTCCTATGCTAAAAACAATCAATATGCTGTTATTATGTGGTCTTCCGATTCCATAGACTACTCTCGCCCTGATCCCAATAAAATCATTACGAATGTGTTTAGAACAGCACAACCTGGAGGTATTGTATTAATGCATGATGGAGGAGGAGATAGATCTCACACTGTTAAAGCCCTACCACAAATCATTAATAAGTTTCGCAAGCAGGGCTACAGTTTTGTCACTGTTCCACAATTATTAGAAATGCAGGAGAAACCAAAACAGGTGGTTGCTAAGAAAAAGTAGGGGGAGAATTTATGCTCCCCCAGGATTTCTAAATAACTGCGGAGCTCATCTCTTTGCTGGACTTTTCCCCTTCTGCATTAGCTTCTAAACTATCTGCTTCCGATGGCGGTACTACTTGCCAAAATTTAGGTAAGTATTCTTCCCATTTATTGAGAATTAATTGCGCTTTTTGAGATTCCGTGCGATCGCAGTGAGCTTTAATCAAATCATACAACTGTTTTTTGCCTGCTTCGGTTACTACGGGCTGAATTTTGACTATTGTCTTATTCACTAGGTCGGGGAAGCTACCATCTTCGTCTAAGAAGTAGGCCAGTCCTCCAGTCATTCCCGCACCAACGTTACGTCCTACTTTGCCCAAAACTACTACTACCCCACCTGTCATGTACTCACAACAGTGGTCTCCAGCTCCTTCAATTACTGCTGTACCTTTGGAATTGCGCACTGCAAACCTTTCACCAGCTAAACCACTAGCAAATAAAGCTCCTCCAGTCGCACCATAAAGACAGGTGTTACCAACAATGACGTTTTTACCTGCATCATAGTTAGCTTCCACTGGGGGTTTAATAATAATTTCCCCACCATGCATCCCTTTACCTACATAATCATTAGCTTCCCCCTCCAGGGTTAGGGTTATCCCCGGTAAAATAAACGCTCCAAAACTCTGTCCCACACTACCTTGGAAGTTTAAGTTTATTTGCCCTTCAAAACCAGGATCACCATATTTAGATGCGATCGCACCTGCTAATCTTGCTCCCACGGTTCTATCGGTGTTTACAACTTTGTAGGTTTTGGTGACTGTAGCTTGATTGGTGATGGTTGTTTGAATATCCTCATCAGCCAAAATTATGTTGTCTAGAACTTCTCCATTACTGTGAACTTCTTCATGGGTTAACCAAGTACGGTTTGATTTAGTATCTGGTAACTTAGTTAAACAGTCTAAATTCACAGATTGAGTTTTGGTTAACTTCACATCGGAACGTTTATTTAACAGGTCTGCTCTACCAGTCAACTCATTTAGGGAGCGATATCCCAGTCTTGCTAGTAAACTCCTAACCTCTTCCGCTATAAAATAGAAGAAGTTGACCACATGTTCGGGAATCCCCGTAAACCTTTGACGTAGTTCTTCTTTTTGGGTGGCTACACCTTTGGGACAGGTGTTTAAATGACACACCCGCGCCATAATACAACCCTCAGCAATCATTGCTATAGAGCCAAAACCAAATTCTTCTGCACCCATTAGAGCAGCAACTACAACATCCCAACCACTCTTGATTCCACCATCAACTCTTAAAACCACGCGATCGCGTAGCCCATTATCCATCAGTACCCGATGCACTTCGGTTAATCCTAGTTCCCATGGGCTACCTGCGTGTTTGATAGAACTCAAGGGAGAAGCTCCAGTACCCCCATCATGTCCAGAAATTTGGATAACATCAGCATTAGCTTTGGCCACACCTGCTGCAATTGTCCCAATACCAATTTCCGCCACTAATTTTACAGAAACCCGTGCTTTGGGATTAATTTGATGTAGGTCAAAAATCAACTGTGCTAAATCCTCAATCGAATAAATATCATGATGGGGTGGTGGAGAGATCAAGGTTACACCTGGTTTAGAACGTCGCAACATAGCAATGTAAGGACTCACCTTGGGTCCGGGTAACTGTCCACCTTCACCGGGTTTTGCACCCTGGGCAATTTTGATTTCTAACTGTTTAGCACTGGCTAAATATCCCGGTGTGACACCAAAACGACCGGAAGCTATTTGTTTAATGGCACTGGAAGCTGTATCACCATTCTTCAATCCTTTTAAATGAGGTAAGGTTAGTGAATGACCATTTTCATCCACATCTTTTAACACCCCATAACGCACTGGATCTTCCCCACCTTCCCCGGAATTCGACTTACCACCAATACGATTCATGGCAATGGCTAGATTTTCATGAGCTTCCCGTGATAATGCTCCCAAAGACATCCCACCAGTACAGAAACGTTTAGCAATATCACTGACACTTTCTACCTCTTCTAAAGGTATGGACTGGCGATCGCTTTCAAAATCTAATAAGTCTCTCAAAGCGGTAGTTGGTCTGGCTTGCAAGTGCTGTTTATAAACCTGATAATGGTCATACTGTTTACCATCCACAGCTTTATGTAAAGCTTTCACCAATTCTGGATTATTACTATGATATTCTCCACCAGGGCGAAACTGAACAAATCCTAGGTTCTCCAACTTCTTCGTTGATAACTCGGGGAAGGCCTTACTGTGGAAGGAAAGCACCTCCTGAGCTAATTCCCCACAACTGATACCACCAATACGCGATGTAGTGCCTTTGAAACCTAACTTAATTAGATCCTCACCAATACCAATAGCTTCAAAAATTTGTGCCGCTTGATAACTGGAAAGCAAGGAAATTCCCATTTTAGAAAGGATCTTCAGCAAACCAGACTCCACCGCTTGACGATAATTGGCAACTGCTTGCTCCAGGGAAATATCATTTAACTTACCCCGCTCTCGCAACTGCTGGGTTCTAGGATCAAGCCACCAATCACGCACGGTGTCCAGGGCCATATAGGGACAAACCGCACCCGCACCATAGCCCAACAAACAGGCAAAATGATGGGTACTCCAACACTGGGCGGTGTGCACCACCAAGGAGGTTTTCATTCTGATTCCCTGGCTAATTAAGTAGTGATGTACCGCACCTACAGCTAATAATGGTGGAATATAACTTAAATTAGCATTAATTCCTTTTTGACCATCCGGAGCAATTTTATCACTCAGGATTAGGATCTTTGCTCCCGCTCGCACAGACTCTGCTGCTTGTTTTTGCAAAGACTCCACAGCTACCTTTAATCCTTCCGGACCTCCATCAATAGCAAATAGGGTAGATATTTCAGCTGTACCAAATCCACACAACTTAATTGCTTCCAAATCCCCATCGGTCAAAATGGGTGAGTCTAATCTTAATCTTTGATCTCCCCCCGATTGAGGATCTAATAAATTTCCCCTTTCCCCTAATTCCACTGTTAAGGACATCACCAATTTTTCCCGTAGGGGGTCAATGGGGGGGTTAGTCACCTGGGCAAAACGCTGCTTAAAATAGTCGTAGAGCAAATGAGGTTTGGCTGATAAAACTGCTAGGGGAGTATCGTCACCCATACTAAAAGTCGGTTCTCCTCCAGTATTACCCATGACGTGAATAATCATTTCCACATCTTCACTTGTATAGCCAAACGCAATTTGGTTTTGCAACAGAGTTTCCCTATCAGGTACTTCCCAACTGAGATTTCCATTACCTGTATGGTGACCATTACCATTTGCATCAGATGGTAATAAATCCTTTAAGTCTTGACGATGTTTTTGCAACCATTCCTTATATGGATGTAACTTAGCAATCCGCTGTTTAATTTCCCAGTTTTTCAACACCTCATTGCTAATCAAGTCCACCGCAATCATTTGTCCTGGACCCAGTCTACCCTTCTCCACAATACTTGCTTCGGGAAACTCCACCACCCCCGCTTCTGACGCGACCACAATATAATCATCGTTGGTAATTACATAACGCGCTGGTCTCAGTCCATTCCTATCTAAGGTGGCTCCTACATTTTTACCATCACTAAATACTATGAGAGCAGGTCCATCCCATGCTTCTTGCAGTCCACTGTAATATTCGTAGAAATCCACAATTTCTGGGTGATCTTTTAAGGAGGGTTGATTTTTATATGCTTCTGGCACCATTATCATCAACGCCTCTAAAGGACTACGTCCAGATCGTACTAATAACTCTAGGACGTTGTCTAAATTTGCCGAATCACTACTATCTGAATTAACTAAGGGTTTATATTCTTCATCCCTACCTTGCCAAAGGGGATGCGCTAGGGTAGATTCCCTCGCCCTCATCCAGTTAATATTGCCCAGTAGTGTGTTAATTTCTCCATTGTGACCCAGCAACCGCATTGGTTGAGCTAAAGGCCATTTTGGCATAGTATTGGTACTAAAACGACGATGATATACGGCGAAAGCAGATTTAAAGGCTGGATTCTTTAAGTCTTGATAAAAACTGCCCAAAACAGCTGAGCGTACCATACCCTTATAAACTATGGTGCGACTGGAAAGGGAACAAACATAAAATTCATCTTCTAAGTCTCTTAGCTGTTTTGCAGCTTTCACTATCCGACGACGCACTATATACATTTCCCTTTCTAGCTCATCCCCGGTTTTATCTGAGGAACGGACAAACACCTGCTCTATACGAGGTTGATTTTCTCGTGCTTGTCTACCCAAAACCTCTGGAGATACGGGCACTGCTCGCCAACCCAAAACCTCTAACTTTTCTTCGGTGATCACCTGTTCAAATAGTTGTCTGGCTTTTCTGGCGGATTCTTGCTCTTTGGGTAAGAATATCATTCCTACAGCTATATTACCTGTGTTATTGGTCCATCCTTCCTCTGCTAACAATTGCCAGGGAATAGCTGTTAAAACCCCCGCTCCATCTCCTGAGTCTTTATCCGCACTACACCCTCCCCGATGCTCTAAACAGGTCAGTGCGTCTAACGCCTTGGTTAAAATCTCATGGTTGGCATAGTTTTTTTTATGAGCTATAAATCCCACCCCACAAGCATCTCGCTCTTCTACCAACCACCTTTGTCCCTGATAAATTTCCCTATTTTCTTCATCCAACATTGTGATATTTTGAGCTTGATTTAATGATTGATAATTCATATTTTGGTTCTCGTTCTGTTACTGAGTGGTGTTACTGGAAGTAATGGCAAATTCGCTGACAAAACATATCAGTTCTTATATCTACTCACCTATATTAATTCATACCTGTATTAATTCATACCTGGTTTTTGTTGGTGGTTGGGGACAGCGAGTGCCTTTCCTGCTAAAGGATAAAACCTGGGCAGGAATATGGTTTTACCTGACATTAGGTTATGGTTTCTATAGGTTGATAGTGAATCCTTATTAACCTCACACACTTATTTACGCAGTTGGTCCTGGCTCATTTAGATAACAATGTGTCATCTGAAAAGCCATATCTACAAGTTCAAGTTTACACTGCCTAGTAGTTTACCCTATTTTCATTGGTTGTAGTCAAAAAGTACAAGTATCTATAATATATAATACCATCCTTTGGCTAGAAAAGTAGTTCTCAAAAATTATTCTCAACTATTTTTTCAATCTCTCTTACTATCTTATCTTGACATTCTTCTCACTTTAGAGCTTATGACACTAATCAGAGCCAATAAACAAGCATTCCTATGCTTAATTGTAACTTCAGTGCTGGTGACAACCGCTAATTTGGGTTTTACCAGTACTGCTCAAGTTCTTCCCCCCACAGGTTCGTCGGGTAATCAAATTACTCTCAACGGTAGTAAGTTGCCAGCACCTTGGATGCAATTACGGGAAGGTGACCAAATAATCACATATTTGAGTGATGCAGCTTTGAGCCAATTTGTAGGGGTGGATTTATTAAACACCAGCAATCCCGAACTACAACCGGTTAATTGGTATTCTGACGTATCTGTGAGACCTCTGAAAGCCAAAATTTTAGGGGGATATCGCTATTTAGAAATTTCCCCCTGGTGGAAAAAAAATAAGTGGCAAATTCAAACCAATGGTTCTAATTTGATGATTTCTACCCCCTCGGTAACAATCAATGATATCCGCCAGGGTAAGGGGTCTTGGGGAGACCGTTTAGTCATAGATATGAATTATGCTGCACCCTGGAAGGTGAGACCTGGTCAACCTATTAACTCAGCACCGGGTCCAGCCCCTGTACAACCTAATCGGGAATGGATTATTAGTATAGATGGTAAAGCGATTGACGCACTGGTGAAAAAGTATCTGGCTACATCTAGTCCAAATCCCCTAATACGAAAAATTCAGATTACTAACCGGGTGAAAAATACACATCAGACCAATATACATTTAAGTTTACCCTTTGCTTCATCTCCCCGCGTTACTACCCTTTCTAATCCTAACCGCTTGGTTATTGATGTCCGTCAGGATGCTTTGGTCCCTAGAGATATTACTTGGAGTAAAGGACTGCGTTGGCAACAAAGATTTATTAATCTCGGCAAAGACAGCTTTCCTGTAGTTTGGTTGGAAATTAATCGGAAAACATCAGAGTTAAATTTACAACCCATATTACCCAATCCTCAGACACAAACAGGCACAGCACCACTAACATTAACTGCACAACGCTACTCAGCTATCGCAGGAATTAATGGTGGTTACTTTAATCGGAATAATCAGCTACCATTAGGTGCAGTACGCCACAATGACCAGTGGATTTCAGGACCTATACTCAATCGAGGTGCGATCGCATGGAATGATCAAGGGGAGTTTTATTTTGGTAGGTTGAGTTTAAACGAAACCCTAATTATCAATCAGGATAATAAAAAAACAACTCTCCCAGTTTTGTTTTTGAATAGTGGCTATGTGCAAAACGGCATAGCTCGTTATACATTTGCTTGGGGACCTAACTATATACCACTAACCAATAATGAAACTATCATAACAGTTCAAAATGGTCAGGTTACTAAACAATCCCCACCAGAGGGGGCCATTTCCATACCTCGGGATGGCTATTTACTCATCTTACGGGGAACTGCTGTCACTAAAGCTTCCCTATTGAATGTTGGCACAAAAGTAAATTTGGAAAGTTCTACCATACCGGGTGAGTTTAACACCTATCCCCACATTATTGGAGCAGGCCCGTTATTAATTCAAAATCAGCGAATTGTTGTTGATGCCAAAGCTGAAAAATTCAGTCAGGCTTTCATTAAGGAACGAGCAGTTCGTAGTGCTATATGCACCACTAATACTGACAATTTAATTCTTGCTGCAGTTAATAACCGTGTTGGTGGATGGGGACCAACATTAGAAGAACATGCCCAGATCATGCAGAAAATAGGTTGTACAAATGCCCTTAATTTGGATGGTGGTAGTTCTACAAGCTTATATCTAGGTGGACAATTACTAGACCGGTTCCCCAACACTGCTGCTCGTGTTCATAATGGCATTGGTGTTTTCTTAAAATAAATCAATTATGAAGAGTTAATGTGGAGCAGGGATTTTTTATCTCCAGTAGACCAGCATTAGGTTTTAATTTAGTATGGTGATGGGAGATTAGTTTAAAGATTAATGTGGAGATTAATATGGCTCAATTGACAGAAAAACTTTCCCACAATGGACTTAGTCTCAGCACAACTGCTGACCATAAGGGAATCCTTGCTGGTGAATTACGTCCTTGGGGATCATTCACTATTTTAGAGGAAGGAAGAGGCTATAAAATTAAACGTATTGAGGTTAAACCTGGACATCGTCTTAGTTTGCAAATGCACCACCACCGCAGTGAGCACTGGATAGTCGTCTCTGGTACAGCTAAAGTTGTGTGTGGAGATCGGGAAATCCTCCTAAGTAATAATCAGTCCACATACGTGCCTCAATGCACAGTCCACCGCCTAGAAAATCCCGGTGTCATTCCCCTAATTTTAATAGAAGTCCAAAATGGGGAATATTTGGGGGAAGATGATATCATTCGTTACCAAGATGATTATGCTCGTGATCATCATTAAGAATGGTATGGATAAACCCTTAACTACTTAGATACTAATTAACCATGATTAGCTTATGATTAGTTTGAGTTCAGCAGCTACCAATGAAATTGAACGCTTAAAATCCAAACAGCAGTCCCATAGTTTATTCCGGGTGCGGGTGCAACCAGGTGGTTGTTCCGGGTGGTTATATCATATCTCCTTTGATCAGTTGATTCACCCGGAAGATCAAGTGTTTGACATTGACAACCTGCAACTGGTCATGGATCAAGAAACCATAAAGTATATCAACGGTTTAACCATTGATTATTCCGAAGATCTTATGGGTGGGGGTTTTCGTTTCCACAATCCCCTGGCCACCTCTACCTGTAGCTGCGGTAATTCCTTCTCCATGACATCCTAACTAACCTTTATCACCGTTAATTACAAAAAATAATTGACGGAAAAACCAAAAAAAAGTTATAATCAGGATTTGTTAAAATAAAAAATAGGCAGCTTAATGCGCTGTAACCCATGCCAACAATACAGCAGCTAATACGTAGTGAGCGCGAACTAGCGCGTCAGAAAACCAAATCCCCTGCTCTGAAGCAATGTCCTCAACGTAGAGGAGTGTGTACCAGGGTATATACAACCACCCCAAAAAGCCCAACTCAGCTCTGCGGAAAGTGGCAAGGGTGAGACTGACCTCCGGATTTGAGGTAACGGCTTATATTCCGGGAATTGGTCACAACTTGCAGGAACACTCGGTGGTGATGATTCGTGGTGGTCGAGTAAAAGATTTGCCTGGGGTCAGATACCACATTATCCGTGGCACCCTAGATACAGCTGGAGTGAAAGACCGGAAGCAAGGACGTTCCAAATATGGAACCAAACGCCCGAAACAAACCAAAAAATAGGTTTTAGGCGATTGATTATCTCAGGATTAATCGCCTTAACTGACACCCTAGCAGTGTGTTGTGGAAGAAAGCTTTCAGTGTTTGATAGAGAGTGAAGATGTTCTGATAACATATAATCTCGTAGTTTCGTTACTAAAATTTCCAGTTTAAGGATGAAGTATGTCTCGTCGTGGTGTTAGTCAAAAGCGGCCAGTTCCGCCAGACTCAGTGTACAATAGCCGCCTTGTCAGTATGATTATGCGGCGGGTAATGCGTCATGGCAAAAAGTCTTTGGCCGCTAGAATAGTTTATGATGCCTTCAAGACAATTGAAGATAGAACAGGTGGTAGCCCCCTAGAGGTATTTGAGAGGGCAGTGCGTAATGCCACCCCTCTAGTAGAAGTAAAAGCTAGAAGGGTAGGTGGTGCGACCTATCAAGTACCAATGGAAGTTCGGGCGGACCGGGGAACAGCTTTAGCGCTAAGATGGTTGGTGCAATTTTCAAGATCGCGCCCAGGTCGCACCATGGCCAGTAGACTGGCCAATGAGCTAATGGACGCATCTAACGAAACAGGAAGTGCCATTCGTAAGCGGGAAGAAACTCACCGCATGGCGGAAGCAAATAAAGCATTTGCACACTACCGTTATTAAGTGAGATATGCACCGATATATCCTCAGTTTGTGAGGAGTATATCGCTAAATTCCCGCCTAAGACGGTTTTCCGTAAAAGTATAGAATCTTAACAAAGAGTAATATACAAGATATGATGGCACTATAATTATTAGGAGGTAAATGTGGCACGCACAAACCCGCTGGAGAAAGTACGCAATATCGGTATTGCGGCGCACATAGATGCGGGCAAAACTACAACAACAGAGAGAATACTATTTTACTCTGGGATAATTCATAAAATTGGCGAAGTTCACGAAGGAACAGCCGTAACCGACTGGATGGAGCAGGAAAGGGAAAGGGGAATTACCATCACCGCTGCTGCTATTAGTACCAGTTGGAAAGATCATCAAATTAACATTATTGACACTCCTGGTCACGTAGACTTCACCATAGAAGTGGAACGTTCCATGCGGGTGTTGGATGGGGTGATAGCCGTATTTTGTTCTGTGGGTGGAGTTCAACCCCAGTCCGAAACTGTATGGCGTCAAGCGGATCGCTATAAAGTGCCTCGTATAGCTTTCATTAACAAGATGGATCGCACAGGAGCGAATTTCTACAAAGTGCATGAGCAAATGTGCGATCGCCTGCGTGCTAATGCCATAGCCATCCAACTTCCCATAGGTAGCGAGAGCGAGTTCCAAGGCATTGTAGATTTGGTGCGGATGCGTGCATATATTTACACTAATGACCAAGGGACAGATATTCAGGAAACAGAAATTCCAGCTGAATTAGCAGAGCAAGCGGCAGAGTATCGAGTAAAGCTGATTGAAGCAGTAGCAGAAACAGAAGATGCTCTGATGGAAAAGTATTTTGCGGGTGAGGATCTCACCGAAGCGGAAATTCGTAGTGCCCTGAGAAAGGGAACAGTTTCTGGAACAATTGTACCAGTTCTTTGTGGTTCAGCCTTCAAAAACAAAGGCGTACAGTTGATGTTGGATGCAGTGGTAGATTACCTACCAGCGCCAATAGATGTACCAGCAATTCAAGGTACACTGCCCAACGGGGATACAGTAGAGCGGAGAGCTGAGGATAGCCAACCTCTATCAGCTTTAGCCTTCAAAATTATGGCAGATCCCTATGGAAGACTGACCTTTGTTCGGGTTTACTCTGGCGTGCTGAAGAAAGGTAGTTACGTACTTAATGCTACCAAAGGTAAGAAAGAACGGATTTCTAGACTGGTAGTACTAAAAGCGGATGAGCGTCAGGACGTAGAAGAACTGCGTGCTGGTGACCTAGGAGCAGCAGTAGGGTTAAAAGACACCTTGACAGGTGACACCCTATGTGATGAAGGATCCCCAGTAATTCTGGAGTCCCTATTTATTCCCGAGCCGGTTATTTCCGTCGCGGTAGAGCCTAAGACCAAGAATGATATGGATAAGCTTTCCAAAGCTTTACAGGCTCTTTCAGAAGAGGATCCCACCTTCCGGGTTAGTGTGGACCCAGAAACCAATCAGACGGTAATTGCTGGTATGGGGGAACTGCACCTAGAAATTCTGGTAGACCGGATGTTAAGGGAATTCAAGGTAGAGGCCAACGTGGGTGCACCCCAGGTAGCCTACCGAGAAACCATCCGCAAAGCCGTCAACAGAATCGAGGGCAAATTTATCCGTCAAAGTGGCGGTAAAGGTCAATATGGT
Organism: Raphidiopsis brookii D9; assembly: GCA_000175855.1. GTDB lineage: Bacteria > Cyanobacteriota > Cyanobacteriia > Cyanobacteriales > Nostocaceae > Raphidiopsis > Raphidiopsis brookii. Next base: position 31,027 of record ACYB01000016.1, read on the forward strand.
CACGTAGTCATTGACTTAGAACCGGGTGAACCTGGGACTGGCTTTGAATTCGTCTCCAAAATAGTTGGTGGTGTGGTTCCCAAAGAATACATTGGACCATCGGAGCAGGGTATGAAAGAATGCTGCGAATCCGGTGTATTAGCTGGGTATCCACTCATTGATGTGAAGGCTACCCTAATAGATGGTTCTTACCATGATGTAGACTCTTCAGAAATGGCCTTCAAAATTGCTGGGTCCATGGCTATGAAAGAAGCTGTGGCAAAAGCCTCACCCGTGCTGTTAGAACCCATGATGAAAGTTGAGGTAGAAGTACCTGAGAACTTCCTGGGTGATGTGATGGGGGATTTAAACTCTCGTCGCGGACAAATTGAGGGCATGGGTTCGGAACAGGGACTGGCTAAGGTAACTGCTAAAGTACCCCTAGCGGAAATGTTTGGCTATGCTACAGATATCCGGTCTAAAACTCAAGGACGGGGTATTTTTTCTATGGAATTTAGCCATTACGATGAAGTACCTCGCAACGTGGCTGAGGCAATTATCGCAAAAAGCAAAGGGAACGCATAATTAAAAAAGGAGATATACATGGCACGCGCAAAGTTTGAAAGGACGAAACCTCACGTTAATATTGGTACCGTTGGCCACGTTGACCACGGTAAAACAACTTTAACAGCAGCTATTACCATGACCTTGGCCGCTTTGGGTCAAGCAGTGGCTAAGGGCTATGACCAAATTGATAATGCTCCCGAAGAAAAAGCTCGGGGTATTACCATCAACACTGCCCACGTTGAGTATGAAACAGAAAACCGTCACTATGCTCATGTGGATTGTCCAGGACACGCTGACTACGTGAAGAATATGATCACTGGTGCTGCACAAATGGATGGAGGTATTTTAGTAGTAGCTGCTACTGATGGACCTATGCCTCAAACTCGTGAACACATTCTTCTAGCAAAACAAGTGGGTGTTCCTAGCTTGGTTGTCTTCTTAAACAAAGAAGATATGATGGATGACCCCGAATTGTTGGAACTGGTAGAACTGGAACTGCGGGAATTATTGACTAGTTATGAGTTTGATGGCGATAATATTCCCATTGTCAAGGGTTCTGGTTTGAAAGCTCTGGAAGCAATGACTGCTAATCCTAAGACTCAACGAGGCGAAAATCCTTGGGTAGATAAAATCTACGAACTGATGGACGCTGTGGATTCCTATATCCCCACCCCTGAGCGCGATATAGACAGACCCTTCTTGATGGCAGTAGAAGATGTGTTCTCTATTACTGGTCGTGGTACGGTTGCTACTGGTCGGATTGAACGTGGTAAGGTGAAGGTCGGTGATAACGTTGAATTAGTCGGTATTAGAGACACTCGAGCTACCACGGTGACTGGGATTGAAATGTTCAAGAAGAGTCTTGAAGAAGGTATGGCTGGTGATAATGCGGGCGTGCTACTACGCGGTATTCAAAAGGCCGACATTGAACGGGGTATGGTAATTGCTAAACCCGGTTCTATTACACCCCACACCCAGTTTGAAGGTGAGGTTTATGTTCTCACCGAAAAGGAAGGTGGTCGGAAAACCCCCTTCTTCTCTGGTTATCGTCCCCAGTTTTATGTACGGACAACCGATGTAACGGGCACTATTAAAACTTTTACTGCTGATGATGGCGGTGCTGCAGAAATGGTAATGCCTGGAGACCGGATTAAAATGACTGTGGAATTGATTAACCCTGTAGCCATTGAACAAGGTATGCGTTTTGCTATTCGTGAGGGTGGTCGGACTATCGGTGCGGGTGTGGTGTCGAAAATTCTAAAATAGAACTCACCTTTTTGCTCTAAAGAAAATGGAGCGGAGATGGTTAAAATTCATCTCTGCTCTTTTTTCTTCCCTCAAGCTCTAAATCTAAAATTCACAGAACCAGGAAAACTAAAGATGGCAACTTTACAGCAGCAAAAGATCAGAATTCGCTTACAAGCTTTTGACCGACGTTTATTAGATACATCTTGCGAGAAGATTGTAGATACGGCCAACCGGACTAACGCTACAGCTATTGGACCTATTCCTTTACCCACAAAACGCAAAATATATTGCGTGCTGCGTTCTCCTCACGTAGACAAGGATTCCCGTGAACACTTTGAAACCCGTACCCATCGTCGCATTATTGATATTCATCAACCATCTTCTAAAACTATTGATGCCCTGATGAAGTTGGATTTACCATCTGGTGTCGATATTGAAGTTAAACTATAGCTAAAACGCTAAATAAAGATTTGATGGGTTAAGAGTTGGCTTGACTCAAAAGGTGGAAAGGAGGGGAAGCAAAAACCCTTTTTTCCACTTTTGTTTTTCCTGTTTCTGATACAATACTCTCAAATAATCTCAAGTAAAAACTTTCACCCAGACTTGGGTGTAAAATATTAGTAACATACATAGCCTTTATAAGTCTTAACAATATACTTTATCCCCTAACCCAAAATGACATCTTCCCCCAAAATTGCCGTCCGCGAACTACCCCTTTTCCCCTACCGGAAGTGGTGCTTTTCCCCACTAGACCTTTACCCCTCCATGTGTTCGAGTTTCGCTACCGAATTATGATGAATACTATTTTAGAGAGCGATCGCCGGTTTGGGGTGTTAATGGTAAATCCAATCAATGGTGCTATAGCCAATGTTGGGTGTTGTGCGGAAATAATTCATTATCAGCGATTGGAAGATGGCAGAATGGAAATCTTAACTTTAGGACAACAAAGATTTCGAGTGCTTGAGTATGTGAGAGAAAAACCCTATCGTGTAGGTTTAGTGGAGTGGATGGAAGAAAATCCACCAGCTTTAGATTTAAGACCTTTAGCTGGGGAAGTAGAGCAGCTGTTGCGTGATGTAGTTCGGCTATCTTCCAAATTAACGGACAGGGATATTGAATTGCCAGAAGATTTGCCAGATTTACCAAGGGAGCTATCTTATTGGGTAGCCAGTAACCTATACGGTGTAGCCGATGAACAACAAGCACTGTTGGAATTACAGGATACCCAAGCTCGATTAAACAGGGAAGCGGAAATCTTGACATCTACTCGTAATCATCTAGCCGCACGTTCAGTCTTGAAAGATACCTTTGATGATATAAAGTAATATATGTCAAAATCCGATTTTATGGAGTGGGCAATTTTTTGCATGTACCCTGGGAGGGGTTTTTAGGTCATTTTAGGGACTAAAAAGCCAAAACATATTATTTATGACCAAAAACCTCAATATATCAAAACTTTAATGGTTCTAACTCCAATTATTTAGGGTATAACATGAGAATATGTTTATCAAAAACTTTGGTTTTTGCCTTGGACACCTATTTTTATGGACATTCAGTTAATCAACATTGGTTTTGGCAACATAGTTTCTGCTAATCGGGTAATTGCCATTGTCAGTCCCGAATCAGCACCTATTAAGCGAATTATTGGCGATGCGAAAGATAGAGGACAATTAGTTGACGCCACCTATGGTCGTCGCACTAGGGCGGTAATTATCACTGATTCTAGCCATGTTATTCTCTCAGCAATTCAACCAGAAACAGTGGCCAATCGTTTTGTTCTTTCCCGTGACCATCACACAGCTGATAATTGAGATAATTGATAATAAGTTCCAAATTAGACAATGCAATTTTTACGTCTTATTTCCAGTGCTAATACTCACCCCGGTAAGCTAATTGTTCTAACAGGTCCTAGTGGAGTTGGTAAGGGAACTTTAATGCAAAAACTTTTGGCACAACATCCCCAATTGTATTATTCAGTTTCTGCTACTACTCGCTCTCCTCGTCCCGGAGAAATTGATGGCAAAAGTTATTTCTTTATCACCCCCAACAGTTTTCAAGAGTTAGTTGCTCAGGGGGAATTTTTGGAGTGGGCAGAATTTGCTGGTAATTATTATGGAACCCCTCGTGCTGCTGTTCTCCAGCAAATTCAGTTGGGAAGATCGGTAATTTTAGAAATTGAATTGGCCGGGGCCAGACAAATCAAAGCTTCTTACCCTGACGCTTTAAGCATTTTTATTTTGCCTCCTTCATTTCTAGAATTAGAAAACCGCATCCGATCAAGAGGACAAGATTCGGATGAAGCCATCACTCGTCGTCTTAACCGAGCTAAGGAAGAAATTAAAGCCGCTTCAGAATTTGATATTCAAATTGTTAATGATGACCTCTCTACAACGTTAAATGAACTGGAAACTATTTTAAAACCTATTTTTTAAAAACTATTTCAAGTTTTTCAGAATGAAATAATAACTTTCTCCTTCACCACCACACCATAATCAGGTGTGGGGGCGTAGAAATTATGGAAATTAACCAATTAAACCTTGAATAATTCCAGAGTTCAGGGTCAAAAAGAAAGCAACTACAGCACCACCAATACCACCAATTAAGAACGCACTGGTGAAGTTATTCCAACTTTCCTTGGAATTAAATGCGTCCCCTGGAACTTTAGTTACCGTTACACTCGCTAGCGCTGGAGCAGGATTGCTATTAGCATACAGAGACAGACATGCGGTAAGAATGATAACTAAACCCACACTGCCCAATAATCCAGCTAAATTGGCATTGGCAGAATCACGTAGGGGACCTAACTTATCAAAAGGACCAAAAAGTAAGTAGCCATGTGCCATGCCCACTTCTAGTCCCCGTCTAAAAGGAGTTAGTCCTGGTCTATAAGCAGGTAAGTTGCCAATAAACCACTTAACCAAAGGTGATGAGTTAACTGGGGTTTCCAAGTTTCCATCCTGGGGATTACCACCAGCTGCTCTTACAGTTTGCTGATTTCTGGGATCACTGGGGAGATTTTTAGATTTATTTGCTGCTTGTGCCATGTTTTGTATTGCCTCAATATTGCTTCAACATTATGGTCGGTAAACAGTTGTCAAGGATAGGTTGAGATGTGGTTAACTCTCCTAAACTGTTTACCGATCAAGACTATATTTCGGTCTAGCTGGCCTAGGGTAGGGGGTGGAACAGTAGGTCAGGGAAAAAGCGGTTAAATTCGATGAGAATACCCGCTGTGATAGTCAGCCAAATTGTAGCTGCTACGGGAGCTGTGGAAATAAACTTGATTAAGTAGGATGATTGATCGCTTTTATCAGCCATGGATTTAGTCTCCGAAAACAAGTGGATAGGAGCAGATGAACTAGCGAGGAGAAACGGTAATTTCTGAGTCCTTAGCAGTTAATTCACCAGAGAGAAATTCTTTAATCGCTGCTGCTGGCCAAGCAAACCCAGTGGTGATAATGGGTAGTGCTAAACCCAGATCAATTTGGATCTCTTTTTGCTCGCTATCAGCTTCTTTTTTGATTGCTTGTAAATAAGCACGGCCTACCCAACCAATCCAACCAGCAATGTAAAGGAAGAGAATACTAGGAATTAAAAAGTCCCCTGCACGATCTAAACGACCGTCAACAATTAGGTGGGGATAGCCCTCAGGACCACATAAAGCCTGTGAATATCGTTCAAACCGCTTTTTCCCAGATTCGGGGTCAGCAGTGGTATTACGGGCATTTAGAGCCAGATCTTGAAAAGCGGGAGAGTCTTTACAAGGAACAAGGTTGGCACCCAGGGCGTGGGCCTGAGGGGCAAAATTGAACCAGAGACCAATCGCTAAAATCAAAGCAAACAATCGTCGCATGGAGTTGTTTCCCTTTGTTACAAAAAAGTAAGTTTTGTGTACAAAACGAAGCGGCCTGTACAGTGTGGGATTTGGATAACTAGCAAGTCATCATACTCTTGGCGGGGAATCGAGTAAAGTTGAAGTAAATAAAAGTTAAAGCTTCGCAACCAAAAGTAAGATTTGACGACTTGGGGGATTGGACCTATTTCCCATTCCCATTTTCTCACACCTAGAACAACTTATGACAACTATATTAGCTATCGAAACCAGTTGTGATGAGACTGCTGTGGCTATCGTTAAAAATCGTTACGTGAAAAGCAGTGTCATAGCTTCCCAGATTCCTCTCCATCAGCGGTATGGTGGAGTGGTTCCAGAGGTGGCTTCTAGACAACATTTAGAAACAATTAATCAGGTAATAGCACAGGCCCTAGATGACAGTTTGATGGACTGGGGAGAAATTGATGGTGTTGCTGCTACTTGTGCCCCTGGACTGGTGGGAGCTTTATTAGTGGGTCTCACTGCTGGAAAAACTTTGGCTATGGTCCATAAAAAGCCTTTTTTGGGAGTTCACCACCTAGAAGGTCATATTTATGCTACCTATTTGGCTGAACCTGATTTGAATCCCCCCTTTCTTAGCTTACTTGTTTCCGGTGGACATACAAGCTTGATTTATGTTCAAGATTGCGGTAAGTACGAAACTTTGGGACAAACTGTTGATGATGCTGCAGGTGAGGCCTTTGATAAGGTAGCTCGCTTATTGGGCTTAGCTTATCCCGGTGGTCCAATTATTGACCAGTTGGCACAAATGGGCAATCCCCATGCTTTCTCTTTGCCAGAAGGCAAAATTTCTTTGCCCCAAGGTGGTTATCACCCCTATAATTCTAGTTTTAGTGGTCTAAAAACAGCTGTGTTAAGGCTTGTGCAACAATTTCAAAAAGATGGTGAGACAATACCTGTAGCAGATATTGCCGCCAGCTTTCAAGCAACTTTGGCTAAAGCCTTGACTAAAAGGGCGATCGCCTGTGCCTGCGACTATGGTATAAAAACAATTGCTATAGGTGGTGGTGTGGCAGCTAACAGTGGGCTTAGACAATACTTAGAAGCTGCTGCTAGAGAGCATAATCTCCGGGTTCTTTTCCCCCCCTTAAAATTCTGTACTGATAATGCTGCTATGATTGCTTGTGCCGCATCTGACCATCTCTCACGTGGTCACCGGTCTAATTGGACTTTAGGGGTTCATTCCCGACTACCTGTGACTCAGGTAATGGATTTATATAAAGTTTAACCAGTAATAATTGAAATAATATGTTTACTAACTGCATCCGGTTGCTCTAGCATGGCCAGATGGCCACAATTGGGAATTTCGATCACATTATCGCCAACATATTGAAAGAGCCAATGAAAGCTGGCCAAATGACGTACATACTTAGGTTCGATCACTTTATCATCAGCACCGGTTAAAAAGTAAACGGGCTGTTTTATCTGTGAAACTAACTGAGGTAAACTATTCACTTCCTCTTCAGTTGTGTAACTCATAAGTGTCCCTATGGCTGATTGAGGATCAGCAATGATAAAATCCATAATTCTTTGACGGGCCCAGTGCCGATCCAAAGGACGTGCCACATTAGTTCTAGTAAAAAACAAATCAATTAAAGGGAGTTGATAAAGCCAACGAGGTCGGATTTGTAGAAACTTTTGACCGGTGGCACGGAACCGCTCAAAGGCCTCTTTTAAGTAAATTCCACCACCAGCATTAATACAAATTACACCTTGAACTAAGTTTGGCCATTGGAGTGCAGTTCTTAAAGCAATTGTACCTCCCCAGGAATGACCAATTAGCCAGACTCTAGAAATACTCAATAATTCCAGGAGGGCAATGAGGTCCTGAGAATAGGCCCCAGTGGAATAGGGAGAATGCTCATGAGATTTATGGGGTTGATCATAGGATTGGCATTGAGATTCCCCAAAACCACGCAAATCGTATGACAGGCACTGAAAATCAACGGAAAGACGGGAAATTAGCGGTTGCCAATAGCTACGACTATTTAGCCAACCGTGGATAAACACTATAGTGTCAGGGTGGGAGGTAGGGACTGTTAATTCGTAAGCGTGTGGAACGCCAAGTATTTCTATTTTTGCCATACCCGGGGTTTGATAGGGGAAGTTAAATCAATTACAGTCAAGTTTCCTAGACTATTTTAACCTGTTCCATAACCCAACTATAAAATCTGGAACTGGAAGTGCTAAAGTTAAAAGTGTGTGAAAAATCTGATCCAGAATCACGATCACCCTTTTTAACCTCCTTACTATTCAACTTACCCCCTGTGGTTATTGAACAGAGATTAAATGGTGCAAGCGTTTTCCTAGATTAGTGCGCACTGTCAAATATTAACAACTTATTCGTGTTACCCGAACCGCATTGGCATGGGTTTTTGGAAAACTTGGTTTACTAATTCCAACTCTGTAGCAACAACTAAAACCGGCACATTTTATGAGTATGCACGGGGAGATAAGCGTAATTCTAACGTCAGTGACGATACCATTGCTTTCAGCACTGAACGAGATATTGATCTATACGAACTGGAAGAACTCTGTGATGCGGTTGGTTGGTCGCGTCGTCCCCTAAGAAAAGTGAAAAGAGCCATTGACCATAGCTTCCTCGTAGCCTCCATGTGGCAAATAGGAGGGAGCAAAAAGCGGTTAATTGGTTTTGCTCGTGCTACCTCAGATCATGCTTTTAATGCCACTATTTGGGATGTGGTAGTTCATCCAGACTTCCAAAATCAAGGTTTGGGTAAGGCATTGATGAAATTTGTTCTCAAAAAACTCAGAAACGAGGGAATTAGTAATGTGACTCTTTTTGCTGACGCCCATGTGGTGGACTTCTACCGCACTATGGGGTTTATCTCAGACCCGGAGGGGATTAAGGGGATGTTCTGGTACCCTGATTGATCCTGGGAAAGAGAAATGGAGGTTATTAAGAAAATCGGGATGACAGGATTTGAACCTGCGGCATCCTGCTCCCAAAGCAGGCGCGCTACCAAGCTGCGCTACATCCCGATGAGTGGGCTTTTATGTGGAGTGGAACTTTTACGCACCATATAACACCACACACCATATAAAAACTAACTTATTTTTTTTGTTTTGTCAACAGCAACTCCACTTTTTTTGAAAGTTAGTGGAAGTTAGGCATGGTGACTCGACAATTTGTTAAACTTTTAATGGCAGTCTGTGGGATCGTTCCCAGATGTTTCAAACAAGATACGCTAATTCAAAACAAGGAGAATCACAGCAAATGGGCGGGGAAATTTTAAATGCAGGCATTTTGTCCTTCGGACTGATTTTCGCTGGTTGGGCTATCGGTGCCCTACTGCTGAAAATTCAGGGAGCAGGAGAATAGATTCAAAAAAATGGGTAACTCCCCACCTGGGGGTGGGGGATCCCAACTACAAAAATGTGAAAAATGTAAAGTTTTATTTCCATACCTGAACTCTGTTAAAATTTTTATCACAAAACATAAAAATTTATAACGACCATAATGACATTACTAGTTGTTGGTGCTACTGGCACTCTTGGCAGACAAGTTGTTCGTCGTGCTGTAGATGAGGGTTACAAAGTCCGCTGTTTAGTGAGAAGTCTGAAAAAAGCAGCATTTCTGAAAGAGTGGGGCGCTGAACTGGTAAAAGGGGACTTGTGTTATCCAGAAACCTTAGTCGGTGCTTTAGAAGGTGTAACGCAGGTAATAGACGCTTCTACTTCTCGTGCCACAGATTCATTAACTATTAAACAAGTAGACTGGGAAGGTAAAGTAGCATTAATTCAAGCTGCTAAGTCTGCTGGTATAGAGCGGTTTATTTTCTTCTCAATTTTGGATGCTGACAAATATCCCAATGTTCCCCTGATGGAAATTAAGCGTTGTACAGAGTTGTTCATAGTTGAATCTGGTTTAAACTATACAATTTTAAGACTAGCTGGTTTTATGCAAGGGCTGATTGGCCAATATGGCATTCCTATTTTAGAAAATCAGCCAGTGTGGGTAACTGGTGAGTCTTCACCGGTAGCTTATATGGATACCCTAGATATTGCTAAGTTTGCAATTCGGGCCCTGACTGTACCAGAAACTGAGAAACAAACCTTTCCTCTAGTTGGGACTCGTGCTTGGAGTGCAGAAGAAATAATTGATATTTGTGAGCGACTATCAGGAAAAGATGCCAAAATCACACGAATGCCCTTAGGTCTGCTACGGGGTGTTCAAGGCCTGCTGCGATTTTTTCAGTGGGGGTGGAATGTGGCTGATAGACTGGCTTTTTCGGAAGTTCTAGCTAGTGGTAAACCTCTAAATGCTTCTATGGACGAAGTATACACAGTATTCGGACTAGATAAACAACAAACTACTACTGTAGAAATTTACTTACAAGAGTACTTTAGCAGGATTATGAAAAAGCTAAAAGAGTTAGACTACCAGAAAGCAAAAGAGAAAAAGAAAAAAGACAAAAAAACTCCTTTCAAGCAGTCTACAAAAGTTAATAGTCAATAAAATTCCCAACCGGTGACTATATTATTCCAAAATGTGTCAGGATAACTAAATATCAAGCAGCGCCCAAACCTGGATGTTTTAATGTGCCAAAAGCAGGCATTATCTACAATGACGTAAAACCGATAGCGGTTCGAGTCGCTATCGAACTCAAAGACCAGCTGACCGCCGCTGGTTGGGATGTGTGTATGACAGCAAGTATTGGTGGTATATTGGGCTACTCTAACCCTGATAGTCCCGTACGCCACACGCCCATATCAGGTCTTACACCTCCCGGATTTGACTCAGATATGGGGTTCGCAGTGGTATTAGGTGGAGATGGGACAGTTTTAGCAGCTTCTCGTCAAGTTGCTCCCTCTGGTGTACCATTGTTAACTGTGAATACAGGTCACATGGGATTTTTGACGGAGACCTATCTGAATCAGCTGCCCACAGCTATGGAGCAGGTGATAGAGGGTCACTATGAAATCGAAGACCGAGCCATGCTGAACGTTCAAGTCTGGAGGGGAGACTCAGTTCTGTGGGAAGCTCTTTGTTTAAATGAAATGGTACTGCATCGAGAACCACTAACCTCGATGTGCCATTTTGAAATTGAAATAGGTCGTCATGCAGCTGTGGATATTGCCGCAGATGGTGTGATTGTTTCTACTCCCACAGGTTCGACAGCCTACTCCTTAAGTGCTGGCGGTCCGGTGATTGCCCCGGGCGTGCCCGTAATGCAATTGGTTCCCATTTGTCCCCATTCTCTAGCTTCAAGAGCTTTAGTGTTTCCCGATCATGAACCAGTAAGTATTTACCCGGTTAACATCCCTCGGTTGGTGATGGTCGTTGATGGCAATGGTGGGTGTTTTGTTTTGTCTGAGGATCGGGTATATTTACGGCGATCGGAATACAAGGCTAGATTTATACGCTTGCAACCACCAGAGTTTTTCCGAATTTTACGGGAGAAATTGGGTTGGGGACTACCCCATATTGCTAAACCCAGTTCAGTGGAGTTGCCATAACTTTTGATCATTATCGAGCTGTAAACCCTTATCGGAAAAATCAATATGATGCCTTCTCATGGCTCCCGTGTTCTGGTGATTGAACCTGATGAAACTCTGGCCAGTCAATTGGGCTTTGATCTTCAAGAGGCTGGATATGAGGCTATTATAGCTACTGATGCTAATAGCGGTTTGCATAAATGTCGAGATTTACAACCGGCTTTAATAGTTGTAGATAGAATGTTGCCAGGAGAGTCTGGATTATCTTTTTGTAAAAACCTTCGTGCCACTGGCAATACTAAGCCGGTTCTAATATTAATGGCTAGGGACGCGATGGATGATCGTGTGGCCTGCCTGGAAGCGGGTGCAGACGATTACATTCTTAAGCCTTACCGTTCCGAGGAATTTTCCAAGCTGATTAGTTTATATCTAAAACCGGATATTGACAGTAGTGAACAGTTACGCTTTGTAGATTTAGTCCTAGATATTGGTACCCGTCGCGCTATCTATAACAATAAAGCCATTGATTTAACAATGAAGGAATTTGAACTATTAAAGTTCTTTATGGAACATCCCCGAGAAGTTTTAACCCGGGAACAAATTTTGGAAAATGTTTGGGGTTATGACTTTGTTGGCGAGTCCAATGTGATTGAAGTATACATTCGCTACTTACGATTGAAAATCGAGGAAAATGGACAAAAGCGTTTGATTCAAACAGTGCGAGGTGTGGGATATGTATTAAGGGAGCATTGAGTCCTAGGTAGAAAAAAATTTTGTTTAGCCTATTGCCAAAACAGAAAACTAGGCTATAATAGGAAAGTTGATGAAAAAGGGCGGATGGCGAAACTGGTAGACGCACCACACTCAAAATGTGGCGACCTTGCGGTCATAGGAGTTCGATTCTCCTTCTGCCCATCAGTTAGGTATTACTACAAATACTAGTTAAATATAGGGCACGCCAGCACAAGTCAACGTGCCCAATCTGAACGGTTTAGATGCCAATAGCTGCTAAAACATCGCTAGCATGAGTGGAAGTATTAACCGTAGTGTCAACGTGGGCAATCTCGCCATTTGGATTTATAATGTAGGTAACGCGTTTAGCATAACCGCCGCCATCCACATCGTAAGCTTTTATTAAAGCTTTATCGGTATCAGCTAATAGGGGAAAATTGAGATTATATTTAGTGGTGAATGTTTGATGGGAAATCTCATCATCAGCACTTACTCCTAGAACTACTATATCTTTCCCTTGGTAGTCACTTTGGGCATCCCGAAAACTGCAAGCTTGTTTGGTGCATCCAGGAGTGTCATCTTTGGGATAAAAATATAGAACTACAGTTTTACCGGCAAAATCAGATAGTGACACTGTGTTGCCGTTTGTATCCTTGGTGGTAAATGCAGGTGCTTTTGTACCAACTGATAATGCCATACTTGACCTTTCCTGTGTGAGAATATGATAAACCCGATTATATATTTTTTAAACACTATTATCAATCTTTGGGGGGGATTTTGGGAAAATGCACCATAGGAATTGTCTAGAAGTTCACAATTTACAAGTAGAATTTTCTGGGGATGGTGCCCAGGTACAAGCTATTAATGGCATTAGTTTTGATCTACCCCAAGGTCAAACCCTGGGAATAGTTGGTGAGTCTGGTAGTGGTAAATCAGTCACAGCTCTGACAATTATGGGTTTATTGCCATACCCTGGTCAGGTAACTGGAGGACAAATTTTATTCCGCAATCAAAAAAATGCCCAACCCCTAGATTTATTAGCTCTACCCTCACGGGAAATCCAGCTTTACCGTGGTGGGGATATGGCAATGATTTTTCAAGAACCAATGACTTCCCTCAATCCGGTTTATAACATTGGTTTTCAGTTAACAGAAGCAATTGAGCGCCATCAAAATGTCACCCTAGCTGAAGCTAAAAGAATCGCGATCGCCCGATTACAGGAAGTAAAGCTATTACCCAAGGATGAAAACATTAAACAGCAGTATTTAGAAAACTGGCATCAAACCCATCTCAAAACGCCACTACCTAGTGATTATCAATTAGCACAACTAGTGAAAGAGTATAAAATGGCAATGCTAGAACGCTACCCCCATGAGTTATCAGGAGGTCAGTTGCAAAGGGTTATGATTGCCATGGCTATTTGTTGTAATCCATCTTTGTTAATTGCTGATGAACCGACAACTGCTTTAGATGTGACAGTTCAAGCGACGATTATGGAACTGATGAGAGAACTCCAAAAAAGTCGTAATATGGCTATGATTTTCATCAGTCATGATTTAGGACTAGTTGCTGAAATTGCCGATCAAGTAGCAGTGATGTATAAGGGTAAAATTGTTGAGTGTGGTTTGGCATCACAAATTTTCACCCATCCCCAGCACCCATATACTAAGGGTTTAGTAGCTTGTCGTCCCACTCTTAACCAGCGACCACAAAAATTGCTGACAGTTTCCGACTATATGATAGTACAAAGATACCCCAATGGAGAACTGATTATTAAATCAAAAGAACCGAATATCCCTCGAGAAATTACCCCAGCAGAAATTGAAACACGAATAGATGATTTAACCAGAAAATCCCCACTTTTACAAATTCATAATCTCAAGGTAGGTTTTCCTGTTCGCGGTTTGTTGGGCGGTAATAAACGATATCATATAGCTGTGAATGGTGTTTCCTTTGATGTCTATCCAGGAGAAACTTTAGGTTTAGTGGGAGAATCGGGTTGTGGTAAAACTACCTTGGGTAGAACCTTGATCAGATTAATTCAACCCATGGCGGGAAAAATTATATTTGAAGGAGAAAACATCACTAATTTTTCAGGAACTCAATTACAGACCCTGAGAAAACAGATGCAAATAATTTTTCAAAACCCTTTTAGTTCCCTCGACCCAAGAATCAAAATTGGTGCAGCAATTATGGAACCATTGTTAATTCATTCCGTGGGGAAAACTAAACAACAGCGCCAGGAGATTGTTGTCCAACTTTTAGAACGAGTGGGATTAAGTGCAGATGATATGAATCGCTATCCCCATCAATTTTCTGGTGGTCAACGTCAGCGTATTTGTATAGCCCGGTCTTTGGCACTAAATCCTAAATTTATTATTTGCGATGAGTCGGTTTCCGCTCTTGATGTCTCCGTTCAAGCTCAGGTGTTAAATCTATTGAAGGAATTACAACAGGAATTTCAATTAACTTATATTTTCATTTCCCATGATTTAAGTGTGGTCAAATTTATGAGCGATCGCATTTTGGTGATGAATGAAGGTAGGATTGTGGAAGTTGGTACGTCTGAAAATATTTATCGTCATCCAAAGGAAGAATATACACGGAAACTAATTGCTGCTATTCCCCGGGGAAATACTAACCACAATTAAACTACTAACCTCCAGCTAACCATAACTAGAATACTATAGATAACTAGTTTGAGGGGACGTTGTGGAGTGATTTGGCAGAGTTTTGAACCCACTATTACCCCTGGGACTGAACCTAACCATATTGGCAATACTAAACTCCAATCCACCGTTCCCAAGGTCAAGTGACCCAAGGAGGTAAATATTAATAGGATTGCTGCTTGGGTAATATCTGTGCCTACTAACTTTTGAGCATCTAAGCTAAACAAAGTAACCAATACCAATGCGAACATAGAACCAGATGAAACACTAGTCATACCGACGCAAAAGCCCAAAATTGCCCCGACTAACAAGGTCAAAAAACGACCTTGATGAGTTTTGAGATTTAATCCTGGTGGATCAGGTAAATTCAATTGGGGGAAGAATGTCACTAGTAGCATTTGCGTCAAAGCTGCTAGTGTTACTATTAAAATCATTATTCCTAGTGACTTTAATAATATACCATCTATCTGATACCCATTAGTTCTAAGTTGATGTAAAACCCCCACACCTATCAGTGAACCGGAAACACTACCCATGGCTAACCATTTGACTATTTCTGTGTCCAGGGTTTTCTGTTGCCAATGCTTAATCCCACCCACTACTTTCATTAATGTAGCAGCTACAACATCTGAACTGATCGCAATGGATGGTGGAACTTGAAAAATAAAGATCAACATAGGAGTGATCAAAGATGCACCACCTATTCCTGTTAAACCAACAATAGTGCCAATAAAAAAGCTCAAAACCGGTAGTAGCAACAAGTTATCCATATTTCTTCCTCATCAACCCAGGACCACCCTGGAAACCCTTAATTAATTATTTCAGTTATTTCAACTGGCAAACTACAAGACTGAGTATATTAGCTTAACATACATCTGGGTTTGAAGCCATAGTAAATTCCTAAAACTCGATCGGATTACCGTATTTAATTATAGTAGGGTTAAAAGTCAAGTGTCAATACCTGGCAAATGTTATTTTTGGGTTATTTCTTTGGATCAGGTGCGAATGCTATTATCGTCATCCCCAATAAGAATTTACAGGACAATGTTTTTTGTCATTTGAGTGGAAATATAAACAACTCTTTTAGGTGATTGTTTATTGGTTGAATGTAATGATTAAACCTGGATAACAAATCGATAAAAAATAGACGTAAAACAGGAGGATTAAAGTAGTCACACCGAGAATACCAAGCAGAAAAGAGTAAGGAGCTGAACGTAATTTGAGAATTAATTCCCGCAAACTCCGACATGATTTAGCACCTTAATGACTACTCAATAAAATTTTTAAAAAAACCTGAAAAACCTTGCGCGAGCAAAACAAATAATGTAAGATGCCTGATACAGAGGTATAGCTGATATCTCATAAATATTTGCTAAACCCTTGATAGTAATTACACCGACAACCATATATTCTGATTGGATAAGGTGTCTTTATTTTTTCAAGATTTATAGTTTTCAATAGTTTTAGTCCGGTTAACTTACCCAATTAACTTACATAAGTTATAAATAGTGGAGGAAAAATTGAGTGTACTAGCGTTTTCCTTATTAATTTGGATTGGATCTTTTACTGCTGGTTTAGTAGGATCCTTAACGGGGTTAGGAGGGGGGATTATTATAGTCCCCTATTAACCTCCGTATTTGGTGTTGATATTCGTTACGCTATAGGTGCTTCTCTGGTTTCAGTTATTGCTACATCTTTGGGATCGGCATCTACATACATTAAAAAAGGATTTACTAACATTAGATTAGGAATGTTTTTGGAAGTTGCTACCACCACTGGCGCAATCATTGGTGCCCTGATGGCTACCTTTATTTCTGTTAAATTCTTAACCATCATTTTGGCATTTGTCCTAATTTATTCAGCATATTTGTCCCAAAGTCCAAAATCGGAATATCAAGAAGTTGCGACACCAGATACCCTAGCTGAATACTTAGAATTAAATGGTACTTACCCCATTAGCGATGGTGTAATACCTTACTATGTTAACTGCTTACCTGCTGGTTTTAGCATTATGTTATTGGCAGGAATTCTGTCTGGTTTATTAGGTATTGGTTCTGGAGCGTTTAAGGTTTTAGCAATGGACCAAGTAATGCGTCTACCCTTTAAAGTTTCTACTACAACCAGCAACTTTATGATTGGTGTAACAGCGGCAACATCGGCTGGCGTATATTTGAGTAGGGGATATATAGATCCTGGCTTGTCTATGCCAGTCATGTTAGGAGTTTTACCTGGTGCATTTTTGGGAGCCAGAATTTTAATTGGTGCTAAAACCCAAACCATCAGAATTATCTTCAGTATCATCTTAATAGTGATGGCACTAAAAATGGTCTATAACGGTTTAACAGGGGGAGTTTAATAACATGTATAAATTAAATTCTGGTTTTAGATGGACTTCATCAGCGGAAATAGAAATCGAATTAATGGGACTGGTTCTGATTCCAGAAGAAATTGATTCTGACATTCAACAATTAGAACAACAACAGCTTAGTCGCAATAATACTACTGACTTTAACAGCAATTACGCTAATACTAATGGAGAGATTACTAGTTTTCAAAAACTTAGTAAATCGCAAGATGAACAAGAACTAGAAGATATCCTCAGTAATTTACTCAAGCATGGGGTGTTAATTGCCAGTACTGTTGTGTTTATGGGAGGAATATTGTACCTAATCCGTCATGGTTTGGAACCTGCTGATTATCACATATTCAGGGGCACACCACCCCAGTTTTGTTCACCTAGTGGTGTCATAACTACCATTTTTGCTGGTAGTGGAAGGGGAATAATTCAACTAGGACTTCTAATCTTGATTTCTGTACCTATTTTACGCGTGGTTATTTCCTTTTTAGTTTTTATGTTCCAAAGAAAATTTACTTATGTGGTGATGACCTTACTGGTACTTGCTACTATTAGTTATAGTTTGGTAAGTGCTTATTTGTAATACCGAGAAATACCTGTACTTTTCACCGAACCTCACATTCCCGTTTAGTAATAAAATGACGGTAGCGAAACATTGCTTCCAATTGCAGTTGAACCAACCACCCACCTACTAATTCTAGTGTTTCAGCACCAGGGAGAGAATATTTAATATTATCACTTAATCTTGTTTGACCATTTTCTTCTATAAACTCATGACGATGTACCCATAAATCAAAAGGTCCTGACACCTGTTCATCAGTAAACAGTTGATATTTCTCACATTCAGTATGACGCGCTAACCAGGTCAGAGGTACTACCCCCATCAATAATCTAAATTCCGTGATAGCACCTTTATTGAGTCCTCCCTCCCGACGTAACACTTGCACAGGTTGCCAAGGAGGAGTCAGGAGCTTTAAAACATCCTGTCTCTCATGGAATTCCCAAACTACTTGGACTGGTGCATTGATAATTGAAGAATGAGAAAAGTGTAACATGAATAAAACCTAAATTGAATTTTTTCTACCTGTTGACTTTAAGTGGGGAAAGAGAACGAAAATCACTAGTTGCTATTTCTAAATGTTTAATTAGCGTAGATGGTGGTAATGGTCCTTGTAGGTGATTCCAGGGAAGAATTTGCTGAGGTGACCAGTGACTATGAACGTAAAAGTCTAAATCGGGAATTTTACCTTTTAATTCCTTAAATGCTCGTTTATAACTTCCTAAAGAATCACCAAAATTACGAGTTAGTTCTAACAAATAAGAAAGACGACGGTCTCCTCTAGATAACAAAGACTGAATCACGGACCAATTATAACTTTCGGGACGAAAATCTATACCTTGGGGTTTTAGTTGTTTTTGTAAAAACTGTAACTTCTTTTCTGCACTCTTGTTAACTCCAAACCATTGAAACGGAGTATGGGATTTAGGAACAAAGGTGCTACATCCTAGAGTTAATCGTAATCCGGGAGTAGCCTTTTTTATATCTGTCATCATAGTCACCGTAGCATCTAAATCTTCAGGTTCCTCACCGGGAACACCTACCATGCTATATAATTTTAACGCTGATAAACCCCCAGCTTTAGCATTAATAGCAGCTTGGATAATTTCTTGATTATCTAATTTTTTATTAATAATCTGGCGGAGTTTTTCCGAACCACTTTCTACAGCAATGGTCAAAGAATGGCAATCTCTTTTTGCTAAAGTATGAGCTAACTTTTGGGTAACCGTATTGGTTCTTACAGAAGCAACACTCAATCGCACATTATCATATTGAGGTTGACTAATATAATCCAAAAGGTTAGAAAATTCTGGATGTTGAGTTACAGATGCGCCCAGTAAACCCAGACGATTAGTAATTTTTAAACCCTGTTCAATAGCAGGAATTAAAGAACCTTCCAAACTGGCGGTTCTAAAGGGCAAAGTTAAATAACTGGCTAAACAAAACCGACACATTTCCGGACAACTGCGTACTACCTCCACCATGAAAATATTTTCCCATGCTGCTTTTTCTGTCACCACTGTCGAAACCGAGAGCTTGTTTCCTCTATAGGTCTGCTTGTGAACAACGGGAGGAATATCAACCTCGAGAGGGTAAATAGCCTTTATTTCCCCATCTTTGCCCAAATATTCAACATCATATAAACTGGGAATATAGATTCCCGGTACTTGAGCTAAGGTTCTAAGTTGAACACTTTTAGGAGCTTGTCTAACCTGCTTATAACAATCAATAAAACTCTCTAATAAAGTCTCTCCATCACCCAATAGCACCACATCAAAAAAATCAGCAAAGGGTTCGGGATTAGCTGTTAAAACCGGCCCACCACCAAAAACCAGCGGATGTTCCAAACCCCGATGACTTGCACGCACAGGAATTTGCAAAGACTCTAAAATTTGCAAGATGTTCACATAATCCAATTCCCAGGACATGGAAAAACCAATAATTTCTGCTTGTCTAGGAAGAGGTTCTTGCACATCGGTAAATAAGCGACTTACTTGTAGATCATTGCGCATCGCTAAAGTTGCCCACACCACCTGATAACCAAGACTAGTGATACCCACAGTGTATTCGTTGGGGAAAGCAAAAATCACAGGGATAGGATTAGTGGTGGGTTGAGCTGGGGTAAATAATAGACGTTCGGACTCAAATACGGATGATGTCACGGATGTGCAATAGTTTGTTCTACTGATATCCCCATTATATCACAATATTTTACTGGTAAAATCTAAAATGTGGTGTGCCGTAATTTCTGGCTTTTCCACGTGGGGAATGTGACCACAATCAGGAATCCAAATTAATTGACTTTGGGGAATTGCTTGTCTAAATTTCTCTCCATCCTTTGTCCCTAGTATTCTATCACTGTCTCCCCATAAAATTAGGGTCGGTTGCCCAATTTTCCCTAACTGCTGTAATTTAAAGGCTTGATAACCACCACTTTGGGTAAAGGTAATTAATGATTCCTTCCAATTTGCCATTTCTATGTGCAGGTCACGACAACATAAGGTGTCATCATTAATTAAACTGGGATTTTTGTAAGCAGAGCGACAAATGCGATCGCGCACTTGGGAATTACGCAAAAACTCTGCTGCTAATGAGTATAATTGGGGGAACATCAATTTACTTAGGGCCGAACCCCCTTTTAAACCAGCACTATCAATCAATATTAACTTTTGTACCAGTTCAGGATAGGTAAGGGCAAAATCGATAGCTGCTGCACCCCCCATAGAAGCTCCTAGCAAAATCACAGGTTGACCAATAAGGGTTTTCCAAAAATGATACAGATGGGTTTTAATCGCAGCAGGACTATAGCCAATATCCCGTTGTCTTTCGGTAAAGCCAAACCCCAGTAAATCCACTGCCCAGGTTGGATGGGTAAGAGCTAACAAGGGCAAAAGTCGGCGAAACTCCAAAACCGAACTGTCAAAACCATGAATTAATAATATGGGCGTGTTCCCACTACCCTGGAGGACATAGCTGGTCCTAATTGGTTGGGGACTTAAAGGAGTAATCATCTCCTCAATTTGGATACTTTGAGCTAAAGCTACAGAAGTTGGTTCCGAGAGTTGTTCAACAGCTGACGGCAAAAAATTGGTTTGAGAACCTGGCGGCTGATTTTTGGACATTTTTGGACACTCCTGTTCGGTTTTAGGCAGAAGTGGGTAGACATTTACAAGCAGAACATAGAAGCTGGCTTTAGAGTTTGGGTGATAAGCCCAAATATCAAAATTTTGCCAGATCATCATTACATGTTACCAAATCCCCTACAATAAATATCACTGATACAGAAATTCAGGAGAGTTAAGCCATGCCAATGGCAGTTGGCGTTATCGAAACTTTAGGTTTTCCCGCAGTTTTGGCCGCAGCAGATGCTATGGTTAAGTCTGCTGCTGTCACAATCGTATACTATGGCATTGCAGAAAGTGGAAGGTTATTGGTTGCTGTTAGAGGACAGGTAGCAGAGGTGAAAACCGCTGTTGCAGCTGGAATAGCTTCCGAAGAAACTGTTTATGGTGGTCAGGTAATTACTCATTACATAGTTCCCAATCCACCGGAAAATGTGGAAACAATTCTACCTATCCATTTCACTTCTGAGTCTGAACCTTTTCGCTATTTTTTAACTTGTACCGGTAATTTTATTTATACAGGAGATTAGTAATGTCCCTACAGGCCGTTGGATCTTTAGAAACAAAGGGTTTTCCCGCAGTTTTAGCCGCAGCAGATGCTATGGTTAAAGCTGGAAGGGTAACTTTGGTCGGTTATATCCGAGTTGGTAGCGCCCGCTTTACAATCAATATTCGTGGTGATGTTTCTGAGGTGAAAACCGCCATGGCCGCTGGTGTGGAAGCAGCACAAAATGTCTATGGTGGTACTCTAGAATCCTGGGTAATTATCCCCCGTCCCCATGAAAACGTAGAAGCTGTCTTACCTATTGCTTACACGGATCAAGTCCAGCAATATCGAGATTCGGTGGAAAACCCCATCGTCCGCTCCTCCAGTGGTAGATAGTTCTTGTTAACTATCTTAAACCTATCTTTTTGGAATAAAAATGATTTTTGTTAATGCCGACTTAAATGGTGCAGCAAATATTTTAGGCGATTTACCATGGAACTAAGTGCAGCAAATATAGCAGAATATTGGCAGAAACTACTCGCTGCTGAGTCTCCTGAAAACAGTGATGACGCTAGAAATAGTATTATGCTTTGGCTTTTGGGGTCGGACTTAACTAGATTTGCAGGGTTAACACCCAAAGAATTGGAGATTGCTCAAAAGGCTATGGAATATCGCTGGCGAGTTCTACGACAGCGATATCTAGGTGTGGGAAGAGAACAGGCCTATCGTAATTTGATGGTTCGTTTGGCCAGTGTCACAACGATTAGAAATAAAATTCAAACCTGGATTTCTTTGAGTCGCGATCGCCAGCGTGGTGTGATAGATGTACTGCAAGAGATAATTCAGGAAATGCTGCAAAGTGATTCTTATATGCAGCAGCAAATGAGTCTAATTGCTGATGCAACTAGGGATAGAAGGTTGCGAGACATGTTACTATTTGCCAGCTTGGAAGAATACTGTTTGCGACCTGTGCGTAATCAGCCTTTATTGACACATCGGTTTGTCAATTATTTACGCCGAATTCAGCGAGGGGGGTTGACTCAAATTCCTGGTAAGGACGTAATTAGACTGGTTTCTGACGAAATATTAACAGAAGATACGGAAAGCAGCTTAAATCTTTTAGATGACGAAGCGATCGCCCAATATCAGGAAGCGCAAAAGGTAGAAGAGCAACAATTGTTACGTCAGGAAGTGCGAGAGAAATTCGAGGAATACCTATTGGAGAAGCTAGGACAAACAGCGGTGGAGTGGTTGAGCTTATATTTAGAGGGTAAGAGTCAAGAGGAAATTGCTAAAAAGCTGAATCAGCCAATTAGGGAGTTATACAGATTAAGGGAGAAAATTAGTTACCATGCTGTTAAGGTTTTTGCCATCAAGGATAAACCGGAGTTGGTAGAGAATTGGTTATCAACCTCTTTGAAGGAAGATGGGTTAGGTCTAACGCCAAAACAATGGGAGCAGTTAGGGGAGAAGATAAGTCCCCTAGGTAAGGAGATTCTTGATAGAAGGAAAGCGGGGGATTCTTTAGCAGGAATAGGGGAGAAATTACAGTTGAAGACCCATAAGGTGATAGGTGAGTGGACAAAGGTTTATTTAGTCGCTCAGAATTTAAGGGGCCAAAATAATTAAAATTAATTAAAAGAATTTTGGTTTCAGACAGGGAATTCATTCCCTGTCTCAGATCGAAATGCGATCGCTTTCTGGAACTACTGTAGAGTCAACTACTGTAGTGTAAGTTAACATTGCCAATAAAATTTCTAGTCTGTGCCATAATTTGATTACCTCTGAGTAAAGGGGTGTAAGGTGATCTGGAATTCTTGGCCGAACCGCCCGATCACCTTACTTTTAAGTATAAAACTAATTGAACAGATATGCAAGGGGTTTATAGAAAATAATTAATAAAATTTGTAAATCTTTTCGACTTGTCAAGCATAAATGAAAATATAGGAATTTCTGACTCACCCTAGCTTTAAAACCCAATCTAGGTTACATTTATATATTTACTGTATTCGTATAGGCGTGTTTTCATACAACTCCAGGAATTTTTAGGAAATCCCCCGGTCTAGAAGTAGCAATTAAGTTGGCTGAAAAGACTAATGATGTGGTTATTGGTTTATGTATATTGTATGAGTTACCAATTAGGGTTCTAGGAACCTAATTGCTTGAATCAGGGTGTGACCGTTCAATTGAGATTAAGGATAGTTGATCTATGAATTTAATCGACAATAACGTGCTATTCACCCAGGTTTTTGATAGAGAATCAGTTAGTATTAATGGTGGTAGTCTGTTGGAAATAGTTAATGTGCCTAATGACGTGCTAAATTTCTTTCAGAATTTACCATCAGAGTTAGAAAATTGGATTCTCGGATATCTTTAAGTAAAAGTCATTGAATTTGGGTTTCAGGTATTGGTGTTTGCGAGAACGCCTACCTGACACTCAATTTTACTTATAAACCCTTTCCTAAGATAGAAATTAGATTGCCAACCTGAAGTTTTTAAAAATAAGGTCCCCAATTTCTTTATGGAAGTTGGGGATTTATTGTGAGCAGAGATGTATTTTTGAGAAGTTGTTTTTCCTCAAGGTGGTAATTAGGTTGGTTGGAAATATCAATGATCTGGCTATTGGTTTCTGGATATTGTATTAACAAGCAAGCGGTTGAGGAACTTGCAAAGAAGGAATCAACCTCTAGCTGAAAACAAATCTAAAGATTATAACTTATACTATCATGCAAGTAACAGGAAATAATGCTCTATTTACGGAAGTTTATGGTGAAGAGTCTGCTATTGTGAGTGGTGGTCAACGCTCTTATAACTTTATTGGGTTAGCTACGTTTTTTATGCTGGCTCTGATATTGTGGGGACTTGATGAGGGGTTACTATATCCTAATTTTAATAACTATACCCGGTTTGGAGGTATGTCTACTTAGGACTCAGAGTCTATTTTTTTAAAAAGAATTTGTTTTTTTGTCTAAAAAAGTTCTCAGATTCTCCAAAAAGTCTGGGAATTTTTTATGCTTAAAGGTGTGTATTTTTAAGAAATATTTTCTCATAAATATGGCAATTAAAACTACTAAAAGTATCAATGATCTTATTATTGATTCCATCTATTGTATTAGTAAGCAAGCAGTTGAGGGACTTACAAATAGGCAATCAACTTCTAGCTGAAAATAAACCTAATCAAAAGATCAAGGAGTACTGTATCATGCAAGTAATCGAAAACAATGCATTATTCGCTCAAGTTTCTGTCGAAGATGCCGCTGTTTCTTCAGGAGGCTCTTATAACTTCATTGGACTACTTACCTACACTACATTAGGTACACTAATCTGGGCACTTGACGAAGCTTTACTTCCTGGTGTGTAAAAATTGATTTTACCTTTTGACCCAGAATTTTTCTATCAATAGTTTATGATTCCTATATATCCCCAACTTCTCTGTGGAGTTGGGGATTTGTAGTAGTTATAGATATGTATTTTTGAGAAGTTGTTTTTCCTCAAGGTGGTAATTAAGTTGGTTAAAAATATCAATGATCTGGCTATTAGTTTGTGGATATCGTATTAACAAGCAAGCAGTTGACGAACTTACAAAGAAGCAATCAACTTCCAGCTTAAAACAAATCTAATCACAAGATCAAGGAGTACTGTATCATGCAAGTAATCGAAAACAATGCATTATTCGCTCAAGTTTCTGTCGAAGATGCCGCTGTTTCTTCAGGAGGCTCTTATAACTTCATTGGACTACTTACCTACACTACATTAGGTACACTAATCTGGGCACTTGACGAAGCTTTACTTCCCGGTGTGTAAAAATTGATTTTACCTTTTGACCCAGAATTTTTCTATCAATAGTTTATGATTCCTATATATCCCCAACTTCTCTGTGGAGTTGGGGATTTGTAGTAGTTATAGATATGTATTTTTGAGAAGTTGTTTTTCCTCAAGGTGGTAATTAAGTTGGTTAAAAATATCAATGATCTGGCTATTAGTTTGTGGATATCGTATTAACAAGCAAGCAGTTGACGAACTTACAAAGAAGCAATCAACTTCCAGCTTAAAACAAATTTAATCACAAGATCAAGGAGTATTGTATCATGGAAGTAATCGAAAAAAACGTATTGTTCTCCCAAATTTCTGTTGAAGAGTCTGCCATCTTTAGTGGTGGCTCTAATCCTACTCCTCCTACTCCTCCTACTCCTCCTACTCCTCCTACTCCTTCTGGTAATCCAGGTTCTTATAACTTCATTGGACTACTTACCTACATTGGGGTAGGTACGCTAATCTGGGCACTTGACGAAGCTTTACTTCCTGGTGCGTAAAATAAGGCCCTTGTCTATATCTCACTCTCCTTAATGCAAAACTCCCACAATTTCTAGGTATTAATAGGAGATATGACAACCCACAAAAGAGTGAAATGAACCATTCTTGGATTTCACTCTTTTGTTATATACTCGGAAATTGGATAATTTTCTCAACCTTCTTACTGCGATAGTACATTAATGCTCTAGGTTTTTAAAAACCCTATTATGAAAATTACTCACTAAAATCTATACCCCCTTGTTATATCTTACTAATCCAAAACAATAGGATTAGATCCCATAAACATGATAAACATTCAAAGATTATGAAATACGCCCATATTTCCCAACACAGCATCGAAGACTGTGGCGCTGCTTGCTTGGCTGCGATCGCCAAATATTATGGCAAAAATTTCACCTTGACTCGCACCAGAGAAGCTGTAGGTACAGGTCAATTCGGTACCACTTTATTAGGTCTACAAAGAGGAGCTAAAACCTTAGGTTTTAAAGCTTCAACAGTTAGAACTTCACCAGAAATTCTCAAAAGATTAAACGAAGCACCCCTACCGGCAATCATTCACTGGCACGGAAATCATTGGGTGGTTTTTTATGGTAAAAAGGGGGAAAAGTATATAATCTCTGACCCAGGAGTAGGGGTACGCTACCTCTGTGAAGAAGACTTTATAGAGGGTTGGAATGATTGGTTAATGCTATTGCTAGAACCTAGTCCAGAAGAGTTTTTAAAAACAGAAGAAGATAAAATAGGTGGCTTTTGGCGTTTCTTTAAACAGGTGTGGACTTTTCGGGGAATTCTTGCCCAAGCTCTACCTCTCAATTTATTATTGGGACTGTTATCTTTGGCTTCTCCCTTTTTATTACAAATTCTGACTGATGATGTGCTAGTACGAGGTGATACCAAATTACTCACCACCATGGTCATTGCCGTGGTCGTGATGAACCTCATTTCTAGCAGTTTATCTTGGGTCCAATCTAATTTAATCGCCCATTTTGCCCAACGTCTCCAATTGGGACTGGTGATGGAATTTGGCAGACAAATTTTGCATCTACCTCTATCCTATTATGAAGCTCGTCGCAGTGGAGAAATTACTAGTCGTCTCCAAGATATTAAGCAAATCAATCAGTTGGTTACTCAAGTAGTTGTCAGTTTACCTAGCAAATTTTTTATTGCTCTGATTTCTCTTGGTCTGATGGCTTTTTATAGCTGGAAGTTAACTTTGGTGGCTATGATAATTGCTGGGATTATGACTATTACTCCTTTAGTGTTTCAACCTAAATTACAGCAAAAAACCCGTGAACTACTGGTTAAAGATGCGGAAACCCAAGGTGTATTGGTAGAAACTTTCAAGGGTGCTCTAACTCTCAAAACTACTACCGCTGGCAATCAATTCCTAGAAGAGTTCCAAGTTCGATTTGGCAAGTTGGCTAATTTAACTTTGAACAGTATGCAAATTGGTATTATCAATAATACCTTTTCTGGCTTTATCTCTTCCATTGGTAGTATTATCCTCCTTTGGTTTGGTGGTCATTTAGTTATTAATCCTAGTGAAAATCTCAGTATTGGTCAACTCCTGGCTTTTAATTCAATGAATGCTAATTTCCTGGGTCTCATAACGACCGTTATCAGTTTTGTCCAGGAATTTACCCGCGCTAAAACAGCAGTTCAAAGACTCACAGAAGTGATAGATACCACTTCAGAAAATGACTATGATGGCAAAAAGCCTTTTGCTGAAATTCCCAGTGATGCTACAATCACTTGCACTAATATTAATTTCCATTATGCTGGTAGACTTGACCTATTAGAAGATTTTTCCTTAACTATTCCCGGTGGTCAAGTTGTGGCTTTGATTGGTAAATCAGGATGTGGTAAAAGTACCCTGGCTAAATTAATTGCTGGGCTATATACCCTCCAATCTGGTAATATTCGCATCGGACTCTATAACCAACAAGATTTGTCTTTAGAATCTTTACGTCAACAGGTGATTCTAGTTCCTCAAGAACCCCATTTCTGGAGTCGTTCTATTGTGGAAAACTTCCGTTTGGGCGCACCTCATGTTAGTTTTGAGCAAATTGTCCGAGCTTGTGAAATTGCTGGTGCTGATGAATTTATCAGTAAATTACCCGCAAAATATCAAACTATATTGGGTGAATTTGGTGCCAATATTTCCGGTGGTCAAAGACAACGATTAGCTATAGCTAGAGCTATTGTTACAGATCCACCAATTCTAATTTTGGATGAGTCTACGGGGGGACTAGACCCGGTTAGTGAAGCACAGGTTTTAGATCAGTTATTTAAACACCGTCAAGGAAAAACTACTATTTTAATTACCCATCGTCCCCAGGTAATCAATCGCGCTGATTGGATTATTGTATTGGATGGAGGAAAACTCCAATCTCAAGGATCTTTGGAAGAATTGAAATTCAGACGGGGGGAACACCAAGAATTCATTATGGTCTAACTGAACCGTTCCCAACTTCTACCCAACTACTCTTCATCTACCCAATATGCTCTATACTCATCGACGTAAATTTATATCTTCTGTAGATAATCCCCAGTTCCTCCCTCCTGTTAGTCGTTGGACTTCTTTAGCAGGAATATTCCTAGTTGGTACTGTTGCTACTGCTATTGCTCTTGCTTCTTGGGTTAAATATAATGTCACAGTGAAAGCGGATGCTGTGGTTCGTCCTATGGGAGAAATTCGTGTAGTTCAACCGGAAATAGAGGGAACTATTAAAAGTATTTTGGTCAAACCAAATCAAACAGTGAAAATAGGTGATGTAATTGCCTATTTAAATACGGATGATTTGCTCATACAAAAAAAGTCAGTTACAAGAAAATATCCAACAGGGTAATTTACAAATATTGCAAATTCATGCCCAAGTCCGTATTTTAGATCGGCAAATTTTGGCTGAAACTCAAGTTGCTCAAAATGCTATTAATTCCGCAAGGGTGGATTTGTTACGTAACCAAAGGGAATATCAACAACAGCAGGTTAGCACCCAAGGTGAATTTCTGTCCGCTCAAGCTAACTGGCAAAAGGCTAAAGCTTCTTTGGATAAAGCTCGAGCAGATCTGAATTTTGCCAAAATGGATAAGGAACGCTATCAGGAACTATCCCAAATTGGAGCTGTGGGTAGACGGGAATTGGAACAAAAAGCTTTGACTGTTCAGCAAACACAATCAATCCTGGATACTGAGAGGAAATCTCTGGAAATGGCTAAAATTAAGGTTCAATCAGCTCAAGTTGCTATTAATCCAACTCCAGCAGCAGTGATGATAGCACAGGAACGTATCGCTCAAGAAACTGCTAGGGGTGTGTCTAATATTGCTAGTCTCAATAAGGAAAAACAAGCTTTAATTGAGCGTCGAGTTCAACTAGAAACCCAAATTAAACAATCTATTAAGGAATTAGAGCAGGTAGAAAATCAGATGCGTAAAAGTATGATTTTAGCTACGAGTAATGGTATTATTCTCAAACTCAATTTACGCAATCCCGGACAGGTGATCCGTCCCAGCGAATCTGTAGCAGAAATTGTACCTGATAGTTCGGAACTGTTGATTAGAGCTTTAATTCCCACTGAGGAAATACAAAAGGTCAATATAGGTCAACAAGTTAAATTACGGGTTGGTGCTTGTCCCTATCCTGATTATGGAACACTCCATGGGGTGGTTCAAACTATTTCTCCTGATGTGATTACCAATCAACCTAATAATCCAGGAACGACTACTAATAGGATGGGTTATTTTGAAGCTATGGTTAAACCAGCAAGTTTGCAATTTGGTCAAGGTCGACATCAATGTTATCTCCAATCGGGAATGGAGGTGAAAGCTGATATTATTTCTAAACAGGAAACAGCTCTAGAATTTATGTTCAGAAAAGCAAGGTTAATTACTGATTTGTAATTTTTATCAGGTGGGGAATAGGCAATAGACTAAAAAAATCGGTGTAGATCATGGGTCTCAAAAAGTTCAAACTAGCATTAAATTGGTTGTTTTATAAACAATCTATAAAGCTATATGGGGAATCAGAAAAAATTCGAGATGATTTGTTACAGGAGTCTTTTACTATCCGTCGCGGTTTGGAAGCATTGAAAATTCAACACTGTAATTTATTAAATAACCAAGTAATGGGTTATCCATCGCCAGGTTTTTATCCTGTAAGTTCTCAACTAATCAGTGCTTATTTACCACATAATGAATCACCAAATCAATCATTTAATACTTCAATTTCTGAACATATTAAAAGGGTGGAAAACTTTCATCACTCCCTAGTTGATTTAAGCGATCGCCTGTTTCCAATTTATATTGAAGAGAGTCTACCTTTATCCATTCAGTGTTTGCTAGATTCTTGTTTTCTTGCTCATCCTCACATATCAGTTGATTTTGACATGCCCAGTTATTGGAGGAAGGAGTCAGCACAATTTAGTCTGCTGACTTTAAGAACTCTTCAGGAATTAATGTCTATAACTGTACCAACTTTTTCCGATCCTCTATCAATTTATATAAATTTGAAAGACCGGAAAAATATTCGGGAACTAACTCTGGAAATTATTTACCCCGATATTTCTACTTTGTTATTTTATTCTGGTTTACCGGAATTAAAATATCTCAGTAGTAGCTGGGAATTTTTAATTTCTGGTAAATGTTTTTATCATATAGTCAATTACAAAAGTAACTACAAAATAGCCTGGTTTTTTTGCTGGTGAATTGAGGTAAATCCCGATAAATCGCCAGGATAGAAATTCAGATCTTAGCTTTCTGACTAGCAGAATAGGTTCTAAATCTTTCTCTAAAGTTCAGGAATTTTCTCCATGAGGGGTGAAGTACCTCATCCTCAACTAAATAGAATCCATACAATTTATTAGGTAAAGGTTCATCATTTTTTAATGTTGATAATGCAACATCAAATACAACATTTATTACCTGATCAATTAACCGTTCAATCCACTAATCAAACTAATAAACTGCTGAAGATATTAGTCATTGATGACCATGAATCGGTTCTGAACGGGACGATTTACATTTTGCGTAAAAACTATCCCAGTGCTGAATTTATAACTGCAACAGATGTGCAAACAACTGTGGACCAGGTAACTAATAGACAACCTGATCTCATAGTTATGGATCTTTCCATACCTGAAAGACAAGGAATGACTGCTCGCACTGATAATGGTATTCAACTACTAAAGACCTTGATGAAACAACATCCCCATCTGAATATTGTTGTTCAAAGCGCCCACAGCAAAACCCTAGTGCGAATTCGGTTAAATATTGACAGTCATCAAGGAGGTTTTACCATTGCTAATAAAAGTGTTTCTATTCAGGAGATGTTAACCAGGGTTGATTGGGCATTACAAGGACTAACTCACACTAAGGATATTAAGGGAATTAACTCGGGAATGGAGGTAAAACCAGAGTGGTTAAAAGTTTTATATTTGGCCTTTGAGCGGGGATTACAAGATAAAGCTATTGCTCAAGAAATGTGTGTTTCTGAACGAATGGTACGTCATTATTGGAATAAGTTACAAGATGCTCTCAATATCTATCCAGAGGTCGGTAAAAATATTCGTATTCAAACGGAAAAACAAGCTAGGGAGGAGGGATTGATTGATTAGTTAATAATAGGAAGTGGGGCGGGAGAAAACCGAAGAATAATCAAGGGCTAAAATTATGCAGTCTAAACCTTGGAAAAAGATTAGGGTGGTTTTACCAATCAACCATTTATTAAACCATATATCAATCTGTATATTAAACTATCTATCAAACCATCTATCTAACATTTACCAAAAACGGATTCTTGGTTATTTGGGAATTTTTAATTTACTCAGTATTACCTATCTAATAGTAAATTGGGATTATTTAAACTCTCCTATTTTGGCAGTTTATATTATTATTGCTAATCTGTTGGAATTGATAATACTACAGCACAAAGGTCAAAACCTAAAATTAGAAGTTAAATCCAGACAAACAATCATTGAAATTATCTTTGAAACCATCCATAATGGTCCCCTACAAACCCTAGATAAAATTTTAAGAATAGTCAATCAAGTCAATCAGCAAGAATTCTCTTCAGATACACTAATCAAAACCACAATTCCAGAATTAACCACAGAACTGGAAAAATTAAACCAAGAACTCAGAGGAATCTATGAATTTTGGCACCGAGAAACCATCTCTCCACACGCTAACCTCTACCTAGATAAAAATCTAGTCATTAATTTAGAAGCTCCCCTACCAGAAATCCTCTATCAGGTCTATACCCATACCCTGGAACGAAATTTCTCCTGTTTTCAAACCATTAGATTAAAAGTCCGCAGTTTTGACCCACTGGATGAAACTGGGTTAACCCTGGAACATAAACGCGGAATTTGTCGTTTCTTGGAAGAATCACTATGTAATGTGGGTAAATATGCAACAGAAGTAACCTGTCTTAAAGTTAGTGGCCTCTCATATATGGGTTGGTACACGCTCAGTATTATCGATAATGGTTTAGGTGTGAACTCATGTAAAGAAGGAGAAGGAACAAAGCAGTTCAAATATTTAGCTCAACAAATTCAAGGTAAATTTCAGAGAATTCCTCAACATCCCCAAGGAACTATTTGTGAATTATCTTGGCCTATAAGTTCTGTGGTCAAGAATCATCAAACTTAGCTATATTGTGAATATAATAGCTAAGTGTGGAACTTTGACTCAAAGGAAGGCTAAAAAACACTGTGCAGATCACATTTTTAGGCACAAGTTCTGGTGTACCTACAAGATCACGTAATGTTTCCAGTGTGGCGCTAAGACTACCACAACGCGCAGAACTCTGGTTGTTTGACTGTGGTGAAGGTACACAACATCAAATTTTGCGCAGTGACCTGAAAATTAGTCAACTGTCACGCATTTTTATCACCCATCTCCATGGTGATCACATTTTTGGCTTGATGGGACTTTTAGCTAGTTGTGGTTTAGCTGGTAATGTGGAACGGGTTGATATCTATGGACCTGCTGGATTAAATGAGTACCTGCAAGGTGCTTCACGTTACTCCCACACTCATTTTTCCTATCCTATTAAGGTTCATACTGTTCAACCTGGTGTGATTTACGAAGATGAGGAATTTACTGTTACCTGTGGAATGCTCCATCACCGCATTACTGCTTTTGGTTATCGTGTAACGGAAAAAAACAGATCTGGACGATTTGATGTAGAACAAGCCAAAGCCCTACAAATACCTTCCGGACCAATTTATGGAAAACTTAAACGGGGGGAAATTGTCAAATTGGAAGATGGTCGAATCATTAATGGTAAGGAATTATGTGGTCCAACAGAAATTGGACGTAAATTTGTCTATTGTACAGATACTGTTTATTGTGATGGGGCTGTTAAATTGGCCAAGGATGCGGATGTGTTGATTCACGAAGCTACTTTTGCTCATCAAGATGCAGAAATGGCTTTTCAAAGATTACACTCTACCAGTACAATGGCAGCACAAACAGCTTATGTGGCTGGAGTAAATCAACTGATTATGACCCATTTTAGTCCCAGATATACTCCGGGGAATGACATTGAGTTAAAAGATTTACTTAAAGAAGCTCGTGCAATTTTTCCTAATACCATTATGGCTCATGATTTTATGGTTTATGACATACCCAGAAGAAGATAAACAATAGCGATCGCATCTTCTAAAGTGGTTGCTTTACAATGTTTCGCTGTTAATTGGAATAGTATATACCACATCATAAATTGATCGAATCTGTCATCCACATCTGGTAGATAATCCAAACTCTTTAAAATTTAAGATCATTTAAATCCTTAAAGATTAAACATGAATTACTGTTTCAATCCCCACTGTGATCAACCTACAAACCCAGAAGGTGTTAATTTTTGCCTAAATTGTGGTGCCAATCTACTTCTAAAAGAGCGCTATCGCTCAATTAAACTCATTGGAAAAGGAGGATTTGGTAGAACTTTTTTAGCAGTGGATGAAGACAAACCCTCAAAACCATTTTGCGTAATTAAACAGTTCTATACTCAATCATCAGGAAATGATACACTTCAAAAAGCAATACAACTATTTAATCAGGAGGCTATTCGCTTAGATGAACTAGGAACACATCCTCAAATCCCAGAACTGTTGGCTTATTGTACTCAGGAAGATAGACAATACTTAGTTCAGGAATTTATTAACGGTTTGAATTTAGGACAGGAACTAGTTCAAAATGGTGCATTTACAGAAGACAAAATTCGACAATTACTCATTGATTTATTACCAGTTCTGCAATTTTGCCATCGGCACCAGGTAATTCATCGAGATATTAAACCAGAAAATATTATTCGTCGCACTAGTGATAATAAACTAGTTATAGTTGATTTTGGAGCAGCAAAATCAACCACAGGAGAAACCGGAAATCGCACGGTAACAAGCATTGGCACTCCTGAATATGTCGCGCCAGAACAAATGCGCGGAAAAGCAATATTTGCCAGCGACATTTATGGACTGGGCGTGACCTGTATTAACCTGTTAACCGGGCGATCGCCTTTTGACTGTTATTATAGTCATGAAGCTACATGGATATGGAGAAAGTTTTTAAAAACCCCGATAACTGATGATTTAGGGCAAATAATAGATAAAATGATAGCTACGATTCCCAGTCAACGCTATCAAACTGTTACAGATGTAATAGAAGACTTAAAATTACACTCCACTTCAACAACTAGCCCTATTTTTATCAAAAATACTGTAAATATTCCCACCACTATAATTAGTCCACCAAAACCACAAGCGCCCACATCTAAAAATTATCCCCATGTTCCAGATATTATAGATCAAGAACTAGCAGAAATCAAATCTAAGTTCCTAGATAATGGTTAATATTATAAAAAGGCGGGGTTTCCCCGCCCAAAAAACTTTAGAAATGCTCAAAATCAAAGTCAACTTCCTAAGAATTACTTCTTAGCTTCAGCAATAGGAACCCACTCAGTATGGAAAGTTCCTTCTATATCAACCCGTTTGTAAGTATGAGCGCCAAAATAATCCCGTTGAGCTTGGGTTAAATTTTGAGGTAATTTTTCCCGACGGTAGCTATCAAAATAATCCAGAGAAGCACTAAAAGCAGGAACAGGAATACCCGTCTTAGCAGCTGTGACAATAATTTCCCGCCATGCAGACTGTCTATCCAGAATTGTTTGCTTAAATTCAGGTGCTAACAACAAGTTAGGTAAAGCGGGATTTTCGTCAAATGCTTTCTTAATCTTATTCAAGAAACCAGCACGAATAATACAACCACCTTTCCAAATTCGAGCCATTTCACCCAAATTCAGATCCCAATTATAGGTTTTAGAAGCACTGGAAATTAATGCCATACCCTGAGCATAAGAACAAATTTTAGAACAATAAAGTGCATCCTGCACCATGTTCACAAAGGTTCTCGTATCTTCAAATTGAGTGGGAGCAGGACCTGTTAATTGTTTAGATGCGGCAATTCTCTCTTCCCTAATAGAGGAAATAATTCGAGAATTGACCGCAGCAGTAATTGTAGGAATAGCAACCCCTAATTCCAAAGCAGTTTGCACAGTCCAACGACCAGTACCTTTTTGCCCTGCAGCATCGACAATTAAATCTACCAAGGGTTGTTTAGTCCCAGGATCAATATAGGGGAAAATATTGGCTGTAATCTCAATCAAAAATGAGTTCAGCTCGTCTGTTTGATTCCACTCTGTAAATACCTCATGCAGTTGGGTAGCATCTAGTCCACCAACGTTCTTGAGTAAATCATAAGCCTCTGCAATTAATTGCATGTCGCCATACTCAATTCCATTATGAACCATTTTCACATAGTGACCAGAACCACCGGGTCCAATATAAGTCACACAGGGACCATCATCAACTTGTGCAGCGATTCTGTTAAAAATTGGGGAGAGATACTCATAAGAACTTTTTGTACCACCTGGCATGAGGGAGGGACCATTCAGTGCTCCCTCCTCACCACCACTTACACCCATACCAATGTAGCGTAAACCGGTGGTTTCTAATTCCTGGGTGCGTCTTTCCGTATCTTCAAACCAAGAGTTACCACCATCAATAATGATGTCTCCTTCTTCAAGTAATGGTTTGAGCTGTTGAATAACTGCATCAACAGGTTTGCCAGCTTGTACCATTACTAAGATTTTACGAGGACGTTCCAGTGAAGCAACAAATTCTTCTAGGGTAAAGGCTGCCTTAACGTTTCTGCCACCAGCTCGGTTTGACATAAACGCATCTGTTTTTTCACGAGATCTGTTGTAAACTGCAATTGGAAAACCATTACGCTCAACATTGAGGGCAATATTTTCGCCCATAACGGCTAGTCCAATTATGCCAAAGCTTTGTAGTGTCATAGTTGTTTTTGGGTTTGGCTAACTCTTGCAGATGCTTTCATCTTTAAGGGTAATCCGAGATTTTCGGTTCACTTCTAAAGAAGATATTAAGAGTTGATGTGTAAGACAATAAACCATAACTACTAAACTCTAGAATCTGATTTTGATTTGTATTTTCCCGAACAGATAAAACTTATAAAACAGGAGTTGCAAAATATGCTTGTTTATATTCTATCCTTGGTAGTGGCAATTGCCAGTTTAACTATTTACGCCAGTGCTTTCTTTTTCCCGGAAGTTCACCGCAAAGACGATTTTATTTGGAGCGGGGTTGGTTTGTTTTATGCTTTGGCATTATGGGTTTTTGCATCCCGCATTACCGGGGGTCTATTACTGGGTCATGTAGCTAGTGTGTCACTTTTGTTATGGTTTGGTGGGCAAACTCTCTCTTTGCGTGGTCAACTTGTCCCTAAGGGAAAACCAATCTCAGTCTCCACTGCACAACCGGAGATTAAGGAGATTCAGCAACCAGTATCTAAGATATCTTTACCGGAAAAGCTGCAACAGTTACTATCATTAATTATTAGGCCGTTTAATGATCTTATAGTCAAAGTTCAGCAAGTGGTTTTTAAAAACCCCTCTGTAAATACTCAAATATCTCCGTCACCAGCTCCAGAACCATCTACCCCAGAACCATCTACCCCAGAACCATCTACCCCGGAACCATCTACTCCAGAACCATCTACCCCGGAACCATCTACTCCAGAACCATCTACCCCGGAACCATCTACTCCGGAACCATCTACTCCCGAATCCTAAGTGATTGGAAGCATAAGTTTAGCCAGAACGCCTATCCAGACAGCTGAACCCTGTCTATGTCTATAGCGTTCTGTTCCACTAAGTCGGGTTGCTGTACAACTTTAAGTTAGGTGCCAAAGTACCGTTTCTAGTATCAGCGAGTACTTGAACTCTAATCTATTCTTTGATATTCTTCTTGGGGTTTGATGTTTTCTGGATCACCCCAATCATTTGTGGTTGGACTTGGAAACTCATAGTCCCTATAGTCGCTGGGATAGTCCTTTAATTGTGTCAGATATTCTTGCGGGTCGTCCAGTTCTAAATCCTTATACCAGAATTCGCTTAAACTAGTTTTTACAAACTGATCTTCTCCCAATAGGTTCCAAATCTCCTCTTTTAGGTCAACTGGCATAGTTGTTACCCCCTTATTAATGTCAAATGTTACTTTTTGATTTGAGCTGGTGAACAACATACTATGAAGTTATAAGGAAATTATAAGGAAAAATAGGTAGCACAGTTAAGAAATATTGCTAAAGTGAGCCCCAATATTGTTTCACTGCTATATAAAACCTAGACAAAACTAGACTTTACTTTCTACTTCAACGGGAGCGAGCGGTTATCCCTCAGTAGACTTGCACGCTTTAGCCAGACGCGATAACATGATTGCTGCATTACTTATCCTTAGCACTGTATTTCTTTGTTTTCTGAGTCACCAACTAGCTCTTTGGCGAATTGCCAGAAGGTTAGATCGTAGATCATTAGCGAGGCGATCTTCAACTATCCCTATTGGCATAGTTAGCTTTGGCCAAACTCGAATTGTATAGCACAAATCAGTTCCCTCTCCGGTTTCCAATTTATAAGGTTCTAAGCGCCAAAAACCAGAAAAACCCTTGAAATCACCCTCTACCATTGCAAATTTGATTAATTTAGGAAAAACCTCTTCCAAGTCTAGCACCACACGGGCACAAAACTTAAAGTTCAGCAAACACTGAGACCCTATCTGTTCTAAACGTATACCACCTTCGGGGTGTTCTATCAAAGAACTTTTGGTCAAGTTAGGTATAAACTCCACCAAGGACTCATAATCAGTGAGAATTTTCCATACCTTTTGTACTGGTTGGTGGATTTGCACCTGAGCGGTAATTTGTCTTTGTCTGTCGGATAGTTTTTCTACCTGGATGCTAACCCCATCTGAATTTTGCTCCAGAGCATTCTTATCCTTTGACCGGATGATATTTGGGGAATCAAGTCCCGGATTGTGGTTTTGTATGGTCACTTTTGAGAAGTAAAACTAAGATAGGCAATCTCAAGACTTTTCAAAATAGCAGTGGAAAGTTCATCCACTATTCTTTCCTAATACTAACAGCATCAGGTATAATTTCCGTTCTTCCAAAGCCTAGTTGGTTATTTTTTTGTTCAAAGTGCTTTACATTTCGTTTTACTCCAAAAGCCTACACTGTAAACAGTGTAGGCTCAAGATACTACTTAATAACTACCTTACCACCAGCTTCAGCAATCTTCTTACTAATTTCTTCAGCAGATTCTTTGTTTACACCCTCTTTAACCGCTTTAGGAGTAGACTCTACTAACTCCTTAGCTTCTTTCAAGCCTAAACCAGTGATTTCACGCACAATCTTCAGAACCGCGATTTTCTTGTCCGCAGGTACTTCTTCCAGAACTACATTGAATTCGGTCTGCTCTTCAACTGGTTCTGCTGCTGCTGCTCCGGGTGCGGCCATGACCATCATCCCACCAGCGGGTGCTGCAGCACTTACACCAAAA
Organism: Raphidiopsis brookii D9; assembly: GCA_000175855.1. GTDB lineage: Bacteria > Cyanobacteriota > Cyanobacteriia > Cyanobacteriales > Nostocaceae > Raphidiopsis > Raphidiopsis brookii. Next base: position 69,325 of record ACYB01000016.1, read on the forward strand.
GCTTCCTCAATCTGCTTAACTAATTCCGCAGCTTCCAACAGGGTCAAGACTTTTAACTGTTCTAAAATTTGATCGGTTGCAGTAGACATTGATATAACTCCTAAGAAATTGTCGTTTTTGTTGATTAGTGGAAATACGAAAAGTAAAGCTAAACGCTCCTATTCAGGTGTAGTTGCGCCTTCCTTATCCTTGTCAGCAATAGCTTGAATACCACGAGCCAAAGAACTGGGAACCTCCTTGATACCCACAGCAACTTTTGTGGCCAATGCGTTGATAGCTCCCGCAATTTGCGCCATCAGCTGTTCCTTGGATGGCAAATCTCCCAAGGCTTTGACATCCTCATCCTTGAGCAAGCGCCCTTCCATCACTCCGCCACGCAGTTCGGTCTTCTTAGTGGCTTTTTGAAATTCTTGGTAGGCTTTAATTGCTGAAGAGAAATCTTCCTTAACTAGCAAAAAAGCAGAAGAGCCCTTAAGCAACTCTGACATCGGTTGCCATTTTTTGTCCTCCTGAATGGCTAGTCCCATAAAGGTGTTTTTAGTCACCTTACAGATCGTACCACTAGGACGTAAACGCCTTCTCAAGTCGGTGATTTCAGCAACGGTTAGACCTTGATAATCAATTACCAGTGCCAAAGTTGACTGACTTAGAGTCCCCTTTAAGTCCGCTACTATCTCTTTTTTGTTTTCTAACGTTCTACCCATACTTGTGTCACCTCCTAGGGTAAATGCTCAGTCGTGAGTAATTTAGTTATGGCCATGTTGACTTACCGAAAACAACAAACCCCAGCGATCTTGGCCGGGGTTTCATAGTAGTATTTTTAATGCTGTAGTTCCCACGTCTGGTTAACGGATGTGGAATTACTTCAGTCAGTTAAAATTACAACCTCGGCAGGATATTAAGCTATACGCACCTGCTATCTCCGGCTTAATTATGCAAATTATGCAGCGTCAGTTGTTTTTAAATCTCTCAGGGCGTTAATATCAACTTTAATTGATGGACCCATGGTAGAAGAGATGTAGAATGTTCGCCAATACCGACCTTTGGCTCCTGAAGGACGATTACGGTCAATCGTCTCTTGCAATGCTTTGAGGTTGACCAGCAGATCTTCCGAAGAAAAGGAAGCCTTACCAAACATAACATGAACAATGCCAGTTCGGTCAGCACGAAATTCTAGTTTACCAGCTTTAAATTCACTAATCGCACTCGCTATGTCAAATGTTACTGTACCACCTTTAGGAGATGGCATCAATCCACGAGGACCTAATAATTTCCCTAGCTTTGCTACCTGTGGCATCACATCAGGAGTAGCAATTAGCTTGTCAAAGTCCATCATGCCCCTCTGAATTTCATCAATTAGCTCTTCAGAACCAGCTATGTCCGCACCTGCATTGGTGGCTTCTGTGACTTTCTCCCCTCTAGCAATAACTGCTACTCGCACTATCTGACCCGTACCCTTGGGTAACACCACAGTGGTTCGCAGTTGTTGATCCGTGTACTTAGGGTCAATTCCCAGGCGAATATGTGCTTCAGCAGCTTCGGGAAATTTTGCTGTAGCGGTCTCTTTCAATAGGGATAACGCTTCTAAGGGAGCGTAATCCCGTTCTTCTACTTTTGCTTGCAACGCCTGTAATCGGCGTGATACTTTCTTTACCATGTTTTCCTCCTGGGGTTGTTTCGAAGTTCCTCACCTCTCCCCCAATATGATTTGAGATTGGGAATTTTAATCCTTAACGGTCACACCCATATTTTTGGCTGTTCCCTCCACAATGTTCATCGCTGCTTCGATGTCGTTGGCATTGAGGTCAGGAAGTTTGGTTTGGGCAATTTCTTTTAACTGGGTTCTAGTAATGCTACCAACCTTTTTCTTGTTTGGTTGATCCGAACCTCTCTCAATTTTTGCCGCCTTACGAATTAAAACCGATGCTGGGGGTGTTTTGAGTACAAAGGTAAAACTCCGATCCTCAAATACGGAAATTTCTACCGGAATTACCATACCAGCTTGGTCAGCTGTTTTGGCATTGTACTCCTTACAAAACATCATGATATTAACACCATGTTGACCAAGTGCAGGACCAACCGGTGGTGCTGGGTTGGCTTTCCCAGCATTTAAGGCCAATTTAATGACCGCCACTACTTTCTTCGCCATTTGGATTTAGCTCTGTTTTTGTACCTGATTAAATTCCAGTTCTACTGGTGTATCTCGTCCGAAAATCGAGAGTAGAGCTTTTAGTTTACTCCTTTCTGGCGATACTTCAATCACCTCACCCTCAAAATCCTTGAACGGACCAGAAAGTACCATGATCTTATCACCCGTAGCCATGTCAATTTTAACTACTGGCTCCTGTTCTGTAGTTTGCTTGAATATACGCTCTACTTCTGAGTTGCTTAGAGGAACCGGTTTGACGTGACCGCGACTTCTACTGCTACCATGCTTCTGCTCTGCTCCTACAAAATTAATCACATGGCTAGTATTCTTTACTATCTGCCAAGTGTCATCACTCATCATCATACGCACTAAAACGTATCCGGGAAAAACTTTCTCTTCTGTTTGTTGACGAGTACCATCTTTACGGATTTTGACTGCTGGAGTGTGAGGTATCTCTACCTGAATAATTTTGTCAGCAACATCAAAAGTTTGAATACGCTGTTCTAAAGTCGTTTTTACACGTTTTTCGCAACCAGAGGCTACTTGTACCGCATACCAACGTGCTTCATTTACTGTTGTTTCCAGGGTATCTTCTGACTGGAAAGCATCCCTTGGTTCATCTGTTGCATAACTCATCAGAACACCTGTTTTGCTGCCCAAGAAAAGAGTCCATCAACTAGATATATTAAAGATGCGGATAGAGTTACCATTAATAAAACGGCTGCTGACTCACTCACCAGCTGTTTACGACTGGGCCAAACTACTTTATCAAGTTCTTCTTTTGTTCCCTGGAAAAAGTTGTTGAAGCTAAACCCACCACCACTTTCTGGCATTTCTGCCTCGTTTTTTTTAGTCACGGTCTTTATACCCCCGTTTCTTAGGTTGCTCTATGGAACTTACATCCTAGTTTAGCACACTAGTCCCAAATTTAGGGGTTAACCCGGTGCGGTTGGCGACACTGCGTCACCGAGGATTTTCACACCCTAGCCGCCCTCTGGTAATTTACACTTATGCCATAGAGATAACAACAAATATTATCCTAAGTCTTGCTAAAAAGTCAAGTCCCCAAAAATGTAAAACCCAAGCTGGTCCATGTTGACCTATTTATTATGACTTTCAGCGCGCCCTGGAGGACTTGAACCCCCGACATTAGGTTTTGGAGACCTACGTTCTACCAACTGAACTAAGAGCGCACAACTTTCAAGTTGTATTATACTAATCTAATTTTTTTCTTCCAGTCAAGGGGTAAGCTAAATTTGATAAATTTAGCTCTTTATTCCCATCTTATCACTCTATCACAAAGCACGGTCAAAGCGCTGTTTAATTCTGGTAGCTTTACCAGATAGTTGACGGAGATAATACAATTTAGCCCGTCTCACTTTACCACGACGCATAATTTTAATATTGTCAATCCGTGGTGAGTGCAGTAAAAATACCCGCTCCACCCCTACGCCCTGAAATACCCGACGTACGGTAATAGTCTCATTAATCCCCCCATTCCGTTTGCCAATGACTACCCCTTCATAGGGTTGCACACGATATTTATCGCCTTCTTTGATTTTTACTCCCACCCGCACCGTGTCACCTACATAGATTTGAGGTAGGTCAGACTTTAACTGTTCCGCTTCAATGGAGCGGATAATTTCTTGAGCGTTCATAGTTCAGTTGTTTTATAGAAAAAACCACAATTAACAATAATAAACCTATAGGTGTCCCACAGTCTAGATCTTTGAGCTAATTTGTTCAGCCATTTCTTTTATTTCTGCTCACAGATGATTTTATCCACCTGTGTTTTTTCCAACCACCTCCTATCAAATCATGTAGGAGGGTGTAGAAACATGGGATAATAAATAGAGTCAATAGGGTGGCCACAGACAAACCAGAAAACACCACCACCCCCAGGGGTTGGAGAAATTCGGATCCTTCACCAATGCCTAATGCTAGGGGGAACATGCCCAAAACCGTGGTAATTGTTGTCATTAGGATTGGGCGCAGACGCTGAGGTGCTGCTTTTAAAATGGCGGCGCGACGGTCTATTCTTTCCCTTTCCCTGATTTGATTAGCCAATTCCACCATAATAATGGCATTATTTACCACAATTCCTACCAATAGAACCGCACCCACAATTACGGTTGCACCAACAGCAGTTTCAGTAATATAAAGACCAAAAATACCTCCAGCTAGGGCTAGAGGAATGGTAAACAAAATGACTAATGGATCCACAAGGGAATTATATTGTACAGCCATGACAACAAATACTAAGAATATGGCCAGACCACCTAAAACTTGTAGTGATTGTTGAATTTGGCGATTAGACTCTGCTGTTGCACTGGGTAATACACTTACATTTGGGGGGAACTCCACAGTATTTAAAACTTGATCAACCTGTTCTAAGGCTTGATTTAAACTAGCGCCTTCGGTTAGATTACCTGCAATTACAAATACTTGACGTTGGTTAATCCGTTGTATTTCTCCTGGTGCTTTACTAGTAATAATCGTTGCCACATCACTTAGTCTAACTTGTTGATTACCTTGTGTGAATAAAGGCAATCTTGCCAACTGGGAAGTGGTTTTTAGCGCATTCTCATTTAATTCCACTCGCACATCCACTAATCGATTATCTCGTTGTATTTGGGTGGGGACACTACCTGTAATAGCTGTTTGAATTGTTTCCCCAATTTCCTTAGTATTTAACCCCACATTTGTCACTCGCTCCCAGTTGGGTAGAATTTGGATTTCTGGTTGTTTAGCATCTCCATCAGGACGAAATCTCAGGGCGGTCACTTTTTCTTCTAGGATTGCTAATAACTGACGACCTTTTTTTTCTAGGATATCCCCATCAGTTCCTTGGAGAATAATATCCACATCCGCACCACGAGCGGGTGAGTTACTAAGCAATAAACCCCGTACTTGTCCTCGGGTTAAACGCAGTCGAATATCAACCAAGTTTAGTTCGGTAAATTTTTTGCTAACCCGCTCAATATAGCTTTCTATGTCTGAACCTGGTTTTAGGGTAATTGTACTGGAACTACGTAGGGGATTGGCCGTGCTATTACTACCAAAGAGAAATCCACCAACCGTGGAAAACACATATTTAGTTTCTGGTTGTTTACCGAGGATTTCATCAACCAACCCCATGACTTTTTGATTGGTTTTGAGGGGAGTACCGGGGGGAAATTGGGCAAACAAGTTGACCTGTCCGGTATTAATTTGGGGGAGAATTTCTTGTTTTAGCTGGGGTGCTATCCAATAGCTACCACCACCTAGGAAGAGAGTGGCCATAATAATTGTTAATAAGCGCCAACGTAAAATTCCAGTTAAGAATTTGCCGTATAATCTAGTAGCACCTGCGAATCGTTGATTAAACTGTTGAAATAACCAAAAATTGGTTAGGGAAATAGGAACTGGCCAACCTAATAATCGAGATGTTAACATAGGGACAACAGTAACAGCTATTAAAATGGAAGCTGCTACAGCAAAGCTAATGGTGAGAATTAGTTCGTTAAATATTAAGGAAATAAAACCACCAATTAACAAAAATGGTAAGACTGCTACCAGGTTGGTACTTGTGGAAGCTACCAATGCTGATTCCACTTCTCGACTGCTAAGTTCAGCTTGTTCAATAATTGTGTTTTCTGATAAGTTGCTTAGGTAATTTTGTCTTTTATTGTGAGTAATACCTGTGGTAATATTTTCTAACATAACAATAGAATTATCCACCACAATTCCCACTCCTAATGCTAAACCACCCAAGCTAAAAATATTTAGTGATAAACCAAATAACCCCATAAAAATAATGGCTGCTAGTGTAGCTAGGGGAATGGAAATGACAATTATCAAGGTTTGTCGTAAAGACCCAAGAAATAAAAGAACGGCAAAACCGGCTAATCCCGCACCTATTAAACCAGAGGTGGTAACATTAGCTAGGGAGTTTCTGATAAATATTGATTCATCTAAGGTAGGTGTTAATGTTGATTCTTCAGGTATTTTACCAGCTTGTTTGAGTTGGGTTATTTTCTCTTTAATTCCATCAACAACATTCACAGTATTAGCATCGGGTTGTTTTTGAATACTAACTTTTACCGCTTCTTCACCATTGAGCAAAACATAAACTCTCTGTTTTGCCGCACCATCAGTCACCTGGGCAAAATCTCTCAGGTAAACCCGATTTTTACTGGAGGAATTAGGCGGGGATACTTCTAAGGAAAGATCATTAATCTCCTGGGCATTTTTAAATCTCCCCACCGTGCGAGTTAAGGGTTCGGAATTACTTCCTAAAATTCTCCCCCCAGAAATATCTTGATTGCGATTTCTGAGTTCGTTTAATACATCTGTTAAACCTACTCCTAGGGCTTGTAAACGATCTAAATCAATATTCACCCTCACCTCTTCTTCCACTCCCCCAGATACGTCCACCACTGCGACTCCTGGTACTAAACCCAATTCACGCCCTAATTCTTCTTCGGCAAAAACTCGTAAATCTACTCCTTTAAGGGTGGGTGAGGTAAGAGCAAATTCATATATGGGTAGTTGGGAAGGGTCAAATTTAAATAACCGGGGTTCTTCTATGGTCTCTGGTAATCTATTTCTGGTGCGGTTAAACGTTGCTGTAGCATCATTGAGAGCTTGATCAATATTTCCTCCCGGTTGAAAATATAGGTCTAAACTCACTTGTCCTTCACGAGTACGGGAGACAATTTGAATTACTCCTTCTGTTGCAAAAAAGGCTTCCTCTAATTTTTTGGTAATTTCATCCACTGCTACTTCTGGTGAAATCCCCGGTGCTTCTATTCTGACTCCAATCCGAGGATAGGTAATAGATGGTAATAGGTCTACCGGTAATCGTAGGATGAAAAATACACCCATGACAATCACTGCTACAGTTAGCATTAAAGTTCCAATATGTTGGCGAATAGATAGGGCACTTATACTAAAACCTTTGTGGATATTTGACATTTGTTTAAGGGGTTATTTTTGTTAGTTTTAATGCTGTTTTTTAAGTCTTTAGTTTGGTAATTCTGACAGGGCTGATAATTTAACTATTTGACCATCCTCAAGTGGTTTACTACTCCGAAATACATAACTGTCTCCCGGTTTTATTCCAGAGATAATTTCTACTTTGCCATCAGCTTCTTTACCCAACACAACTGGTTGTTCTTTAACTTTTACTCTCTCTTCTTTCCGTTCAATCACAAAAATAGTACTGTTATTATTCGTTAATGATGTTTCCTGTTCTTGATTATTAATCGCTGTTTTAAGGATCACTACTCTTGATGATTCTTGTCTGGAAAAATTTACTCTGGCCAACATTCCACTACGAATTTTTCCCTGGCTATTGGGAATCACTATCTCCACGGGCACAACTCTAGCTGTGCTATCTGCTACCGGTGAAATCCTTTCTATTCTACCCATGATTTTTTCATCAGGAAAAGCATCTAAATTTACTCCTACACTCTTACCTATTTCTACTTTCCCCAGTTCTAATTCTGAGACTTTTACCACTACTTTGATCTGACTTAAATCGGCAATTTTTATAACTTCGTTTCCCGTTTGTAAAAGGTTCCCTGGTTCTGTGATTTTTTCTGTTACCACTCCTGTAATCGGGGAAATTAAATCACTATACGAAAGACGCTCTCTCGCTGCTTTAACTACTGCTCTCTGGGCTAAGACTCTATTTTGCGCCGCCGCTACTGCTTTCTTTTCGGTCCTCTGCTTTTCTATGGTAGCTTTCAAAATCTGTTGATATGTCCTAACTCTTGTCAGAGCCTGCTGGGCAGCTTGTTGAGAAATCGCCCCTTCTTGTAACAGTTTCTGCTGTCTGTCTGAGTCAGATTTGGCCTGCATCAGTTCTAATCTGACTTTTTCTACCTCCGCTTCTATATTTTTTACCTGTGCCCTAACTCGCTCCACTTCTGATTCACGATTTGCTAACTCCGCTTCCTGTTGCTCTAATCCCGTCTTCAATAAAATATCATCTAGTCTACCAACCCTCTGTCCCTTGCTTACCTTATCCCCAATCTCTAAATCTAAGCCAATTAGTCTCCCCTCTACTTGCGATCGCACGGATATTATTTTCTTGGGAACTGTACTGCCTGTATAAATTAATTCCTCATTTAGGGAGCCTGTTCGAGCGATCGCCACATCTACAGATATGGGTTTAGCACTTTTTTTTCCAGGTGAACTTTGAGATTGAGCTTCTGCTGATTCTTTGACTGTGGAAACACAGCCAGTTGCTAAAAGTCCCAGAAACAAAACAGACACCAGTAATATCTTGTCTTTATTATGGCTGATTTGACTCACCCATGACCCGGCTCCTATGATACTTAATGCCTTTACTGTTATTCGTGACTCATTTGCTACTAAAACCATAAGTTTACTTTTTTTAGGTCACTATAAATGCGATTACATGTTAATTATTACTGACATTTCCGGGAATTGTAAAATTATTGTAAAAATTGGTATGGGAATGTTCATTAATAACCATCACCAAAAAATTTTTCCTGTATATTAAGAATAGTGAAGATATCCTAACTTTTTTCCTGATTTGAGGTAAGCGAAAAATGACAATTTTGGTAAAAACTACTCAAACTGCTGATGAGCAACAAATTGCCGATTTTTTCCGCGACTCTGCAGGTACATGGCGCTCTGAAAGACGCTACTATACCCTACCAGAAGGGAAAACCCAAGAATTAATCAGTATGATTACCATTCATTTTCTACCCAAAGGGGATCAGGAATTACTGACATTGGCTCAACTACATAATTTACCAAACCTAGATAGTTTGAGCTGTGGAGCAAAGGTCAGTTGGCAAAGTATGGATTTGGAAAACCTGGAAAAAAAATTGCACGGTCAAACCATATTTGGTGCTTTAGGCAAGATCTTATATCGAGACAGGGGATTTGCTACAACCAAACCAGTAACTGCTGATTATGTTATTTCTCAAGCTCATACCCTATGCTTACGAACAGAATATAATCGCGCAGCTTTTGAAGAAGAAATAAAACTAATCGGTGATAAGTATCGCACAAGACAAACCATTATTTCTCGTGATGGAAAACCCCTTACAATAGGGCAATACTTAGAGAAACGAGTTTAGTCCCATTGTTACTAAGCGCTATAGGTGGAGTTATAGCTGGATTTATATATTTGAGGAAATCAAAAAAAACTTCTCCAAACCTACCCCAAAAATTAATTTCTATGTCATGATAAAGAAGAGACTTAATTCGGCGATTAGTATTTTGTTGTTAGTATTGACAGGCTTTTTTTACTTGTGGTATTTACAGACTCCTCTCCGAAATCTAAATCTCTACAAACTAATGATTTTGGAGATATAATTCATGTCGGTTTATGTAGGAAATCTTTCTTACGAAGTTACACAGGATGCCTTGACAGCTGTGTTTTCGGAATATGGAGAAGTTAAACGGGTTCAAATTCCCACCGATCGGGAAACGGGTCGTGTTCGTGGTTTTGCTTTCGTGGAGATGAATTCAGAAGCACAAGAAACTGCAGCGATTGAAGCACTTGATGGTGCAGAATGGATGGGTCGTGATTTAAAAGTTAATAAGGCTAAACCTAAGGAAGAGCGTGGTGGCGGTGGTCGAAGCGGTTATGGCGGTGCACGCAACCGCTACTAATTCCCAACTGTAGCAGTAATTTGCGATAGTAGCAGCTCATACTCCCGGAGTATGAGCTTTTTTCTCAAATACCAAATATCCCATGAACTACCAAATAGCACGTAAACTATTAATAGATCAAACAGAAACTGATCGGGATACCCTCTTAAACCGTCTCCAACAGGGCAAGTTGCCCATACCGGGTCAAATTACATCTATCTTGTTAGCATTAAAACTTGTATTTGAATCCTCAAAGGATGCCAATACTATAGATAAACAACTAGCCTGGTCACTGCATAAACTAGGCAGTAAATCTTTAGAAATATTGACAACGAACCTAAAATCTGACACTGAATGGCAACCACTGTTAAAAGAGGACTTGCAAAGAATTACTCTAGCAGTTGAAAGTATATTTTCCGGTACATGGGAAACCAAAAAATGAAATCAATGGGGGACAATAGCCACCTTAATTGCCAGGCGTGATTTCATATCATTAAGGGCCTGTTCCAAATCTTCTAGGGAAGCTTGGTTACTAATTAATAACTCAAAAGCAATTCTCCGACTTTGTATAAGAGAGAGAGAATCCCTGACGTATTTGGGAGTATTGTGAAAAACACCTTTTACAGTTAATTCATCATAATGAAGCTGTTCAGTATTGATATTAATCCTAGTGTTTTTAGGACAACCACCAAATAAATTAACAGTTCCACCGGGACGGGAACAGGAAATAGCAGTTTCCCACACACTGGGAACACCAGTAGCTTCTATGACCACATCCGCGCCCCATCCATCCGTCAGTTCCCTGACCGTGGTGGGAATATCCGTGACCTGATGATAATTAAAAATCTGGGATGCTCCCAATTGTTGACCAATCTGTAGACGATGATTATTACCACCCCACAGAAATACCTGGGCTTGCAATTCCCGAGCCAAAACCCCTACAAACATCAATCCAATAGCTCCATCACCCAAAACAACCACTCGGTCATGGGGTTTAATATGGGAGCGAGCTAATCCATGGAGGACACAGGCTAAAGGTTCAGTCATAGAAGCTAGGTCCAAGGGTAATCCCACTGGGACTCGCAGCATATTGTACTGAACAATGGGAGCGGGTATTTTCAGATATTGGGCAAAAGTGCCATTGTTCCAGGTCAGATTTGGACAAAGGGAGTATTCTTGTCGTTGACAAAAGAAACACTTCATGCAGGGAGCGGAGTTATTGGCCACCACCAGCTCTCCTAAATGCCAATTATCCACACCAGATCCAATAGCGACAATGGTACCCACCACCTCATGTCCAAATAAGGTGGGAGGTGTCAACATTCGCGGATGCCCGCCACGTCGCCACACTTTTAGATCTGTACCACAAGTAGTGGCAGTCTCCACCTTAATCACCACTTCTCCCAAGGTGGGAGTTGGTTCTGGTATGTCCTCTAATCTTACGTCTTCCTTTCCGTAAAGTAAAGCTGCTAACAAGTTCTCTCACCCAAGCTAATCACCGTGTTTTGTCCTCCAAACCCAAAGCTACAGCATAGAACATGTTCCACCCGACTTTTTCTTGCTGCTGTCACCAAATTTAAGTTCATTTCCTTGTGCCTTAGTCCCACATTAGGAGGTAATATTTGATTTTTGATGGCCATCAGGGAAAAAGCTACACCCAATGACCCTGATGCTCCTAAGGTGTGACCGGTAGCACCTTTGGTGGAACTAATGGCTACCTGGGTAGGAAATAACTCCTGTATGATTTTACCCTCTATTTGATCATTTATCTTGGTGGCTGTACCATGGGCATGAATATATTCTATATCTACTCCAGTCAAATTACTACGTTCTAAACATTGCTTGATGGCTAACATCCCACTTTTAGCTTGTGGTTCTGGTCTGCTACCATGAAAAGCATCTGCTGTCAAGCCAAAACCTAGGATTTCTCCGTAAATATTTTCTGGGGTTAACTGACGCTGTTCTATTGACTCTTGAGATTCCAAGACAAACACTGCTCCCCCCTCACCCAAAACTAAACCCTCTCGATTAACATCAAAGGGATAAGCACCTGTCTTAGCCAAAGCTCCCATTTGCTGAAATCCACAAATAGTCAAAGGTGTAATTGGAGACTCAACAGCACCGGCGATCGCCTGATGACATTGACCATTTTGAATCAACATTACAGCTTGAGCGATCGCCCAAATACCGGTAGAGCAGGCTGCCATGGGGGCTAAAACAGTTCCCACACAAGAAATTTGTCTAGCAACTGTGATAGCATTCATCACTGGCAAACTATCCAACCAATGTTCCAGATTTGAGCATGGGGGAGTGCCATCTATATGTTGTGCCAACTTTTCCCAAGATGCTTGGTAACTGCGACTAGAACCGATAACCACCGCACAATCAGGTAATGGGGGGGACAACTTAGCATCCTTCAGAGCCTGATCTACAACTTGGGGAGTCAAAATATTCAAGGATAGTGGTTGGTGATGGATTAAACCCAAGGGAACAGGTGGCAATTCTGGGAATAGCTGGTACAATTTAATGCCACTCTTACCCAAAAGTAAATTCTGCCAGCTTTCTTGTAAACTCATACCCAGAGAGGAAACTAAACCAATACCAGTAACAAAAACCCTAAGCAATTTGAGATATTAATAACTACTGTGGAAGTTTTAAATTTGCCAATCCCTTCGTAACCTGAGCCTGGTCAATTCTATCACCCTGCTGAATTTGATTAACCACCTCAATGCCATCAGTGACATAACCAAAAACTGCATAGGCACCATCTAAAAATCCTAAATCAGCTAAAGCAAAGTAAAATTGAGATGAGGCAGAATTAGGAGTTTGAGACCTAGCCATAGCTATAGCGCCTAGTTTATGGGTCAAAACAGGTTTTTCGGAAATTGTTTTGCCGTAGACTGGCTCTTTTTCGCCTCGGGGCTTAATTTCTAGAGGAATGAGACGTTCAATGTTCAGTTGTGGATCCATATACCCACCAGTTCCCAATCTAGCTGGGGGAAAGTTGGGATCTTTGCTTTGAGGATCACCACCTTGAACCACAAAGGGTTGGGGGTCACGCACAACGCGATGAAACATTAGTCCATTGTAAACACCCTTTTGAACCAGGTCTAGGAAATTCCCAGCAGTAATAGGGGCGTTATCACCATCTACTTCAATAGTAATAGGTGAACCCTTAACCGTCATTACCACAGTGGCCTTACCCACCAACCGAGGCAAATTTGTATAGTTTGGGGAAGCACTAGAAGCTATTTGACTGGGGGAACAACCCGTAAATAAGACACTGCTAACTATCAGTGCTAACCACAGAAACCTGAAAGATTTAAATCGGGGGATTTGAAAGTGCATTGACTGTATACTAACTCAACTATAATATTAGGACGAATATTTAGAGTCCTTCTAAGGGAACGCCGAGAAACCTAGCCAATTGGGCCCCTTGAGTTTCCAGCTCTGATAAGGATAGGGGTTGACCAACACGAGTTAAGGGAATATCCCTTCTCCCCTTGACCTTGAGATAAAGTGCCCGTTGAGGATTGAGACCTTCTTTAATAGAAATGCGGACAGACTGTATATCCCCTATAGAGCTTTCAATGGCAATTTGGCGGTCTTTACCAGGAAACCCCCAACGAAAGATTTTGAACTTACCAGTTTCCTGATTAAATTCATTATAACCACCACCTACATCCCACAAAATTACTAGCCATAAATATAAGGCTAAAAGCATACCCGCTATTCCATATATTCCCATCACTAGTCCTTGAGGTACAAATATTAGCTCAGTTGCATCAGTGACAATTAGTAGATTAACTTTTAAATAGCTAGAAATGCTGGCTAATGAAAAGCCGGATGCTCCTAAAGTAACAATAGTTGCCCAGGAGTAATTACTCAATCGTCGGGAACCGAGAACCTTTTGATGTAGGGAAATTTCACCTTTGTCAGTCACTGTTGATGATGTCATTTGAAATACATAAATCTAGTTGCTTACGTAGGTGCTCAGTTTCCAGAACTCACCAAAACAACATTTTAACACAACGGCTGACAATAATTATCTATGTCCCACCTATTGCTCCAATATCAAAAACAAAATTTTCAACCCAAAATTTTCCATAATGTGATAAGTTAAGAATCATTAAGTTGCCATCACCTAAATAACCAGGTAGTGGCAACAGTCGTGGCATAATTTATGAGAAACACCCAAATTGAATGGTTCAATCTCATAATTCCTACCGTATACTGGTAGAGTCAAGACTCTAAAAAAACGTTTAATTCACCATGCTGAGGAAATAACCGTTCCTACAGCATCCTTAAAAACGTCGCAATTTTAGTAAACAAGAGGATTTTTCCATGACCATTGCAGTTGGACGTGCCCCCTCGAGAGGGTGGTTTGACGTACTAGACGACTGGTTGAAACGCGATCGCTTCGTATTTGTAGGTTGGTCAGGAG
>ACYB01000015.1 GCA_000175855.1 Raphidiopsis brookii D9
GCGATCGACCGGGCCAGCTATGCCGTCTATGTCGACCTGAAAGCCGATGTCACCGACAAGCTATTCGTCGGCGTCGCAGGTCGGTTTAAAGATTATGAAGACTTTGGCTCTACGACGGACGGCAAGATTGCGNCGCGTTACGAGTTGACCGACGACATCAATCTTCGCGCTTCCATCGGCACAGGGTTCCGCGCACCAACGCCCGGACAATTGTCGACGGCTAACGTATCCACCCGCTTCCCAGCTAGTGAACCTGTCGCCTCGGGCCTCTTCCCGGCCACCAACCCGGTCTCGCTCTTCCTTGGGGCAAAGCCACTGGAACCCGAGCGGTCGAAGAATTACTCGGCAGGTGTCACAGCAGCTGTGGGTGACTTTAACTTCACCCTCGACTTCTACCAAATCGACATTGAAGGCCAATTCTATGCAACGCGCTCGATCACGGTAACCCCGACCATCCAAACAGCCTTGATTGCCGCCAATGTGCCCGGTGCTAACACAATTGGTGCTGTGCAATTCTTCCAGAATGCATTCGACTCTGTCACCAAGGGTGTCGACTTTGTGGGCACGTATCGAGCCGACTTTGGAGACTATGGCAAAACCAACTTCACCCTTAGCGCGAACTACAACACCTTTAAGGTCGGTGACATTCTGATTGGCTCGCCCTCAGCGCTCCTGTTCTTGGAAGAGGATGTCTATGACTTTGAAAATGGCGTGCCAGAGTTCAAATCAAACTTCACCGTCAACCACAGCATTGGCAAATTCACAGGGATGTTGCGGGCCAATTATTGGGGCGAATATACCGCATCCAATTGCTTAACCTCGCAACCAATCAGCGTCTTCAAGTGCCCCACCAGCACAGTCTATCCAGAAGGCTTGATCAAGCAAAAACTGGGTAGTGAAGTCCTGATTGATATGGAAGTCTCTTACGACTTCCCCAAAGATGTGATTGTCACTTTGGGTGCTCGTAACATCACAAACGAATATCCAGACGAAGGTGCTGCTCGTTTGGGTGAGACGGGCAACGGCCGGGTCTACCGGTCCGATTCACTCGTTGATTGGCAAGGTACCTATTATTATCTGAAGATCAAAAAGACGTTCTAAGCTGGACATTCCAGTGCGAAGTCTGAATGGGCGGGTCTTTGATCCGCCCATTTGCATATAAAGGCGGGCGGCAAGGTATGGATTGAGGGTCTTGTCGCTTTCGCTTAGGGTGATGGAGTGCCAATTATACCAGGTCTTATTTCATGATTTCAAAGCTTGCGATATCCGGGTATCGATCCCTTCGTGACTGCGTGTTGGCGCTGGGTAGCATCAATTTGGTGACGGGGCCTAATGGTGCGGGCAAGTCGAATGTCTATCGGGCATTGCGCCTCTTAGGTGATGTGGCACAAGGGCGCGTCATTCAATCCTTAGCCCAAGAAGGCGGCCTGAATTCCACCTTGTGGGCCGGCCCCGAGTCCTTCTCATCTGCCATGAAGCGCGGTGATTTGGCTGTGCAAGGCACGCAACGCCGAGGCCCGGTTGCCTTAAAGTTGGGCTTCTCAGGCGACGATTATGGCTATGCTATTGATTTAGGTCTTCCCGTCCCCTCCACATCCGCCTTTTCCCGCGACCCGGCCATCAAAGCTGAAGCCCTTTGGGTCGGCGAGACCTTGGGCCGATCTAATTCAATCGCCCTTCGTAATGGACCTGGCGTTCGTTTGCGCGATGAAGATGGCCAGTGGCAACAGGCCTATACGACCTTAGCAAGTCATGATTCGATGATGACGCACTGCAGTGATCCAGATGATGGGTTGGAGCTTTTGGTGGTGCGCGAACGTCTGCGCAGTTGGCGTTATTATGATCATTTGCGGACCGATCGTGACGCCCCCGCACGCCAACCCCAAATTGGTACCTATACCCCCGTCTTGGCCAGCAATGGAGCGGACTTGGCAGCCGCCATCCAAACCATCCGCGAGATCGGTGATGGTGCCGCCTTTGATGCCGCGATTGCCGACGCCTTTGATCGGGCTGAAGTGGAAGTCATCGGGAAAGACGACGGCTATTTTGATCTTCAAGTCCGCCAACATGGCCTCTTGCGTCCGCTGCGAGTGGCGGAGCTTTCTGATGGAACTTTGCGGTATCTTCTGTTGGTCGCAGCCTTATTGTCGCCCGACCCCCCTTCCCTCATGGTCCTAAACGAACCTGAGACGAGCTTGCATCCTGATCTTCTGGCCCCACTGGCACGGCTTGTGGTGACGGCCGCGCGCAGAACCCAATTAATCATCGTGACTCACGCGCCCGCACTGGTGGAGGCACTATCCATCGAGGCGGAGGTTGCGTTGTTTGAGCTAAGCAAGCACCTTGGCGAAACAAATGTTTCAGGGCCGGACAAACCAAACTGGAATTGGCCCAGTCGTTCCTAAGCAGACTTAGTCGGTTGCGATCCCGTGGGCTGCAAGAGCTTGCTTCAGTTGTTGAGCGGAACCAAAGCAATAGCCAGGGATACGATAAGGGGCAGCACCAGTTCGGTCGAGCCAAACGCTAGGCTGTCCACTCGAAAATTGCGTCATTCGCATGCCTTTAATTGTTGATAGAGGAATCTCTTCCTGCCAGTTGTCCTTAAAGAGCGTGAGCGAATGCGCGTTCAGTTTCAACCCGCTGTGGCTATTCTGGATTAGCATCAGGGCCGCCATTAAACCGGCGATGCCGGGCATGGCAAGAAAATACCATGGCGCTTGATAGTAAAAGCCAACAGCTACCAACGCGCCGCCAAGTAGAGCGGCAATGACGACAATCGGCCGGCGACCCTTTTGTTCGAACTGATAATCCATCACTTGTTTGCCCCCTGCTGCTCTGCCATCGCTTCGCTGCAGGCCTGCATGGTCATTGAGTTGAGGTGGGATCCTCTAGAGTCGACCTGCAGGCATGCAAGCTTGAGTATTCTATAGTCTCACCTAAATAGCTTGGCGTAATCATGGTCATAGCTGTTTCCTGTGTGAAATTGTTATCCGCTCACAATTCCACACAACATACGAGCCGGAAGCATAAAGTGTAAAGCCTGGGGTGCCTAATGAGTGAGCTAACTCACATTAATTGCGTTGCGCTCACTGCCCGCTTTCCAGTCGGGAAACCTGTCGTGCCAGCTGCATTAATGAATCGGCCAACGCGAACCCCTTGCGGCCGCCCGGGCCGTCGACCAATTCTCATGTTTGACAGCTTATCATCGAATTTCTGCCATTCATCCGCTTATTATCACTTATTCAGGCGTAGCAACCAGGCGTTTAAGGGCACCAATAACTGCCTTAAAAAAATTACGCCCCGCCCTGCCACTCATCGCAGTACTGTTGTAATTCATTAAGCATTCTGCCGACATGGAAGCCATCACAAACGGCATGATGAACCTGAATCGCCAGCGGCATCAGCACCTTGTCGCCTTGCGTATAATATTTGCCCATGGTGAAAACGGGGGCGAAGAAGTTGTCCATATTGGCCACGTTTAAATCAAAACTGGTGAAACTCACCCAGGGATTGGCTGAGACGAAAAACATATTCTCAATAAACCCTTTAGGGAAATAGGCCAGGTTTTCACCGTAACACGCCACATCTTGCGAATATATGTGTAGAAACTGCCGGAAATCGTCGTGGTATTCACTCCAGAGCGATGAAAACGTTTCAGTTTGCTCATGGAAAACGGTGTAACAAGGGTGAACACTATCCCATATCACCAGCTCACCGTCTTTCATTGCCATACGAAATTCCGGATGAGCATTCATCAGGCGGGCAAGAATGTGAATAAAGGCCGGATAAAACTTGTGCTTATTTTTCTTTACGGTCTTTAAAAAGGCCGTAATATCCAGCTGAACGGTCTGGTTATAGGTACATTGAGCAACTGACTGAAATGCCTCAAAATGTTCTTTACGATGCCATTGGGATATATCAACGGTGGTATATCCAGTGATTTTTTTCTCCATTTTAGCTTCCTTAGCTCCTGAAAATCTCGATAACTCAAAAAATACGCCCGGTAGTGATCTTATTTCATTATGGTGAAAGTTGGAACCTCTTACGTGCCGATCAACGTCTCATTTTCGCCAAAAGTTGGCCCAGGGCTTCCCGGTATCAACAGGGACACCAGGATTTATTTATTCTGCGAAGTGATCTTCCGTCACAGGTATTTATTCGCGATAAGCTCATGGAGCGGCGTAACCGTCGCACAGGAAGGACAGAGAAAGCGCGGATCTGGGAAGTGACGGACAGAACGGTCAGGACCTGGATTGGGGAGGCGGTTGCCGCCGCTGCTGCTGACGGTGTGACGTTCTCTGTTCCGGTCACACCACATACGTTCCGCCATTCCTATGCGATGCACATGCTGTATGCCGGTATACCGCTGAAAGTTCTGCAAAGCCTGATGGGACATAAGTCCATCAGTTCAACGGAAGTCTACACGAAGGTTTTTGCGCTGGATGTGGCTGCCCGGCACCGGGTGCAGTTTGCGATGCCGGAGTCTGATGCGGTTGCGATGCTGAAACAATTATCCTGAGAATAAATGCCTTGGCCTTTATATGGAAATGTGGAACTGAGTGGATATGCTGTTTTTGTCTGTTAAACAGAGAAGCTGGCTGTTATCCACTGAGAAGCGAACGAAACAGTCGGGAAAATCTCCCATTATCGTAGAGATCCGCATTATTAATCTCAGGAGCCTGTGTAGCGTTTATAGGAAGTAGTGTTCTGTCATGATGCCTGCAAGCGGTAACGAAAACGATTTGAATATGCCTTCAGGAACAATAGAAATCTTCGTGCGGTGTTACGTTGAAGTGGAGCGGATTATGTCAGCAATGGACAGAACAACCTAATGAACACAGAACCATGATGTGGTCTGTCCTTTTACAGCCAGTAGTGCTCGCCGCAGTCGAGCGACAGGGCGAAGCCCTCGGCTGGTTGCCCTCGCCGCTGGGCTGGCGGCCGTCTATGGCCCTGCAAACGCGCCAGAAACGCCGTCGAAGCCGTGTGCGAGACACCGCGGCCGGCCGCCGGCGTTGTGGATACCTCGCGGAAAACTTGGCCCTCACTGACAGATGAGGGGCGGACGTTGACACTTGAGGGGCCGACTCACCCGGCGCGGCGTTGACAGATGAGGGGCAGGCTCGATTTCGGCCGGCGACGTGGAGCTGGCCAGCCTCGCAAATCGGCGAAAACGCCTGATTTTACGCGAGTTTCCCACAGATGATGTGGACAAGCCTGGGGATAAGTGCCCTGCGGTATTGACACTTGAGGGGCGCGACTACTGACAGATGAGGGGCGCGATCCTTGACACTTGAGGGGCAGAGTGCTGACAGATGAGGGGCGCACCTATTGACATTTGAGGGGCTGTCCACAGGCAGAAAATCCAGCATTTGCAAGGGTTTCCGCCCGTTTTTCGGCCACCGCTAACCTGTCTTTTAACCTGCTTTTAAACCAATATTTATAAACCTTGTTTTTAACCAGGGCTGCGCCCTGTGCGCGTGACCGCGCACGCCGAAGGGGGGTGCCCCCCCTTCTCGAACCCTCCCGGTCGAGTGAGCGAGGAAGCACCAGGGAACAGCACTTATATATTCTGCTTACACACGATGCCTGAAAAAACTTCCCTTGGGGTTATCCACTTATCCACGGGGATATTTTTATAATTATTTTTTTTATAGTTTTTAGATCTTCTTTTTTAGAGCGCCTTGTAGGCCTTTATCCATGCTGGTTCTAGAGAAGGTGTTGTGACAAATTGCCCTTTCAGTGTGACAAATCACCCTCAAATGACAGTCCTGTCTGTGACAAATTGCCCTTAACCCTGTGACAAATTGCCCTCAGAAGAAGCTGTTTTTTCACAAAGTTATCCCTGCTTATTGACTCTTTTTTATTTAGTGTGACAATCTAAAAACTTGTCACACTTCACATGGATCTGTCATGGCGGAAACAGCGGTTATCAATCACAAGAAACGTAAAAATAGCCCGCGAATCGTCCAGTCAAACGACCTCACTGAGGCGGCATATAGTCTCTCCCGGGATCAAAAACGTATGCTGTATCTGTTCGTTGACCAGATCAGAAAATCTGATGGCACCCTACAGGAACATGACGGTATCTGCGAGATCCATGTTGCTAAATATGCTGAAATATTCGGATTGACCTCTGCGGAAGCCAGTAAGGATATACGGCAGGCATTGAAGAGTTTCGCGGGGAAGGAAGTGGTTTTTTATCGCCCTGAAGAGGATGCCGGCGATGAAAAAGGCTATGAATCTTTTCCTTGGTTTATCAAACGTGCGCACAGTCCATCCAGAGGGCTTTACAGTGTACATATCAACCCATATCTCATTCCCTTCTTTATCGGGTTACAGAACCGGTTTACGCAGTTTCGGCTTAGTGAAACAAAAGAAATCACCAATCCGTATGCCATGCGTTTATACGAATCCCTGTGTCAGTATCGTAAGCCGGATGGCTCAGGCATCGTCTCTCTGAAAATCGACTGGATCATAGAGCGTTACCAGCTGCCTCAAAGTTACCAGCGTATGCCTGACTTCCGCCGCCGCTTCCTGCAGGTCTGTGTTAATGAGATCAACAGCAGAACTCCAATGCGCCTCTCATACATTGAGAAAAAGAAAGGCCGCCAGACGACTCATATCGTATTTTCCTTCCGCGATATCACTTCCATGACGACAGGATAGTCTGAGGGTTATCTGTCACAGATTTGAGGGTGGTTCGTCACATTTGTTCTGACCTACTGAGGGTAATTTGTCACAGTTTTGCTGTTTCCTTCAGCCTGCATGGATTTTCTCATACTTTTTGAACTGTAATTTTTAAGGAAGCCAAATTTGAGGGCAGTTTGTCACAGTTGATTTCCTTCTCTTTCCCTTCGTCATGTGACTTGATATCGGGGGTTAGTTCGTCATCATTGATGAGGGTTGATTATCACAGTTTATTACTCTGAATTGGCTATCCGCGTGTGTACCTCTACCTGGAGTTTTTCCCACGGTGGATATTTCTTCTTGCGCTGAGCGTAAGAGCTATCTGACAGAACAGTTCTTCTTTGCTTCCTCGCCAGTTCGCTCGCTATGCTCGGTTACACGGCTGCGGCGAGCGCTAGTGATAATAAGTGACTGAGGTATGTGCTCTTCTTATCTCCTTTTGTAGTGTTGCTCTTATTTTAAACAACTTTGCGGTTTTTTGATGACTTTGCGATTTTGTTGTTGCTTTGCAGTAAATTGCAAGATTTAATAAAAAAACGCAAAGCAATGATTAAAGGATGTTCAGAATGAAACTCATGGAAACACTTAACCAGTGCATAAACGCTGGTCATGAAATGACGAAGGCTATCGCCATTGCACAGTTTAATGATGACAGCCCGGAAGCGAGGAAAATAACCCGGCGCTGGAGAATAGGTGAAGCAGCGGATTTAGTTGGGGTTTCTTCTCAGGCTATCAGAGATGCCGAGAAAGCAGGGCGACTACCGCACCCGGATATGGAAATTCGAGGACGGGTTGAGCAACGTGTTGGTTATACAATTGAACAAATTAATCATATGCGTGATGTGTTTTGGTACGCGATTGCGACGTGCTGAAGACGTATTTCCACCGGTGATCGGGGTTGCTGCCCATAAAGGTGGCGTTTACAAAACCTCAGTTTCTGTTCATCTTGCTCAGGATCTGGCTCTGAAGGGGCTACGTGTTTTGCTCGTGGAAGGTAACGACCCCCAGGGAACAGCCTCAATGTATCACGGATGGGTACCAGATCTTCATATTTCATGCAGAAGACACTCTCCTGGCCTTTCTATCTCTGGGGAAAAGGACGATGTCACCTTATGCAATAAAGCCCACTTGCTGGGCCGGGGCTTGGACATTATTCCTTCCTTGTCTGGCTCTGCACCGTATTGAAAACTGAGTTAATGGGGCAAATTTTGATGAAGGTAAACTTGCCCACCGCATCCACAACCTGATGCTCCGACATGGGCCATTGAAACTGTTGCTCATGACTATGATGTCATAGTTATTGACAGCGCGCCTAACCTGGGTATCGGCACGATTAATGTCGTATGTGCTGCTGATGTGCTGATTGTTCCCACGCCTGCTGAGTTGTTTGACTACACCTCCGCACTGCAGTTTTTCGATATGCTTCGTGATCTGCTCAAGAACGTTGATCTTAAAGGGTTCGAGCCTGATGTACGTATTTTGCTTACCAAATACAGCAATAGTAATGGCTCTCAGTCCCCGTGGATGGAGGAGCAAATTCGGGATGCCTGGGGAAGCATGGTTCTAAAAAATGTTGTACGTGAAACGGATGAAGTTGGTAAAGGTCAGATCCGGATGAGAACTGTTTTTGAACAGGCCATTGATCAACGCTCTTCAACTGGTGCCTGGAGAAATGCTCTTTCTATTTGGGAACCTGTCTGCAATGAAATTTTCGATCGTCTGATTAAACCACGCTGGGAGATTAGATAATGAAGCGTGCGCCTGTTATTCCAAAACATACGCTCAATACTCAACCGGTTGAAGATACTTCGTTATCGACACCAGCTGCCCCGATGGTGGATTCGTTAATTGCGCGCGTAGGAGTAATGGCTCGCGGTAATGCCATTACTTTGCCTGTATGTGGTCGGGATGTGAAGTTTACTCTTGAAGTGCTCCGGGGTGATAGTGTTGAGAAGACCTCTCGGGTATGGTCAGGTAATGAACGTGACCAGGAGCTGCTTACTGAGGACGCACTGGATGATCTCATCCCTTCTTTTCTACTGACTGGTCAACAGACACCGGCGTTCGGTCGAAGAGTATCTGGTGTCATAGAAATTGCCGATGGGAGTCGCCGTCGTAAAGCTGCTGCACTTACCGAAAGTGATTATCGTGTTCTG
Source organism: Raphidiopsis brookii D9 (assembly GCA_000175855.1). GTDB lineage: Bacteria > Cyanobacteriota > Cyanobacteriia > Cyanobacteriales > Nostocaceae > Raphidiopsis > Raphidiopsis brookii. The sequence continues at coordinate 8,847 of ACYB01000015.1, forward strand.
GTTGGCGAGCTGGATGATGAGCAGATGGCTGCATTATCCAGATTGGGTAACGATTATCGCCCAACAAGTGCTTATGAACGTGGTCAGCGTTATGCAAGCCGATTGCAGAATGAATTTGCTGGAAATATTTCTGCGCTGGCTGATGCGGAAAATATTTCACGTAAGATTATTACCCGCTGTATCAACACCGCCAAATTGCCTAAATCAGTTGTTGCTCTTTTTTCTCACCCCGGTGAACTATCTGCCCGGTCAGGTGATGCACTTCAAAAAGCCTTTACAGATAAAGAGGAATTACTTAAGCAGCAGGCATCTAACCTTCATGAGCAGAAAAAAGCTGGGGTGATATTTGAAGCTGAAGAAGTTATCACTCTTTTAACTTCTGTGCTTAAAACGTCATCTGCATCAAGAACTAGTTTAAGCTCACGACATCAGTTTGCTCCTGGAGCGACAGTATTGTATAAGGGCGATAAAATGGTGCTTAACCTGGACAGGTCTCGTGTTCCAACTGAGTGTATAGAGAAAATTGAGGCCATTCTTAAGGAACTTGAAAAGCCAGCACCCTGATGCGACCACGTTTTAGTCTACGTTTATCTGTCTTTACTTAATGTCCTTTGTTACAGGCCAGAAAGCATAACTGGCCTGAATATTCTCTCTGGGCCCACTGTTCCACTTGTATCGTCGGTCTGATAATCAGACTGGGACCACGGTCCCACTCGTATCGTCGGTCTGATTATTAGTCTGGGACCACGGTCCCACTCGTATCGTCGGTCTGATTATTAGTCTGGGACCACGGTCCCACTCGTATCGTCGGTCTGATAATCAGACTGGGACCACGGTCCCACTCGTATCGTCGGTCTGATTATTAGTCTGGGACCATGGTCCCACTCGTATCGTCGGTCTGATTATTAGTCTGGGACCACGGTCCCACTCGTATCGTCGGTCTGATTATTAGTCTGGAACCACGGTCCCACTCGTATCGTCGGTCTGATTATTAGTCTGGGACCACGGTCCCACTCGTATCGTCGGTCTGATTATTAGTCTGGGGACCACGATCCCACTCGTGTTGTCGGTCTGATTATCGGTCTGGGACCACGGTCCCACTTGTATTGTCGATCAGACTATCAGCGTGAGACTACGATTCCATCAATGCCTGTCAAGGGCAAGTATTGACATGTCGTCGTAACCTGTAGAACGGGAAGTAACCTCGGTGGTGCGGTTGTATGGCCTGCTGTGGATTGCTCGCTGTGTCCTGCTTATCCACAACATTTTGCGGCACGGTTATGTGGACAAAAATACCTGGTTTACCCAGGCCGTGCCGGCACGTTAACCGGGCTGCATCCGATGCAAGTGTGTCGCTGTCGACGAGCTCGCGAGCTCGAACAGGAGGTTGCCCCGTATTCAGTGTCGCTGATTTGTATTGTCTGAAGTTGCTTTTACGTTAAGTTGATGCAGATCAATTAATACGATACCTGCGTCATAATTGATTATTTGACGTGGTTTGATGGCCTCCACGCACGTTGTGATATGTAGATGATAATCATTATCACTTTACGGGTCCTTTCCGGTGATCCGACAGGTTACGGGGCGGCGACCTCGCGGGTTTTCGCTATTTATGAAAATTTTCCGGTTTAAGGCGTTTCCGTTCTTCTTCGTCATAACTTAATGTTTTTATTTAAAATACCCTCTGAAAAGAAAGGAAACGACAGGTGCTGAAAGCGAGCTTTTTGGCCTCTGTCGTTTCCTTTCTCTGTTTTTGTCCGTGGAATGAACAATGGAAGTCCGAGCTCATCGCTAATAACTTCGTATAGCATACATTATACGAAGTTATATTCGATGCGGCCGCAAGGGGTTCGCGTCAGCGGGTGTTGGCGGGTGTCGGGGCTGGCTTAACTATGCGGCATCAGAGCAGATTGTACTGAGAGTGCACCATATGCGGTGTGAAATACCGCACAGATGCGTAAGGAGAAAATACCGCATCAGGCGCCATTCGCCATTCAGCTGCGCAACTGTTGGGAAGGGCGATCGGTGCGGGCCTCTTCGCTATTACGCCAGCTGGCGAAAGGGGGATGTGCTGCAAGGCGATTAAGTTGGGTAACGCCAGGGTTTTCCCAGTCACGACGTTGTAAAACGACGGCCAGTGAATTGTAATACGACTCACTATAGGGCGAATTCGAGCTCGGTACCCGGGGATCCCACCCAGAAGAGATTAAGCAATATTCTCCAAAAGAGGTATTAAAGCAATATTCTCCTCAGGAGTTCTTAGAAGGACTTTCACCGGAGACATTGGATCACTTGGCAATTATTCTTTCTCAACTGGGTGTCAACCAAATAAAAAATCAGGAGCAATGATATTGGACTAGTGATTTAAATCTCATCTGGGTTGATGTCAAGAGAGAGTAAGTAAGCAGCTAATGTTTCCTTTGTATTATAATTTTGAGCTGGGAAGTAGGGAACAGGACGGGCGATCGCGCGTAGGGAGTACTATGCGATCGCCCTTTTTAAAAACTCACTCCTCAAGAATCACTGCTGCAATAGTTCAGCCATGGATGTGGGCATGGCGATCGCATCTTTATCATCCTTAGATTTTTCAGGTTTTTAAAAACCTTAGGGAAGGTTTTTGATTCAATTAATGTCCCCAGCGAGTGGGAACGCGTCCACCCCAATGTTCACCTTTGTAGAGGTTGAAGAAAGTTTCCATTCAATTAATGTCCCCAGCGAGTGGGAACTTAACACAGCTACTATTGCCCTATTTTAACACGAAATTTATGGAATTGCAATAAAAATCCAGCCCTAAATGAAATTCAATTCCATAACCAATCAATATTATAACTCCCGGTTCGCCCATTTTTGCGAGAGTTTTTTCTTTCCTCCCTAGCATTTACCCCATCCATTATAATATAAGCAGCTTCAACTTCTCATAAACTAAACAAAAAGCATCTGGCTCCCCTTTTTAAGGGGGTTGAGGGGATCCAAAGAGCTTAAACCTTATTATGGGTGTATTTATTTAAAACCTCCAGAACAAGGGAAGAGCATTTACCAAGCACTCGCAGCGCGTTTACGAAGTACTCGCTACGCGCGATCGCCCTTTTTAAAAACTCACGCCTACGCTCCCATAGCCGGAAACCCCTACCACATATAGCAAAATCCCTAATTGGCAAATTTATTAAAAATTTTGTAAAAAACTCTTTACAAATCTAAATATTTGTCTTAATATAAGTTCATAGGGTAAAAACACCTACCTAAACATACATAAATCTCCGGTTAAACCGCATTTATAAAACCATGACCACTGCCATTCAACAGCGCCAAAGCGCTAACCTGTGGGATCGCTTCTGCGAATTCATCACCAGCACCAACAACCGCCTCTATATTGGCTGGTTTGGTGTATTAATGATCCCCACCCTACTCGCAG
>ACYB01000014.1 GCA_000175855.1 Raphidiopsis brookii D9
TCGCACTGGACTCGCACACGGGCGTTTGCGAAGCACTCACTATGTGAGATCGCTCTTTTACCACCCTCAAAATTTCCCTGGAGAGAAGAGTGTTTTTTCCGTGGGATTATTGCTTTTTTATAGGGTAAGTGGAAATGTGGGTTGTTTAATAGCATCTGATCCCCCCCAACCCCCTTAAAAAGCAGGGCGTTTTCATTCTCCAAAATTGCGATCGCCGGAACCTTTTTACCATCAATATTTGGGCTGGTTTTTAATATTACAGCACTTTGTCTAACAGTTTGGTACAATAGTTGAGAAGATAAAGGTAAAAAATAAGATGAAACCCTACTCAATAGATCTGCGGGAAAAAATTATTAGCGTTTACGAAGCGGGAAATACATCTATTCGGAAAGTCGCAGAAAGATTCAAGGTAAGTAAGAATACAGTACAAAACCTGGTGAAGCGAAAACGAGAAAAAGGGACACTAGAGCCAAGTGTAGCGACTGGAGGAAAACCGAGCCAACTATCTGGGTATGAACAACAGATAGAGGAAATGGTAGCAGAGCATCTAGACTATACCCTAGCTGAGTACTGTGAGTATTGGGAAGAAAAGACAGGGGTAAGACTAAGTGAGAGTGCAATGTGCAGATTTCTTCAAAAACAGAAGCTCACTCTCAAAAAAAAACAGTACGAAGCAGTCAAGCAGGGACAGAAATTACACAAAAAAAAAGGTTAGATTACTGGGAAAGCATCCGAGATGTTCTTGCAGATGACCTAGTTTTTGTGGATGAAATGGGAGTATTGCTAGGATTAATGAGGGGAATGGGCAGAAGTAAAAAGGGAGATAGAGTCTACGATGTCAAACCTTTTTACCGTGGAAGCCGAGTTACCGTAGTGGGGGCTATTAGCAATAAATCAATCTTGGCACTCAAGACATTAGGGCAATCAATGAATGGAGAAGACTTCAAAAAATTTGTGGAGGAAGAGCTATTACCAAAATTGTGGAAAGGGGCAGTAGTGGTAATGGATAATCTCAAAGCACATAAAATGAAGGGGATTATTGAAATGATAGAGTCCGTAGGCGCAAGGGTAGTTTATTTATCACCGTATTCACCTGAATTTAATCCCATAGAACATCTCTGGTGGCAACTAAAAGCATTCATCAGGAAGTTTTCACCGAAAAATAGTTTGACAGTAGTCCAACTGTTGTCAGTAGGGGTCCTCTTATGCTCCAGCCAACAACTCCAAAATTATTTTTCTCACTGCTGCTACTGTACCAGTTAGTCGCGCAAAGTGCTGTAATTAATCCAAAATTACGAAAAAAAGGCGCGATCGCTGTGTGGAAAAGGGTTTTTAAAAAATCATTTTGCAATTTACCACCGACTTTGAAAACACCCTGCTTAAAAAGGGGGGCTTTTAGATTAAACGTGCTTTATGGTAGCAGATTTATATTGTGAAGTCTGTTGACGCAGAATACAGTGAGTGCGTTTGCGAAGCACTCACCAGATGGCATTATTAATAAAACCCTGATAGTCAACCCCAACTTAGTTTTTGGGAAGGGCGATCTCTTTAATAATGAAACCTTACTATATCACATGCCATGGCGGTAAAAAGTGCGATCGCCACTCACTTTCTCTAGTGAAAGTTATAACCTTATCAGTTCCAGACCGCCAGCACTTATTTAACAGATTTGCGAGAGGTTCCCTTAGCAGATATAGTTCTACTGACATCGATAGATGTAATCTGAGCAGAAAGTTGATAAACAATGGAGGAACATGAAAAATCCATCAAGCTACCTGATCCTCGTTATGACTTTACTATTAGGAAATCCTGCGCTCTTAATCGGAACTGGAACAAGCGCTATTGCCCAGTTTTCTGACTGTCAGAAGGCAGTTACCCAAGCTCAGTTGAATCAATGTGCAGCTATTAACGCAAAAACCGCAGATCAAAAATTAAATGACGCTTATAATAAGGTATTGGCAATTTATAAAGGTAAAAGGTAAACGTTCCCAGTTCCTTAGTCAGTCGTATCATCCATGAGGGCAGACTCCTTTTTCTTAACTACCCAAAGGGGTTAACCTCACTTAAATAAACCTGTAAAATACAGCATCAAAAGTATTTTTAGAATTAAGTATTGCATATTGCCGAGTTTTATGTTAACAGATAAAATATTCGCTGGTACAATATAACTACATAGGAACAACACCACGCTAATGCGACCATCCCCAAACCAAGGAAAGTTAAATAGTCTAGAATTAATTAACCCAATAAAACTAGAACCTATCCTATTACCCCGCATTAACCATGCAAGTAACCACCACCTCAACTCCCATCCCACCAGGAGAGCTATCACCCTCCAGCTGGCCGGATCATACCCAGCTTCCTGATTCTGATGATAACTTTGTGAAAAACTTTCAAGAACATCCACAAAGTGTAATCCTGACCACATCTATTGAACCCCTATTAGACAAAATCCATCCAGACAAGGATTATTGTATAGGACAGGATAGTGGCATCTATTGGCGGTTTACAGAGCCAGTGGAAAAAGGAGTGGAAGCACCGGACTGGTTTTATGTACCTGGAGTGCCATCCAGACTGAAAGGGAAATTGAGGCGTTCCTACGTGATGTGGAAAGAAAAAGTGCCTCCCCTGATAGTGATAGAGTTTGTATCGGGAGATGGGAAAGAGGAAAAAGATAATTCACCGCCACCGGAAAGGGATGAAGTAGACCCAAAAACAAAAAAGGTAAAGAAAGCGGGAAAGTTTTGGGTTTATGAACAAGCGGTAAAGATACCTTATTATGCCATATTCGATGGATTCGAGGGGACATTAGAGATGTATCACCTAGAAAAAGGAAGATACGAACAAGTGAAGGCAAATAGAAGAAACCACTATCCAATACCAGAGCTAGGGGTAGAGTTGGGAATGTTATTAGACCAAGAGAAACCACCCGTACCTTGGTTGAGATGGTGGGACAATCGAGGCAATTTACTGTTGACAGGGAATGAGCGTGCTGAAGAGGAGTGTCAAAGAAGAGAGTTGGCAGAGGCTATAGCTATTCAAGAACGTCAACAAAAGGAGTTGGCAGAAGCCCTTGCCATTCAAGAACGTACTGAAAAAGAACGGGAGCGTCAACAAAAGGAGTTGGCAGAAGCCCTCGCTATTCAAGAGCGTTCTGAAAAAGAACAGGAGCGTGAGAAGAAGGAAAAATTAGCTGCTTACTTGCGCTCTCTTGGCATCAACCCGGATGAGATTTAAATCATTAGTCTTTATCCCTAGGGTTTTTAACAGGCGATCCCACTGGGTTAACTGCCATGCGATCGCCATTTTTAAAACTCACACATACCCTAATTAATACAACGGCATCAAAATCACCCACTTACAGATATACCTATTAAATGCGATCGCCTTTCTTAACTACCCAAAGGTGATGACCTCAAGAATAACAGTTCCATACTTAAATAAACCCGTAAAATACGGTACTAAAAGTATTTCTAGGATTAAGTATTGCATATTGCCGAGTTTTATGTTAGGAGTT
>ACYB01000013.1 GCA_000175855.1 Raphidiopsis brookii D9
CTTTTTACAGTATCTCTAACCTGCATTATTCATGAAGGCAAAAACAGGAAAAACAAAACCTAACATTTATACCCAATTTATGGCGGAACTAACTTAATAAGTAAGGCATTTACTGATAAAATCTGAACGGTACTAAAATTAAGTATCGCCAGAAGTCATTCGTCGTAGGGTGCGGGAGTAAATATGCAGTATCAGACCACTATTGAGCCAATATCTATACAAAAGCAGTTCCCTCTGACTACTGTAGGAGCGCTGGTTATCAATTCTCTCGGACAGGTCTTAATTGTTAAATCTACGAAGTGGCGGGGTGCTTGGGGTGTACCAGGGGAAAAGTAGATTGGGCTGAAACTCTAGAATCTGCACTTTTGAGGGAGTTTCGGGAAGAAGTCGGGTTAGACTTAACTAATGTGCGTTTTGCGTTGCTACAAGAAGCAGTGCTGGACTCACAATTTGTGCGACCTGCCCATTTTATTATGATCAACTATTACGCATTTTCACGTAAAGATACGATTACACCTAATGAAGAAATTGAGGAATGGGCTTGGGTGACTCCCGCACAAGCAAAGGAATATCCTCTCAATAGTTATACCCAAGTATTGATTGAGGATTTTGTAGAAAATAACATTGGTAGTTTATATAGGAATTAGGTCTAAGAATAATGCTGAAAAAAGCACTGGTGACTGGATCATCATCGGGAATTGGTAAGGCGATCGCTCTCGATTTAGCTGCTAAAGGATTTGATGTAGCATTTCATTGTCATAAAAGTGTGGAAGCCTGTAATCAAGCCCGTCAGGAAGGTGCTAAGTACGGCGTAAAAACTGTTGCTTTACAAGCGGATCTGAGAAATCCTGAACAAGCGGAGTTTTTGGTCAAAAATGCTGCTGAGGAATTGGGAGGTCTATCTGTCGTTGTCAATAATGTGGGTAACTACTTAGACAGACCAACGAGCCAATTATCAGTAGAAGAATGGCATGAAATTATTAATTCTAATCTCCATGGGACATTTTATGTCACTAAAGCTGCACTACCTTACCTGAAAGCTGCTAATGGGGGACGTATCATTAATATTGGTTGTGCTGGTGCCCAAAATCTCCTAGCGCGTTACACTAACACACCTTACTTAATTGCTAAAACTGGCATTATTATCTACTCAAGATCTTTAGCAAAGGAAGTAATTACAGATAAAATTACTGTTAATGTTGTATCTCCAGGAATAGCAGAAAATTCCTTTGATTTAGAGGAATCTCTACCTGAACTACCTACTAAGCGACCTGCAACTTTACAAGAACTTGTTCATGCAGCTTGGTTTTTTATTAGTCCAGAATCTGATTATATCACAGGACAGGTATTAGACGTTTCGGGAGGATGGAGGTTGTAATCAGGTGTGATGATGATTTGGTTATTTTTGCTCAATGCTTGTGAACAGCTAATAAAAAACTATTGTCTATCAAAAAAAGGATTGGAAATATGTTGACGATTGAATACATTTATGAAATACATGAAAAATATCATGATGCTTTGCAAGTAAAAGTAGAAGAATTTACAATTGGTGATAAAAAATTTAATTTTAATACTGACTCAGCAATTTTAGGAGTGATTAATCTTTCTAATGATTCTTGGTACAGAGAAAGCGTATGTTTAAGTTCAGAACAAGCTATTCGCAGAGGATTAGTATTAAAGGCTCAAGGTGCTGATATTATAGATATTGGCGCAGAATCTACTTTAGAAAAAGCAGAAAGAGTTGAGGATATTCGCCAAAATTCCCAAATTTTACCAGTGCTAAGATCTCTGAGTCAACAAGGGGTTTTAACTTCTATTGAAACTTATTATCCTCAAGTGGCTAGAGAATGTTTACAAGCTGGCGCTAATGTGATTAATCTAACGGGTGCTTTTGATAGTGAGAAAATTTATCAAGCTGTATCTGAATTTGACGCTGGGGTGATTATCTGTTATGTTCAAGGGAAAAATGTCAGAGAAGTTGGTGATTTTGATTTTGGTGATGATCCGACAAAATTAATGTATGAATATTTTGCTAATGAAATAGAAATAGCAGCTAAATTTGGGGTGAGAAAAATTTTTGTTGATGCTGGTTTGGGGTTTTATTATAAGAATCTCCAGGATAGTTCTTTGCGAATTCGTTATCAAATGAAAACTTTTTTGACTACTTTTAGACTGAGAAAATTAGGTTTTCCTGTCTGTCATGCTCTCCCTCACGCTTTTGAATATTTTGGGGAAGAAGTAAGAAGTGCAGAATCATTTTTTGCGGTTTTAGCAGCATTAGGAAAAACAGATTTATTCAGAACTCATGAAGTTCCTAAAGTTAAAGCAGTGTTAGATACACTGTATTCATTTTTAATTATCCAATTATTGGGTAATTTAGGATATAATGATGACTTCAAACCGGAATCTGAATCTTTTTTAGAAACTTGGATAATTGGTAAGGAATTCAGATTTGAAGCTGCTCACCAATTACCGAATCATGATGGTAAATGTGCTAGATTACATGATCATTCTTGGCGCGGTGTTGTCTATGTTGCAGGGGATAAGCTGATAAACTCAGGTGTTAAACAGGGGATGATTATGGATTATGGTGATATATCAAAATACATAAAACCCCTGTTGGAAAATTATCTGGATCATTACCATTTAAATGAATCCACAGGTTTAGCTAATCCTACCAGTGAAGCGATCGCTAAATGGATTTATGAACAGCTTGAACCCCAAATTCCTGGACTTGTCGCAGTTAGAATTGATGAAACTTGCACCAGTCAATGTATTTACTCAAAAGGAAAAGTTAATTTTTTTGGGCTTTTAAATTAACATAAACAGCTTATAAATTGATAGACAAACTCACATCAGAACAGTCTAATTTTTGCAGGAGTTGTGAAATAGGTTCTCTAGAAAACGGTTCTATCCAATCTGGAGCAATTTCTGCTAATGGAACTAAAACAAAGGCTCTCTGGGTCATTCGAGGATGGGGAATTTGTAAATCTGGTGTTTCTAAAATCAAGTTATCAAATAATAGTACATCTAAATCTAGGGTTCTAGGTCCCCAACGTTCTTGACGAACTCGACCAAATTCTTGTTCAATATTGAGCAGAGTTTCTAGCAATTTATAGGGACTAAGTTGCACTTCTAAAATAGCAGCACCGTTTAAATAATCTGGTTGTGATGGTCCGCCTACGGGAGCGGTTCTGTACCAACTAGATTGGGCTTTTATGGTAATACCTGGAGTTTTTTCCAGAGTTTTAATTGCACCTTCTAAAATGGCTAAAGATTCCCCTATATTGCTACCAAGAGCGATCGCACTTAATGAAGGTTTTATCGTTGTTCTCAGGTCAGATATATCAATCATAAATTTGTAGATGGTAGATGTCAGGAAATTATTAACATAATAATAACATATTATCAGATATTTTCACAAAATTGCTTGATCTAAAAAACTGAATTTAGAGTATCATATAACTGATAACTACTGATTTAATTAACCAGGTTCATCAACACCAAGGAATTTACTATTATGTCTACAATCTCCAACGGCTTTGAAAAAGTATATGTCCATCCTAGTCAATTTCCCAACAAGGTTTATCAAGATTATTTAGATTGCTTTTCTGTAGGTAAAATAAATCATAAATTTCATTATGACAGTGTTAAACAAAGTCAGAAATGGTTAAAAATTCATGAATATTATTCTCCAGCTAGAACCAATGATGATTGTATTAATGCCTATGCAGTATGTTTTCAAAAAACTGCGGAATTTCTGGATATTAATACCAATATCCAAGTAATTGGATTAGGTTGTGGCGGTGGTGCAAAAGATCATCTTTTAGTATCTTATCTCTTCAATACAGAAAGGGAAATCATTTATTATCCTATTGATGTTAGTTTATCTCTGGCTTTAATTTCCGGTCAAAAAATTAGGGAATCTTATCCTCAAGTCTCTATACAGCCAATTGTTTGTGATTTACCTTGTGCTGATGATTTAATATTCCATCTTCATGATCAAGGAGAAGGACACAGAAAGATCATCACATTTTTTGGGATGATTCCTAATTTTACTCCTGATGAAATATTGCCTATTTTAAGTAATTTTCTCCAACCAGGAGATATTTTACTCATGAGTGCAAACTTAGCACCAGGAGACGATTATCTAACAGGAATTAACAAGATTTTGCCACAGTATGATAATGAATTAACCAAAGATTGGTTAATGACAGTGTTAGTTGACGCAGGGATAAATCGAGACCATGGGACTATTAAATTTTCCCTAAAAGATGATCCAAACCATCAAGAATTAACAAGAATTAATGCTCAGTTTGAAGTAGAAACTAATATAGATTTGAAATTAGATGATCAAATCATGCACTGGAAAAATGGTGATCAAATTCAATTATTTTTCTCCTATCGTTATACAACTACTAAACTGCAAAACATTCTCAAACAATATGATATTATCATCCTAGATTATTGGGAAGGTGCAAATCAAGAAGAGGGAGTTTATTTTTGTCAAAAGATATAAAACAAAAACATCTCCTTGTAGGTAGGGTTTGCAAAAATAAGCCAAGGACATTAGAGGATGTTTGAAAAGTCTAATTTGGGCGATTAGAAATCACATCTACACAGACAAAACCTGCCTACGCAGGTTTCAAATTCTTAATTTTTCGTATATTAATTTGTATAAATCTGGCGGGCAAGATGCCCACCCCACAATATCTAACAGTGGTAAAAATTCATACTTTCCTTCAGCAAGTCAAAAAAATAGACATTTGCTTCATAAATTTGATTTGCTTCTAGTCAATTCAATGCGAATATTACCATCAAAATCAGGAATTGGTGCAGCAGGTTTAATGAGAGTAACTTGTACTTGGGTAGTCAGACTACTTTCTTGAAGAATAGCATCAGCGATCGCACCTGCCAACCTTTCCAATAAATCAAATTTAGATGTTGTCAGCAAGTTTTGGACTAAACTAATAACACTACGATAATCTACTGTATCTTTAATAGCATCAGTCTTTGCAGCTTGAGCAAGATCCACCCATAATTTCAAATCTACCTCAAACCATTGTCCTAATACCTTTTCCTCCGGTAATACCCAACATAACCATAACCGCGAATCCCTGTCAAATGAATACAGTCCATAAAACTCTGATTATAAATCATCAACTGACCATTTTAGATTTTAAATTAAATAACCCAGACCAAATCTAAAATTAAATTCAGATAAATTAAGAATTTATCTTTCTATAATGTTTTTACATTCATCTATTACGAATGAAAGCAGCAGAAATTATTCAGCAAGCCCTATTTAATTTTCCAGTAGTTGCACTTAGTAATGTAAGTTGCTAGTTATCCTGTTTTTGCCTTCATGAATAATGCAGGTTAGTGAGATAGGCAAAAATATTTCCTAGTGTCTGTAACCACTGATTAAAGCAGAATTAAATCTAGTCAATATACACACGATGTAGACTTTACAGTTGTAGTTTAGTCTTTCCAGTCTTTTATATAAACTTGACAAG
>ACYB01000012.1 GCA_000175855.1 Raphidiopsis brookii D9
CTCGGCAATAGCAAATAGTGGAAGTTCCAGCTCCATCCCCCCTGATGTACAGTTCGACATCGTACAACCTTTGCCCTGCTGAGTTTTTGATGCTTTTGATTTTACCTTCATCTGCATATCTCCTCAAAGTGTTGGGATGCATCCCAAGAATTTTGACTGCTTTTCTAAGTGGTATGTACGCCATACTTAAACTATAGCATTAGTTGCTAAAAGTTAGCAAGTGGATAACTAGTTAATTTCCTTCTTGTTAAAGTTTTGGTTTAAAAAATTTTGTGAGCTGACGTTTTCTGCCGATTTTGGGCTTTTCAGTTCCCCGGTGCAAAATCCGTCTCGAACTCAATCATACTACACTTTAGCCATTCCGCCATCTCTTAATAATTCTTTATCTTAGGGACAGGAGCGTCAAATCACTAAGTTTTTTAACAATCAATACTATTTGGCGAGACTTTGTTATATATAGGTCTTGGTAATATCTCTTTTGAGAAGCAATTATGTCTCAAACAACTATAGAATCAATCTTACAAGAAAAACGTCTCTTCCATCCCACTAGTAATTTTTCCCAACAGGCCAATATTAAAAGTCTAGAAGAGTACCAGCGTATCTATGATGCTGCTAGAGCAAATCCTGAAGTGTTTTGGGCAGATTTGGCACAAAAAGAGTTACATTGGTTCACTAAATGGGATGCTGTCTTAGATTGGCAACCCCCCTTTGCCAAGTGGTTTGTTAATGGCAAGATTAATATATCTTACAACTGTCTTGACCGTCACCTGACAACTTGGCGAAAAAACAAAGCAGCTCTTATTTGGGAAGGTGAACCAGGGGATAGTCGTACCCTTACATACGCCCAACTTCATCGGGAAGTTTGTCAATTTGCTAATGTCCTCAAGCAATTGGGAGTTAAAAAGGGCGATCGGGTAGGTATTTATATGCCTATGATACCAGAATCAGCTATTGCTATGTTAGCTTGTGCCAGAATTGGTGCACCTCATAGTGTTGTGTTTGGTGGTTTTAGTGCTGAGGCATTGCGCGATCGCCTGAATGATGCCCAAGCTAAGGTAGTAGTCACAGCTGATGGAGGTTGGCGCAAGGACACAATTGTGGCTCTCAAACAACAGGTAGATCTAGCTTTGAGCAATAATTCTGTTCCTAGTGTGACAGATGTGTTAGTGGTCAAGCGCACAGAACAAGAAACCCAAATGGAACCGGGACGGGACCACTGGTGGCATGATTTACGAAAGAACGTCTCCGCTGACTGTCCAGCTGAACCCATGGATAGTGAGGATATGTTATTTGTTCTCTACACATCCGGTAGTACGGGGAAACCTAAAGGAGTAGTACACACCACTGGTGGTTATAACCTGTACAGTCATATTACCACCAAATGGATTTTTGATCTCCAGGAGACAGATGTTTACTGGTGTACAGCTGATGTGGGTTGGATTACCGGTCATAGTTATATAGTGTATGGTCCCCTCTCCAATGGCGCTACTACAGTTATGTATGAAGGTGCGCCTAGAGCTTCTAATCCTGGTTGTTTTTGGGATGTAATTGAAAAGTATGGAGTAACTATTTTCTATACTGCTCCTACAGCCATCCGAGCATTTATTAAAATGGGAGAACATCATCCAAAGGCTAGAAATCTTTCATCCCTGAGATTATTGGGTACGGTGGGAGAACCAATTAACCCGGAAGCTTGGATGTGGTATTATAAAGTCATTGGTGGCGAACGTTGTCCCATTGTTGACACTTGGTGGCAAACGGAAACAGGTGGTATTATGATTACACCCTTACCTGGAGCCATAGCAACGAAACCCGGATCGGCAACCCTTCCCTTCCCCGGTATTATAGCAGATATTGTCGACTCAGAAGGCAATTCAGTTCCCAATAACCAAGGTGGTTATTTGGCAGTGCGCTATCCCTGGCCAGGAATGATGCGAACAGTTTATGGTGATCCAGATCGATTCCGTCGTACCTACTGGGAACATATACCTCCTAAAGAAGGCAACTACACTTATTTTGCCGGTGATGGAGCTAGGCAAGATGAAGATGGCTATTTTTGGGTCATGGGAAGAGTAGATGATGTACTTAATGTTTCTGGACACCGTTTAGGTACCATGGAAGTGGAGTCCGCCCTAGTTTCCCACCCCGCCGTAGCTGAAGCTGCTGTGGTCGGTAAACCTGATGAATTAAAAGGGGAAGAAGTTGTAGCTTTTGTGACATTAGAAGGCAGCCATAAGGGGAATGAGGAATTAAGCAAAGAATTAAAACAACACGTGGTTAGAGAAATAGGAGCGATCGCCCGTCCTAGTGAAATTAGATTTACCGATGCTTTGCCAAAAACCAGATCGGGGAAGATCATGCGTCGTTTGCTGAGGAGTTTAGCAGCAGGTCAAGAAGTGTCCGGTGACACATCTACTTTGGAAGATCGCAGCGTGTTGGATAAATTGCGGGAAGGAAATTAGGGACCAGCAGATATTTTTTCATGGATATGGCATGGATTGCTGGAAATTATAAATCAAAATAGTGCCTAAATTCGTAAAGATTGTGCTAACCATAGATTAGGAATTTCCAGCTCTATAAATATTGAGTCATATTCTATCATGTCGAAATCTTCTCCCCCATCCTTCCCACAAAGCCCAAGTCAAACCCTATGGTGGCTGTTTTTGACCCGTGGTAGCATAGCCCTGGGTGGCTCTGTGCTGATTTTATTAATGGGTGGAATGTGGTGGGTGCGGGGTTTTATCCAAAAAGAATTGTCACCTTTAGCACAAAAGAGTCTCACCTCTACTTTGAATCGTCCTATAAACTTAGGAGCAGTCAAAGGGTTTTCCTTAACGGGGGTGCAGTTTGCTGCTTCTAGTATTCCCCCAACTCCTACAGACCCAGATAAGATAACTATCCAAGCAGTAGATGTGAGTTTTAATCCCTGGGATTTAGTGGTCAACCGTCAGATCAAATTAGATGTTACTCTAATTAACCCAGATATTTATATTGAGCAGGATAATCAACAGCGCTGGATTAGCACCACTATTGCTCCCCCTGGAGAGCCAGGTATTATTAAAACTGATTTAAGTAAACTAAGTGTTCGTAATGCCAGGTTAGTATTGGTTCCCAATCAAAAACCGGAGAGTGCAGGGAGCAATGGTAGGTTACCAGTTCCTGTTACTTTTTTAGGACTCTATGGTAGGGTTCAACTGTTTACAAACAATCAAACCAATAGCAGTCAAAATAATATTGAGCGGATCAAATTTGACCTGACTGGAAAGAATCAAAGTGGTGGTGACATTTCTCTAGAGGGAAATATTGACACTAAATCTACAGTATCAGGCGATGTGAATTTAAAAACTAAGGAACTGTATATAGCAGATATTGTTGGGTTAGTTCCAGCAGCATTAAGTGTAAAATCAGGGAAGATTAATAGTGATTTAAAAATTCAATTAACACCAGAGGATCCGATTTTAGTCTATGGCAATGCGAGTTTAGAAGGAATAAGCTGGCAATTGCCACAAACACCACAAATGTTTAGTAATACCCAGGGGAATATCAAGTTTCAGGGAACAGGAATTGAGATAGATAACTTAGTGAGTAATTATGGCAAAATTCCCCTGGTTGCTAAAGGTTCTATTGACCAGAAACGGGGGTTCAATTTAACTGGAGTTGTCAATGCTGTTAGCGCTTCCCAAGCTCTAGAAACATTAAAAATTAAGTCACCCGTTCCCATAAGTGGAGTATTAAAAGCGAATTTACAATTCCTAGGCGATATTTCTCAACCAGTGCTGTTGGGTCAGATTAGTAATGTTAAAAATGCTCAAATTGATCGATTGGATTTTGAGAGAGTCAGCGGCAAATTTGAACTAACTACCCGCACACCTCAGATAGCTTTTAAAGATATTCAAGTGGTATCTAGTTTAGGTGGTGAACTGACTGGAGCGGGAAAAATTACCCTGGGTCAAATACCGGAAGTAAGCATGAATTTAAACGCCAAAAATCTAGATGGTGATGCCTTATCCCGAGTTTATAGTCAAAGAAATAATGCTGATTTTCAAATCGGTAAACTATCAGCCACCGCCAATATATCAGGAAAAGCCAGCAATCTTCAGACCTTTTTAAAATGGCAAGCTCCGCAAGCTACATACCCCCTCACTGGAGAAACAGTTATTAACCCCAATAACAGCATTGATTTTCCTAATGTTACCGTCAATATCAATGGTAATATAATCCAAGCATCTGGCAATTACAATCGTCAGAAATGGCAGGCGATCGCTCAAGCAAACAATATTAAATTAGCAAATTTTGAAAGCTTATTGAAAAACCAACCAGAAAATAACCTGGACAATATTAACTTAACCGATGCAGAGCTTAATGGTAAGTTAATTGTGTCGGGAACTTCTGACAACTTAAAAATTACTAATATTCGACCAGAGCAGTTAAATGTCAATATTGTGGGTGGTAGAATAGGGCTTGCTGGTATGGAACTAAATAACAACAAATTTACTGCCCACCTAGTGACTGAGAATCTGCGGGTTGCCAAAATAATCAAGCAATCCCCACCTATTCTTAATTATCCTCTAGAGGGTAAATTAACCATTGTTGGTGACACGGAAAATATAAATCTCAAAACCCTAAATGCTAGTGGAAAAGCTAAACTACAAATCGACAATGGTAGAATTAACCTCCAGGAAATCAGAGTTAGTGATGGCAATTATCAAGCTAAAGTAGCAATTGCCAACGTGCCCATACAAAAATTAGCATCCATGCCACCCGAATTAAAGGGAGGATTAGGTGGTCAGTTAAATATTGCTGGATCTCTAGGGAATTTGCAATCGGAAAATATTCAAATAAATGGAGTAGCAGAAATAAATATTGCTGGGGGAAAAATTACCGCTTCTGGAATTAAAATTAGTAAAGGTGCTTACCAAGCCATAGTCAGTGGTTATGGTGTAAAATTAAATCGGATCAATAAACAACTGTCCGGTGAAATTGGTGGAAAATTCCAACTAGCTGGCATTCTAGGGTCAGCTAAATTGGCAGATGTGCGTGCAGCAGGTGAGATAGAATTTAATCCAATTAGGAGAGAGCTTAACTCACCCATAGTAGCTGGGGTGTATTGGAGTGGTCAACAATTAAATATTGCCCAACTCAAGGGTAGTAACTTCCATGCTAAAGGTTATATTTTAGCCAATGCCCAACAACCGGGAATGCCAGAACTTGGGGAAATGAAAATTAGTTTGCAAGCCCAGGATTATGATTTTCAACAATTGCCATTTTCCGTTCCTTTAAAACTAAGAGGAAAGGCAGATTTTCAAGGTGAAATTACTGGTAAAATTACCACGCCTAATCTTGTAGGTAGGCTAGGTTTCAAAAATTTACAGGTGGAGAAATTTTCCTTTGAACCTTTATTAGATGGCAACATTAACTTAGTTAAAGGTCAAGATTTAAGTTTAGATTTATCTGGTAAAACAGATAGATTAGCTGCCAACCTAAAGACTAATAATATTAATAATCCATCGGGTAGGTTTTTATTCAAGTTGCAACAAATGTCAGTTGAGGGAAACTCAGATGGGGAGAAATTGGCTATTGAAGCTAACAACTTACCCCTGGAAAAGTTAAACTTTAATTTACCAGACAATCCAATTATAGGTAAGGGAAGTATAGCTGGCTTATTGACTGGAAACCTGCAGATAAATTACAGGAATTTAGCCAGCAGGGGAAATATTGAGATTATTAAACCCCAACTGGCTAGAATTAAAGGACACCTGTTTAAGACAGAATTCAAATATAATAATAATATAACCACCATCACCAACGGGCAATTTGTCAGTGGTGAAAGTCGCTATCTATTTGATGGCAGTTTCCAACAAACTCGTCAAGGACCAGAATTACGAAGTAAAATCAGTATTAGTCAAAGCAAAATCGAAAATTTACTCACCCTGGCACAAATCTTTGAACTTCAAGACCTGGGGAGAGGTTTAAAATTCCCACAATATGGCAGAGCAGCTGATTTAAAAACTAGTCCAGTTGGTGGGGTTAATCTCTCTCTACAGGAAACAATTCAACAATTTGGTCAAATTAATGAAATTATTGCCGCAAAAATTGAAAAGCGCTCCCAGTCTCAACCTATCCCAGATTTAAAAGATATCAAAGGAACTTTTGGCGGTGATATTTATGTGAACCTGAGTGCAAGAACTGGACTAGCACTGAAATTTAAACTAGCAGGAGAAAACTTTACCTGGGGTAGACCAACCGACCCTGATGGCTTTTATAAAGTGGAAAAAATTCTGGCAGAGGGCAATTTGGAGCGAGGAATTTTAAGTTTAAACCCCCTGCGGATTCAAGAGGAAAACCAGCTCCTATCCTTTACTGGAAATATAGGTGGTGCAACACAGTCAGGAAAATTAGAGGTTAAAAATATTCCTACAGAAATATTAAACAGATTTGTTAAATTGCCAGTAGGAATTAATGGTAATATTAATGTTGATGCGGGGATCGCCGGTAGTTTAGCTAACCCTCAAGCTATGGGAGTATTAACAATTACAGAAGCACAACTTAATAAAAAGCCTATAGAATCAGCCAATGCAAGTTTTCGTTATAGTAATAGTCGTTTAACGTTTGATAGTCAAATTTTAGCATCTGGTAGAGAACCAGTTGAAATTAGTGGGGATATCCCCTATAAATTACCGTTTGCATCCGTGGTACCAAGTAGTAACATTACCCTAGACGTGAGGGTAAAAAATCAGGGTTTAGGACTGTTGAATTTGTTTACGGATCAAGTATCTTTTGAAAATGGTGAAGGTGAAGTAAATTTAGCCATTCGGGGAACTCAAAGAAAACCAATAGTGAAAGGTATTGCTTCTCTAAGAAATGCCACATTTTTAGTGCCAAACTTAGTGGGCAAACTTACGGATGTTTCTGGACAAGCGGAATTCGACTTTGATAGAGTATCGCTGAATAATGTCCAAGGACTATTTAGTAAAGGTAAAATAGAAGTTGCAGGAGAAATTCCCATTTTTACCAGTAAAAATATCCAAATTAATAACCCTTTGAGTGTCAAGCTGGAACAATTATTATTAAATATCAAGGGATTGTACAAAGGTAATGCTAGTGGTAATTTAGTAATTACTGGATCTGCATTACAACCACTAATAGGTGGTGATATAGCATTATCAAATGGGCAAGTTTTACTCACAGAATCCCAAACCGCTAATTCATCCCAAACCGACGATAGAATTGGTGATCCACCCTATCAGAATAACCTATCACCCTTATTGCCTATTCCTACTAAACAGGTAAAACCTATCAATCAAAACAATAGTGGACCTATGAGATTTCAAAACCTGCAAATTACCTTAGGTCAGGGGATGCAAATAGCTAGTCCACCTGTATTCAATTTCCTTTCCACAGGAAAGTTAAATATCAATGGTGAATTAAATAATCTCATCCCTACAGGAACTATTAGATTATTTAGAGGAGGGGTAAATTTATTTACTACTCAATTTAATTTAATACGTAACTATGAGCACACCGCCACTTTTACGAAGTTCAAACCCCGCATCCCTGAATTAGATGTGAAACTTTTTGCCAAGGTATTGGATGGGATTAAGACTACAGATCTAACCAGAGAGATTTCTACAGGATTATCCAAATTGGAAACTATCCGGATAGAAGCACGGGTTAAGGGTTATGCAGATAAGTTGAATGATAATTTAGAAATAAAAAGTATTCCCTCCCGCTCCCAAATGGAAATTATTAGTTTGCTCGGGGGATTAGGAAGTGAATTTGTTGATAATCAAACGGGTGGTGACACTACATTTGGTTTAATTAATATTGCTGGATCTGCTGTGGCAAATTATTTGCAACTGGGGTTTAGTTTTGTTCGCGATGCTATTGGATTAAGTGAGTTACGGGTTTTTCCTACAGTTCTATCTCAAAAACCACAATCTAATAGAACTAATTCCAGTTTCATTAATTCAACTTTAACTAATTCAACGGTGGAATTGGCTTTGGAAGCTGGTGTGGATATCTTTGACAAGTTTTCTTTCTCAACTATTAAAATTATTACTACTGAGGATCCTTTACAATGGGGTTTTAACTACAGATTAAACGACAGTTTACGTCTTCGTGGGTCCAGTAATTTCACAGATGATACCCGTGGGGTAATTGAGTTTGAAAGAAGATTTTAACGCTCTTGGGTAATTACTATCTGTAAATAGGATAATCCTAAAATGATCAGGAATAGGACTAATCCAATAGTACAAGCGTACGTCAATTGTAGATTACTAAATGCTTGCTCATATAGGTAATAAACAATTGTTTTAGAGCTATTGAGAGGTCCACCACCGGTCATAATATAAACTTCCTCAAACACTTTAGTAGCGGAAATAGCGGAAATGACTGCTACTAGAGCTAAATAAGGACGCATTAGAGGAATAGTAATGTCTATATGTTGACTAATACCTTCAGAACCGTCAATAGCAGCAGCTTCATAAATGTCTTCGGGAATAGATTGTAACCCAGCTAGATAAATAACCATGTAATATCCCAAACCCTTCCAAATAGTCACAACCATGACGCTGGCCAGGGAAATGGGTACAATTCCTAAGATTTTATCTGGACTGGTTAACCAGGGAATCCCATCGGGAAAGATACCCAAGGTTTTGATTAATTGATTTAATAAACCATTTTCTGCATATAACCATTTCCAAGCAATACCAGCAACTACCATAGAAATTACTACGGGTGTGTAATAAGCAGTTCTAAACCAGCTCATTCCCCGTAATTTTTGATTCACTAAAATTGCTAAAATTAAGGGTAGAATAACTAGGATTGGTACAACTCCCACTAGGTAAACAACAGTATTAACTAAGGTTAGCCAGAATATGGGGTCATGCCACAACTTGACAAAGTTGTCAATACCTATAAATTTGGGAGACTCACCAATATCTTGATAGCTGGTAAAGCTCAGGTAAAAAGCTTGCAGTGCAGGTACAAAAACGGTTAAGCTTAGCAAAAACAAAGCAGGTATTAAAAAGAAATAGGGGGTCAGTTTTTGTTTGATCCTATTCCAGGTCTTGAATGTTAGTTGATTGGTCATGGTTTTGTTACTATTGTCAATCAGGATTTAACTATGTTTAAGTTTCCTATAGGTTGTGTATAGATTTCCGATTCTGGATTAATTGTAGTAAGATTTAATCGCAGTGATGCTGATTAGATGAGGAATAGATTGATTCATGGACATTGATATAGTAATCACTAAAAGAGTTAGCTGCTTAACTTACCATTATTTCCCAGATAGATCCCAACAATCCTGAAATCCACATGTCCCAATTAAGAGATTCTCTGCGTCGCACCAAAATCGTTGCTACCATCGGACCTGCTACCAGCAGTCCAGAAATGCTAAAAGCTATTATTGAAGCTGGAGCAACCACTCTAAGATTAAATTTTTCCCATGGCACCCACACTGATCATCAGCGTAGTATTCGTTTGATTAGACAAACTGCTTTTGAGCTAAACAGACCAGTGGCAATTTTGCAAGATTTACAAGGGCCTAAGATTCGCTTAGGTAAATTTGATAATGGTTTTATCATGCTATCCAAAGGCGATCGCTTTACTCTAACAAATCGTCCAGTAGTGGGGAATGAGGAAATTAGCTGTGTCACCTATGATTATTTAGCAGAGGAAGTGCCAATTGGGTCAAAAATTCTCCTTGATGATGGTCGAGTAGAAATGGTGGTGGAAGAAATTAACCGTGACAAAGGAGATTTACATTGTCGAGTCACAGTTGCTGGTAAACTTTCTAACAATAAAGGGGTAAACTTTCCCGGAGTTTATTTGTCTATTAAAGCCATGACCGACAAGGATCGAGAGGACCTGATGTTTGGTTTAGATCAGGGAGTGGATTGGGTGGCTCTGTCCTTTGTGCGTAATCCCCAAGACATTATAGAAATCAAAGAATTAATTTCCAGCACTGGTAAGAATGTGCCCGTAGTTGCCAAGATTGAGAAACACGAAGCCATAGAACAAATGGAAGAAGTTCTTTCCTTGTGCGATGGAGTAATGGTTGCTAGGGGTGATTTAGGGGTGGAACTACCTGCAGAAGATGTTCCCGTACTACAAAAGCGATTAATTGCCACAGCTAATCGTTTAGGCATTCCTATTATCACTGCTACTCAAATGTTAGATAGCATGGTCAGTAATCCTCGTCCAACTCGTGCTGAAGTATCCGACGTTGCCAACGCGATTTTAGATGGCACAGATGCAGTAATGCTTTCCAATGAGACTGCGGTAGGTAACTATCCAGTAGAAGCAGTAGCTACTATGGCTAGAATAGCAGAGCGTATTGAACAGGAACAGATAAATACCAGTTCCCGTTTAGGAAAAGATGATAAACGTTCTATTCCTAATGCTATTAGTCAAGCTGTGGGACAGATTGCCGAGAACTTAGGTGCAGCAGCAATTATGACCTTGACCCAAACGGGAGCAACTGCGCGTAATGTTTCTAAATACCGTCCGAAAACGCCTATTTTAGCTATTACACCTCATGTAAACGTAGCTAGACAATTACAAATGGTTTGGGGTGTTAGACCTTTACTGGTATTGGACTTACCTTCCACTGGTCAAACATTCCAAGCTGCCATTAACGTAGCCCAGGAAAAAAGGCTCTTGAGTGAGGGAGATTTGGTCGTAATGACTGCAGGTACATTGCAGGGAGTTTCTGGGTCTACAGACCTAATTAAAGTGGAAGTAGTCACGGCTATATTAGGTCAAGGAATTGGTTTAGGGCAGGGTTCTGTTAGTGGTCGTGCAAGAGTTGTGCGCAATGGTATGGACGCGACCAATTTCAGTCAAGGAGACATTTTAGTGGCATCCAGCACTGGAGCAGACTGTGTGGAGGCAATCCGTAAAGCTAGTGGTATTATTACGGAGGAAGAGAGTTTGAATAGTCATGCTGCTGTAATTGGATTGAGATTGGGAGTACCGGTAATAGTGGGTGTCAAGCAAGCGACCCAAGTAATAAAAGATGGGACAATTTTGACCTTAGATATGCAACGGGGATTAGTCTATTCTGGTGCGGTGGGGACAAGGTAAACATGCTCTATTAAAATTATAAGAAAGTCCACTAAATACATGAGCCAAGAAGTAACCCTAAAAAATTTGCCGTTAGGGATAAACACGCTAGATAAACTGCGTGGTAGTAATTGTGTCTATGTGGACAAAACGCCTTTCGCATTAAAATTGATTAAGCAACCTGGAGCGTTTTTTTTGTCGCGACCTAGACGCTTC
>ACYB01000011.1 GCA_000175855.1 Raphidiopsis brookii D9
TAGGGTGGGGATCATTAACACACCGAACCAGCCAATATAGAGGCGGTTGTTGGTGCTTGTAATGAATTCGCAGAAGCGGTCCCAGATGTTAGCACTCTGGCGCTGTTGAATGGCAGTAGTCATGGTTTTATAATTGCGGTTTTACGAGAGATTTATGTATGTTCCGGTAGGTGTTTCTACCTTATGAACTTATATTAAGACAAATGTTTAGATTTGTAAAGAGTTTTTTACAAAAAATTTAATAAATTTGCCAATTAGGGATTTTGCTATATGTGGTAGGGGTTTCCGGGCATGGGAGAGTAGGCGTGAGTTTTTAAAAAGGCGGATTTTGCATAGCAAGGGAATAAAAATCCTTAGCTGAAAGCTTAATTTAGTTTTCAACCGACTGTTATTTGAGAGTGCGAAGTCGCGTAGCGGGTGAAGTTCCATCTCAAAATTTCCCTTGAGAAGATTCGGGGAAGTGCTATTGCGCGGGTTCGATGGCGAAGCGATAGCACTCTTGATAGTAGTTGCCAACTCCAACGAACCACGTTATCGTCGCGCACGTCAAGCATATAAAGTATTGCAGAACATTGGTGTTCGCATTGACGTAATTGTTATGAACCGTGAAGAGGTAGAAAGGAAGGTAAACGTTCCCATTTCCTTAGTCAGTCGTATTGTCCATGAGGGCAAACTCCTTCATAAGGCATGAAAAGTATGATGAAATTGCCCAGTGGTTACAACCTCAAAACGGTTGCTTATCAGTTCCAGACCGCCAGCACTTCTTTAACAGATTTGCGAGAAGTTCCCTTAGCAGATATAGTTCTACCGACATTGATAGATGTAATCTGAGCAGAGGAATACAGTTCTCGTGCTGTAGGAGTGTCATGATTGCTTACAATCACACGAGCACCACGATTGGCCAGCGATACTGCTAAATCACGCAGACGAACTTGGTCATCATAATTAAACCCACCAGTAGCATAATCACTAAAGTTTGCAGTATCTGAGAGAGGAAGATAAGGCGGGTCAAAATATACTACAGTGCTAGAATCCAACTTTTGATACAGATTCTCGTTGGCAAAGTCACCGACAGAAAATTCTACTGATTGCCCTGCAAATACCGAGATAAAGTTCTCCATCTCTTTACGAGGAAAATATGGAGATTTATATCTACCAAATGGTACGTTGAACTCACCAGATTTATTGTAACGTGTCAGTCCATTAAAACAATGGCGATTCAGATATACAAACAGACTAGCACGTTCACTAGGTTCTAAACTGGTGTTAAACTGATTACGAAAGTAATAGAAACTCACTTGATTATTGTTATCGGCAAAATATTTTTCACATTCATTGATAAAGTCGTGATTATAAATAATAAATTTATATAAACTAATTAAATCCTTATTGAAATCGTTGATAATATAATCAAGTGCGACAACATTTAAAGCAACAGATAAAGAGCCAGCGAACGGTTCAATGTAACGCTTAGGTGTGCCAATCAGTGGCAGAATGTGAGGTAGAACACGATACTTACTGCCTGCCCATTTAAGAAATGGTTTGTTCATTTGATGATAAAAGAAGCGAAACTACCTAGGAAATAAAATGCCATTGCTTTATCTTTCAATTCGACACTATTATAGCACAAACGACTATAATTGCCATTTCTATATTTACTTCCTTTTGTACGAATTTGAATAAACTTATTAGGTCCATTGATTGTATGAAGAGTTTTCTCGTTCCATTAGAATTTCTCATGAATGCTTGCCCTTCCAACAAACCGACTAAAAGCATCTAGTTTTTAAAAACAGGTATTTTCTCACCCATAAAAAAAACGCCCCCCAACCAGTGAGGAGCTTTTCATTTAACAGTATTGATTATTAACCGTTGATTACGGGTGCAGTTAATGCTACAGGAGCTACCTCACCAGCTGCTAAATCCAAGGGGAAGTTGTGAGCATTGCGCTCGTGCATTACTTCCATACCCAGGTTAGCGCGGTTGATTACATCCGCCCAGGTTCCGATTACACGACCTTGAGAATCAATGATGGATTGGTTGAAGTTGAATCCATTCAGGTTGAATGCCATAGTGCTTACACCCAGTGCTGTAAACCAGATTCCTACTACTGGCCATGCAGCCAAGAAGAAGTGTAGTGAACGGCTGTTGTTGAATGAAGCATATTGGAATATCAAGCGACCGAAGTAACCGTGTGCTGCTACGATGTTATAGGTTTCTTCCTCTTGTCCGAACTTGTAACCATAGTTTTGAGACTCGGTTTCAGTTGTTTCTCTGACTAAGGAGGAGGTTACCAAGGAACCGTGCATAGCGCTGAACAAGCTACCACCGAATACACCTGCTACACCCAACATAGTGATTTTGTTATATGTGGTAGGGGTTTCCGGCTATGGAAGGGTAGGTGTGAGTTTTTAAAAAGGGCGATCGCATGATTACTTAATTTTCTATTATACAATCTAGCTCCATGACAGATTATGCAGGTGATCGCTTTTGAGAAAGGGGGATTGTTCGTGATCTGTAACGGCTAACAGTCCTCAGTAGGGTCTCGTGAAGGTCTCGCGAGTGCGAGATCGCTTTTCTCATTTTGTATAGCCTTTGTGAAAGATGCTACTTGAGTTAAGAATTGTTTACAACTAGCAATACTTTGCTGTACAGTTGGTAGTATGCTATGTAGCTACGGAATCTTACCTATGAGCAAACCACAAATCACCATTAGATTATCTCCATCTCCACTGCAAGAACTTAACAACTATGTTGAGCTAACTAGCACGTCGAGAACTGATGTGGTTGTCAGTGCGATCGCTCAGTATCTTGGTTGTACTGACAATGTACCGTTGAATTAGGGGGTGGGTGTGTTAGAAAAAAGACTTACTGAGTTAGAACTGGTAATAAACAAATGAGATTATCAAATTCGGAAACTGAAAAACTTTTTGAGGCTTTATTGGATGCTTATCGGGATTATGACAGTCTCAGAATCATGGTGAGATTGAAGCTTGGAGAAACCTTAGAAAGATTTGCTGGAAGGGGTGATTTAGAAACTGTTGTTTTTAATCTTATTGACTCAGCAGAAAGGAGGGGGAAATTACAGAGCCTAATTGTAGGAGCTTATGAAAAAAATCCTGATAATCCAGAGTTAAAAAGGTTTTATAAAACAGTCTTCACAGACTTTAAGCAAAGAGCAATCTTAGATTCTGATACTCATCATGCCAGTCATCTAAACACCACTCCCATACGTTGCCGTGCATATCGTATAATCCGAAGTTATTGGCCACTCCAAAGCTCCCTACTTCTGTTGTTTTTTGTCTATAAACTCCCTTGGGTCCTTGACCATAAGTTTCATTGCCATTATAGTTAGCCAAATCCGTTGTTATCGTCTCTCCAAAGTGGAATGGTGTCTTTGTCCCTGCTCGACAAGCATATTCCCATTCTGCTTCACTAGGTAAACGATATTGTCTTTTAGTATGCCTTGAAAAGCGATCGCAAAACTCCACCGCATCATACCAAGACACTCTTTCAACAGGGTGATTATCACCTTTAAATCTAGAAGGGTCTGGGTCTAGTTTTTTATTGACTTGGGGGAGTTTGGCTACAAATTTCCATTGTGCTTGAGTGACTTGATATTGACCGAACCAAAAGGGTTTTATTGTAACTTCATGTTGTGGACGTTCTTCATCATAACTATCCTTCTCTTCTTCCGGTGAACCCATGACAAAAGTGCCACCAGGAATCAACATCATGTCCAGTTGAATATCATTACCTAAATCTTCTCGAAAATACTGTGCTGTTCTTTGATACTCATGAATCACAAGTTTTGGCATTTTTTGTCACCCAA
This sequence comes from Raphidiopsis brookii D9, assembly GCA_000175855.1. Lineage (GTDB taxonomy): Bacteria > Cyanobacteriota > Cyanobacteriia > Cyanobacteriales > Nostocaceae > Raphidiopsis > Raphidiopsis brookii. The sequence continues at coordinate 3,830 of ACYB01000011.1, forward strand.
TTGTTACATCTGTTATTCATTTATAATTATTGACTACTACTATAAGTAATTACAAATATGATTTATTTAACAGCATTTTATCCCCCCTAAACCCGCTAAAAAGGGAACATTTTAGACTGAACCTACTGCATAGCAATACATTTATATTGTAAAGTCTATGAGGCGATCGCCTGCTAAAAATTCTTGTCCTTATTATACATCATCCCGTGCAGGTGTAACGCCCAATTTGCTGTTGAGGGAGAATAAGGGTGCTAAGGTATTGTTTTCGGATATCTGTTAATTGACATTTTAATGTACAATCACTTCTACTTCCTCAAAAGATGAAGAGGTTTTTTAAATGACTCGTGTGATTATTGTGCGTCATGGACAAAGTACCTATAACACTGAAGGACGCATTCAGGGACGGACTAACACGTCCAGCTTAACAGAAAAAGGTTCCGAGGATGCTCTCAGGACTGGTCAGGTGCTGAGTAGTATACCATTTGCAGCTATATATAGCAGTCCCCTCACTCGAGCTAAACAGACTGCGGAAATTATCCACAATCAGTTGACAGGTCATCCAGTTCCATCGGTGGAGACTAGTGACTATTTACTGGAAGTGGACTTACCCTTGTGGGAGGGAATGTTATCTGGGGAGGTGAGGGAAAAGTTCTCCCTTGATTATACCATCTGGAAAGAACGTCCCCAGGAGTTGCTAATGACCATTAGTGACCCAAATGGCACAAGAGATCACTCCCCCATATTATCTTTATATGAACAAGCACGACAATTTTGGCAGCATATCCTATCCCATCCCTCGGCAAGGACTATTCTTGTAGTTGCACATAATGGCATTAACCGTGCTCTAATTAGTACAGCTTTGGGTATTCCTCCTAGTCGCTATCATGCTATACAACAGTCTAATTGTGGAATCAGTGTTCTTAATTTTAGCGGAGGACTGGGTGAACCTGTACAGTTGGAGTCCATGAATCAAACCCAACATCTGGGAGATATTTTGCCTAGTTTGCGCCCAAATCATCAAGGGTTTCGTTTACTATTGGTTCGTCATGGAGAAACTGAATGGAATCGTCAAGGGAAGTTCCAAGGACAAATTGATGTACCTTTGAATGACCATGGTAGGGTTCAAGCAACAAAAGCTAGAGAGTTTCTCAAAACCATATCTCTTGATTTTGCTTTTAGTAGCACTATGGCCCGTCCCCGAGAAACAGCAGAAATTATTCTTCAAGACCATCCCCATATCAGTTTACAATTATTGGATGGTTTAAGGGAAATTAGTCATGGAAAATGGGAAGGTAAGTTTGAATCGGAAATAGACCAGGATTTCCCCGGTGAGTTGCATCGCTGGCGCACTATTCCTGCTCAGGTGCAAATGCCAGAAGGTGAAAATTTACAAGAGGTATATCAACGTAGTGTGGGGTCGTGGCAAGAAATATTACACACTGCTCAAAGTCAAAACTTGGGTATAGGTCTAGTTGTGGCTCACGATGCAACAAATAAAACTCTGCTTTGTCACATACTCGGTCTGTCCCTAGAAAATTTCTGGAATTTCCGTCAGGGAAATGGCGCAGTTAGTGTGATCGATTATCCTCAAGGTGCTCACAGTTCACCCGTTCTACAAGCTATGAATATTACTGGACATTTAAGTGGTGGAGTGTTAGATAAAACTGCCGCAGGCGCTCTCTAATAAGCATTGGGGAATTGAAGCAGATATGATTGAATTGCTAAAGGAAGTGCGGGTCATTGATGCAGTTATGCAAACTGACCAAGTAGCCGATGTGTTGATTTTTGATGGTGAAATTAAGGCGATCGCCCGGCAAATTCCCAATCCCAGCCCTGAAACTGTGGTGAGAGATTGTCAAGGTCTATTATTGGGCAATGGTTTGGTGGATCTATACAGTCATTCTGGTGAACCTGGGTTTGAAGAAAGGGAAACTTTGAGTTCTTTATTAAGGTCGGCTCAAGTGGGTGGATTTACTAGAATAAACGTCTTACCTGATACATGTCCAGTGATTGACCAACCATCTTTAGTGGTACAATTACAACAAAAATATAGGGGTAAAAATGCCCCCAGACTACAAATTTGGGCGGGAATAACCCTGGATTTAGCAGGTAAGCAGTTAATCGAATTTGCTGATTTAGCCAATTGTGGTGTGGTGGGTTTTACAGATGATAAACCCTGGGAAAATTTGGGTATGGTTAGGAAGATTTTAGAATATTTACAGCCATATAGTCAAGTTGTGGCTTTTTCACCGTGCGATCGCTCTTTATGTTTGAATGGTAAAGTGAGAGAAGGTGTGGAGGGGTTGCGCATGGGATTACCAGGGATACCAGCGAGTGCGGAAACCAGTGCCATAGCGGGACTATTAGAATTAGTAGCAGAAGTTGGGACTCCTATACATATTATGCGGGTATCTACAAGCAGGAGTGTGGAATTAATTGCCAGGGCTAAATCCGATGGTTTACCCGTAACTGCAAGTAGTACCTGGATGCACTTGTTATTGAGTAGCGAAGATATTCACAGTTACCATACTAGTTTACATTTAAAACCACCTTTGGGAAATGTTAGTGATATGAAAGCGTTGCGTGAGGGGGTGCGTCAGGGTATAATAGATGGTATAGCTATTGATCATGCTGCATTCACCTATGAAGAAAAGGTGCAGGCTTTTGCTGAGTCCCTACCAGGAGCAATTGGTCTAGAACTGGCCCTACCCCTATTGTGGCAAAATCTGGTAGAAACCGGGGAATTTACGGCCTTGGAATTATGGAAGAGTTTAACTTATGGACCTGCAACTTGTTTAAAGCAGAAAATAAGTCCCATTCAACCAGGAGAGAGGGCAGAATTAACACTGTTTAATCCTGACAAGACTTGGGAAGTAACCATAGATAATCTTTGTTCTTTGAGTAATAATACACCGTGGTTAGGAGACGAAATAAAAGGAAGAGTGATCCAGATCTGGTGTGATTAAAATAGAAGTATAGAAATTATTGATGTCTAATCATAGCAATTTACTGTCTAAAACTATGATTTCCGATTTAAAGGTTCCCGGGGAATGGGGTAGTGTTCTCTCGGACGAGTTCCAGAAACCTTATTGGAAGCAGCTGGGAGAGTTTCTGGTTCAAGAAAGAAGGTCTCAAACCATTTACCCACCAGAGTCAGAAGTTTTTTCTGCTTTTGAATTAACACCCTACCAACAGGTAAATGTTTTATTATTAGGACAGGATCCCTATCATCAAAGAAATCAAGCCCATGGTTTATGTTTTTCCGTCAAACCTGGTGTTAAACCACCACCTTCTCTCAAAAACATTTATCAGGAACTTCAACAAGATTTAGGATTTCCTATTGCCAATCATGGTTACCTAGCTAATTGGGCTAAGCAAGGTATCTTAATGCTAAATGCGGTGTTAACCGTAAGAGAAGGACAACCCAATTCTCATAAAAATCAAGGTTGGGAACTTTTCACTGATAAGGTGATTAGAAAGGTTAATGAAAAACCAGAACCCGTCATATTTGTTCTTTGGGGTGGATATGCACGAAAAAAAATCAAACTAATTGACACAAATCGACACTTAGTGATTGAGTCAGCTCACCCTTCTCCTTTATCCGCCTATAATGGTTTCTTTGGTAGCAAACCCTTCTCAGCCATAAATTCAGCCTTAAGGATCCAGGATAAACCAGAAATTGACTGGGGATTATAAGGGAATTATGGATTTAAACGAAAGCACGGATCCAATCTGTTAGAATTACTTTATAACTACCTTATGAAAATATGAGCATAGCCACAGCTGTAAAAACAGAATACGAAGCCATCATAGGATTAGAAACCCATTGTCAACTTAGCACCAATACCAAAATTTTTTCCAGCAGCTCTACTGCTTTTGGTGCTGAACCCAATACCAATATCGACCCAGTCTGTATGGGTTTACCGGGTGTCTTACCAGTCCTCAATGCTAAAGTTCTAGAATATGCAGTTAAAGCAGGATTAGCTTTAAACTGTCAAATTGCCAAGTATAGTAAATTTGACCGTAAACAGTATTTTTATCCTGATCTACCAAAAAACTATCAAATTTCCCAATATGACCTACCCATAGCTGAACATGGTTGGCTAGAAATCGAAATAGTAGATGATCATGATCAGCCCATTCGTAAACGGATTGGTATTACTCGTCTACACATGGAAGAGGACGCAGGAAAGTTGGTGCACGCTGGTAGCGATCGATTAGCTGGTTCCAGTTATTCCCTAGTAGACTACAATCGTGCTGGTGTACCCTTAGTAGAAATTGTTTCAGAACCCGATCTACGTTCCGGTCAAGAAGCAGCTGAATATGCCCAGGAATTACGTAGAATTATGCGCTACTTGGGTGTGAGTGATGGGAATATGCAAGAAGGTTCCCTGCGCTGTGATGTGAATATTTCCGTTCGTCCAGTAGGGGAAAAGAAATTTGGCACCAAGGTAGAAATCAAAAATATGAACTCCTTTAGTGCTATCCAAAGAGCAATAGATTATGAGATTCAACGTCAAATTGCTGCGATCGAAGCGGGAGAGAGAATAATTCAAGAAACCCGCTTGTGGGAGGAAGGTTCCCAACGCACTAGTAGTATGCGAGTGAAAGAAGGTTCTAGTGATTATCGTTATTTCCCCGAACCAGATTTGGCACCCATTGAAGTTTCCCATAGCCAACTAGAAACCTGGAGATCTGAATTACCAGAATTGCCCGCTCAAAAACGTCATCGTTATGAACGTGAATTGGGACTTTCAGCATACGACACCAGAGTTTTAACGGAGGATCTACCAGTCACAGAATACTTTGAAAGTACTATAAATGCTGGTGCTAACCCTAAATCAGCTGCTAATTGGATTACTCAAGATATAGCTGCCTACTTAAACAAACAAAAACTTACCATATCAGAAATTAAACTGACACCGCAGACCATGGCGGAGGTGATTAGTCGTATTGAGAAAGGTAAAATTAGTAATGCTCAAGCAAAAGAAAAATTGGGGGATTTACTGACAGGTATTTCTGTAGAAGAAGTATTTGCTGGTCAGGAATTAATCACTGATCCAGATGTGTTAGGTCCCATAGTGGATGAAATAATTGCTGCTAATCCACAACAGGTAGAGAAATACCAAGGTGGCAATATTAACCTCAAGGGTTTCTTTGTGGGACAAGTATTGAAAAAGACTAATAAACGAGCGGAACCCAAACTAACCAATGAACTAGTGGAAAAGAAACTCCACAACTTTTGACACCTATTTTCTTGTAACCAGGGAAAAAATGGAAAAATTTGAAAAAAAGATTAAAAAGGGGTTTGACCCCTCGCACTAATAATGTTATAGTGTGATAAGTAGATGCACCCTGATGATTTGGAGAGCTATTTCATGGCTCTCTTTTTTCATTCCTGGTAATTTTTGGTGATTTTTTTAGGTTCCCTTCACCATATATATATTATAGTTTATAATATTTGTGCTAAAAACTTGTGGAATTTTGGGGCCTTGATTATGGCAGACTGGGATGAAATCACGGGTGGTATCACCGCAGCACGGGGATATAGAGCTGCAGGAATCGCAGCTGGGTTAAAACCTTCGGGACTACCTGATTTAGCTTTAATTCTATCAGACGTAGATGCAATTGCTGCTGGTGTATTCACCACAAGTCATGTAAGGGCCGCCTGTGTGGATTATTGTCGTCAAAGACTACAAACCAAGCATACAACCAGGGCTATACTGTGTAATGCAGGTCAAGCTAATGCTGCAACTGGTGACCAAGGTATCAAAGATACAATAGAAAGTGCAAACCTATTAGGGAAAGAACTAAATATAAACCCGGAGTCAATTTTACTTGCTTCTACAGGGGTAATTGGTCAGAGAATTAAAATGGATGCTTTGGCAAATGGTATACCGAAACTGGTTGCCCAACTCTCGGAAACGGGTTCAGATGCAGCAGCTAAGGCTATTGTGACCACGGATTTAGTTACCAAATCCATTGCATTAGAAACCACCATACATGACCGCCCAGTACGTATTGGTGGTATTGCCAAAGGTTCGGGGATGATTCACCCCCAAATGGCTACCATGCTGGCATTTATCACCTGTGATGCAGCAGTTTCTCCCACTCTATGGCAGCAAATGTTAACACGCGCTGCAGATAGAAGCTTCAATTCCATTACCGTAGATGGTGATACCAGCACTAATGATAGTTTAATTGCCTTAGCCAATGGAGAATCGCGCACACCCGCTATTACCGAAATAGGACCAGAATCCGAAAAACTAGAAGGGATGTTAACAGCTGTTTGTCAACATTTAGCAAAAGCGATCGCTCGTGATGGTGAAGGTGCAACTTGTTTAGTAGAAGTACAGGTTACAGGTGCAGCGGATGAAACTGCAGCGCGACAAATAGCTAAAACCATTGCTGGGTCATCCCTAGTCAAGGCGGCAATTTTTGGACGTGATCCCAATTGGGGAAGGATTGCTGGTGCTGCTGGACGTGCGGGAGTGCCATTTGAACAAGATGACCTAAAAATTAAGATTGGTGACTTCCTGCTGATGGAAAATGGTCAACCCTTACCCTTTGATAAAGGTGCTGTCAATGCCTATTTAAAACAAGCAGCTTCCGGAACTTATCTCAAAGAAGATACGGTGTTAATTACTGTCAGTGTTGGTCATGGAAATGGTTTTGGTAAGGCTTGGGGTTGTGATTTGAGTTATGACTATGTAAAAATTAATGCCGAATATACAACTTAGATAACCTAAGTATAACCTAGATATAACTTTAGACATAACACATAACTATGAGTGCGACTTCTCAGTTTTTAACTCTAGCGGGGATAATCAACCTAGAAAATAAGGTAATTCCTTGGGAAGAACTAGGCCAGAATGTACAAGAACGGGTGGGATTGGCAATAGATCAAACCCATCCCAGTTGTATGGTTTATCCCCAAACCCAAGAAGAACTAAGTGGGATTATAGCCACAGCAAATAGTAATAGATGGCGAGTTCTGACCTGTGGGGGAATGACAAAAATTAACTGGGGTGGTTTAACCAGTACTGATATCATTGTCAGCACGGAACATATAAATCAACTCATAGAACATGCGGTTGGTGATCTGACTATTACAGTAGAAGCAGGAATAAAATTCAGGGAAATCCAGGAGATTTTAGGCAACCGTGGGCAAACCTTGGGACTAGATCCTGCTTTTCCTGAACATGCGACTATTGGGGGTATAGTAGCGACTGGGGACACTGGTTCTCTGCGTCAACGTTATGGAGGAGTGCGTGACCAACTTTTAGGCATAACTTTTGTCCGCGCTGATGGAAAAATTGCCAAAGCTGGGGGAAGAGTGGTGAAAAACGTTGCTGGTTATGATCTGATGAAATTGTTTACTGGTGCTTATGGTACTCTAGGGGTTATCAGTCAAGTTACTCTTAGGGTTTATCCTTTACCAGAAACTTCAGGAACAGTAATACTAACTGGTCAACCCGAACCTATTTCCCGAGTTGCCAAAATTCTTCAGAGTTCTCAATTAACACCAACCCAAGCTGATTTAATATCCCATGGATTAGTTTCCCAATTAGGTTTAGGAGACGGTATTGGTTTAATGGTTAGGTTTCAAAGTATTGAGAGCAGCGTCCAGCAGCAGTTACAAAGATGTTCAACTATGGGAAAAGAACTAGGTTTAACATCAACAGTCTATTTAGGTAATGAGACCAAGCAAGAAGCCAGTCTATGGCAACAATTACCAGAATTAATCTATAACTGCGGGCACAATGGGGAAATTACTGCCAAAATAGGAGTACTGCCAACTGCTGCTGTGAGCATCATTAGTCAAATCCAGTATGGATTAATTCATCTCAATAGCGGGTTAGGTTTAGTCCGGTTAGAGAATGAAAATCCGGTTCTCACCTTGCGCAGTTTGTGTCAAGAGAATTTAGGATTTTTAAGTATTTTATCCGCACCGGTAACTATCAAAAAAAATATGGATGTTTGGGGTTATAATGCCAATAGCGTGGAAATTATGCGACGGATTAAACAACAATTTGATCCCAATTCCATATTAAATCCTGGTCGATTTGTAGCTGGGATTTAAACTTTGATAATTTATTTGATAGTTTATTTGATAATTTAAATTATGGCAATTTAAATTTTGGTAATAATTAATCAAGCAGATTTTCAAAAAGTATAAATCAAAAATATCAAAAACTGAAAGAGGAACAAAATCATGCAAATTGCTAGTGGTTCCAGCAATAATATGAAAAATTTACAGGGATTTGATTCCAACCATCCCCCGGACCCGAAATTAATTGATAGTTGTGTGCATTGTGGATTTTGTCTTTCCACCTGTCCTAGTTATCGGGTGATAGGTAAAGAAATGGACTCACCCAGAGGTCGTATTTATTTAATGGACGCTATTAACGAGGGGGAAATTGCCCTAAATACTGCTACAGTTGAACACTTTGACTCTTGCTTAGGTTGTCTTGCCTGTGTTTCTACCTGTCCTTCTGGAGTGCAGTATGATAAGTTGATTTCCGTGACTCGTCACCAGGTAGAAAGGAATTATCAGCGCAGTTTTGCGGATAAATTAATCCGACAATTAATCTTCTCCCTTTTTCCCAATCCAGATATTTTAAGAATATTGCTTTTTCCCCTATTTCTCTATCAAAAGTTAGGAATTTCCCAATTGTTACGCGCTACCAGACTAATTGAGAAAATATCTCCTAGGTTAGCTGCGATGGAATCAATTTTACCCAAAATTACCATCCAGTCTTTTGGCAATAATTTACCAGATATCATTCCCGCTCAGGGTGCAAGACGGTATCGAGTAGGAATGATTTTAGGATGTGTACAACGTCTGTTTTTCTCTCCTGTTAATGAAGCAACAGTGCGGGTTTTAACTGCTAATGGTTGTGAGGTAGTCATTCCCAAGTCCCAGGGTTGTTGTGCTGCACTTCCCGAACACCAAGGACAAACAGAACAAGCAAAAGCTTTAGCAAGACAAATGATTGATAGTTTTGCAGATAGTAATGTGGATTTTATCATTATTAATGCTGCTGGTTGTGGTCATACCTTAAAGGAATATGGTCATATTTTAGCTGATGACCCAGAATACACAGCAAAAGCTCAAATATTTGCAGCAAAGGTAAAAGATGTCCAGGAATTTTTAGCGTCGGTTGGTTTGACTGCTGAACTTTCATCCTTGAGCGATAAACCTTTAACTTTAGTTTATCAAGATGCTTGTCATTTATTGCACGGTCAAAAAATTAGTCTTCAACCTCGTCAACTTTTAAAACAAATTCCAGGAGTAACTTTAAAGGAACCTTTAGATGCTGCTTTGTGTTGTGGAAGTGCAGGAGTTTATAATCTCCTACAACCAGAAATTGCTCAGGAGCTAGGTGAGCAAAAAGCACAGAATTTGTTAAATACAGGTGCTGATATTATTGCTTCTGCTAACCCAGGATGTAGTTTACAAATCAGTAAATATTTACCGGATAGAAAAGTATCTGTAATGCACCCTATGGAATTATTGGACTATTCTATTCGTCATCAAAAATTAGAACGGTAAACATTAATCTGAGATTATTTCATAAATAATTTGAATAAATATTTACTAGCTTTAGGAAGGAAGTATTTAAGTAAATTGGGGAGTAGGAGCATAAATAAGGAATTTGCGATCAATAAAACCGAATCACGGGAAAAAACATTGATACTAATTACCAAGTTAGTTCCTACCCAAACCAACCAGCTAATAACAGGTTCTATAAATTTATCTACAGATTTATTTTTTATCCTCACCAGTAATTTTTTCAATTGACTGATAATTAGTAAACCCAATGTTCCCAAAACTAAAAATATTATTATCCAACCCAAGGTTGAGATTAATATTGATAACCACAATGACATTCCGGAGGTGATTTTCCAGGTTATAACAGCTGCGGGGAATATAGCAGACACAAACCAATACACTGAATTCAAATTACTTCTTAGACATTTGGTGACTTGTTCTGTTAGCCAATAATGGGAATTGACAATTTTAGAAGCATCCCCATTGCTTATTAAGTTTTGGGAGATTTTTTGGATGATATCACCGTCAAATAGTATGGTGCTTTGCATCATAATATTTTCAGTTGATTGATAATAGGAGTTAAAGGTAAAACCACATTGAAATTTAATGGTTTTATTGCGGTTCTGACTGGTAAGTATTTTCCAAGTTTTTACTAGAAAGAAATATATTAAAACTGATAACTGGGGATGTGGATAAATATCCGCACTCTTATCATAATTCTCATCCCTATCAACAGCGGAATCAAAAATAGAATAGTACCATAAATTCAATAACAGTCCCTTAGGTATATCTAGAGATATACCCTGCAATTTTAATTGTGCAATTTTTTCCAAAATAGTTCTATTTAAATAAAAACTATATGCTCCTTCCTCAGCTTTTACTTCTAAGCAACAATTATCCTGTCCATTATTTTGGGGAAATTGCCAGGGAAATAAAAAACTATAATTCAAACTATAATTCAGGTCTGGTTTTTGGTAATTTTCTTGGAATATATTCACGCATCACCCACCCAAACAAACTACTAACATATCTAACTTCAAGAAGCAATACCTTTGATAAAATTAATCAAAAAGTCTATCACCTCACGCCATTGTTTTTCTCCAGATACTACTCCATCATTATGAACCTTCATAATTAGATCTTTGTCAGACTCCTTCAAACCAAATAACTCGCGGTGATAACGAGTAATAATGTCCCCATCTAATTGTATGATGGTTTGAGCATAGATGGTATCCACATTTTCACTGGTGACATCACCACCATCCAGTGCTGCTTTCATTTCTGAAACCTTCCGCAAGGTCAATACAAACTTATCATCAGTCACTAGTTCGGCAATTTTCTGATAATTTTCTACCTGACTTTCCTGGTCAAAAGGTGAGGGTAAAACTATTTGGGATGCTTTTGTGCCATCGGAATTTAAGCGATTTTCATCTATATATTTCAGACGACTACGATACCCCTGCACCACCTGAGCTTTGGGTGATGGAGACTCTAATTCCTTGGTTAAAAAGGTATAAATATATTCTCTTTCCAATTGCAAGAATATATTAATATAACGTTCTTCTAACTCGGACACAATGTTCTTACTGTCAAAATAATTCGGTTCACTTATGGCATAAATATTATAGTATGATTGCCAGGGGTTGAATTTGGAACCGCTAATATTATTTACAACAATTGTATTTACCTCTAAGCTTGTAATGTCCCTAACTATTACGCCCACGGTATCAACAAATTTGCCCAGTAGGTCTTTAGCTCTCCCTGCTGTACCTTGATTTGGCTGAGATTCTAAAGAATTTGAGTCTTTTGCTAACATAATGATTTCTCTTAGTTGGATAAATGCTAGGGAAGTTTTGCTAATTGGGAACTTTGGCTATTTTGACTTTGTTTAACCATTGACATCAAAATCTCACCCAGTTTTTGCACGCTTTCTATATTTTTTTGAATTATTTCCCGACCTTCTTGAACTTGGCTTAAATGAAATTCCCTCAGTTCTGTATATGGACCACTACCAATGAAGCTAGTACCTATTTCATTTCTAATGTCACCATCAACCAGGTTAATACGGGTTACCATTTTGTTCTCTGGTTTGGTACTGGAAGCATTGTCATTATATGATGACTCATCAATAACAGAAGTTTCAATTTGTAACTCAATTACATCGGCAAGGACTGTCTTAACAATGTCCATGACACTACTTAAGTTCACACTATTGCTCTTAAAATCTAAATTATTAAGCTGGCTTTGGAACTTATTTACTTTTGGTGACTCGACCTTTTCAATTTGCACTGTTTGGATTTCTAGGTTGGCGGAGAAGTTGGTTTCAGGCATACTATGTTTTAGGTACTATGTTTTAGATGCTATGTAAACAGGTGTGGATAGGAATGTATGGGTTTCCATTAGCACCACACCAGGGCATTATTGACTACTTGAGTTTTTTTTTCCATTGTTTTTAAAAAAACTTAACAATGATAGAATGATAGTAAACAATGATAAAGATGACCAGCAAAAAAGTATCGGACTGGTTATGTTCTAAACCCATTGTTATGAGTAGGAGATGATGTATTGGTATTGTGGTCAATTGATAAAATCAACAACACTGACATTAGATGTTGATGACCCAGGACTAATTTATGGAGCTACAGTTTTTACAACTATTAGGGTATATCAAAACTGTATAAATTACAAACTAACTAACTGGCATGCTCACTGCCTTCGTTTAAAATCCACCCTGGAGATATTTGACTGGAAAGAACCTAACTGGGTATCCATACGTCAAGGTGCGGAAATACTCTCACAAAATTTCCCCGTCATCAGAATCACCATTTTCCCCGATGGTCGAGAATGGATTACAGGTAGATTCCTCCCAGAAAACCTAGCTGAAAGACAAAATCATGGTATAATGGTGGCCGTTGGCAATGTCAGATGGAACCGTTCCCTACCCCAGCATAAAACAGGTAACTATCTGGCTCCTTGGTTGGCAAAAACTAATGCCCAAAGTCTCAAAGCCCAAGAAGTAATCTTAGTAGATAACCAGGGAAATTGGCTGGAAACTGCCACTGGTAACCTTTGGGGTTGGAAAGACCACTGCTGGTGGACACCACCTCTCACGGAGGGAATTCTCCCGGGAATCGCGCGATCGCTCATTATCGGGCACTTGGAAGAAAACCAAATTTCCGTCAAGCAAGAACCATGGACAGTAAACCTGGTCAAAGACCTAGAGGCGATCGCCTATAGCAATAGCATAGTAGAGATAGTTCCCATATATATGGTGCAGGATTGTCAAGAGAGGTTAGAATATAATCCTAGACATTCATGCTTTTGGGAGATCAAAAGATTATTTTTATCATGACAGGAGTGAAGTTTTGGTATATCTTAAGATAAGTTAACATAATTCTCATAAAATCTCTCTTATTTTAGAGAACTTAGACTAACGCCCAAAACTAGGAGGATATACCTCAGTGAACAAGAAATGGAGAAATGCGGGGCTGTACGCGCTGTTATTTATCGTAGTAATAGCCTTAGGGACAGCGTTTTTTGACAATCAACCGCCACAGGTAGAAACGTGGAGATATAGTGAGTTTATCCAACAGGTGGAACAGGGGCGGGTAGAAAGAGTTAGCCTCAGTTCAGATCGGACCACAGCGGTAGTGACACCCAAATATGATCCGAACAAAAAGCGGGTCATTCTGGTCAACGACCCAGATTTAATCAACACCCTAAGCAGTAAAGGTGTAGATATTGCCGTACTACCCCAAACAGACGACGGATTTTGGTTTAGAGCGCTCAGTAGCCTATTTTTCCCTGTATTGCTGTTAGTCGGTTTATTTTTCTTGCTACGTCGAGCCCAGAGTGGTCCTGGTAGTCAAGCCATGAACTTTGGGAAATCCAAAGCCAGAGTGCAAATGGAACCCCAAACCCAAGTTACCTTTGGGGATGTGGCGGGTATTGACCAAGCCAAACTGGAATTAAATGAAGTTGTAGACTTTTTAAAAAATGCCGATCGCTTTACTGCTGTTGGCGCGAAAATTCCTAAAGGTGTATTATTAGTAGGACCACCAGGGACAGGTAAAACCCTATTAGCACGAGCAGTAGCAGGGGAAGCAGGTGTACCCTTCTTCAGTATTTCCGGGTCGGAATTTGTGGAAATGTTCGTGGGTGTGGGCGCATCTAGAGTGCGAGACCTGTTTGAACAGGCAAAATCCAATGCTCCTTGTATAGTCTTCATTGATGAAATTGATGCGGTAGGTCGTCAAAGAGGTGCGGGTTTAGGGGGAGGTAACGATGAAAGGGAACAAACCCTCAACCAATTACTAACGGAAATGGATGGTTTTGAAGGTAATACGGGAATTATCATTATTGCTGCCACTAACCGTCCAGACGTTCTTGATTCAGCTCTATTGCGTCCTGGTCGCTTTGATCGTCAAGTAGTAGTAGACCGTCCTGACTACGGTGGAAGGAGTGAAATCCTCAGAGTTCATGCTAGAGGTAAAACCCTATCAAAAGATGTAGACCTGGATAGAATTGCCCGTCGCACTCCCGGATTCACTGGTGCGGACCTATCCAACCTATTGAACGAAGCGGCAATTTTAGCAGCACGTCGCAACTTGACCGAAATTTCCATGGATGAAATTAACGATGCTATTGATCGGGTATTAGCAGGTCCAGAAAAGAAAGACCGGGTAATGAGCGAAAAACGCAAAACCTTGGTAGCATATCACGAAGCTGGTCATGCTTTAGTTGGTGCATTAATGCCTGATTATGACCCCGTCCAAAAAATTAGCATTATCCCCCGTGGTCGTGCAGGTGGTTTAACTTGGTTTACACCCAGTGAAGATCGGATGGATACAGGCTTGTATAGCCGCGCATATCTAGAAAATCAAATGGCCGTTGCGTTGGGTGGTCGTTTAGCAGAAGAAATTATTTTTGGTGAAGAAGAGGTAACCACTGGTGCTTCCAATGACTTGCAGCAGGTAGCTAGAGTAGCTAGACAAATGATTACTCGTTTTGGTATGAGCGATCGCTTGGGTCCTGTGGCCTTAGGTCGTCAGCAAGGTAATATGTTCCTAGGTAGAGACATCATGTCCGAACGGGATTTCTCGGAGGAGACTGCTGCTGCAATTGACGAAGAGGTTCGCAAACTTGTTGATATGGCATACTCCCGTGCCAAGGAAGTACTACTAAATAACCGTCAGATTTTAGACCAAATTGCTCAAATGCTGATTGATAAAGAAACAGTTGATGCTGACGAATTGCAGGATATCCTATCTAACAATGATGTAAAAACGGCAGCATTTGCCTAAACTAGCAATTCACCGATCTTATTAGGTCGGTGAAACTAGATTTAGTTGAGTGATAATTTCCCAGGGGTCTGCTACAAAAACAATAGTACCATCTGAGCCGATAGTCACTCCTGCAAGACCAGTGGGTTTGGGTAAAATTCCCGGGAATTGTTTAACAAAGATTTCCCGTTCACCCAAAACCTGGTCAACCTGGAGAGCGACTATAATATCACTACTACCGGGGTGAAGAATAACTACAGAAGTGTTTTGATGATTGTCCGTTAAGGGAGTGTCAATAATGTGATGATTAAATCCTAACACTTCAGTGAGAGTGCGTAAAGGCAAAGTCCGTTCTCTCCAGCGGATAAATGGTTTGCCTTTAGCATCCCTGGCCACATCTTTCACAAATATATCCATGGTTTCCATCACATATTCCTGATGGAAAGCAATTGTATGGTTATGGAAAACACAGCATATAGCTCCACAAGCAGTCAAACCACTTAAACTAATAGGTAACTTAATAGTCAAAGTTTTTGGGTGAGCGATAGAGGAATCAGTGCTAATAGTGCCATAAACTTGGTGAAGAATTGGTAGCAAATTTGGGATTAGTCTATGGTAGTTAATTCCCAGAGTATTATTAGCTACAGATATAAAAGTTATAGATATCAGATTGTATTTACCCTCGACAGAAACCTGGATAGTGATTTTTCCTGCAGGTGATTTACCAGAAGCAATGCGGACTGGAGGATTTTTAGTTTCCTGGGACATAGCATGATGGAGTATATAAATCAGACAATCAGTCAGGTGGGGTAAAATCAGCTTATCCATAGGTGTTTCTTGTCCTTGGATAACCAAGTCCACCTTTTTGCCATACTTCACTCCATCAATAGTCACCTGATTACGTAATCGTTCACTAGCTCGAGCAAAAGGGATCCGTTGTATGGTGACACAACTATGCCGTAATTTTTCCGTGACTTGATCAAACTGCTCACTTAAAGTTTGAATTTCCTCTTGAACAACATCAATATCTAATGCGGACTCCACCATGCTGGAAGTACATTCTATAATTTCTTGGTGCAGGGAATAAAAAGAACTAGATGGGTCATTTAACTCTTGTATTCTGATACCGATTTGGGAAAGGTGTTGAATTTGAGAGAGCAGATGGTCTAAAGATTGGCACAGGTGCTGGTGATTATGCGCTAGGACATGGTGACTGGTCAGCAATTCCCCCACTAAATTTGCTATTTCATTTAAATGATCAAAAGAAATATTGACACCCTCCTTACCCCCAAGAGAAACGGGATCTGGTATTTTAGTAACTTGGGGTTTTCCCGCTGTAGGAGCAGTGGTGACAACCTGCTTTCCTTTTTCCCTGACTATTTGTGATGAGACTTGTTTAGAGCCTGCTAACAAGCTATCTTCCAATTCCTTAATCAAATCTTCCAAATTCTCATCTACAGGTTTTTTTTCAGGTTTGTTTCCTGTATCTTCCCAAAAACTATTAGCATCATGCATACTTTTTGTTTTTACCTAACCTAAGTTTAAATCAATGGTATTTAGGGAGAGTTAAGAGTTGCTTTCTCAATTGAGGAGTCTATATCAGCTATTATAGGGGTAATATCATCCAGAGATTGCCTAGCTTGTTGTGCAAGTTTCGTGCTAGTAATCACTCGTTGTTTGCTCCCTTCCATAGTTAGTATGAGATGGTTAGCCTCCTTGTCAATATTTCCAAACATCTCTTGAATCTGCTTAACAGATTTAGCTGTCTTATCTGCTAGTTGGGATATTTCATTAGCCATAATTGCCAGTCCTCTTCCTCCTATACCAGATTTTGTTGCTTCAATACTGATATTTAATGTTAACAAATTAGTACGAGAGGATAATTGGGATGCTAAGGTAGCTAAGGAATTAATTTCTTGACAAGTCTGGGCCAAGTATTTTAGTTGAGGTTCGGTTTTGGTTAAGGTTTCTCCCACTACCAAAATTTCTGCCACCATGTTTTCTAAAACTTCACTAACTTGACTATTAATTTCATTAACGCGATGAACCGAGGTTTGAGCCGCTTTACCTATTTTTCTGACTTCCTCTAGGGATTGCGTCATAGTTACTACAGAGTTAAGAGTGACTGCTAACTCTTTGTCCTGACCGGAGTTTTGTTCATGAAAAGCACGTCGAACAGATTGATGTGCCAGACCACCCATGGAAGCAGCAGTGATTCCACTTAGGATTCCAGCACCTAGAGGTACTCCCCAATTGACATTTCTCATCCATTCACGTTGGGTGGGTGATATCCATGAACTACTTCCAAAGCCAATCACAGCAGCTGTTAGGGCTGAGGTAAAACCTACTACTAGTGCGGTAGACCACTGCTGTTTTTTTAAGATAGCATTTAAGGAAGAATTTTCCCCAACGGGAACATTCTCTGGTATTGGGTCTTGGGTACTTAAGGATTTATCTTCTAGTAACCTTTGGTTATGGTTACCAGCCAATTCATCATGGGTATCTATGTTTTCATCTATTTCTACCGGTTCCAAAGATGAAACACTTCTTAAATCATCAAATTCATCAAAATTAGCCAGGAATTCAATTTTGTCCATATCGTTATAACTATACTTTTTATCTGATTCTAAAGGTTGTGGTGGATGATTTTCTTCTATGTCCGAAAACAATTGTTCAACACTACTGGGATCTGCAACGAAAGCACCATCAGAACCACTCTTTAAAGCAGAGCTGTAAGTGACTAGCTCCTGTTCAATCACTTGTAATTTTTGACGAGCTGAACCTAGTATTTCTTGATTATTTGTTAAACCCAATACCCGATCATATTCCCCTTTGGCAACCTTAAATTTTCCTAAAGCATAGTATATATCACCGCGCAACAGGTGAGAATTAGGGTCTTCTCCTAGAATGCTGACTACTCGGTCTATTAGAGTAGCAGCACCTTGATAATCACCTCTTATGTAAGCTGTTAACGCCTGCTCATATTTGGAATTTGGCTCATCTGTATTTATCATTTCCCCTCCTGATTAAATTTGACCATACTTGCCCATTTATCACTTTGCAGAATTACTTTTTGATTAATCAGCTTTACGGACTTGTTATTTTCACTATCTAGCCATTCCCCCTGCACAAAAGGAACTATGTCATCTGGCACATCGGTTGGAGCTACTACGGATTCCATATCTAACCAAAACGTAGCACATATCTGGTCTACCGCTAAACCAATTATGGCATCTTCGTACTCAGTCGTAATAACTGATACTTGTGATCTACGTTCTATATTTAAGGGTATCATTTCTCCCATAAACTTTCCTAAGTCTACTACCCAAATTAACTGACCTCGCCAATTGACTACTCCTAAAACCAATGGGGAGGTGCTAGGAATGGGTATGATTTGATGGGGAGTGATTTCTATTACCTCCTTGATGCCAATTAAGGGTAGGGCAAATTCCTCCGGTGAGGACAAATAAAACCTCAGATACAACTCGTCTTTCAAGGATGGGGATTGATTGAGACCTTTAGTATCAGTATTTTCTGGTAATTTGGCATGTCGGTTCTGGCGAGGGTCTATTACAAAGTCCGGTTTGCTGACCATATTTTCAGGAGTTTTCCAAGTGGGTTGTAGCCCATTCTAACTTTCTTTTTCTGTTGGAGTTAGAAACGGTTGTCGAATAACTATGGAAGCATTTTCTACTATTGCTATGCTACCACCAGGAAAAGGATCACTTTGAGAACGGTTGGGAGCGTTAATTAAATCCCTGATTTTTTCAATATGATCAAAATTGGGGGTTTGTGGTAACGCTTCCTGCAATATTTGACGAATCACCCGGCGTTGAATAGCTAAGGGCTGTTGTTTTAATAAATCACGATTCAGACGCAAATCACCGTCTTCACACTTTGTTGAGGCTTGTAACCGCAACTGGTGAGCTATTTGTTCTAAATACTCTACTTCTGCTCGTAACAACTCTGCTGTGTGAGATAAATGGGATTCCACCTGGGGGTTGAAGTTTGCTGCAAGATAGGGGAGTAATTGCTGACGAATACGATTTCGCGGATACTGTAAGTTTTGATTTGTGCTATCCACCCAAACTGGTAAGTCAAGGTCTTGGCAAAATTTTCCAGTTTGTTCCCGGGTAATCTCCAACAGAGGACGAACCAACATCGTCTTCTCCCCTAAAGATCTTTGCCAAGTTAAGGACTGTAAACCATCAGCACCAGTCCCCCGAATCAGATTGTATATTAGGGTCTCCGCTCGATCACTACTGGTGTGTCCCGTAACGATGTATTTATAACCATAATCTTCAGCAATTTCCCTAAACACTCTATATCGCCAATTCCTAGCATCACCTTCGCTATTTACCGGGTCAATGGCAATTTGTAAGTGGAATGGTAAATCCCAACTAGTTGCTAGATTTTTTACATGATCCGCGTTCGCTTGGGAATCTTCTCGCCAACGATGATCACAATGGGCGATCGCCAGTTTCCACTTCCATTTAACTTGTAAATCCACTAACAACTTAATTAAACACAGTGAGTCCTGTCCACCGGATAAGGCAACCAATAAATGTTCATGAGGTGCAAATAAATGACGATGCCGGATTGTGCGATGTATTTTAGCGTGTAAAGAAGTCCATACCATGTATTAACTAGATTGGGTTATCCTTGGGATTAACTAGTTTTAATAGTTTCTGTTTAATTTGGGCATCGAAAACTTCCCACTTAATCTTAGCGTATGCAGAATTCTCATTACCACCAGACAGAAATCCCATGGGAATCTCAAACCCACCAGCACCAGTACGTCCACCACCAAAAAATCTTCCCGTGCTATCTTGTCCAAAAGCTTCTTTAATAAACTCATCCGGATCTAAGGTCAACTTTGTAGTTCTCAAGGATCCAATCACCACTTCTAACTCATCATCCTCATCATGTACTATTCCATATACCATGGCAGTATGCACATTTTCTTCTGTCACCAAAAAGTCCGCCGCTTGAGGTATGGCATCCCGATCATCATACCGTAAATAACCAACACCAGCTATAGAAAAGTTATTCTGAACAATGCGATTTTTCAGAGAACGCTCAATTACATCCATTACGCGCTTAGAACGATTAGCTTGTAAAATGGCATTAAGTAGTTGAGCATCATAGAACTTGCTTAGGTATGCAGCAGCCATAAAGTCTTCTTCCTGGGCTTGCATCAACCGATTAGTATCAGATCTTAACCCATGCATCAATGCTGTAGCACATTTCACATGCTGTCCCATGCTACTATCCAGGGTGAGTAGACCCGACTGTAAATACTGGGTAAAAATAGTTGCTGTTGCTCGCACATAGGGACGAACATCAGTAAACTCGGCTTTCAGTTCCCCCTGTAAACTATGATGATCTACCAAGGTAATCAAAGGGATTCCAGCTTGCTGAAGAGCAGATGTTAAAGCAGAAGTAGTTCCTTGATTATCAATCAAGACGAAACCCTGATAAGAAACCAAATCTTTGGTTTTAATGCTTTGTGCTGTACAGCGTTGGGCAGGTAAGGCAGTCAATTTCACTAAAGCGATATTTTCCTGATGGCTGAGAGTGCCCGCATAAATAATTTCACACTTGATGTCATACTGTTGAGCAATGAGCTGATATGCCCAAGCACTAGAGAGAGCATCCGGGTCAGGAAAGTCTTGGAGGATAACCAAATGGCGCTCGTGTCGGTGGGCGAGAAGAGTTTTTTGTAATTCTTCTGACTTTTGAGTGGCCAGGGAACTAGGACGGGAAACATTAGCAATGCTCCCATCACCATTAGATAGTAGCACCTGAGTTCGATGCAGTGGAGGAATGTCAACCGTAGTCTCTGTTTCTATATCTTCCCCCTTTGGCTCTGTAGTCAACGTGAAAGTCCCAATTTGAGAAACACTAGAATTCAACATGGTGCGGACAGTTCTAATTGTTATGGAATTATATATCTATATGATCTGTTAATCCTTTTCGCCCAAACATCCCCATTCCCAGTTAGTTAATTGGTTAAAGTCCTATAACATATTTTTGCCACTCCTGATGAAGTCCACTTTTCAGATGTTTCGTTACCTCAAAGTAGAGACTACTATGAGGTTGGCGCGGCGGATACCTTAATGGCATCCGGGCTTCTTGGGGGGTGCGACAGCCTTTTTTGACGTTGCAACGTACACAAGCAGTAACAATATTCTCCCAAGTGTCACCTCCACCACGAGATCGGGGTATTACATGGTCTAAGGTTAGATCATCGCCGGTACAACCACAGTATTGACAACTGTGACCATCACGGTGAAAGATGTTTCGACGTGTAAGTGGGATTTCTTTGTATGGAACGCGGACATAATGACGCAACCGAATTACGGTTGGCAGTGGAAAATCGGAACAGAGGAATTTGCCATTGTGTTCCACATGTTCTGCTTTGCCTTTAATCAACAAAACGATGGCACGTCGCCAAGTGGTAATGTTGAGTGGTTCGTAGGAGGCGTTTAGGACTAAAACCTTCCCCATTGATTTTAGCTCAAGGTATTAGTTTCGGACATTCTAACACAAATATACCTTTTTAGACAGATGAGATCGCCCAAATGGTAAAAAAGGATGGTTAAATAGATGTTAGAATTTCACATCTCCCCACTTTAAAAAGTATCGGGAAAATATGAAAATGCTTACTCCGCAAAATACTTACGCTTGGTTTTCACAACGTGCCTGGGTAGAGATTGATTTAGGAGCTTTGTCTAATAATGTGAAGCAGTTAGTAGGGTTTTTATCCCCGGGAACCCAATTGATGGCTGTGGTCAAGGCCGATGCTTACGGACACGGTGCTATTACTGTAGCTACAACTGTTTTAGCGGCGGGGGCCACCTGGCTAGGAGTAGCTACAGTTACCGAGGGTATTCAATTACGGGAGGCTGGAATTAAGGCCCCAATCCTGATTTTGGGTGCCACCTATACACCAGAACAAATTCATGCTATCACCTCTTGGCAACTGGAACCTACTTTATGTAGCCCAGGACAAGCTTTAATATTTTCTCAGTTCTTAAATTCTATTGACCATAATTATAAGTTACCGGTTCATATTAAATTGGATACAGGAATGTCAAGACTGGGTGCTGAATGGCAACAAGCAGGTCAATTTGCTCAGTTTGTTCAAGAACTACCTCGGTTACATATTGCCAGTGTTTATTCTCACTTTGCCACAGCGGATAGTCCTGATACCACAATTATGGAACAACAGCATGGAAGATTCCAACAGGCGATCGCTCAAATTAGAGCAAGAGGCATAAAAATACCAAGTTTACACTTAGCCAATTCTGCTGCTACCCTAGGGGACAAAGAATTACACTATGACATGGTGCGTGCGGGACTAGCCATTTATGGACTTTATCCAGCTGCTCACCAGAGAAATTATTTGCAACTGCGCCCCGCACTACAGGTAAAGGCCAGAATCACACATATAAAAACAATCAGTAAAGGAACAGGGGTGAGTTATGGTCACAAATTTATTGCTCCTAGAGAGATGCGAATTGGAGTAGTTGGTATTGGTTATGCTGATGGGGTGCCCAGGGGTCTTTCTAACCAAATGGAGGTGTTGGTGCAGGGTCACAGAGTTCAGCAGATTGGTATGATTACCATGGACCAACTGATGATAGATATTAGTCCTTTAGTGGAAGTACAGGAAGGGGAAATAGTCACTCTGTTGGGGGAACAGGGAGAAGAGAAAATCACAGCAGATGATTGGGCAAATCAATTGAATACTATTTCCTGGGAAATCATTTGCGGATTCAAACATCGTCTACCCCGGGTGGCCATAGAAATTTGATCGAAAAGAAAAAAAATAGCAGATCCCTCTTGCCAAGGAAAAGTTGTTGTGATAGTATTAGATACTAATGCGGATGTGGCGGAATTGGCAGACGCGCTAGATTTAGGTTCTAGTTCCGACAGGAGTGAAGGTTCAAGTCCTTTCATCCGCATTATATAGGCCCGTGCACAATCTATTCAGTGCTTACAAGGTAATAGAAACATAACGGTTTAGTAGTTTTATGGATAATATACAACGTCCATCAATTCTCAAAGTCGGTGAAACCTATACCTTTCGGAAATACTTCGATTTAAAATTTGCCCCTGGTGATATTTTAAGAGAATTAGGTGCAAATTTAATTAAGACTGGGATTGATCTACCAACGAGTAAGAATGAGATTACTAGATTGGAGGATTTAAAACAGAGATTAGAAGAGGCAATTCAAATAGTCAATCTCACCAGTGAAGCAGCTAGAAGAGAGGTTTTAATAGCTCCAATTTTATTAGAAATTGCCCACATTACCCGGTCCACCATTAATATAGAATACCCTATAGAAATCAACCAATTTTTGCGGGGAGATTTAGACTATTACCTAAAATCTGAACACCAAATATTGGTTGTGGAAGCCAAACAAGCGGATTTAACTAGAGGTTTTACTCAACTTGCTGTGGAACTAATTGCCCTAAATGAATGGACATGGAGGACCGAACCGATATTGTATGGAGCAGTAACCACAGGAGAAATTTGGCAATTTGGTAGTTTTCAACCTGAGAGCAAACTGGTTACCCAGGATCTAATGCTATATCGCGTCCCTATGGATTTGGAAATACTCATGAAAGTATTAGTGGGCATTTTAACCTAATTATAGCCAAAGGCTGTGGTTTTACTCATTACAGCCTTTTTCTACCTATATTTAAACTACATTTAAATAACAGGTCAAAGGCTACCTTCTTTAGGTTTTGTAGTGGAAGCTACATGAAGTTCTTTTAATTGCTTAAGCTCTACCATGGCAGGTGCATCGGTCAATAAACAGCGAGCTTGTTGGGTTTTGGGAAAAGCGATCACATCACGAATGGACTCTTCTTGAGCTAGTAACATAACTAGTCTATCCACCCCATAAGCGATTCCACCATGGGGAGGTGTGCCATACTCAAAAGCTTCTAAAAGAAAACCAAATTTGTTTCGTGCTTCCTCTGAACTAAGCCCAATAGTCTCAAATACTCGCGCTTGTATTTCTCGCTGGTAAATCCTTAAACTTCCTCCACCTACTTCAAATCCATTTAACACTAAATCATAGGCTTGAGCGCGAGCAGTCTTCAAATCATGTAAATCATCCGGGTGGGGAGCAGTAAATGGATGATGTAAAGCTTCTAATCTTTTTTCGTTAGCATTCCATTCAAACATAGGAAATTCTGTAATCCAGAGGAAGTTCATCTTCCCGGGAGGAATCAAGTTAAACTCCCTAGCAATAAACTGGCGCAATCTGTCTAAAGTCTTATTAACAACAGAAGCATCAGCAGCAGCAAAAAGTAATAAGTGTCCCTCCTTTGCAGCAGTTCTAGTTAAAATTTCTTGTTTTTGTGCCGTTGTTAAATTGTCCTTAATTGCACCAATAGTGTCAATTTCCCCATTATCCCTAACCCGAATATATGCTAAACCTTTTGCACCAGCTTCTGCTGCTTCTCGAAAAATGTCTCCACCGGGTTTAATCCTTACGTTGGAAATGGCATCATTCCCATGGGGAATAGGTAAGATTTTCACCATACCCCCCCCAGCAACCACATCCCTGAACACCTTGAAACCACAATCTTGGACCACGTCAGAAACATCCACCAGTTCCAAACCATAGCGGGTATCTGGTTTATCCGTACCATACTTATGCATGGCATCCTGATATCTTAACCGGGGAAAGGGATGGGGTAGGTCAATATCTTGAACGGTTTTGAAAATATGACAAACTAATTTTTCGTTCAGCTGGATAATTTCCTCTTCTGACATGAAACTCATTTCCATATCCAGTTGGGTAAACTCTGGTTGTCGGTCTGCACGCAAATCCTCATCCCGAAAACAGCGAGCAATTTGATAGTACCTATCCATCCCCGATACCATTAATATTTGTTTGAATAACTGGGGGGATTGGGGTAAGGCAAACCATTGACCTTCATTAACCCGACTAGGAAGAATATAGTCCCGAGCACCTTCAGGAGTAGAACGGGTCAAAACAGGAGTTTCTATTTCTATAAAACCCTCCTGGTCTTCTAAATAACGACGCATGGCTTTGACCACTTGATGGCGCAGTTGTATGTTCTTAGCCATCCGTTCCCGTCGTAAGTCCAAATAACGATATTTTAACCGCACGTCCTCCCTCACATTCTCTGTCTCCCCACTGGAAACCTGAAAAGGTAAATTCTTACTAACAGAATTGAGCAGTTCTATATGATCTGCGTATACTTCTACTTCACCCGTGAGCAGACGGGGATTTAGTGATTCAGCTGGACGCTCCGTCACTCTACCAATGATTTTGACGACATATTCGTTGCGTATGCTATTGGCTATTTGATAAGATTCCGGAGTCCGCTGTGGATCGCTTACAACTTGTACAATACCAGAGCGATCGCGCAGGTCTAGGAAAATTACACCTCCATGATCCCGGTGACGGTCTACCCAACCATATAATATTACATTTTCTCCAATATGATGTTTTCGAGGTTCCCCGCAATAGTGAGTTCGCATAGTAAGTTCTTTTTTCGGTCTGAAATAAATAAATGTCAAGATTTGCCCATTGTAGATCATAGGCAAAAAGCAGGCAAAGATTTGAGAATATAGACGGTTTCACCTAGAAGATCCCAAAGATCTCACTCCACCAGTTCACCACTTAAACTAAAAGCGCGAACCTCCTGAATTTTTACCCTGACCATTCTTCCTCTCAGTTGGTTGATATCCCCCTGAAAGAAGGCCAGACGGTTCCCTCTGGTTCTACCCATAACCTGGGATTGATCCTTGGGATTTTGATCTTCTACCAATACTTCCTCCATTCTCCCCAGATAACGCTGCGATCGCTGTGCTGCTTTCACATTCACTAAGTGATTCAATCTTTGCAAGCGATCGCTCTTGATTTCTTCACTCAACTGATTATCCCACAGTGCTGCTGGAGTACCGGGACGGGGTGAATAAGCAGCAGTATTTAAATGGTCAAATCCAATGTCATCAACCAATTGTAGAGTATTTTGAAACTGTATTTCTGTTTCTCCGGGAAATCCCACAATAGCATCTGCGCTGATAGAAGCATCTGGCATATAGCTACGAATTGTGTTAATAATCCGCCGATATTTTTCTTGAGTATAACCTCGGGACATGGCCTTCAGTATTTCATTATCTCCGGATTGAAAGGGAATATGAAAGTGTTCACAAATTTTGGGTAGCTCTGCACATGCTTTAATTAACCTTTCTGTAAAGTAGCGAGGGTGACTAGTAGCAAATCTAATTCTTTCGATACCCGGCACATCGTGAACATAATAGAGTAAATCGGTAAAAGTGTGCAAATTGCGACCTTCAGTGGTTGAACCGGGTAGATCTCTGCCATAAGCATCAATATTTTGACCCAAAAGAGTGATTTCTCGATAACCCTGTTGACCCAGAATTTCCATTTCTCCACGAATAGCTTCGGGGGTACGAGACTGCTCCACACCCCGGACATTAGGGACTACACAATAGGTACAACGTTCATTACAACCATAAATTACGTTCACCCAAGCAGTTACCCGACTATCACGACGGGGCTGGGTAATATCCTCTAAAATGTGTACCTCTTCTGTAGCTACCACTTGATTGCCCGCAAAAACCGAATCCAATAAATCCTGCAAGCGGTTAGCATATTGGGGACCCATAACTAAATCTAATTCTGGCACTCGTCGCAACAAAGCCTGACCTTCTTGTTGTGCCACGCAACCAGCAACAACTAGAGTCAAATCCGGTTCTTGGTGTTTACGTTTGGCCTGTCTACCCAAATAAGAGTAAACTTTTTGTTCTGCATTGTCCCGAATAGTGCAAGTATTATAGACAATCAGATTAGCATTCTGAGGATTTTCTGACCATTCAAAGCCCATATCTTCCAGTATACCAGCCATGCGCTCTGAGTCAGCTTTATTCATTTGGCAACCGAATGTGGTAATGTGATAACGACGAGGTAAACCATTCATAGTAAATTACGCTTAATCAATTTTACTTACTTTACTTACTTTATAGTAGCGAGGAATTAGCAATTAACTTAATATAACCCAATTATTTAGAATGAGGTATTAGCCTGTAAATCAATCTTTCTTTATCACATATATGATATATTAGTCAATATATCCTAGGGTAGATATTAACTATGTCTTAGGGTAGATGAGAGAGAGAGGAAAACGTTATATCTTCTACATGAGATATAACTAAAGTCTATTCATGGGAATACTCTAGTCAAAGCTGGGTTGTTTTAACAATTGCAGTCAATCAATTATCAAACTCCTTGCTTGCAAAAAACATTAATGACTTCAAAATACCTCTAAAAGGTCTCTACCTACATAGAAACTGATTAGGGGTATTTTTATTGATAATGATTTAACGAGTTTATTTAAAAGTATGTGGTATCCTAATTCAAGATTAATTAATACAATAATCGTCACTTGTCATCAACCAATCATATAAAATATTAAAATAGAAGATAAATCCTTTTGCTATTATAGCTTTAGTCAGAATGCTGGGTAAAAGTGAGAGCAGGCGTTTTGACTCATTTTGGGGCTATAAAGCCAAAACAGTTAAGTAGGTTATCAAGCGAATCGCATGAAAAGTAAACAGAAAAAAGCCAATCAAATACTAACAGGCGTTGCCATACTCAGCATAGTCTTTTCGCCCAGTTTTGTCCTAGCAACCCCACCGCGAAATCCAGACAAAATCGTTAACTGTGAAATTCTCATTGTAGGTGGTGGACTTTCAGGAATTGCCACAGCTTACGAAAGTTTACTAACAGGGAACACAGTTTGTTTAACTGAAATAACTGACTGGTTAGGGGGACAAATTTCCGCCCAGGGTACATCAGCACTAGATGAAAGACCAACCCAACGGATCAAAAGATTTTACTCTCGCGGGTATTTAGAATTAAGAGACCGGATTGCCAAAAAATATGGGACAATTAACCCTGGTGACTGTTGGGTAAGCGACTCTTGTTTTCTCCCCGGGGATGGTCATAGGATTCTTTACCAAATGTTGCAAGATGCACAAAACAAAGGAAGAGGAAAATTACACTTTTTTCCCAATACCGTGGTTAAAGATCTAGAGATTTCTCAAAATGGTAAGATCATTAACAGCGCGATCGCAATTCAACATCAACCAGCGAAAAATGCACCACCGCTGAATACATTCCCCCTATCTCAGACCATAGAGGATTCTTACAGTTATAAAAACTCATCCAGCTTGGATAAAACCATTATCCGTTTTGTTCCCAAAACATCCCCAAAAACCAAACAATGGTATATTGTGGATGCTACTGAAACTGGGGAAATTATTGCTCTAGCAGATGTACCCTATCGTCTGGGAGTGGATCCCATTTCCTATCTGGAACCTTCATCTTCCAGTACCACAGGGGATCCCTATTGTACGCAAGGTTTTACCTACACCTTTGCCATGGAGGCCACAAAAGAGCCACAAAACCAAACCATGCCAGCATTTTATCCCCAATATGCTCCCTATTTTAGCTATGAACTACCTAGATTAGCCAACTTTGATTTAGTTTTCACCTATCGTCGTATTTGGAGTCCCCAAACAGGTCCATGGAGTACATTTGGTGGAATTAATTTTACCACTCCCACTCCTGGAGATATATCCATGCAGAACTGGACTTGGGGTAATGACTACCGTCCAGGAACAGCGCAGGATAATTTAATTTATACTCGCCAACAGTTAGAAGCCACAGGTCAATTGAACCCAGGTGGATGGATAGGAGGAATGAGAACGGAAACTCTCCGCAAAGGAGAGGAAAATGCCTTTGCTTATTATTACTGGCTAGTAGCGGGAAATACGGACAGTTTACTGGGTGAAAACATCAAACAACCCCAACCAAATCACATTTTATTAACTGGTTTCAATTCACCCATGGGAACTGGACATGGTTTATCAAAATATCCTTATATGAGGGAGGGAAGACGAATTATTGGTCGTCCTAGTTGGGGACAACCGCAAGGGTTTGGTATTTGGGAAGTGGATATTTCTCGTCGCAATTACAATGATGAATATTACCGCAAAACCCTGTCATCAGATATGTATCGTCAGTTGAAAGCAACCCTTGCAGGGTTAGAAGCAATTTCTGTGATTACAGGTAAACTACCATCAGATAGGATAGTAAATCGTAGTCGCTCCACAATTTTTCCAGATTCAGTAGGTATTGGACATTATGCTATAGATTTTCATCCTTGTATGGATAAAAGTCCACCAGAAGCACCAGGTAATATAGAACGTCCTGGAGAAAGAAGGGGTGCTGGTTATGCTTATCCTTTTCAAATTGCACTGCGAGCAATGATTCCTCAAAAAATTGATAATTTAATAGTTGGGGTAAAAGTATTGCTACTAGTCACATCGCTGCTGCTGCTTATCGAGTCCATTCTTTTGAATGGTCATCCGGTGCTGCTGCTGGGACTATAGCAAGTTTTGCACTTAGGGAAAGTATATTTCCTTATGAGTTGGTTGATAATTTACCGAGGTTTGAACCTAAGTTACAGATGCTCAGGAAAATTCTCGACCGGAATGGAAATCCAACTGCTTTTCCTGATACTTCGATTTTTAATCAAAGTTGGGAAGATTGGAGATAGGTGGTTCAGATTCACTCACCGTGGATTAATTGCTGAAATCTGGTGTCATTGTTAATGTCATCAAAGTCTATATCACCCGCAGCGTCTTCCCTATAACTGGGTTTATGTTTAATGGCTTGTTGCAAATTTACCAGAGCTAATTCTACATTCTTTTGTAGTGCATAACAGGCTGATTTATGATATAGAGCGCTACCGTAGTCTGGATTCAGTTCCAGCGCTTTGTTAAAGTTAGTAATTGCTTCCTCGTCTCTTCCTAATCTGACTAGTGTGTAACCTCTTTTATCCCAAATTTTAAAGGAACTGGGTTGGATTTCTAGTGCTTTATCAAAGGAAGATATGGCCTCCTCGTAATTTTCTAATTCCACCAGGGATAAACCACGATTCAACCAAGCAACACTCTCTTCCGGTTTGATTTCTGTGGCTTTATTAAAACAATTAAAAGCTTCTTGGTGTTTACCTAGTTTACCACAGGTAATACCAATATCGAACCATCCTTGGTAGTGTGCTGGATTAATTCTAATTACTTGATTATAGGCTCCAATAGCTTCTTTGTATCTTTTTAGTTTATTGAGGATAAAACCACGTTTTAACCAGTATTCTCCATGATCAGGTTGAATACTGGTAATTTTTTCATAAATGGACAAAGCATCTTCATAACGGTTTTGTGAAAGCAGCTCTTCTGCTTCTTGAATTTCATGATCAAGATGATTATCAAGATTATTAACAGTCTGAACATCAATAGTATTAGTAGTGTTAGTTTCAGTCTCCACTGATGATAGTGGTGATATATGCTTTACGGGAGTTTGGGGAGTCATTTGTGATAATTCTTTTAAGGTCTCATACTGGCGGTTTTCCGCATCCAGTTGCAATTTTTTCAGTTGTTCAACAAATTGAGATTCTAACTTTTCTAGTTTTGCCAGTCGTGCTATCAAAGTTGCTTTTTGATGATCGACATCAGTTTTAATATCTGATTTCATAACTGACAGTTCAGACATAAACTCTGAGATTAACTGCTCAACGGAATTTTGTGAGGTTTGAAAGAATTTGCGGTGACGTTGCTCAATAGAGTTCTGTAAATCACCAATTTGCTTCTGGAACCCTAAACCCAAAACTTGTAGATTTTCCAATAGATCAGTTTTTTGTTCCTCTACATCATTGTGAAGGTTGGAAAGCATTTGCTCAACTTCATCAACGGATTTTTGCCAATTCTCAATTATTTCTCTTTGACGACTTTCAGTAGTATTCCTTAGTTCTAGCAAGTAGCGAGAAAATTCCGACTGTGATTTTGCTAAATCTTTAAAAATATGATCTTTTTGTTTTTGAGTATCAGTTTGTAAATCGATTAATTGTAATGCACTAGTTTGATTTAGATCTGACAAACTGGAGGTAAAGCTATCTATTTGATTTTGAGCATAGGTTTGAAACTCGGATAGATTACTGGTAAAACCATCCATTTGATTTTGAGCATGGGTTTGAAACTCAGATAGATTACTGGTAAAACCATCCATTTGATTTTGAGCATGGGTTTGAAACCCAGATAGATTACTGGTAAAACCATCCATTTGTTCCTGAGCGTGGGTTTGAAACTCGGATAGATTACTGGTAAACTGTGAAGCGTGTTCAGTGATACTTTGCACAACCTGGGTTTTGCTTTCTAGAGTTTCCAATGCCAAAATCTCAAACTGCTCCATTAACTCAGAACGGTACTTATTAATATCACTAACACTTGTATCCCGATGGTTTTCTATAGATAATTTTATTTCCGAGAACTGAGCAAATAACTCCGATTCTAGTTTTTTGATATTCTCAATAGTTACCCTTTGCTGTTGCGCAGCAAGAGTCACCTGCTCCAATTGAGTATTCAACTTAAATTCCAAACTACTAATATTCTCCTGAGCAGCTATTACCTCTCTTTCCAAAGCAGTCAAAAATTCCTGCTTCGACTTGGGCAAATCAGATAACAATACAGATAGTTTCCCCCCCTCACCCTCAATTGTGGTTTTCAGGTGATTCACCTTTTGTTCTAACTCTAAGGCTAAATCTTGTGAATACTCAATCAAGCCAGTTGTCTTTTGATTAGCAGCAATTAGCTCCGTCTGCAAGTTTTCTATATTCCCAATTTGTCTCATTGCTCGCTCAACAATATCCCTAATTATAGCCTTTCTCAAAAACCATAGAGTGGCTATTAAACCCACCGCAAACAAACTGAGCAATGTCAACCAAATACTCAAATACGACTGTAGTTGCTTCTGAATCTTTGTTTCTGTCCTAAGTCTACTTAATTCTTCCTTTTCCGCATTTGACAGTAACTGAGCATTTGCAGACAATTCCAAACCTCTAATAGTCAAACCATTACATATCAACAAAGATGACAATAGAATTAAGCTTTTTAATGTTAGTCCGGAAAAAGTGAAGTTTTTGCTGTTCATGATTTCCCTATAATTATTGCTCTCCAATTGACGGCTAAAATCCTCAAATCAACCCCGTTTCCCAACATTGAATTACACTGGAGAGTCGAAGTGTTTTTTTCAACCGTAGGTTTTTGATTTATGAAAACAAGACCATCTCCCATTTATGCAATGGCCCCAGCTCCCACGGTCACCCCTGACCAAGGAACTCAAGTAATTCGCAAACCCTATCCCAATTATAAGATCATTGTGTTAAATGATGATTTTAATACATTTGAGCATGTGGCTAAATCTTTAATGAAGTATATTCCGGGAATGACAACTGAACAAGCTTGGGAGCTGACTAACCAGGTACACTATGAGGGACAAGCTATTGTTTGGGTAGGACCTCAAGAACAAGCAGAACTATACCACCAACAGCTGCGTCGCGCTGGATTGACCATGGCCCCCCTGGAAGCAGCTTAGGTAATATGAGTAAACTAACAGATGGTAGACTTGTCTGGAATCATTCTACCCATATCCCCGGACTTATTCCTATTTTAGAACGATTGTGTCAACAAAATGGCATTACTACTGTGACGCCAGCAGTAATTGGCAGGGTTAGAGGACACGCTCCTAAAATGCAGTTGCGTGTCTCAGTACCAATTCGCGGTGGTTATAAGGTAATTGCACGCCAGGGTAAAACCGTACAGGAAGTGTTTATTGTTACCAGTTTACCACAGGAAGAATTGGAAAATGCGATCGCGATCGCTATGAAAACTGCATGAGGACTAAACATCACGAGAGGAGTGCTGGGAACTCCTCTTTATGATCCTTATGATAGCTTTATAGTAGCTTTCAATCAATTTCAACTTTATGGACGGCGAACTTATATAGTGGTAGACTCAAGATGCAAGAGAAAGTTAAAAAATATGCCAAGGCCGTAGTGATTTTTAGGGTCATTGCTAAACCTTCCCATTCTGAGCTTATGAGAATTTTTTCACAGGTGAAGGCAATACAATAAACTAACCAGTAGGTAAAGCTCATTCTTAAGAGAACTGCTTCGGTTACCTCGTTTTCATCTGTTTGCTGTTGACTGTTCCTAAGCAACCATAACCCCATAATACAAGCTATAAAGGAAAGGGCAATGACAAATTGGTGGCAAAAGACATTTGCTAGACACATTTACCTTTGTTCCTATTTCAATCATATTCATACCCGCATTAGTCTAAGGTCATATTCCTGGGGATGACACAAAATAGTAACAAACTGAAATATTTTCCACTTATCATTCACGCGGGTATTCCCGGTCCAAGATTTGCTCAGGTGTATAAGGGCATTTTTCTGGTAGGTCTAGGTAGTCTAGTGGAGTTTCCCTCACAACTAAATCCTTGCCAGATTCATACCCATCAGCAATTAACTCGAATAAGTAAGGTTTAAGACTAGGGTTTTGACTAAGCAGTTTTTGTACAATGCGTCTTTGTTCGCGAATAGTTGCCCTCCAACTTTTACTGCGTTTTTCAGCTTGGTACTCCCACTTGAGTAAATGACCCATTAAGATGGCTAGGCGATTTTCTAACTCCCGACGTTCTTGCTTCCCCAATGACTCAATTTCCTCTACTAGGTTAATAATATCCAATTGTGGAAAATCGCCTTGTTTAAGTAACCTGGACTGTTTTAGGGTCCACTCGTAAAAGTCGGTTTCATAGAGATTGAATCCCATCCTACCCTCCACAGATCTTTTGGATTTAATTATCTATCCTAATCGCTCAATCAACATTCTTGTTGACACAAGCCAATACTTATCCAAGAACTGGAACCATCTTGCCAATACTCTTTTTTCCAAATTGGTGCCTGATGTTTAAGGGTATCTATTGCGTACTGACAAGCAGCAAAGGCTTCACTTCGGTGGGGAGATCCTATCCCTACTAGGACGCTAACTTCTCCCACTCTCAATTTGCCAATGCGATGATGAATCACTACTCTATTTACATTAGACCATTGATGACGAATATGGGCAGCAATTTGGTAAAACACCTGCAAAGCCATAGGTTGGTAAGCCTGATATTCTAATGCTACTACGGGTTTACCATCGGTTTGATTACGAACAACACCACTCATCAACACAACCGCACCATTGCCCAGGTCTTGAGCAGCAGTATATATTTCTTCTGGTAATAGGGGAGCTAGGGTAATAGCAAAACTGTCTTCCGCTCTGGGTTTAGTCGGTAAATTAACTAGGGTTTTCATATTTACTTGGGGAATTGGTGTTTTCAGTTTTTATAGCATTATATTTGGATTTTTCCTCATGGTAGGTAGTTTATCACCTTATCCAGTGTGACAAATGTCAACTTGGATTTTTCTTCCTCGAGGGGGATTAATAATACACTTAAAAATACTACTAATTATACAAGTTACTCAATTTTATATAAATATAGTTAGTAAAAACAGAAATTTGGGGTGGATTATTGGTGATTAAAAAAGAAATCATGAATAACGAAATTATAAAAGTTTTGTTAATTGATGCTGCTGAGGATGATTATATTTTAACTCGCAGCTGGTTTAGACAATTCCAGCTGACTACCTGTGATTTAGAATGGGTGAATAGTTATCAATTGGCTAGGGAATCCATAGCCCAATACCAACATGATATTTATCTGGTGGACTATTATTTAGAGAGCAATAATGGCTTAAAATTATTGCAGGAGGCCACGGAAAATGGTTGGAACTTTCCATTTATTCTGTTGGCACGTAAAGAGGATATAAAATCAGATATAGAAGTGATAAAAATTGGAGCGGTCGATTATCTCGAAAAAGGTCAATTAACAGCCCCCCTGTTAGAAAAATCCATCCGTTATGCGATTGAAAAAAAACAAAAAGATGAGAAAATTCACCAACAGGAAATCCTACTGGATGGGTCTAATGATGCTATTTTTATAGCTGATTTAGATTATCAGCACATTTTATTTTGGAATAAAGCCGCAGAACGTGTATATGGTTGGTCCGCAGAAATAGCAATGACAAAACAAATTCATCACTTATTTTCAGCAGAAAAGTTACCTCAACTTTCTCGAGTGCTTAAAGTGCTAACAAGCTATGGAAATTGGGAAGGAGAATTGACTCAAATTAATAAGTCTCAGCAAGAGGTAATTGTTGCTAGTCGCTGGAAATTAGTAATGACCTTCAACGGTAAACATCAATCTATTTTAGTAGTTAATACTGACATTACCCAAAAAAAGCAATTGGAGCAGAAATTTCTACGGGTTCAAAGATTAGAAAGTATTGGTACTTTGGCTAGTGGTATTGCTCATGATTTAAATAATGTTCTCACCCCAATTTTGATGACGGCACAAATCTTGGAAACTCAAGTCAAAGATGAAAAACCTCGCCAACTCATACCTATATTAATTGCTAATGCTAAACGCGGAGCAAATTTGGTAAAACAAGTGTTATCTTTTGCTAGAGGTATGGAAGGGGAACGAACTATTTTACAAATAAAACACTTGCTCATAGAAATTCAGAATGTTATTAAAGAAACATTCCCTCAATCTATTATTCTCACCACTGAAATTCCTCAAAGTCTATGGACTGTCTGTGGTGATGCCACCCAATTGCATCAAGTTTTAATGAATTTATGTATCAATGCTCGAGATGCTATGCCCAATGGTGGTACTTTAAGTATTAAATCTGAAAATCTATTGATTGATGACCATTATATCCAAACACATACCGATTTGAAACCAGGTGCTTATGTGTTGATTAGTATCAAAGATACGGGTGTGGGTATCAAACCAACCCTCATTGATCGGATATTTGAACCTTTCTTCACCACTAAGAATGTTGCTCAGGGTACAGGTTTAGGACTTTCCACAGTTTTGGGGATTGTTAAAGCTCATGGTGGTTTTATTAATGTTTACAGTCGAGAAAACAAGGGTAGTGAGTTTCAAGTTTATTTACCAGCTCAAGATACAAGTGAAATTATGGACACCACAGAAATATCCCCTCCTCGTGGTCAGGGAGAAACCATTTTGGTGGTTGATGATGAACCAGCTATTTGTGAAATAACAAAAGCATCACTAGAAAATTATAAC
Organism: Raphidiopsis brookii D9; assembly: GCA_000175855.1. Classification (GTDB taxonomy): domain Bacteria; phylum Cyanobacteriota; class Cyanobacteriia; order Cyanobacteriales; family Nostocaceae; genus Raphidiopsis; species Raphidiopsis brookii. The sequence goes on from ACYB01000011.1 coordinate 39,786, forward strand.
TATCGGGTAATGACCGCTCATGATGGTATTGAAGCGATCGCCTTATATGTGGAACATCGAGATCAGATATCCCTGATTCTAACTGATATAGTTATGCCATCCATGGATGGATTGACCAGTATTCGAACTCTCAAGAAAATTAATCCCCATTTAAAAATTATTGCTTTTAGTGGGTTAGCACCCAGTGATAAAATTAATGCAGCTTATAGTATGGGTGTAGCAGCATTTTTATGTAAACCTTTTACTGCTACCCAATTATTACAAACCATTAGTGCGGTGAATGGAATAAATAATTTTGCCATCAATTAATTGCTGATCAACTCCACTGCGTCCCTACCATCAAAATCTTGCAGGTAAACCTTAACAATTTCTTCCTTGGTAGTTGGTAATTTTTTACCGATAAAATCCGGATGAATAGGTAATTCTCGGTGACCCCGATCTACTAGAACTGCTAAACGAATTAGTTCCGGTCTACCATATTCATTAACAGCATTGAGAGCTGCGCGAATGGTTCTACCTTTAAAAATCACATCATCCACCAAAATCACAGTTTTACCCGTTAAATCAAAAGGTATGTGAGTTTTAGCTGGGGTTCTTGGTCCAATTTTGTCTAGGTCGTCACGATAGAATGTGATATCCAATGCTCCCACGGAGGCGTTGATACCTTCTAAATTTTCGACTTGACGTGCGAGTAACTTAGCTAGACATACTCCCCTAGTGTAGATACCTAAAAAAACTAACTGTGATAAATCGCGAGTCTTTTCTACAATTTGAGAAGCCAGACGAATTGAAGTACGACGTAATTCTTCCGATGAGAGAATCTCAACTACCTTAGTGGACATGATAGGATAGTTAATATAATTAGGTTATAATAATTTTATATGCTACAGTTGTCAAACCTAACCATAGTAAAAAGGAATATCGAGTTAATTGTAAAGCTCGATAAATGGAAGTAGAAGTAATGGGATAAATAGGATCCCCCAAAAGTGGTTTATATTTGGCTACTCCTTTATACCAGTTTAATCCTCCCATCTGGACACCCAAAATGGCAGCGTATGCGCACTCACTCCAACCCGAATTAGGGCTAGGGTCTTGGATGGCATCCCGCTTACAAAGATGCCAAACACCCAGGGGTTTAAGTGATAAAATAGCCAAGGTGATGACTGTTAAACGACAGGGAATCCAAGTCAAACAGTCTTCTAGTTTAGCACTAAACCAACCGATATAGGTATAGGGAGGTTCTCGATAACCAACCATGGAATCTAAAGTGCTACTGGCTTTATACCCTAGGGCCAAAGGAATAGGACCAACACCGGGAATTAACATGCCAATAATAGCATAAAATAGAGGAGCCATAACCCCATCAGTGGCATTTTCTGTCACGGTTTCTAAAACTGCTCGCAGGATTTCTGACTCCGACAGATCTGCTGTATCTCTACCCACGTATTGACTCAGAATCTGTCGAGCTTGTGATAATTGGCCATCATTTAAAGGTTTGATAACATCCAAAGCAGCTTTGGTTAAACTGTGAAGGGCAAAACAACTGGCCAGCAAAATACTGGCAACGGTCATACCTAACCAGGGGTGTAACCAGTGAGTAATATGAACAATCAGCCACCCAGATACAGCAGCAGCACCAATTGTAGTCAAGGCCAAACCAATACCAGCTACACGCTGGGATAGGGGTCTAGAGAAGTGTTGCCAGGAAAATTGAGTCCAGCGAGAAATAAACCAACCCATTACCCTAACAGGGTGAGGCCAACCCCAGGGATCACCAATGATGTAATCTAAGAAAGCAGCCATTATTAATATTATGATGTAGCTCATATCCACTTCCAACTAAACCACAAAACTTGCTTCTTCCCCAACAGCAGCTTGTCTGCTTCTAGCATCATAATAGAGGTCAGCCAAGGTAATGCTATATAGAGCTTCTCGTAACTTTTGGTTGAGTCTTTGCCACAAAGTAAATGTCACCCAATCTTCAGCTTGTGTGGATGGTGAAACTTTCACAGCCAAATCAGCTATATTTTCCCCCACCGCTTCTAAAATCTCCCCTATGGAAATTTGTTGAGGGTGTTTTGCTAATTTATAGCCACCAACACTCCCACGTAAGGAGTGAACTAAACCAGCATGACGCATTTCTATCAATAGCTTTTCTAAATAAGCAGCCGGAATTTCTTGCCGCGAGGCGATCGCCTTCACGGAACCAGGCCCATATTTTGGTTGTAAACTCAAATCCAGCAACGCCTTCACACTATAGTGTCCCCTGGTAGTTAATTTCATCTTTATAGTTAACCGTTATCGCTCAACAAACTTTCTCCATCATCTTCCTCCAACCTAGAAAATATTGACAGAGGTTTAAAAAACTTAATCAACTTGATCCTGAAAATCAGTGTACAAATCAACTTACCCATCTAAAGGTAGGAGGACGGGGAAAATTTTCTTCAAAAAACCCCTTGACAAAATAGATAATTGTGCAACAATTTTTGTTATAATCATCATAATATTTTAACTGCAAACCAAGACCAAGTTAGGGAAACCAAGTTATGGGCTTTCCATTGGCTTGACTGTCAGTTAAAATGAAATCGAATCAACCACTTCAGTTATCCAATTTCAGCCAAAAGTTGATGCCTAAGCAAAAAGAAAATTGACCCCCTTGTTGGTGAAGAACTGCTCCAAAGAGTTAAGGAGCTAGGGAATGAAACCAGGGAAGAGAAAGCTAAACAGTGTGGCTACTATACCATTACCAAGAATGGGATAGAGCGGGTGAATATAATGAAGTTCTTGAATGCCTTAATTGAGGCCGAGGGTATTCAGTTAGATGGCGCACCCGGTGCCAACGGTCGTGGTGGAAGGAGTGCCAGCTATAGAGTTAGCGTGCAGTCGAACAACAATTTACTCATAGGTTCAGCTTACACAAAACAGATGAATCTAAAACCCGGCGATGAATTTGTCATCAGCTTAGGTAAAAAGCATATTCGACTGCGACAAGTAGAGCCAGAAGAAAGAGATGATGATGATCAGCTGGAAGAAGTAACAGCTTAATTATCGAAAATTTTGGAATCCCCGTCTTTTTAAAGCGGGGAATTTTCACTGCTTCAGCAGTCTTTAGATAAATAAGGCTCTACAGCTTTACGAGTAGTTGCTAAGTTACAGGTTAAAGCAATTTCCTTTTGTTCTAATAAACCCACAATACAATCTGGATTATGCCTGTCTAAAACTGGTAATTGCTGTAGTCCTCTGAGTGCCATACGGTCTAAAGCCTCAGATAAAGGTTCATCTTGCCAAGCATAAAGGATATCGGTGGTACAAATATCGAGAATGGTTTGACCAAAAAAATCGGGCTTTAGTTGTTCTGAGGGAGTTTGGTAGTTTTCCCAGCGAGAAAGGGTGCGATTAATATCATCCAAAGAGACAATACCTACCAATTTTTCATTGGCATCAATCACTAAGGCGCTAGGAACATGATCGTGGATCATTTCCAAAGCTGCTTCTAGCACGCTAAGATTGGCAGGGATTTTTTTGGGGTGGAAATGGATGGCCTCAGCAACAGAAGTGGTTTGAATCACTTCCAATTTATGGTCTTTTAATTCCGCAAGACCAATTTGTTGTAGGTTCACATTGGAACTAACAGTAGGTTTAATCAGTTCCATGAGCCATATACTTAAACCCACTGCTGCCATCAAAGGCAAAACAATACGGTAATCACGGGTCAGTTCAAACAACATTAATATAGCAGTTAAAGGAGCTCGAACACTGGCAGCTAAAACAGCAGCCATACCAACCATGGCATAAGCGGGGGGTGCAGCCATATACTCAGCCACACCTGGAAATATCAGGGACAGTAACTTTCCGTATGCAGAACCCAGGGATGCGCCCAAAAACATGGCCGGGGCAAAAAGTCCCCCCACAAAACCACTAGCTGAACTAATTGCCGTTGCTAATAATTTTAACACCATTAAACCCAGCAAGAGGTATAAAGAAAATTCCTGGTCCTGTAAAATGGCTTCCACGGTTCCATAACCAATACCCAAAATTTGCGGATAATTTAAAGCTACTAAACCAACCAGAAAACCACCTATAACCGGTTGTATAGGTTTGGGAATCTTACTGAAAAATGCCAGACCCTTAAATTTGCCATTAAACAAGTTTTGGGCCGTGCTAATAGATTGTTTATAAGTAAGAGCTACCACACTAGCTCCCAAACCTAAACCCAGATATAGGGGTAACTCCAAAAGACTACGAACCTCGTATGCAGGTAAGGTAAAAGCCGGTTGACTGCCTAAACCAATTTGAGCGATTAAGGCTGCTACCACTGCCGCTAGTAAAACTACACTAACTGCAGAGGTGGCAAAAGATGTAGCGCCCAAAACCACTTCCAAGGCAAAAAACACCCCAGCAATGGGAGCATTAAACCCAGCGGCTAAACCAGCAGCAGCGCCTGCTCCTATTAACAGTCTTTGTCGTTCTTGAGAAACTTGTAAGACATCTGAGAATAAAACCCCAAAATTTGCTCCAATTTCCACACTCGGACCCTCTGGACCCAAGGAAGCACCACTACCCAAAGAAACACCAGCAGCTATCATTTTGGTAACGGGACGAAGTTTTTGCTTAACTTCCTTCCCTTGGGAAACAGCAATTAAAGACAAAAGCCCAGGACCAAAATCCTGAGTGCGCCAACGCATTAGACCAACAATTATGCCACCTAAGGTAGGAACACAGGCTAAAGTCCAGGCTCCCCACCTTCCTATGAATGCCATTAGGTTTTCTAACATTAAGTCGTGAACAAGTTCAATTAAATAGTGGAAGGTTACTACACCCATACCTGTACCACTACCGATAAGTATAGCTAGAAATAATACTACCGTTTCCTGGGATGGCTGGAAACGGCGAATCAGATTAGTTAAGAAAGTGGAAATATGGGGGAAGGTAGTCGGTTGAAATACCTTATGCATTTGTGTGGGAGGCAATAAGCTCATGGAAGACCAGTAAATATAACGAAAAATTTAATTTTTTATCTGTTATTCTTTATTGTGAGGCATAATTCAGCTAGTAAACAACTATTGGGCGATAATCTGTCAGTCAATTGGCAATGGTTTATTCCATAGCTGGGTTGTAGTATTATATAAAAATACGAAGCTAGCAGAGTTTAAACTGCATCTGTCGTCCCTGGGGGCGAGGAGTGTCACAATAGTAATAAATGGTCAACTGACTAGGCAAACCCTATCAATGAACATAAACATTTCTGATGGTAATCATCTACGCTGCCCGATTTGCCGAGGGAGTAATACAAAAAAAGCCTTTGGAACCTACATAGGACTGTTTACTTGTCCATTCTGTCATGAAAGGCTAGTAGTTTGCAAGAGTGGTCACTATGTACGTGACCCGTTTGGCTGGAGGAAAATTGTTTTGGAATCGGCATTGCGCCGTCAAAGCAAACCTATTTCGAGATTGGTACGAGATTTGTTTTCCCTCAAACGATATTTGTTTGTAGTGGGGATGGGAATTGGAATTGTACTAACCACAATAGTAATTACTGAACAAAATACTAGTTATAAGCAACACCCAAGTTCCTTAGGTCATCCTTAGGGAGCAAGGAAATATAACTTCCCTAAACTAAATAAATGGCGAAAAATTGTCGGTCCTATCAGTCTAGTTATTAACTGCACAATACTGAGTAATTGATTGGTGCACTAAATACAATTAGAAAAGTAATTCCTGATGTCTTTGGGGAATAAAGGGCTTGCCGTTTAGCCCTGTAGCGCTTTACCCGCTACGTACTCACAAATTTCTAGAATTTGTTTGAACGGTAACTTTTTTTAGTTTATTTTTTAAACAATTTAACATTTTCCGTGTCAGTTAAATGATATAAGTGACACAAAACCAACTTGACCAGTTTGTTATGAGGAGTTTACCAATGAATCTACCTGTTGTTTTAGATATAGCCCTAGGGTTAGTTTTCACTTACCTGATTTTAAGTTTGTTGGCTTCGGAGATTCAAGAGCTACTTGCTACTGTTTTGCAATGGCGAGCGGTGCATCTAAAAAAATCTATTGAGATATTCTTAGCAGGGGATATAAAGAATTCTGATGCTAAGGATGTACTGGACCTGGTGAATAGGATTTATAATAATCCTATCATTAGAAGCATTAACCAGGAAACAAAGGGATTTTTATCAACCTTACCCAGAAAAATGACCTGGAAGGTAGCTGACATAGTTAGTTCAGTCAAAAAGTTGGTTTCTAGATCATCACGGGAAAACAAAATTTTTGCCAATCAAAATAGTGGACCTTCCTATATCTCTAGTGACAGTTTTGTTTCTGGTTTATTAGAGGAGTTAAAACTGCCTAAAATCATTCATAGTCTTGTAGAGGTGAGGTTAGAAAATTTTAAGATTCAACATTTGCGAGCCATTAAATTAATTCTAACGAGATCTTTAAGACAAATAGCAAGTAATGAGTTATCAACTAATGTTACTCATGATATCAATGATGATTTTGTGAATCTAGACTCTGAATATAGGCAAATTGTGGATGATTTTAAAAATCAAAAATTTGATGTAGATACTAGTATGAATCGGATGCAGGATAGTTTAAACAAATATATCAACAATTTTCAAGCTAATATTGAAAATAATCACCCAGCCTTAATGGAAACACACAAGCGGTTGCAGACTTTACAAAATCATATTTTTCCCAGTCTTGAGGAAGCAATTACTGTTGCGGGTCTCAAGCCCAGTATTAGTGAAATTATCCAATTAATGGAAACTGGTAAAGCTGGATATAATGAAATTCAAACCACTTCACAACTGAGGGACGGTGAAAGATATGTAACTATTAGGGATCTGATTGATAGCTTACCACCGGGAATGAAGCAAAACATTGCGACCATGGCCAAGCGGGCCCAGTATAAAGCCAAAACCACAGAGGAGGGGATACGGGTATTAAGACAAGAGATAGAAAATTCTTTTGATAGTTCCATGCAAAGAGCTGGGGGTGTTTATAAACGTAATGCTAAAGGGGTAGCAATTTTAATTGGTATTGTTATAGCTTTTGGCGCTAATGCGGATACATTTTACATTATTGATCGGCTATCTAAGGATACAGCATTGAGGGAAGCAATTGTTTATAAAGCTCAACAGACCATAGATCAGCAAGTGCTAGATCCTAACTTGAAAAACATTGACACCAATCAAATTTTAGAGGATATTAGTTTACCCATTGGTTGGAGTGAAAAAAACTTAAACCGAGCAACTGGGTACTAATCCGATTAAAATCAACGGTGTTTCCATTGTGAGCTCCAATATGATAATGGGTTGGCTAGTCAGTGGTTTTGCCATTGCTATGGGTGCGCCTTTTTGGTTTGATTTGCTGGGTAAAGTAATGAATGTGAGAAATACCGGTAAAGGGAACAAGGGAACGGGGAACTAGGGAGTGGTTTTTAAAAACTGAAGATAATTTGTAAATTCCAATTTTCACCTTGACGAATAATCTCTATCTGACGAATAAATTCTCGGAGGTAAAAACGCCTTTCTACCTCCGATAAGTCCATCCAAAACTGTGGAATGGAGACAGCTTGTGCAACGGAGGACAAATTCACAGGGGGGAGAATAGCTAACTGAGACTCCAGTTGAGAAATTTCTGTCTGGAGTTTATAACGCCTTAATTTTGCTGTTTCTTGATCTAGCACTCCCGTTTCTATTAAAATGGGTAGCTGGTCAACAATTGCTTGTTTACTTAAAATTTGAGCAGTTAACTTTTTTTTCATACTATCTAATTGACTAAAATTTACTTGGTCAACAGCTGTAGGTAAATTTTGACAAATTGTTTCAATGGTTCTGGTTAGAACCTGTTCATAAGAAATAGAATCACATTTAGGATTTTGAGGACACTTGGTGTTGCGCAAATATAGGTACTCTTGTGATTGGGAAGAGTGTGTAACCCGGTTAATATTCATTTTTTGTTGGCATTGATTACATAGGACTAGTCCAGCTAAGGAATAGGGCGCACTAGCTGTACGGGATGATAAACGACTATTACTCCGTAAAATTCTGTCAACTTGAGCTGATTCTTCCTTGGATATTATACCAGGATGAGTATTAGATATAGTTTCTCCATTTTGATAAATAGTGTCACCACGATAAACTGGATTGGTTAACCACCTTCTACCAGTGGTAACGGAGATTTTTTTGCCATATTTTTTGGCTAGATAACGAACTGCACCGCGTACAGAAGCATAGAGTAAAAAGTGATCAATAAATTCTTTGACTAAGGGAGATGTACTGCGATCAATAATGTATTTTCCCTTACTGACCCGATAGCCATAGGGAACCTTACCAGGTGGTCGCAAGGCTTCCAGACGATTTTTTGCGTGTCCACTACGAATACGACGACTACGTTGTTGGCTTTGAATCTCCTGGGCTAAATCCAGCATAGTCAGGGGAACCTCAGCAGTTTCCGATATATATGGTTGTTCTATGGCAATGATTATTACTCCCATAGTTTCCAGTTGATTCAGGCGATCGCCCACTTGTTGTAAAGTATCTCCTAGTTCATCCAAACGTCTAATGAGAAGATAGGTGGGGGAAGGGCACTCGTAGATTAATTGTTGCAATTGAGACCGCCCTCCCATATCTTGATAAATTTGATCTACTTCCCAACCCCAAATAGAGTCATCGGGTGCGGTTTCCAAAAGTGGATCCGTATAACTATAGGCAATGATTCTCATGGGAAATTATAGATTTCTACTTGATTTTACTTGATTTTACTTTAGGGTCGCCAGGAAACGTCCATAGTTTAAAAACTATGAATACAATTATTTTCATCTATTGATAGATATAAATCATAAATTAGAAACAATGATAATCATCGGGTTAAAAATATAAATTTTTCTTATATATCCAATCCAATATTTGTGTGGAATTTGCTGTTGACTAGTGATCTATTTTTTTTAAAAACCTGTAGACTAAGATTCATTGGTTGGGAGTAAATTGTTGATCCCACCTAAAAACGCTAACTAATCGTAGGGGGTTAAGAAAAATTTAATATTGCTACATTATTACCAGATGCGCATTTATACAATATCAAAAATTACATCTGGGTTCCATACAAGATAAAAACACAATGATTACATAAGGAGATATGATCATGTCTGGATTTTGGCATCAAACTTCCCGTCGCAGATTCATTACCACTGCTGGTGTTGCTGCGGGCGCAGTACTAATTAAAGGGTGTTTAGGAAACCCACCAGAAAGAGGTGCAGGGTCTAGCTCTCAAAGTCAACAAGTAGAAGCAGCAAATTTAACACCAGAGATCACACCAGAAACCACCAAAGTTAAATTAGGATATCTTCCCATTGTAGAAGCTGCACCACTAATTATTGCCCAGGAATTAGGTTTCTTTAAAAGATGGGGAATGACCGAAGTTGAACTTGCCAAACAAGCATCTTGGGGTTCCATGCGAGACAACACGGAAATTGGCTCTGCAGGGGGAGGTGTAGACGGTGGGCAATATCAAATGCCCATGCCACACTTAATCACTGAGGGGCTAATTACAAAGGGAAATACAAAAATACCCATGTATCTACTAGCCCAATTGAACACACAAGGTAACGGCATTGCAATTGCTAGCAAGCACGCAGGCAAGCAGGTCCATCTTGACCTATCTAAAGGAGGAAAAGCAGTTTTTGATAAATTAAAATCAACCCCATCACCTTTTACAGCGGCATTTACATTTGGGAAAGTTAACCAGGAATTTTGGTTGCGGTACTGGTTAGCAGCAGGAGGCGTAAATCCTGACACTGATGTGAAATTAATTCCAGTACCTACTGCTCAGACGGTAGCCAATATGAGAACTGGAACTGTGGATGCTTTCAGTACAGGAGATCCTTGGCCATATAGAATTGTTAAAGACAAGATTGGTTTTATCTCCGCGCTGACTGCCCAAATATGGAAAAATCATCCTGAAGAATACCTTGCAATTAGAGGAGAGTGGGTAGATGCTAACCCAAAAGCTACAAAAGCGATTTTAAAAGCAGTTATGGAAGCCCAGCAGTGGTTAGATAAGTTTGAAAACAGAGAAACTGCGGCCAACATTTTAGGACGGACTAACTACTATAACATATCACCCTCCTTCCTGACAGACCCCTTCCAGGGTAACTATGATATGGGGGATGGTCAGAAAGTTAACGATAAATCCATGGCAGTGTTATATTGGAAGGATGAAAGAGGTAGTGTTTCCTACCCATATAAGAGTCATGACCTGTGGTTTTTAACTGAAAGTATTCGTTGGGGATTCCTACCAGCAGAATATCTAGATAAATCAGAGGATCTGATCAACAGAGTTAACAAAGAAAATATATGGCGAGAAGCTGCTAAGGAATTGGGCATACCTGATGCTGATATTCCTACTAGCACCTCCCGTGGTTTAGAAAAGTTCTTTGATGGTATTACATTTGATCCGTCAGATCCTCGTGGCTACTTAAAGGGGTTGAAAATCAAAAAGATAAATATTTGATTGCTTTGATCACTAACTAAAATCTACAAAGTACAAAAGGATACAAAAATGACAACAGTAACCGCCAAACGTCGTAGCAGTAATAATGGTTCCGAGAATTTTATCCTGGCATTTATCAATAAACAGATGCCAGAAATTCTACCTCCGCTTATTGCCATAGTTGCCTTTTTGGTTGTTTGGCAGGTATTTTCTCTGACAGGTGGTACTTTACCTGGGCCAATTCAAGTTGTACAAGATACTTGGGAATTAATTATTTACCCATTTTATGATCGAGGTGGGATTGACAAAGGTTTATTTTGGCAAGTTTTTGCCAGTTTACAAAGGGTGGCTATTAGTTACACATTAGCTGCTGTGGTAGGGATAGGTTTAGGAATTCTAATTGGTGTAAATACCACCATGTCCAAGGCCTTAGATCCCCTATTTCAATTGCTAAGAACCGTACCACCCTTAGCTTGGGTACCTATTTCTTTAGCTGCGTTAAGACAGAATGAACCAGCAGCATTGTTCGTAATTTTTATCACCTCTCTTTGGCCGATTCTCATTAATACTGCTGTTGGTGTTAAGGAAATACCTGTCGATTATAATAATGTGGCTAAGGTCTTACAACTTTCCCAAAAAGAGTATTTCTTCAACGTCTTGATTCCCGCAGCGTTACCCTACATTTTCACCGGGTTAAGAATTTCCATTGGTTTAGCATGGTTGGCGATTATCGCAGCAGAAATCGTCATGTCTGGTATTGTTGGTATAGGATTCTTTATTTGGGATTCTTATCAAGCTAACAAGGTGAGTGAAGTGATCTTAGCCCTGGTTTACATTGGAGTTGTAGGTTTATTGCTGGATAAATTCATGGCTTGGTTACAAACAAGAATTTTACCAGAACAAAAATAGTTGCTGACTTTTTCTTACCCATTTTTATCCACAATTCACAACCTAAACCTATGTCTGTATTTGTTGCTGTTGATCAAATTGACAAAGTCTTTGAACTAAGTAATGGCGGTCAATATATTGCCCTCAAAGGTATTGACCTACAAATCAAAAAGGGTGAATTTGTCTCTCTGATTGGCCACTCTGGTTGTGGTAAATCCACACTCCTGAATATGATTGCTGGGTTGGATTTACCCACAGAGGGCTTAGTTACCCTGGAAGGACAAAGAATTAAAAAGCCTGGTCCAGATAGAATGGTAGTATTTCAAAACTACTCTCTATTACCATGGCGAACCGTGAGAGAAAATATTGCCCTAGCAGTAGATTCGGTCCTAAGTGGAATGCCAGCAGGAGAACGTAAATCTGTTGTTCAAAGACATATAGATATGGTAGGTTTAGGTCCCCATGCAGACAAACAACCATCGATGTTATCAGGTGGACAAAAACAAAGAGTGGCGATCGCCCGTGCTTTAGCAATCCGACCTAAATTGTTACTTTTAGATGAACCTTTTGGCGCATTAGATGCACTAACCAGGGGAAATTTGCAAGAACAATTAATGCAAATTTGTGAAGAGAATCAGGTAACTGCGGTAATGGTGACCCATGACGTGGATGAAGCTGTGTTATTATCAGATAGAATCGTCATGTTAACCAACGGACCGGAGTCCAAAATTGGGGATATTTTAGAAGTAGATATTCCACGTCCTCGTAAACGGATGGAAGTAGTAGAGCATCCCAGTTACTACACCTTACGTAGCGAGATGATTTACTTCCTCAACCAACAAAAAAGGATCAAGAAACTGCGGGCCAGAAAAACTCCCAATATTGCCCGTCACGGCTTAGAAAAAGTCAATTTGGAAGTTGGCTTTTTGCCGATTACAGCCTGCGCGCCCTTAGCAATAGCCCAAGAAAAGGGCTTGTTTGCCAAACATGGTTTAGAAGAAGTTCATTTAGTCAGAGAAAGTAATTGGCGAGGTATTGTTGATGGTATTATTGGCGGTTATTTAGATGCTGCTCAAATGCCATCAGGTATGCCCATGTGGTTATCTTTGGGGGGTAATAAAAGTCAACCTCTACCAATTGTCACCTCCTTAACCATGACTCGTAATGGTAATGCTATTACCCTGGCTAAAAGATTTTATGAACAGGGGATATATACTCTCTCTGATTTCAAATCATATCTGTTACAAACCCGAGAGCAGATGCACCGCATGGGAGTAGTACATCCAGCATCAATGCACAATTTACTGTTGCGTTATTGGTTAGCAGCAGGGGGAATTGATCCAGATGTAGATGTGGAGATGAAAAATATTCCCCCCGCCCAAATGGTGGTAGATTTAAAGGCTAAAACTATTGATGGTTATTGTGTGGGAGAACCTTGGAATTATCGTGCTGCTATTGAAGGTTCAGGTTTTACCATAGCCACAGATTTAGAGGTTTGGCTGGGACATCCCGGTAAGGTATTAGGTGTGAGAGAGGATTGGGCTAATGCTTATCCTAATAGCCATATCGCCTTAACAAAAGCCTTGTTGGAAGCGTGTAAATATTGTGCAGATCATAATAATGCACAAGAGGTAAGAGCAATATTAGCCAGTCGGGAATATGTGAACACCGATATTGATTTTATTCAGGTTGAAGATCCAATTAGTAATACTTGTGATTTGGATCATCCTATGCGTGAGTATGCCCACCATCAATTTTATGGTGACTCAGCAATTAATCGTCCTAGCAGGACTGAACAAACTTGGATTATGACCCAGTTGGCCAGATGGGGTGAAACTCCTTTTCCTCGCAACTGGGTAGAAATTGTGGAAAGAGTTTGTCGTGTGGGTGTATTTAGTACCGCCGCTAGGGAATTGGGTTTGGATATCAGTTATACCCGTCAACCCATTCACTTGTTTGATGGCAAACCTTTTAATGCTGATGATCCTTTTGCCTATCTTAATGGTCTAGAAATTAAACGAGATTTTTCTGTTGCAGAAGTGATTCTAGACATGAACAGAAAATTTGTAGCCTAGATATTTCTAGATAGTTGTTCAACCATTTACCCCCGGGAAAAATCAGATGACATCCTCTACTCAACTTCGTAACCATCAATCCTTCCTCAAAATTGAAAATGTCACTAAAATCTATCCAACTAAAAAAGGACCTTTTACTGTTTTAGACGGAATAAATTTAGATGTCCAAAAGGGCGAGTTTATTTGTGTGATTGGCCACTCCGGTTGTGGCAAATCTACCTTACTAAATATGGTGTCTGGTTTTAATACTCCTACCACGGGTCAGGTGTTATTAGAGGGACAACCCATAGTTAAACCCGGTCCCGATCGCATGGTGGTATTCCAGAACTACGCCCTTCTACCTTGGCGGACTGCATTTGAGAATATTTACTTGGCTGTAAACGCAGTTTATCCAACTAAACCGGAAGCGGAAAAGCGTGCTATTGTCAGAGAGCATTTAACCATGGTCGGATTGTCCGATGCTATGGAGAAAAAACCCCCCCAAATGTCTGGAGGTATGAGACAGCGGGTTTCTATTGCACGCGCTTTAGCTATTCGTCCCAAGGTTCTAATTTTAGATGAACCCTTTGGCGCTCTGGATGCTATCACTAAGGAAGAATTGCAGGAGGAGTTATTAAAAATCTGGAATGAAAACCGTTGTACTGTGTTAATGATTACCCATGACATTGATGAGGCTTTGTTTTTAGCTGATAAGTTGGTCATGATGACTAATGGACCCCATGCTAAAATTGGGGAGGTGATGGAAATTCCTTTTGCACGACCACGTGAGCGGACTCTGATTATGGAAGATCCTCAGTATTATCAACTGCGTAACTATGCTTTAGACTTCTTGTTTAATCGCTTTGCTCATGATGATGTTGGTTAGGATGAGTTTGATAGGGGGAATTAAGCAAATGTTATATTTGATCGTTCCCCGTTCTTTAAATACCCAACCCCTGAACAATGCGCTTGACCTTTTCTGAGGAAATAAAATCTTTGCTACAGCGTCTGGCACACCAACCTCTAACCCTGGGTGATGTGCTGGAAACAACCTCCCAACGCGGATTCATTCTAGTCATTGCTTTATTGGTTTTACCATTCTTGTTCCCTATGCCACCCGGACTCACGGGTCCTCTTGGCTCCGCTTGTTTGCTCTTATCATTGCAAATGCTTTTGGGCAGGCGATCGCCCTGGTTACCAAAAAAAATTGCCAATTATCAATTTCCCCGGGTTTTTGCCCAAACTATTCTCCAGAACCTAAGTAGGGTCACCAGGTTGTTAGAAAAAATTGCCCGTCCTCGGTTGACAAAATTGGCAAATCATGATATCACTTGGAGGTGTAACGGTTTTTGTATTTCCTGGTTGGCTATTTTACTTATTTCTCCTGTACCTTTGACTAATCCCATACCCACCATTGGCATTTTACTGTTTGCTGCAGCTAGTATAGAGTCAGATGGCTTACTTATATGTATTTGCTATGTGTTAACACTATTAATCACCCTAATTTTCTACCTCATTGTCTATGGGGTTTTACAGTTCCCTGGTTTGATTACATGAAGGTTACTGGTGCTATTGACATTTATTACTTAACGAGTATGAAAATAAACCCCCCAGTTATTAGCTGGGGGTAGTATGTAATCAAAGGTGCATCTACTGGTTTGATTATTCCTAGGTAATAACATCGAATCCGGAAAATTTATTATTCCAGGATTTAAGATATATAACTTGGTTACCTATGGCACTAGTTGCTAAAAGTTAGCAACTGTATAACTAGTTAATTACCTTCCTAATGTCCAACCAGTTTACACCTTGTTAGGATAAAAGCTATATTTTAACGGTCTAATTCATGAGTATAATCCTGGAAACAACTAACGAGTTACTATTACTACCTCTGATTGCCGCAGCCGAGAACAGCAATCAAATTAATCCTGAGTGGTTCCAGGCGTTTGTTTTAGGGATAGTTCAAGGCATTACCGAATTTTTACCGATTAGTAGCACAGCTCACCTATTAATTTTTACTAAAGTATTTGGTTGGAAAGAGTTAGGTGCTAAAGACTTTGTTGATGCGATTCAATTTGGCAGTGTGATAGCAATCTTATTGTATTTTCGGTCATTGATTGCCAGTATTATTCGGGGAGCAGTGGAAGGGTTCCAGGATAAAGACTGGCAAAGAGAAGAGTGGAAAATTGTAATAGGTATTGCTGTTGGAACCATACCAGCACTGGTTCTTGGTTTTTTCTTAAAGGACATTTTGCCCGAAAGCGCCTTAATTATTGGCACAATGTCAGTAGTCATGGCTATTTTACTGGGATTGGCTGAAAAAATTGGCGATCGCAAACGGGGATTTGATCATTTGCAAATTCGAGATGGTATTTTAGTAGGGATAGGACAATCCCTGGCTTTAATTCCCGGGGTTTCCCGTTCTGGTTCTACATTGACCACAGCCTTGTTTTTAGGACTAGAAAGGGACACAGCGGCAAAATTTTCATTTTTATTAGGTTTTCCCACCTTGACCATAGCCACCCTATACAAGAGCTTAAAAATATTTCATCTCTTTCAAGAGGGGCAATTACCAGAGAACATAGTTTTGTTATTGATTATAGGAATTATCTCGACCTTTATTTTTTCATACCTGTCAATTGCATTTTTAATTCGTTATTTACAAACCAAGGATACTTTTATCTTTGTTTGGTATAGACTAGCTTTTGGTGGAACAATTTTGTTGGCACTTGCTAATGGTTGGCAGGGGTGATCAAAACTTAGATTATAGATATGCTTGGACTAAAATAAAGCTGTTAAAAATTATCATGTCTGACATTAAACCGGCGAAAATTACCAGTGTTATAGGCGAATCCATTGCTGCTGAAGTTGGATTTGAAGCGGGTGATGCTATTGTGAGTATTAACGGGATTAGACCTCGTGATTTAATAGATTATCAGTTTTTGTGTGCAGATGAAATTTTGGAAATAGAAGTATTAGATAAACATGGTAAAATTCATCAAGTTGAAATTGAGAAAGACTATGACCAAGACCTAGGAATAGAATTTGCTACAGCTTTATTTGATAACTTAATTCAATGTAATAATCACTGTCCCTTTTGTTTTATTGACCAGCAACCACAGGGTAAACGCTCCAGCTTATATTTAAAGGATGATGATTATCGTTTAAGTTTCTTGTATGGTTCCTATTTAACCCTGACCAATTTACCTGCAAGAGAATGGCAAAGAATTGAGCAAATGAGACTATCACCCTTATATGTTTCAGTTCATGCAACAGAACCAGAAATAAGAATTAGACTCTTAAAAAATAGTCGAGCTGGAGAGATTCTACAGCAAATTAAATGGTTTCAAGCAAGACGCTTACAAATTCATGCTCAGGTAGTAGTTTGTCCTGGAATTAATGATGGTTCGCACCTGGAAAGAACACTAAGAGATTTAGCATCCTTTTATGCGGAGAAAGTGCCCACAGTAGCATCAGTAGCAGTAGTTCCTGTGGGTTTAACCAAATTTCGTCCCCCACAAGATGAGTTGATTCCTGTAACCAGGGAAAAAGCCAGGGAAGTAATAGGTCAGGTAGAAATGCTTAGTCGAGAATTTAAGCGGAAATATGATTCTCGGGTAATTTGGTTAGCGGATGAATGGTTTTTAATAGGTGGTGAGGAATTACCAGCACAGGAGGAGTATGAAGAATATCCACAAATAGATAATGGTGTAGGTTCCATAAGATTATTTATGAAGGAATTTAATCAGGTAGCAAATAAATTACTACCGGCAAAAATTTATCCTGAGAAAACATTAACTTGGGTAGTGGGAAATGCGGTAGAGAAAGCATTTACCCCCCTGGTTGATAGGTTAAATAGGGTTGAAGGTTTAAGGGTGAATATGGTTGCACTATATAGTGACTATTGGGGACAAGATATCACCGTTACCGGGTTATTAACTGGACATGATTTACTATACCACCTGAAAGGGAAGAATTTAGGTGATAGTTTATTATTACCCACCATCATGCTCAAACATGGTGAATTAGTATTTTTAGATGATATGACAGTAGCACAGGTGTCTCAGGAATTGAATGTTAGGATATTACCAGTTGCAGGAGTAGAAGATTTAATGGAGGAAGTTAGCTAGTTAATCCTTCACTAAATTTTAGCAACTTAAGATTTATAAGAATAAGAAGTTTACAAAAAAATCCCTGGTTTACCAGGGAGTGTCAATGCATACTAACTAAACTCTCACATTGTCAGCAAAGCGAATTTTCAGGTAGTCACCCTCCATTTTTGCTCCCGCAGGTTGAAGAGCAGCTAAAGCTTGGGGTAAAACTAAATTACGTCGGTGATTACCAATAGTAATATTTAATTCATCTCCACTTTTACTTAATTGAATCTGACTTTTAGGAATAGTCGGTAAATAAAGTTCCAAGCTGTACTGGTTGTTTTCTTGCACCACTCTAATGGTGGTCTCTCGATAATAAACCTGGGTGGGATCTTCACCAGGATACAAAGTATCCTTCAGTCTCTCTAATGCAGCTAGACCACACATCTCCTCGGAAAATAAGGGGACTTCCTTCACCGGTAACGGGAGAAAGTTGTCATGAATTTCTCGTCGATATTGTTCTTGACTTTGTTTCCATCTTAGGAAAAATGGATCCGCAACCTCCTCTGGAATAATCCTATTGGCCACAACTAAATCTGTAGCTACATTATATAAACTCAAGTAAGCATGTGCTCGTAATGATTCTTTAATTACCATTTTTTCTGGATTAGTCACTAGTCTAACTGAGGTTTGAGTGTTATCAGTTAAAACTTTTTCTAAGGCTTCTATTTGCTCATAAAACTCGTATGGTGCATCCATTACCTCCTTATCTGGTAAGGAAAATCCCGCTATAGGTTTAAAAATCGGCTCTACTAATGGTCTCAGGGCTACTGATATATTTTGAAAAGGTTTATAAAACCGTCTCATGTACCAACCACCAACCTCTGGTAAACTTAATAGTCTTAAGGCTGTACCAGTAGGAGCAGAGTCTATAATTAAAACATCAAATACCCCTTCATCGTAGTGACGTTTCATTCTCACCAAACCGAAAATTTCATCCATCCCCGGTAAGATTGCCAGCTCTTCTGCTTGGATTCCTTCTAAACCCCTAGCTTGTAACACCTGGGTAATATAACGTTTGACTGCTCCCCAATTACCCTCTAGTTCTTGCAAAGCATCCAGTTCTGCACCCCATAGGTTGGGACGCACTTGTTTTGCATCGTGACCTAACTCTAAATCAAAACTGTCCGCTAAGGAATGGGCTGGATCTGTACTTAAAACTAATGTTTTATAACCTAGTTCTGCACAACGCAATCCAGTTGCAGCGGCGACGGAAGTTTTACCTACTCCACCTTTACCAGTCATTAAAATTACGCGCATGAATGATTCTGTCCTACCTGAATTTTGTTGACATTTACTCACATTATCCTTTGTTTACGGAAAATAGGTGTTGTTTTAGTACATCTAAACGTGAACAGTGCCAATAATCTATATGGGAACTAATCAATCCTTGATTATTAAGACTTAATTGAGTCCATCCAGATATAGAAATTCTCGGTTTCCAAGGTAGGGATGCATTCCAGCTTAATGTCCATTCAGTCTTAATCATATTTTGGTCTTGTTCGATGTGGTGCAAATCCATCCGTAAGTTAGTGAAAAATATGTGAATAAATTTAATCATCCACTTGTAAAGTTCTAAACCACGAAATTTAAAAACTGGATCTTGAAAGTAAACATCTAGTGCATAAATGCTATAAGTCTGGTCAAGGGGAAATCTTTGGTAATCTGCTTTTAGGGTTTCGATAATGTTCGTCATACAAATAAAAGTAATAGGTGACCTAACTACAAACTCAAATCTGCTTGGGTAATTTCTACATAGATATGTTCTAAACGTAGGGATTGACGGGAAATAGAGTCAATCTCTATACCATCAAATTTAGTCAATAATTCTTTTAGTTCTATTGGTTCTGGTAGCAAAAAGGCTAAATCACTCCCATACCGTCGAACAATAAAACCATTTTCCCGACCTACTGATATAGCTGTACTTTCTTCTTTCGTTTGCATCAAAACAATTTCCTTCCCCGGAACCCGGTTTTTTAATTCTGCTAAACTTCCCTCAGCTAATATCTGACCATTTTTTAAAACCCCAATCCGACTACAAAGTCTTTCAGCTTCATCTAGTAAGTGAGTAGTTAGCAGTATGGTCATACCTTGATTTTTTAAATTGCGAATTAATTCCCAAATTTCATATCGAGCTTCAATATCTAGTCCTGTAGTTGGTTCATCAAGAATCAGTAATTGAGGTTGATGTACTAAAGCAACAGCAATGTTTAAACGCCTTTGCATGCCACCACTGAGAGTTTCTACAGGACTATCTGCTCTATCTAACAAGTTTACGGATTTCAGGGTGGTCATCACTTGTTTGTGTTTGGTTTTGGAGTCTAAACCATAAATCTCAGCAAAAAATCTCAGGTTTTCCGCACAGGAGAGGGTTTTATATAGAATATTTTCCTGGGGAGCAATACCAATAAGTTTTTTTGTAGAACCAGAAATTGGCTGATGATTTACTGTGACGTGACCACTATCTGCTTTAAGAAGATTACAAATAATATTAATAGTAGTTGTTTTACCTGCTCCGTTAGCACCTAGTAAACCATAAACTTCTCCCGGTTGGATGGTAAATGTTAAATTTTGCAGAACTTTGCGGTTTTTGTAGGACTTGTTTAAATTTTTAATTTTAAGCATTTTGGTAATTGATATTTTTCAGGAATGGGAGCTGGAACCATGCTCCCCCACTTTTGGCTTTAATTCACCAAAGTCAACTCTTTATATAGAAACAGGATATTTATTTGTGATTATACTGTTTTAAAGTCTTTTTTCTACCATTAACATCCGTCTATAAGATATCCAACCACAAACGAGGGTGAGTGTAGCAAAAAATAAACAAAAAGCGCAAGTGTAAACTCACATCGCTAAATTTTTCTCCATTAGCGGAAACACCTAAAAGAGCTTCATTCATGTGGTAAATAGGATTATACTTAGCAATATCTAATAGAGTTTTAGGAAATAGGGAACTTGGGAAAAATGTCCCCCCCAAAATTAACAGGGGTACGCCAAAAGTAGCTACCAAAGCATTAACGTCTTCCGTACGACGAGCTAGTTGTGTACCCAGGACAAATCCCAGACCTACGTATCCAATAATACTCAAGAAAATAATGACTATTCCTAATAATATTGAACCTTGAAAGGTTGCACCCCAGAACCCAGCAACTATATATACTAGCAGGGTTTGTCCAATTCCTATACAGCTGTGGGCTAAAAAAATTCCCAGAAAATAAGATGTGCCACTTAAAGGTGAAATAAATAATCGTTTTAGGGTTTGTTGTTCTCTCTCCGCAACCACTGTTGCAACAGTTCCACCCAAACAACTAAAAAATAGTGCAGCACCCACCAAACTCGAAGGTGCAGCTTTTTCTAAGGCCACCTCCATGGCTAATTCTCCCCGTTCTGACAAAACAAAGCCATTAAGTATCAAAATAGAAACTGGGAAAATAGTCCAAAAAATTAGACTTCGTCTGCGTCGTAGTAGTTCCGTTAAAATGCGCTGAGCTATAGCCAGGGTTTCACGCCAGTATTTCATATTAATTAATCTCTTGCCAAATTACCCGAGGTCTATGCTACCATGTCCCCCACAATTTTCCAGAACCTTCCACAATTCTACTAATCAGTAATCGCATTCATTAAAACTTCTGTTAAACTCATTTCTTCCAAGTCATCTAAAGTCACAGTATCGCAAATATCAAATTTAGCTCCTACACTTTGCAACTGGTCATCGAGAGCTTTGAGGAATTTTGTAGCTTGCGGATCTGTACCTACTTGAATTAGAGAAATTGCTAATTCCTCATCTTTATCTATTTTGCGAGAGGCGTTAATAACTACTTCAAAAACCGCTTTCCGATCATCCGGTTCCCCATCAGTAATCACCACAATGGTTTCACCATTCGGTTTGGCTTGACCAGATGCTTTACGTTGAAAATAGTGATTAGTAGCATCCAAAAGCACTCCAGCTAAATTGGTTGTACCCACAGGATCATTTTCTTGAAATATCTGACCAACCTTTGCTGCTGTCACATTTTCGTATCGTTTAAATCTACCAGAAAATACGTAAACAGTAATACCATCTGGGTCAAATTGCTCACACTTTCTGGCTAGGGCTATGGTAGATTCTTGGGCTATTTCCCATCTGGTTCTTCCACCCCGTTGATCCGGAGTTGACATGCTCCCACTTTTATCAATGATTAGTGTATAGTCGCGATCGCTCATCATATTTCACTCTAAATATTAATTTATTCTTATTTTATCTTTTACCTGGCATTTTTGCGCAAGTTCCCCCAGTTAGAAAAATATGCTCTCTCCCAATATGGCGACTACCTATTTACCACCCATGGGGGAGAGAATTAGTATGGAGGAGGTAATTAGTCCCACTGGGCGCACTATTACCCTAATTCGTAGTTAGAAAAGTGCCAAACCCTCAGTAATCCTGATCTGAGGAGATTAGACACTTCCAAATCAATATTAATGTTAATTTATCTAATTTGGTTATTAACTAATCCATGTTTGCTGCTTCCCATCAATTATTATGGTCTATGATTGGCTTGCTGTTGACCATTGGCGGCACCTTTTTAGAAGCATACGGTACCACCCTACCCTGGAGTTGGAGTCAACAGGGAATTAAAACCTTCCCCTTAGGTGCTAGTTATCAAATTGCTGCTGTATTGTTTGTTGGTTGTTTAGGGGTAAAAGTGCTGGTGCCCTTTCCCAAATTGCTTATTTAGTGATGGGCTTGACCTTGCTACCCGTATTTGCTCAGGGAGGAGGTATAGGATATGTTAAACTTCCCAATTTGGTTACTTACTGGGGTTTATTCCAGGAGCATGGATTTGCGGACATTTTGCCTTTAAAGCCAGACCTCGATTAGAAACCCTAGGTTTTAGTTGTCTGTGCGGATTGTTAACTATTCACATTTGCGGTATTTGTTATTTGGTAACCAGTTATCTTTTCTCCTGGGGGGACAATCAAAATTTGTCCTTAATGGAGGGTATTCTTAAATATTCCTGGGGTTCCCTCCCTGGACAATTGGCCGTGCTTTGTGCTGTTACTGTCATAGCTTACCTCCTGCGACACATTATGTTTTATTAATGTTTCATTAGTAATTTTTGCGTCTCACATAACATAATTAATGGTAGAATTTTCATGGGTTTAAAAAATCGCCTGTTTTGGATTGCTGCTGTAATAGCTTTTGCTCTGGACCAACTAACAAAGTTGTCCGTAGTTCAAAGCTTTGATTTACACCAAACCTTCCCCTTAGTACCAGGAGTCTTTCATCTGACATACGTAACTAATACAGGTGCAGCTTTTAGTCTTTTTAGTGGTAAGGTTGAGTGGTTGCGTTGGTTATCCCTAGTAGTAAGTTTATTGTTAGTGGCGATCGCTCTTTGGGGTCCATCATTAATTATATGGGAACAGTTGGGTTATGGTTTAATTTTAGGGGGAGCTATAGGTAATGGTATTGATAGATTCATATTGGGATATGTGGTAGATTTTCTGGACCTTCGTCTATTCAACTTCCCAGTCTTCAATTTAGCAGACTCATTTATTAGTATAGGTATTGTTTGTCTACTAATTGGTTCCCGGAAAAAAGCCTAAGCATAAAACTCCCAATTAATTTTGATATAAATTAACTTTACCAAATCCCAGACCATGAGTTCCCAACAACCACCCCAAAACCCCAAACCTTTCTTGGTCACATCACTCAAGCTGTAAATACCATTCAAGCTAGAGTAGACTTTTCTAAACTAGCTTTGAAACCCAATGCCAAAGTACCGGAACTCTGGGTGCAAAACGGGGAAGAAAACCAAACATATCCCCTATTGGGAGAACGTTACATTTTAGGTCGCAGTTCCAAATCCTGTGATATCATCGTCCCCAACCCAGTAGTTAGCCAGGTTCACCTTTCCCTCACTAGGGACTCAAGCCAAAACAACCCGGTCTTCACTATCAAAGATGAAAATTCCACTAATGGTATTTACTTAGGAAAACGCCGAATTAAATCTCTCCAACTTAGACATGGTGATATTGTTACCCTGGGTCCACCAGAACTAGCTGCTTCAGTAAGTCTTGAGTATCTTGATCCACCCCCTGCCCATATTAAATTTCTTACTTGGGGAATGTATGGTATCAGTGGTATTACTGCCTTATTTGCCCTGTCCATCGGTTGGGAGTGGACAAAATTTGACGTTAACCCTCTACCTACAGCAACCAGTGGACCAGTAGTAATTTACGCCCGGGATGCCTACACCCCATTGCGAGAACCCCGCAATATCTCTCACGTAGATCTCAAAGAAATAGCAGATTTCGGTCCTTACATACCCGCTGCAGTAGTCGCTTCGGAGGACAGTCGTTATTATTGGCACTTTGGAGTTGACCCCCTGGGAGTTTTGCGGGCAGTATTCATTAACACTCAAAGTGGGGATGTGCAACAAGGTGCTAGTACGGTTACCCAACAGCTTGCACGGAGTTTGTTTCGTGATTATGTAGGTAGACAGGATTCTTTAGGAAGAAAAATTCGTGAAGCTATGGTCTCATTAAAATTAGAAACCTTTTACAGCAAAGATGAGATCCTGCTTACCTATTTAAATCGAGTATTTTTAGGAGCTGACACTTCTGGTTTTGAAGATGCGGCTAAATATTACTTTGAAAAATCTGCCAAAGAATTAACCCTATCAGAAGCAGCAACTTTAGTGGGAATATTACCTGCACCCAATGGGTTTGACTTTTGTGGAGATGGACCCAGGAAATTAGCAGCAGCAGATTATCGGAATCGGGTCATTCGACGCATGTTAGATATGGGGACGATTAATTCCACTCAAGCAAATCGAGCTAGAAGATCCCCCGTACGGGTTAGTCCCAAAGTTTGCGAAAGACAAGCTAAAACTATTGCTCCCTATTTTTACAACTATGTTTTTCAAGAGTTAGAATCAATTTTGGGTGCAGGAGCAGCTAGAGAAGGTAACTACATCATTGAAACCAAATTAGACCCAGTAATTCAAGCTAAAGCTGAGGCAGCCTTGCAAAATTCGGTAAATAAGGTTGGTTCCAACTTGCGATTTTCCCAGGGAGCAATTGTCACCCTAGATTCCAAAACCGGGAGCATATTAGCCATGGTCGGGGGAAAAAATTACAAAGAAAGCCAATTTAATCGTGCTGTACAAGCTCAAAGACAACCCGGATCTACTTTTAAAGTTTTTGCCTATGCTGCAGCTATAGAAGCGGGAATACCCACCTATAAGAGCTATTCTTGTAATTCTTTTCCCTGGGGAGGATTTACTTATAGACCTTGTCGCAGTGGGGGTGGTAGCTTAGATGTAGCTACGGGTTTTGCACTGTCGGAAAACCCTATTGCTCTAAGACTTGCACAGGAGGTGGGATTAAATAAGGTAGTAGAAATGGCCCAGAGGTTAGGGATAAAATCCTCCTTGGAACCAGTTCCCGGTTTAGTTCTGGGTCAAAGTGTGGTCAATGTTCTAGAAATGACCGGTGCGTTTGCAGCAATTGGTAATCGAGGAGTATGGAATCGTCCCCACGCTATTACCCGAATTCTAGATAGTAGTGATTGTGAAGATCGGAAGAATTTAAAAACCTGTCGGGAGATTTATTCCTTTGCTCAAAATCCCAAAGCTAATCAAACAGTGTTGAAAAAGAATGTGGCTAACACTATGACTGACATGATGCAAGCTGTGGTAGCTAGGGGTACTGGTCGCGCTGCTTCCATAGGAACGGGTGAGGAAGCAGGTAAAACCGGAACCACGGATAAAAATGTGGACTTGTGGTTTATTGGTTTTATTCCCAGTCGTCAATTGGTCACCGGTATTTGGTTAGGTAATGACAACAACTCTCCCACCCTTGGTAGTAGTGGTCAAGCAGCACAATTATGGGGAAATTATATGCGACAAATTAAGTAACTAAGACGGGGCAATTTATAATAATGCGTGTTTTACTTTCTGGTTATTATGGTAAGGGTAATGGTGGTGATGAAGCTCTATTAGCTACTCTTTTACAAATGCTACCACCTCACATCACTCCTGTAGTTCTGTCCGGTAGTCCCCAAATAACCACCACAAATTATGGGGTAGAAAGTCATGACCGGATGGCATTTATCCCCTTGATTCGAGCTTTACGCTCTTGTCAAGGATTTATCTGGGGTGGAGGTAGTTTAATGCAGGATGCAACTAGTAGTATTAGTCCCTTGTATTATGGGGGAATAATGGCTTTAGCCCAATTTATGGGTCTAAAAACTATAGCCTGGGGCCAGGGTATAGGTCCCCTATCCCTAACACAAAACCGTTGGTTGGCTCAAAGAAATTTTGCCGGTTGCTTGGGAGTCAGTGTGCGCGATCGCTCAAGTGCTAGGTTATTATCAAGTTGGCACGTACCACACATCCTAGCACCTGATCCAGTGTGGGGTTTAGCATCTGAGTCAGTACCAGAATTAGCGAGTCTACCAAAACCACGAATTGCAGTTACCTTGAGAAAACATCCTCAGTTGACAGAGGGTCGATTAGCAAATCTAATCCGTGGATTGGTTGATTTACAGAAACACACCCAAGCATTTATTTTAATTCTACCATTTCAAAAAACTGAGGATTTAGAAATTGCCCAACAAATTCACTCTCAATTGCCAAATAATAGCCAAGTTTTTTGTTTGGAGAAACCACAAATGTTAAAAGGCGCATTTAAAGGTGTGGATATGGTAATAGGAATGCGCCTACATAGTTTAATTATGGCTGCTAGTGAAGGGTGTCGTTGCTTTGCTCTAAGTTATGATCCTAAAATCAACAGGTTGATGGAAGATTTACCCATACCAGGTTGGAATCTTCCAGATTTACCCAATGATCCTAATTTAATTGCCAAAACTTGGTTGGATTCCTATCACAATGCCGAGTCTTTGTCAAGAAATAAATTACAGTCTCTATTGGATGGTTCCCTGTTACACCGCGACTTGTTGTACCGAGTATTTAGTTAGTAGGTTAGTCTGTTGGTCTATTTACGTTTAGTTTCTAGATTTTGTACAGCTTGACTAAAACCCAAGACAATTAAAATATTAGCAAGAGTTAAGAATAACTCAGCACTGCCATGAAGCCAGTCTATATTTGCTAAGGCTTCTTGGTAGGCAATCTTGGCATAAATACCAGCTGGAATGGTAACACCAACAAATACTAAAGTGCCATAGAATCCATAGAGTGCTAAACGTGGCATTTGGGGACTGCGACTGATAAACCACAAGAAACCCAAATAGGGGAACAGGGAGAGAGCAAATAGAGTTTCTTTTGACATCATAACGGTCTACTCCTTATTTGAGATACTGAGAACCTCATTCGGTCGAGTAGAACGCCAAACCCAGACTGCTGCTGCCCAAAGAGTAAAATTACCTATTAACGTAGTAGTAGCCTGGAGGGTGACTAACCATTCTAGGGACTGGGGATTATCGAAATAATGCCAGGTACAAGCGGATAGGGCGCTAATTAAGGCGGGTATCATACCTAGGGCAAATCCCCTCCAACTATGGTTTTGGGTCAGTTCGCCATATTTCCAGATGAGGGAAATGGCAACTACCCATTCAATGACACTAGAAATATGGATAATCCAGGTAGGAATTGAAAGAGCATTCATGGGATTATAATGGATTTGGAGGGATTTGACTATTAAAATCAAGACGTCCTTCATTGTGGACCAACTCATATTTTATATCTACTGTTGGAGGAGCGCCACTAGAAATTGTTAAACTTTATATTCAAAATCAAAAAGAAACTTGACCAGGATTGAAATCCCTGACGGATTTCATCCTCCACTTGAAAAAATCTCTTGACAAGCCCAAAATTGTCTGTTAATATTAATTCATCATAATTTTTAATAAATCTGGAGAGGTGGCTGAGTGGTCGAAAGCGGCAGATTGCTAATCTGTTGATGGAATCGTAAGGTCCATCCGAGGGTTCGAATCCCTCCCTCTCCATTTACCTCAACTTGAAATTAACCTATTCATTAACTACTCATGGAAGTTATCCCAGCAATAGATCTATTAGAGGGGCGTTGTGTAAGACTCTACAAAGGTGACTATGCACAATCCCAGGTTTACAGCCATAACCCTGTGGAAACCGCTAAGATGTGGGCAGACCAAGGAGCAACAAGACTACATTTAGTAGATTTAGACGGAGCAAAAGCTGGTAAAATAGTTAATTTATTTACTATAGAAGCTATTACCAATGCTGTTTCTATACCTATTGAAGTTGGCGGAGGAATACGCGATAGTTCCAGTGTTATACAGTTATTTAATCTTGGGGTACAGTGGGTAATTATGGGAACTGTAGCAGTAGAGCAACCAGATTTGGTTCAAGGACTGTGTGAACAATTCCCCCAGCAAATTATAGTTGGCATTGATGCGCGGAATGGTCTAGTTGCTACCAGGGGTTGGTTAGAAACTTCTCAAATTTTGGCCCCCCAACTAGCAACCCAAATGCAGGAATTGGGTGCGGCAGCTATTATTTATACGGATATAAATCGTGATGGCACGCTTCAGGGACCAAACTTACAAGCATTAAGAGACTTGGTATCTGCTATTTCCATACCCGTGATTGCCTCTGGGGGTGTGGGTTCTGTTACTGACCTATTAACCTTATTATCTTTAGAACATCAGGGGGTTACAGGAGTAATTGTGGGTAAAGCCCTATATACTGGGGATATTAGTTTACCAGAAGCACTGCGGGCTATAGGTCCTGGAAGAATTCAGGATATTCCACCCAGTTTAGACTTCTCTAGTTTTGCCTGAACTAAAAGTCACAAATGTGGAAATATTCGACAAAATTTCTATAAAATACCTATTTGAATTATAATTTAGGCAAGTTGTTGTATTGAATACAATAATTTTGTATTTCCCAATGTATGTCCTCAATTGGTGAGGATCATAACTAGTGGGAAACCAAGACCAGTACATTCTTACAAATTTTTGTTATCAATGTATACTACTGAATTGCCTAGATACTCCACTAAATCGGATATTGAACCAGTTAGTCGCGTTTTAATAGTGGAAGACGAAGAACTGATCCGAGAGATGCTTGTAGTAGCCTTAGAGGGTGAAGGTTATGAAGTTGTAACTGCTAAAGATGGTCGTTGTGCTGTAGAATTAATGAGAAATTTAGAGACCCAATCTGGTGAGTTATCATTCGACCTGCTTGTCCTAGACTTGATGTTGCCACAAATCAACGGATTAGATATTTGTCGTTTGTTACGTCACCAGGGTAATTCCATACCGATTTTAATTCTGAGTGCGAAAGGTAGTGAAACTGACCGGGTACTAGGTTTAGAGGTAGGGGCGGATGATTACCTAACTAAGCCCTTTAGCATGCGGGAAATGGTAGCTAGGTGTCGCGCCCTGTTACGTCGTCAGCGGTTTTCTAATTTGCCCTTGATACCCACCTTAAAATATAAAGATATCAATTTAAATCCTCAGGAATGTCGGGTGTTAGTGAGAGGGAGGGAGGTGAGCTTGTCACCGAAAGAATTTCGGTTACTAGAATTATTTATGAGTTATGCTCGCAGGGTGTGGTCACGGGAACAGTTATTAGACCAGGTTTGGGGTCCTGATTTTGTTGGTGACAGTAAAACTGTGGATGTTCATATTCGATGGCTGAGAGAAAAATTAGAGTTAGACCCTAGCCATCCAGAATATATTGTCACGGTCAGGGGTTTTGGCTATAGATTTGGTTGATTTCTATATCTGGGCTATTCTGTTTTTGGTTTTCCTATCCCTTTAGGTGGTCGTAGTCTTTTTATTTTAAACCATCCGCTGGATTGGGGTTTTTGGCTCTTGTCGCGGGAGTTATCATTTTGGGAGTTGTCATTTTGATTGGACATAAAATTCAGCAAGAAGTCTATCAGTTACCTGATTCAGTCTAACCTGTGGTACAGGAATGGTTACAGATACCTGGGCGATCGCATTTTCCCAAAGCAGTCCCTACTGGTTATAATTATAATCTAACAATTAAAAAAAGCCGTCCTATAAAGACCGTGCTTGGATCCTCCCCCTTTAATTCCGGTCAAATAGCACACTTACGATCAAATGTTCTTATTGGGATTTCTTCTGGGTTTGGCAGTCGGTTTTGGTTTTTGGCTTTGGCAACAATTTCAACTTAACAGCCATTTAGAGCAGTTAACCCAACCCTTAAACCCCCACGCCGAAAAGATATTATTACCCCTATTAGCTGGATTACATCGTAAAATATCTACCGTTAGAGATGAGCAACAAAACTTACGCTTGTCACTCAAAGCTTATGAACAGTTGCTGGATGCTGCGCCTTTGGGATATTTACAAGTAGATGAAGAAAACCAACTACTATGGTGTAATCAGTGCGCGCGGGAAATGCTGTATTTACAAAGATGGCAACCGGGTCAAGTGCGCCTCCTGCTGGAATTAGTGAGATCCTATGAACTGGATCAGTTAATTGAACAAACCCGGGATTGGCAAAAACCACAAATGCAAGAGTGGATTTTTCACCCTTCCCGAGATCATGGTCAGGGTATTTTAGAATTAAAGCCATTGTCTTTAGCAGCTAACAGTTTTCCCCTACCGGGGGGACAGGTGGGTGTATTTCTAGAAAGTCACCAACAATTCGTAGACATTAATCAGCAACGTGACCGCTCTTTTTCTGACCTGGCCCATGAACTGAGAACACCTCTGACTTCCATTCGTCTAGTCGCAGAAACCCTGCAAACTCGATTAGATCCTCCTCTGAACCGTTGGGTTGTCCGCTTGATGCAAGAGGTTGACAGACTAATTAATTTAGTCCAAAACTGGTTAGACCTGACCCAGATGGAAATAACCTCCTCCATACAACTAAATTTGGAAATGCTAGAAGTCCGCTCCCTAATTTTTTCAGTCTGGGAGAATTTAGAGCCCCTAGCCGCTAATCAGCATCTTAGTATTTCTTACTCTGGTCCAGAAAAGGTCTATACATGTGCTGATAAGTCCCGGATTTATCAAGTATTTCTTAATCTGTTAGATAACTGTATTAAATACAGCAACCTCAACAGTACCATTTTGATTGAAATCAATCCAGTTTCTGGGGAGAAGTCTATTATTAATGGGGTTGACGGAGAAATAAGTACAATATTAAACCAAGTATCAAATCAAGTTTTAGAAATTAACATCATTGATTCCGGGGTTGGATTTGCTCCCGTAGATCTACCCTATGTCTTTCAAAGATTTTATCGGGGGGACAAAGCTAGACACCACGAGTCACGCTCTGAGAATGAAACGGTAGAAATTACTGGTAGTGGTTTAGGTTTATCCATTGTCCGCCAAATAATTATAGCTCATGGTGGCAAAATCAGGGCCATGAACCATCCTGATACCGGTGGTGCTTGGATACAAATTCATCTTCCCCAGATGGTTCAACATGATAGCAGATATTTGTGAATCAAGACTATAATAGCTAGAAATATATTAAACCCGAGATTAAAAATATGAAAGCTGTTGTGAAATATACAGTTTTTGAAAAACCTCAGCTTATACGTGCCATTAAAAGACTGGAACGAGATATTTTACGTATGGGTGCTTTAGTAGAGCAGTCATTCCGTCTGAGTCACCAAGCCTTATTTAATCGAGATTTAACAGCAGCTGAGCAAATACGCCGATTAGACAAAAAAATTGACCGATTTTACAGACAAATAGAAGTAGACTGTGCTTCAATTATGAGCAGTCAAGCTCCTACAGAGCAAGAATCTCGTTGTTTAAGCTCATTTATGCAATTGGTTAGAGATTTAGAACGTATTGGGGACTATGCCAAAGATTTGGCAGAAATAGCAATGAAAATATTTCCCTACCCCCCCCATCCCACTTTGGGGGAGGTTGCTATTATGTCCGATCATGCCCAATCTATGTTGGCTATCAGCCTAGTAGCTTTAGCGGATTTGGATGAGATTAGTGGTAGAAGGATTAAATTATTGGATGACACAGTAGATGATGCTTACAAAAAGTTATATCGTAATTTGGCGCAGCAGAAAGACGTTCCTGGGATAGTGGAGCCCATTTTACTATTAACATTAGCAATTCAGTGTTTAGAGAGAATGGCAGATCATGCTACTAATATTGGTCAAAGGGTAGCATACATTGTCACAGGGCAAAGGTAAACCAGAATACCCTCGGGAAGGGGGTTTTTAAAAACTCTCCTCCTGGTAGAGTCATCTCTCAACCGACTCTCACAGTTTTTCAAATCGGCGTTGCATATTTGCGGGATGATTTAAGATTTTCTCCTAATTTGAAAAATTTCTCTTGTAGGACGATTGCGAAGCCCTCGCGAGATTACATTATTAATAAAACCCTGATAGTCACCCCCAACTTATTGCAGAAAAACTTTTTTCTCTTAGGTAATAAATTAGTAGCTTAATTGAAAAGCATAGCATCTCTTTTGACTTGGAATAACAAAATGTCTTGA
>ACYB01000010.1 GCA_000175855.1 Raphidiopsis brookii D9
ATCCCATTTACGATTTTGCTCATCCCATTTATGAGCTTGCTCAGCTTGGAAAGCATCGAATTTACGATTTTGCTCATCCCATTTACGATTTTGCTCATTCCACTTACGAGCTTGCTCAGCTTGGAAAGCATCGAATTTACGATTTTGCTCATCCCATTTGCGAGCCTGCTCTTCCCTGTCTCGCTGTAACTCATTCAAAACTCGGTCAAATTTTTCGTCAAACTCAGTCCGGGGAGTGTAATATTCTGACACCGTCCGCAGGACAAAATCCCGCACACCTGGTTCCTCCGCGATCGCCCGGGGCAATTCTTTTTGAATTAATGCCTTAATTTCAGCCTCTATCATAGGTTTTTGGTATAGATGTTGAAATGCTTCCCTTTTATGGTACCACTACATCTGCATAACTATATATCTCAATGCCTAGGGATTTAGCTACCGGTACAGCTCGCTCATCCACCATGGGCGAAATCACAATTTTACGGTTAACCACTCTATTTTGATTTTTAGCGTAGAAGTCTGCCTTACGACCAAAGATGTACATACCAGCTTTGTCAATAGAAGACTTAAGTTCACAGACAATAGTTAGCCCATTTTTGATGATTATATCCAATTCCACCTGTTCTGGTCGACCAAATACTTCTCCCTCCTGGTCGTAAAGGGTGAGATTGAGCACCTCCACCCCAAAGGACTGGCCTAGAATGGCTTGGAGTCCATTACGGAAACTAGCTTCAGAATAGAGACCCCAGCGGGAACCAATAGCACCAATGGCACTTTCGTAACGACGGTTAGCTTTCTGGATTTCCTCCAGGGTAGCACTGTTCTGGGCTTCGATTCTGTCCAGACGTTGATTATTTTCCTCCCATTTGCGAGCCTGCTCTTCCCTGTCTCGCTGTAACTCATTCAAAACTCGGTCAAATTTTTCATCAAACTCAGTCCGGGGAGTGTAATATTCTGACACCGTGCGCAGGACAAAATCCCGCACACCTGGTTCCTCCGCGATCGCCCGGGGCAATTCTTTTTGAATTAATGCCTTAATTTCAGCCTCTATCATAGGTTTTTGGTTTTATAGGTGTTGAAATGCTTCCCTTTTATGGTACCACTACATCTGCATAACTATATATCTCAATGCCTAGGGATTTAGCTACCGGTACAGCTCGCTCATCCACCATGGGCGAAATCACAATTTTACGGTTAACCACTCTATTTTGATTTTTAGCGTAGAAGTCTGCCTTACGACCAAAGATGTACATACCAGCTTTGTCAATAGAAGACTTAAGTTCACAGACAATAGTTAGCCCATTTTTGATGATTATATCCAATTCCACCTGTTCTGGTCGACCAAATACTTCTCCCTCCTGGTCGTAAAGGGTAAGATTGAGCACCTCCACCCCAAAGGACTGGCCTAGAATGGCTTGGAGTCCATTACGGAAACTAGCTTCAGAATAGAGACCCCAGCGGGAACCAATAGCACCAATGGCACTTTCGTAACGACGGTTAGCTTTCTGGATTTCCTCCAGGGTAGCACTGTTCTGGGCTTCGATTCTGTCCAGACGTTGATTATTTTCCTCCCATTTGCGATTTTGCTCAGCTTGGAAAGCATCGAATTTGCGATTTTGCTCATCCCACTTACGAGCTTGCTCATCCCATTTGCGAGCCTGCTCTTCCCTGTCTCGCTGTAACTCATTCAAAACTCGGTCAAATTTTTCGTCAAACTCAGTCCGGGGAGTGTAATATTCTGACACCGTGCGCAGGACAAAATCCCGCACACCTGGTTCCTCCGCGATCGCCCGGGGCAATTCTTTTTGGATTAATGCTTTAATTTCAGCCTCTATCATAGGTTTTTGGTTTTATAGGTGTTGAAATGCTTCCCTTTTATGGTACCACTACATCTGCATAACTATATATCTCAATTGAGGTGATGAGTATATTGGTAAAGCAGATAGTGATTAAATAAGGGGAGGGGAGTAGGAGAAATGAGAACCTCAACACAAAAAACTTCACAAAAATTGATAAAGCGAAACAAAACTAAATCTAAAGAAATAATTAAGGAATTTTAGATCAGGAAAAAAATCGGGGAAAATAATTATTAATAATATGGAGCAAAAAAATAAAGCTCTAAATAATCATAAGTAAATATAAAACCGTGCAACGTCTGCCTTCACCATAGAGGGAAAGACGTTGTGCAACTTTTCAGTGATCACAGATGACGGAGACAATAGTAGTTAAAATAGGCACTTCTAGCCTCACTCAAGCGGAAACTGGCAAATTAGCCCTTTCCACCATTGCTACCCTCACAGAAACCCTCTGTCGTTTAAGACAGCAAGGACACAGAATGATTTTAGTTTCTTCGGGTGCTGTGGGTGTAGGTTGTGCCCGACTCGGACTAACAGAAAGACCTAAAGCCATGGCCCTAAAACAAGCTGTAGCTGCGGTAGGGCAGGGTCGTCTTATGGGTATTTATGATGACTTATTTACCACTCTAGAACAACCTATAGCCCAAGTATTATTAACCAGAGCGGATTTAGTAGAGCGTAGCCGATATTTAAATGCCTATAATACATTTCAAGAGTTATTAGGACTAGGAGTAATTCCCATAGTCAATGAAAATGATACAGTAGCAATAGAGGAATTAAAATTTGGCGATAACGACACTCTTTCAGCTTTAGTTGCCAGTTTGGTAGAAGCAAATTGGTTATTTTTGCTGACAGATGTTGACCGGTTATATTCAGCTGATCCAAGGAAGGTACGCAATGCTCAACCGATTAGCCTAATTAGTAACATCAGAGAACTGGAGGATCTGAAGATTCAAGCAGGGGGACAGGGTTCACCATGGGGCACAGGGGGGATGATGACAAAAATATCTGCTGCTCGGATTGCTATGGTGGGGGGGGTGCGCACAGTAATTACCCAAGGACGTTTTCCCCATGACATAGAAAAAATCATTGCGGGAGAGCAAATAGGAACTCACTTTGCACCCCAACCAGAACCAACTTCCGCTAGAAAAAGGTGGATAGCTTATGGTTTAGTTCCAGTGGGAAGGTTATACTTGGATGAGGGAGCAGTTATAGCTATTTCTCGCGGTGGAAAATCCTTATTACCAGCAGGAATTAAAATGGTAGAGGGAGAATTTGACAGTCAAGACGCGGTGCAATTATGTGATCTTCAAGGTAATGAGATTGCCAGGGGATTGGTTAACTATAACAGTCAAGAGTTGGCAAAAATTCGCGGTTGTCATTCCCGGGATATTGAAGATATTTTAGGTTATGGAGGTATAGAAACTGTTGTTCATAGGGATAACCTGGTTTTGATTTGACAAGAGTCACCTTGGTCGAATTAGGTGTGGTGCGGCAAATATGGAATAAGGAGTAAGTTGTATATTGAGGTTATATGCACCTGACCACAATTTCACCAGGTTGTCTGTGAGTTCTTCTATTTGAGAAAGATTGCTTGTTTCCGGTTTTAGTGATAATAAAATTTTCCAGTTGAGTGGAATTCCGTGTACGCTGTTATATGCTCCCGACATTACCCCTGTGAGCACACTACAATAGCAGTTGGAAATTTGAGCTTGTTTATTACTCCGCAAAAGGCTTAATTTAAAATCTTCCACACTACTCAAAAAGCAATAAAGGGAAAGAGCCATATTATGGCTGATATTTTCCTGTAAATTGAACTCCGCGCCTATTCGTACCATTCCTGCTTGTCGCTTTAACAAGTTATTTAATTTTAACAAGCTTTCCGGAAGAGGGGAGGTTGTCTTTCCTAAAAAATCAATTGTTTCGGGAATCAGGGTCACAGTGTTTAATGTTTCTGTTAGACATTTAATTAGGACATATCCCCAAGCTAAAGCGTTATCTCTTTCTTCCGGGTCTGCATTGCCAAATTTGAGGAATTGCTGTAAATTCTCTTTGAATCTGTCTAGATCTTCATGGTAAAAAATGGCTAGCGGTAGTGCAGCTATGACAATCATTACTGCTGTGCTTGTGAACCTGTTGTTTTGGTAGTTATTTGACCATTCCTCTACATCTAATCTACCCCGGTTAATCAAGCTCTGACTACTCATAATCCCTATTTCCCCCAAACCAACCGACTCCTGAGTAGTTAAAGTTTCACCTAGCAGCATCCCCAAAAAAATACCCCTAACTCGATCCCTTAGAGAATAACGCATGATATGATATTAAATCTCATTCTTCCTCAGATAATGCACCAGTGCTTGTAGACCTAGTACATAACTGTGAACCCCAAATCCGCTAATTTGCCCAATTACCACTGGAGCTATGTAGGAATGATGACGAAAATCCTCTCGACGATAAATATTACTTAAATGAACCTCCACCGCAGGTAAATTAACACCGGCCATCGCATCTCTAATAGCTACACTAGTATGGGTGTAGGCACCCGCATTGATTACTATACCTTGGTGCTGTTTTGTGGCAGCATGGATATTATCTATTAGCACCCCTTCGTGATTAGACTGAAAGGTAGTAACTTTCACACCTAATCTTACAGCTTCTGCTACTAAGAGGGAGTTTATTTCTTCTAGGCTCTGAGAACCGTAAACACCCGGTTCTCGCTGTCCTAGGAGATTAAGATTGGGTCCATGCAGCACTAAAACACTGGCATAAAAGTTAGAGCCATGTATTCCGGTCATTAACGACCTCGTGGGCGTTCGTGCACTGGAATAGGGATGAGTTCCGCCTCGGGTTCCACTTCCGGACCTAGTAGTGCTTCTACTAACTTCCGGGCTAATTCTCTAAGCTTTTCCAGTACCTTTTCTATATAGTCCATTTAACTGAACACTCCTGAGATACTTCTCAATCCACGTTTGTGATTTATGACAACAATTGGGGAATGGAAACCTCCCTTAACATACTATGTTTTTACCTTAGTTGTCAAGATCTCACCTATCTAACCCCTCTTTTGGCTTTTACTGGTGGATTTTGTGGTGGTTGACTTGGTTTTGGCAGTAGTTTTACTCTTAGACTTACTAGAGGTTTTGACTTTTAACAATTCTAGAGCTTGGTTGAGAGTAATACTTTCTACTGTTTGACCTTCCGGTAGACCGACGTTTATCTTACCATGATTAATATAATAACCATATTCACCGTTATAAATATTTACAGGTGCGTCATCTTCTGGATGTAAACCTAATTCTCGTAGAGCAGTCTTGGATTTACTATTTCTGGAACTCCTGGCTTTTTTGGGTTCTGCTAATAATTCCAATGCGCGTTCTAAAGAAATTGTCAACACATCATCACCCACTTTTAGTGAGCGGTAATCTTTACCCTCTTTCCCCTGATCATGAACTATATAAGGTCCAAACTTGCCTAAACTGGCTTGAATTTTTGCTCCCGTTTCTGGATGCTCTCCTAAGTGTCGAGGCAATGACAATAAACCTACAGCCATATCCAAAGTGAGATTTTCTTGGGTAACACCTTTAGGAAGGGAAACTTGTTTTGGTTTGGGGGTGTCGTCGGTTTTATCTCCTAATTGGATATAAGGTCCATAGGCACCAATTTTCAGATAAATGGGTTCACCCGTATCTGGGTGGGTTCCCAACTGGTCTGGTCCCACGGTTTTTTGTCGCAGTAGCATATCCACCTGCTCAGGGTCTAAATCTGCTGGTGTAATGTCTTTAGGAATAGAAGCTGTTACTATCCCTCCTTCATTTTCTACTTCAATAAATGGACCAAACTTACCAATGCGAACCTTGGCGTTAAGATTTTCTAACTCTACGGTTTTGGCTTTGCTAGGGTCAATTTGATCTTCTTGTTCTTGCACTAGGGCCTGTAAACCTTTCTCCCCTAAATAGAATTTCTGCAGATAGGGTAGCCATTCAGCCTCACCAGTGGCAATTTCATCCAGAGTTTGCTCCATTTTCGAGGTAAAACTGGGATCTACAATCTCTGGGAAATGTTGTTCTAATAAACTGGTAACAGCAAAGGCAGTAAAAGTAGGAATTAGCGCATTACTTACCAGTTGAGCATAACCTTTATCAACAATAGTGCCAATAATACTGGCGTAGGTGCTGGGACGACCAATACCTTCACTTTCTAGAGTTTTGACTAAAGTTGCTTCTGTATATCTAGCTGGAGGTTGGGTTTCATGTCCCACTGCTTCTAATTCTATACATTGGGGATGATCACCTACTTTTAAGGGAGGTAATATCACTTCTTGATCTTCCAGTGCAGCTTCCGGGTCATCAGATCCTTCTACATAAGCACGAAGATAGCCAGGAAAGTCTATACGCTTACCAGAAGAGCGAAATCCGGCTTCTTCTACTCTTAAGTGAACGGCAATCTGGGTTTGGCGAGAGTCAGCCATCTGGGAAGCAATAGTACGCTTCCAAATTAAATCGTAAACCGCAAATTCCCGCCCACTTAAACCGGTTTCTTGGGGAGTGCGAAATGTGCTACCAGCAGGGCGAATTGCTTCATGAGCTTCTTGAGCGCCTTTAGACTTGGTAGTGTATTGTCTAGGCTGAGGACTGAGATATTCCTGGCCATACTTTTGGGTTACACAATCTCGAGCTGCGGCGATCGCCTGTTCTGAGAGGTGTACAGAATCGGTTCGCATGTAGGTAATATATCCTTGCTCATAGAGATTTTGGGCGATCCGCATTGTATCCCTAGCAGATAAACGTAGTTTTCGGTTAGACTCCTGCTGCAGAGTGGAGGTAGTAAATGGGGGAGCGGGTTTTCGGATCACGGGACGTTCTTCTATATCCGTCACGGTCCAAGTTTTACCTTCCAAACGTTCCTGGAGTGCTAAAGCCTGGTTCTCATTTAATAGGACCACATTACGTCCTACAGCGATTTGTCCTGTAGCAGGATCAAAATCACTGCCCGTGGCTACTTTTGTTCCTTCCAAGGTGATTAACAGCGAGGTGAAAGGACTTTTTGCCTGTAACAGAGTAGCTTTTAAATCCCAATAGGTACCTTCACGAAAAGCTCGGCGCTGACGTTCCTTATTTACTAGTAGGCGTACTGCTACGGATTGAACTCTACCCGCAGAAAGTCCCCAGGAAATTTTCTTCCACAGGAGAGGAGAGAGAGTATATCCCACCAGACGGTCTAAGATACGTCTAGTTTCCTGAGCGCGGACTAATTGATCATCAATAGTTCTGCAGTTAGCCAAAGCCTTTTTGATTGCTTCCTGAGTAATTTCATGGAACACCATGCGCTTGGTAGGCACTTTAGGTTTAAGTAACTGATATAAATGCCAGCTTATACTTTCACCTTCGCGGTCTTCGTCAGTTGCTAAAATCAACTCATTTGCAGTTTTTAAAGCTTCTTTTAGTTGACTGACAACTTTCTTTTTATCTTTAAGAACAACATATACTGGTTCAAAATCTGCTTCTATATTTACCCCAAACCGAGCCCATTTTTCCCCCTTAACATTAGGAGGGATTTCACTAGCAGACTGGGGTAAGTCACGGACGTGACCCATAGAAGCTTCTACCTGGTAGTCTTTTGGCAGGTAGTTGCGAATGGTACGGGCTTTGGTTGGAGATTCAACAATAACAAGGGTTGACATGGAAATTTACAAAAAAAAGAATAGCTTTGAAGCTAAACAGTCAAGTTGAGATAATTTTGGCAGAATCTCAAGGTTAAATATCACGTTTGGGCAGTGATTTTATTTTGCCACAAACTATAGGAAACGGGTAAAGATCCCATAAATTCCATAAATATGAGTATAAACGGCAAGGCCAATCTGGAATGCCATCTAAATCCATATTCATCTTTAACTTATGTTTAACTTATGGAGGTTGTGCTTGGCGAATAAAGTTGGGAAATTCCGACTCCAGTTTGATTTTGCCTTTTACCTGGGTTCATGACCTTGTCCATAATTCTATAATTTCTAGTTACCGGAGTTAAAAACATAGAGATTAATTATATAGAATTAGAGTAGTTGTCCTTAATCTCTAATCACCAAAACCTATACATATCATGGATTTTGCCAATATTGCATCCCAGTTAAACGCGGGAACGATTTTACCAGAGGGGATTGTGATCATCACCCTCTTGGGGGTTTTGATCGTGGATTTGATTTTGGGACGTGCTTCCTATCAATGGATTGCATACCTAGCTGTTGCTGGGTTACTGGGAGCTATTCTTTCCCTGTGGTTACAATGGGACTCCCCCCATCCTATGGGTTTTACCGGTGGGTTTAATGCTGATGACCTCAGTATTATCTTTCGCGGAATCATTGCCCTGTCTGCTGCTGTCACCATCCTCATGTCAATTAGCTATGTGGAGCAAAGTGGTACGGCTTTGTCAGAATTCATCGCTATCCTACTCACCGCTACTACGGGAGGTATGTTCCTTTCTGGTGCTAGTGAATTAGTGATGATTTTCATCTCTTTGGAAACTTTGAGTATCTCTTCCTATTTGCTAACAGGTTATACTAAGCGTGACCCACGCTCTAATGAAGCTGCTCTCAAATATCTGCTTATTGGTGCTTCTACCACAGCTGTATTTTTGTATGGCATGTCCCTTCTATATGGATTATCAGGAGGCGAAACTGAATTAAATGCGATCGCCAGTGGTATTGCTACAGCTCATGGAGGTCAGTCTCTAGGTTTAGTAATTGCTCTAGTGTTCATAATTGCTGGCATTGGGTTTAAAATATCTGCTGCACCCTTTCACCAATGGACACCTGATGTTTATGAGGGTGCCCCTACCCCAGTCATAGCTTTTTTATCCGTTGGTTCCAAAGCAGCAGGTTTGGCTTTGTCCATCCGGTTATTAACAGTAGTGTTCCCCTTAGTAGACCAAGAGTGGAGATTTGTGTTTACTGCTTTGGCCGTACTGAGTATGATCTTGGGTAACGTTGTAGCCCTCGCTCAAACCAGCATGAAACGAATGTTGGCCTATTCCTCCATTGCTCAAGCTGGTTTTGTGATGATTGGCTTAATTGCTGGTACGGATGCAGGTTACTCCAGTATGTTATTTTACTTACTAGTATATCTGTTCATGAATTTGTGCGGATTTACCTGTATTATTCTTTTCTCTCTGAGAACAGGTACAGATCAGATTACGGAATACTCTGGTTTATATCAAAAAGACCCCCTACTGACCCTAGGTTTAAGTGTTTCCCTATTATCCCTGGGTGGGATTCCACCCCTGGCTGGATTTTTCGGTAAGATTTACCTATTTTGGGCAGGTTGGCAAGCGGGTCTATATTGGTTAGTGTTGTTAGGATTAGTCACGAGTGTAATTTCCATTTATTACTACATTCGGGTAGTGAAAATGATGGTGGTGAAAGAACCTCAAGAAATGTCTGATGTAGTTAAGAATTATCCGACCGTGCGGTGGGATCTACCAGGATTTAGACCTTTACAAGTGGGATTGATAGTCACCCTCATTGCTACAACTATCTCTGGTATTTTGTCTAATCCTTTATTTACCTTGGTCAACACTTCTGTTGCTCACACACCGATTTTACAAGCTGGAAAATTGACTAGTAGTCAAACCAGTTTAGTTGTGGATCAAAAGTCCCAACAACTATAAACTTTATGGGTAATGGATAGTCCCATTACCCAGTTTTCCAATCCACCCTCTGATAGTTGTGTTTTTTTGAAAGGTTATATCTTATTTTTGGGCAGTCATTATATGTAGTAGAGAAATTATTTCTATAATTTGTTTTGTCATGAGAGTTATTGCTATGATGATCATCATAGCTAATGTAATTTTCCCACCAGGAATCAAGGACTGGTAAATCCCATTTGTTATTTTTTTCCGTTGTTGCCAACTAATAATTGCGGGAATAATAGCACCCAAAATTGAAACAGTGAGGATCCCACTATATTCGATAGCTATAAAAAAGATGTAGGGGTTGATTGTACCCAAACTCAGAGGTGGAAGCAGCACCAGAGAGAAAATAGGTAACCGGGAAATTTTCACCTGATTGAGACCATAAATATCCTGAAAGAAATCAATCAATCCATAGACAAAACCAATAAAAGATGTGACAATGGCAAATTCCGAGAACACAGTTAATATGATCGCTAAAACTTCTCCTGCTCTCCCTGCTTGTAAAACTTGTAAGGGGTCAAAAATAGATCCGTTAGGTTGATTTATTTGCCAAGATTCAAAATTCACACTGCCCAAAATAACAGTATTCCAGCAAAGAAATAAAATTAGAGGAATACCAGAACCAATAATAATAGATTTTCTAATTTTGGAGATATCTCCCTCTAATTGGGTCACTACCACAGGAACAACATTGTGATAAAAAAGAGTCACACAAATAACTGAAATTGCACCACCCACAGCAGGCCAATTTTGGGACAAGAATAGGGAACTTTTTACCTGACCAACTCCCAAAAATAATAGTCCCATAAAGGAAACAATCACAATTCCTACCAATAGATTATTTAATTTTTCCACAAATTTCTCTTTCCCCCAATACAACACCCCTCCAAATAATATGGTAAAAGTTGTTGTACCTAACCAATGGGGTAAACCATGATCTAAATTGCATATTTTGGCAAAAGTAGATATGAGGATATCTCCCCCTCGACTAATATATGCCACTAAAAGAGCATAGTGCTGAACTAAATAAGCAGTACCTGCTATTCTTGCTCCTAAACTACCCAATTTTTTCTCCACAATTGCCAAAAAACCAATGTGGGCAATTCCCTCCATACCCATCACATTTACAGTAATTTCTGCAATTAGTAACCCTGATAATAGGGTGTAGAGCCAAACCAGGCAAATGGCAACATTAGAAGGCAATACACCCGATGGTAGGGTAACTGCAGGTAGGGCAAGAATCCCAGCACCAACGGTAGTTCCAGTAATTAAAGCTGTGCTACTTAGAAGGCTGCCCGGTTGATGATTCAACCGCTCTCCATCAAATTTGAGGTGAGAAAACAATCGGGTGCTTTGGTCTGGGAAATTTTTTTCTGGCATATCACACGGTACTAACAAGTTTTCCAAGTTTTTAAAAACTTATTTTACCATCATAGGTAGTGTGATCGTAAATGTACTACCTTTACCCAATTGTGAATATAATTCTATTTTGCCCCTATGTGCTTCAATAATGCGTTGCGACAGATGCAGTCCTAAACCACTGCCAGACCTTTTATTTTTACCTTGACGGAATCTCTCAAAAATAGTAGTTTGATCTTCTGGTGCTATACCATATCCAGTGTCTGATATCTGAATAATAACCTGTCTTATATGTTTGTGGCGGGATTTTTCAAAAATGCTTACTTCCACAGTCCCGTGATCAGTAAATTTGATGGCATTGCCAATTAAATTGTTGAAAACCCGACGTAATTCTAGTCTATCCCCTAAGACCAGGTTTTGTTTTTCTAACCGGGTTCCTAATTTCACAGTTAGGTTTTTTTCCATAGCCAATGGAGTTAATTCATTAATTACTTCCTCGGCTATTTCTTGTAGATCACATTCTTGCACATTTAAGAACTTCTTATCAGCATCAAATCTATAAACCTCCAGCAGATTATTTACCATTTCTAGCAAGTTCTGGTTACTCCGAATCATCATGGCGATCGCTTGTTTCATTTCAGGGAGAATTTGACCAAAGGTCTCCTTTTGAAACAGGTCTAACATACGATCTGCTGCTAATAAAGGAGTGCGCAAATCGTGAGTTAGTCGGGAGACAAAATCTTCTCGTTGTCGGCTCATTTTTTGTTGTTCATCAATGCTGTGTTTCAGTCTCAGTAAGCAGCGGACCCTAGCCAATAACTCATTGGTATCAAATGGTTTACGAATAAAATCATCTGCACCCGCATCTAATCCTTCCACCACACTAGACTCATCAAACGCTGTAATCAGTAAAATAGGAACGTAGCCAATATTAGTGTAGCTACGAATTGTGCGGGTTACTTCATAGCCATCCATTTCTGGCATCATTACGTCCAAAAGAATTAAATCTGGAGGGGATTGGACAGTTTTTTGTAAAGCTGTTGCTCCATCGGAAACTGAATCAATTGCATACCCTTCACTCTCTAATAGGGTTCGGACTAAAATTAAATTATCTCTTATATCATCAACCACAAGGATACGTGCAACTTGATCAATCTTGCTAACTGACATACCTTATACACCTTAGTAAATATAGGTTAATAAATTTAATATCTGCTTAATATCTAGCGCTACTTTTTTCTGGAAATGACATGCTGAGACCTTTTTTATCATAATAGCTCAGTTTCTCTTCACTGGCGAAATTTACACTAACTTGTCTTGGTAATTCAACTCCAAATAGTGAACCCACTGCTAATTGACTTTCTAATATTATTTTTCCTCCCATGATTTTCACTAATGAATCAATAATTGCTAAACCCAGTCCCATCCCTGGATATTTACGACTAATACCTTGATCCACTTGTCTAAATGCTTCAAAAATATGTTCACAATCTTGACTGGAAATACCAATTCCAGTATCCCTAATAGAAATAGCTATGCGATTTTTACTGGGTTCGGTAACCCTCACCCAAATACACCCGCGCTCTGTAAACTTAATAGCATTTGAAAGCAAGTTAATTAAAATCTGACTTACCCGCATAGGATCATTAAATACAAGGGTATTTTCTAATTCTATTTCTACAGATAAAGATAATTTCTTGGCTTCCACTAAAGAGCGGATTTCACTCACAGCATGATTAACTACCTTAGATAGATCGA
The DNA here is from genome assembly GCA_000175855.1 of Raphidiopsis brookii D9. Taxonomy (GTDB): domain Bacteria; phylum Cyanobacteriota; class Cyanobacteriia; order Cyanobacteriales; family Nostocaceae; genus Raphidiopsis; species Raphidiopsis brookii. The sequence goes on from ACYB01000010.1 coordinate 12,651, forward strand.
AAATTTCTGGTTTTAATGCTAATCTACCAGAATCAATCTTAGAAAAGTCTAAAACCTCATTCAATAACATTGACAGATTCTTGGCATTATTTAGGATACGTTTTAAAATATCCGTTTGTACACTACTTAGCTGACTAAATTTAGGACGCAGTAGAATTTGCGCAAACCCGATTATGGCATTCATCGGAGTTCGCAACTCATGAGATATGGTTGATAAAAATTGTGATTTCAGTCTTGATACTTCTAATAGTTTTAAATTCTGTAATTGAATTTGCTGTCGTTGTCTCTCTAATTCCTCATTATTACGAATCAACTTTTCATGGCTTTCTTTAAGTTGCTTATACGCTAACTGGGTTTTAGTCTCAGACTGATGTAAACGAATTGCATTTCGCAGTGTTATAGATAAAACTTCTGGAGTTAGACTGAATCTATTTAAATAGTCCGTAGCACCGTTATGTAATAAATTGAGAGCTGTTTTTTCTTCTCCTGGACTTGTGAGAATTACCAGGGGGACTTTAATCTGGGAGGAATATAGTTTATCAATTAGGGACAAAGTCCGATCCACCAAAGGGGAACCAAGAAAAATACAGTCAAATTTAGCACTTTCTAGGACACAAAAAACATTCTTGCTGTCACTGACCTCCCATAATTCCAAGGATAACTTAGTTTCGTTTACCACTAAACGAAATACCTTACGTGCTAAGTCATCCTCATCCACAACCAAAATTTTTAGCCTCTCTTCCATTAGTTTCCATTTCCCCTATCAAGAGGGGGAAAAAATAGAGTATTTGGTTGATATTCACTACCTCCAATTTTTTCTCCCTCGTTTACATATATTTGTCTAATTTTCAGACCAGTTTCCCAGACTTAAGTTATACCGAGATTATTTCGTATTCGCATCAGTATTTCATATCCCGGAAATTTTGGCATATATCCCTGGTTATATTTTTACTCTTCCCTAAGATAGATGTAATTTGCAACATATATCATCTAAGATTCCCCTGGGGATATTAGACACACAAGGAGTTTAACCTAATGGGTAAATTTCCAAGACTATTGGATAATTATGATAATTCGGTTAATTTGGTACCACAATGAGTGAAATTAGCATTATTTTAATAGAAGACCATGATTTAACTAGAATGGGTTTAAAGACCGTCATCCAGTCGCACCCAGGGTTGAAGGTAATCGGGGAAGCAGCAAATGCAACTCAAGGACTAAAACTTTTAGAAACTACTAAACCGGATGTGGCAGTTGTTGATATTGGGTTACCTGATATGGATGGTATAGAACTAACTCGTAGGTTTAAACGTCATCAGACTGAAAATGGACAGAACAATACCAAAATCCTGGTTTTAACCATGGATAGTACGGAAGAATCAGTTCTAGCTGCATTTGCAGCAGGAGCAGACTCCTATTACATGAAAGAGACCAGCATTAATAAATTAACAGAAGCTATAAATGCTACTTATGCGGGAAATTCTTGGATAGATCCAGCGATCGCCAGTGTGGTTTTAAGGAGAATGCGTGTCCAAGCACCAGGGGAAGCAGGGAGTACTGATAGGCCAAAAATGGTAAAAATAGAGGGTTTAGCCATAGAGTACGAACAGGTGTTAGAAAGCTCTCCCCTGACCCAACGGGAGTTGGAAATTTTGGAATTAATAGTGGATGGTTGTAGCAATGGACAAATAGCAGAAAAACTCTATATTACGGTGGGAACAGTAAAAACCCATGTTCGCAATATCTTGAATAAGCTCTGTGCAGATGATAGAACCCAAGCTGCTGTGCGGGCTCTACGTTCGGGACTGGTTGGGTGATCCCAATCTCATTTTTAAACACTCGGCAATGCGTTTTGCTGCTCCTGGTTTCCCCATACGTTCCCATCCATTTGTGGCAATTTCTTGGAAAAAGTCGGGATTTTGTAATATATTTGCAACGGTTTCGGGAACTTGTCTGGGGTGATCTAATAATATTAAAGAAACTCCTAAAAGACGACTTTGAGCTTCAGCAAAATTGGGATTATATTGGGGACCTTTACCTGGAAAAGCAATTACAGGTTTACCTAATCCTACAAATTGCTCTGTAGCGGTGCCCGCCATAGCAATAGCTAAGTGCGCCCAGTGTAAACATTCATTATAAGATGTTTGTGTTAATAGTAAGTAGGCATTTCTTTGTTTAAAAACTAAAAGCATGGGGATCCCTAATAACAATGGGGGGATGAGTGATGATTTTCCCAACCTTGATTTTTTAAAACTTTCAGATAAAATTGCCTGGTCTAAACCGGGTGCGATCGCACCGAGAAAAATAATTTTTCGCTGGGGCAAAATTTCCATTAAACCGGATATAGCGACCATAATGATTTCCCAATTATTATATGCTTCACCAGTGCGGGAACCGGGGAGCAAAGTGATAATGAGGGGGTAATTGAGATTGGAATCTAGAAATTGGGGTGTATTAGAAGAAGGTTCCAAACCATCCATCATGGGATTTCCTGCATCAAAAGCTGGGATAGGCCACCTTCTTAAAATTTCAGTGGTTAGGGTATCTCGAGGAAATACTGCACGACAGCGACGACGACTCATCAACCATCTTTCCCAGGGGTGGTAAATGGAACCGGAGAAGTTTTCCCACCAAGATTTTTGGGAATTTCTCCTGAGTAAACCGGTTTTATCCCGCACATAATATTCTGATTTTGCAGTTCCCACAAAAGCATAATTAGGACCGCTGATGGCGGCAAATAGTAGAGGTACGATATCACCCACCGCTAGGATACCTTGGTGATTGCCCAATTTTTTTTGACATTTTACCCAGGTACGAACTGCTCGAATTTGCTTGCATGTTAGTTGAATTAGACCACTTTGGATATCCTGCACCAGTTGACTTTTATCCATATAGATAAAACCACCTGAAGGCATGGTTTTTACATCACCAATACAGGGTATATTTAAACTTTGATAGGTATGACCTTCTCCTACTATTGGTAAGGCAAAAATATCGGGAGCTGAGGGGAGCTTTCTTAGTTGCTCGATAATCCTTCCTGCAATTATATCTTCCCCGTGACCATTACTTAAAATAAGTAACTGCCAATGGGGGGTTTTTTCCAGCTTATGGTTTGAGGAATGTTTCATATTGAGAAAGGGAAATAATATATATTTAGGCTATTAGTCCAGAAACCTGATAGCTAAAAACAAGTTCTGGATAGGCGTTATAGCTCAGCTTCTAGGGTATTTTTCCCTCAGATTGCAATCTTTCCAAACAGGATTTCAGGGTTCTGGGGTCAAATACAATTGGCAAAAAATGGATGCTTTTGATTTCTCTAAAATAAAACAAAATTGGCACACTATGCCAAAAAATTCGCCAACTTTGCCACTCCCTATAGGGAAAGCTCCTGATTAACTTCTCACCTCGGTAAATATCAAAGTCATTCCCAGTAAATAAAAACCGCAACGACACAGCTTGAAACATCAGAAATAATCCAAACAAGGCGATCGCACCACCCAATAAAGGTTGAACCACCAATAGGGGAATGGAGCTAATTACTAATACCAGAGGAATATTGTAACTGGCTTTGAGTTCCGTAGTAGATAAACTACTAGATAAGGGATAATTTGTCATAATTTTTAAGCGTTGTAAGTGAAAAATTAAGGTCTGATAGATGGATTACCTGCTCCCTGAAACATCAACCATGATAAAAAGAAATTGCTAATGAAAATCACTAACAGAGCAGTAACCACTGCTGTGGTGGTTGATTGTCCCACACCCTTAGCTCCCCCCGTAGTAGTCAAACCCCAGCTGCAACCAATTATGGCGATTAAAATCCCAAAACATGCTGCTTTAATCATGGCACTAATTATATCTCGGAGATCTAAAAAGTTACGGGCTGAGTCTAAAAATACTGTATCTGAAAGATTGTAAAGATTAGTAGCAATTATCAATCTCCCCACATTCCAGTAACCAGGGATAGCAAGGTCAAAATTGGTAGCATTAATAAACAGGCCAAAAGACGAGGTATGACTAAAAAAATCAATCGGGTCAGTCTTTAACATTAACAAAGCATCTATTTGTTCTGTAACCCGCATAGTACCAATTTCTGCCGCAAATGCAGAACCTACTCTACCCGCTAAAATAACTGCTGTGAGTACGGGTGATAATTCTCGGGTTAAAGCTACTGCTAATACCCCCCCCACCAAATTCCCAGCACCAAAGTTAATAAACTCTCGCGCTACCTGAATTGTAAACACTGCACCCACGAAAATCGCCGTTAGTAAGGCTATAAATAGGGAATCTGGTCCCACTACTGCTAGTTGCTCTACTGTGTTACGACGATGAATTTTTCCCCTGATCAAGTGCAGTGTCACTTGTCCCCCTAAAAAAAATTGCCTCCACCAGTCTTTGACCCCATAGTCCTAAACTGGATTTAGATATAGTCTGGCTCAATGTCTTCTATCTAACTCAGTGACTCTTCTAAGAATAGCGAAACTTCTCGCTTTTTTCTCTTGACCATTTTGATAACTATATTAACTTTGTTTAAGGATTTTCTCACTAAATATATCTTAATTTTTCACCCACTACAACACATCTAAATGTAATTTACCAACAAAACCCATGTATATCAAGGGTTTTACCACTTGGGGTTACCTAAAACTGACCCTGCACCAGATGGTCTTTTTCACCCGCATTTTAATTAAGATTTAAGATTTTTGACAAACCCGTATTTTCTTGGCGATCGCCCCTATTGTAGAAATTGACGTGCAGGTTTTGGTCTGTCGTCGTCTTAGATCTTGGAGATGGCCTGAAATGATAGTTTTTACTAACTTTCTCCGCTCGGTTTTACTAGCCATAGTATTGAGTTTTATAGCTCCAATATTATTTGTTGGTTTTTTATTGTCCTGTCTATACTTGTTTGGATTCATCCCTATCTTGCATGGAGTGACTCAGGATATACCCAATGACATACTGCATTTTTTAGCTACCTTTGGCACTGGTAGTCCCCTAAATGGATTGTTAATCATTAGTCTGACTTTTGGTTTTGTGGGTGGGTTGTTTGATATTTATGCCTACTATCGTCATCAGGTTCTTAGTTTAAACAGTGAGGGATTAATTGAAAGCTCAACAATTACAGTGTTTTGTGAATCCTTAGAGAATGAGGAAGTATATTTAAAACCTTTAACCAGAAGACCATAACTGGGTGCTGGATGGGCCTAGCTATGTCTTGACAAACAAAGCGCGGTAAATGGGTTCACCCTTATTCCGGGTAGCTATTTCCCGTTCTGTGGGGACTAGGGGGTTTTCTGATAACCATTCACCCACACCATGAAATACCCTAGTAAATGCTGGGTGTTCTTGTAAGCGATCGCACATTTGAGTAGCTAGAAAATGTTGGTCAGATTGTATAAACACTTCTCCACCCAAAACCAAGTAATTGGCCAAATGTGACACCAATTGGGGTTGCACCACACGACGTTTAGCATGACGGGATTTAAACCAAGGATCGGGGAATTGGATAGTTACCCGTTGTAAAACTCCCGTTGGCAAACTGGACAAAATTGGCTGTAGGGAATTATTCACATTACAAAACAAATAATGTAAATTTTGCCAATCTAATTGACTAGCTAATCTGTTAGCTTCCGTCACCAGAGGTTCTCTAATTTCTAAACCCAAAAAATTCCATTTTAATTCTCTTTGAGCCATTTGTAATAAAAACCTGCCTCGTCCAGCTCCAATATCCAAGTGTAGAGATTGATTTGTTTTAGAAAAAACCCGTTCCCATATTGGTGGATCAATAGGAGTTTGGAACTTTCTAGCTAGAGGGTTAACGTGCTGACGCACCCGAATCAAAGGCAAAATTTCTACCTCCCTAATTTAATGTACATTTTAGATTAAACAGATAAGTGGTTTTAACATTTTTTTTAAATCAACTGATATGAAATTTCGCTTTGCCATAGTTAGCGATTTGCACATTGCTCTACCCCACACAATATGGGATCATCCCGATCGGTTCCACCTAGTGGAAGTAAGTATCCCCGCTTTGGAAAGCGTCCTTGAACATCTCACCCAACTAGATTTGGATTTTCTTTTACTCCCAGGAGACCTCACCCAACACGGTGAACCAGAAAATCACGCTTGGTTGACCAACAGACTATCACAGCTACCATTTCCTAGCTATGTTGTCCCCGGTAATCATGATGTGCCCGTATTGTTAACCAATCACCAGTCTATTGGTTTTATAGAGTTTCCCTATTATTACCATAAGTTTGGCTATGATCACCCAGACCATTGCTATTATAACCGTCAAATATTGCCAGGTGTGAGACTAATTGGCTTAAACTCTAACACCTTTGACCACCATGGTAAACAGATAGGAGTTTTAGACCCGAAACAATTTCAATGGTTAGAGTCAGAATTGGCAAAGATAAAGGATGAATTAGTCTTGGTCATGATTCATCACAATGTTGTTGAGCATTTACCAAATCAGGCAACCCATCCCATGGCTAATCGTTACATGTTAGAAAACGCTCGAGAGCTGGTAGACCTGTTGGGTAGACACGGGGTTAAACTAGTGTTTACAGGACACCTACATGTGCAGGATGTAGCCCAGTTCAATGGAGTTTATGATATTACTACCGGTTCCCTTGTTAGTTATCCCCATCCCTATAGGGTATTAGAATATGAACGGGACTATCTAGGGAGAGAATGGTTACAAATATTGTCCTATCGAGTCCAATCAGTACCCCAATTCCCCAATTTACAACAATCATCCAGACAATGGATGGGCGATCGCTCCTTTCCCTTTGTGATCAAACTACTAACCCTACCTCCCTTGAATTTACCCTTAAATCAAGCCCAAAAGTTAGCTCCTGACCTACGAGAATTTTGGGCGACCATAGCGGACGGGGATGGAATCTTGGAGTATCCCACCTTTCCCCTAGAAGTTCGGTCTTACATTGCAAAATATGGAGCCATTAGTCACAATGGTGTTCCCACTTATATTGATAATAACACTCGTCTTTTGCTTAATGACCAATAACCCAAATTTTTACTCTGCTCCTTCTATGGGAGCAAAACCCTGACGTTGAATGTTCTCGGTTATGGTTCTTGGTTCTAAAAACTGTAATAAATAATCAGGACCACCTGCTTTGGAACCCACACCAGAAAGTTTAAACCCACCAAATGGTTGACGAGCTACAATCGCACCCGTAATATTCCTATTAATATACAAATTTCCCACTTCTAATTCCCTCTTTGCTTGTTCAATATGGGAAGGTGTGCGGGAATAAATACCCCCTGTTAAAGCATAGTTGGTTGAATTGGCAATTTCTACCGCTTGGTGAAAATCTGGCGCAGGAATTACTGCTAAAACCGGACCAAATATCTCCTGCTGAGCGATCGCTCCCTGGGGAGGAACCTCAGCAAAAATTACGGGTCCAACAAAATACCCTTGAGATGGAGATTCCAACTGCAAAACCAATTTGGCTTCTTTTTTGCCCATCTCTATATATTCTAAAATCCGGTTTTTAGCTTGACTATCAATCACTGGACCAACCTGGGTACTAGGTAGCTCCGCTGCACCAATATTTAAGGACTTGGTTGCCTCAATTAATCTACTTAAAAACGTTTCATAGATAGGTTGCAATACAATTACCCTAGAACAGGCGGAACACTTTTGACCACTATAACCAAAAGCGGAATGCACCACCCCTACCACCGCTTGGTCCAGATCCGCACTTTCATCTACAATGATGGCATTCTTACCTCCCATTTCGGCAATTACCTTTTTAAGATGTTTTTGTCCTGGTTTAACAATGGCAGCTTCTGCATAAATTCTACATCCTACTTCCTGGGATCCCGTAAAAGCAATTACATGGGTTTGGGGATGATTAACCAGGTAGGCGCCCACTTGAGATCCCTTTCCGGGCACATATTGAAACACACCTTTGGGAATTCCCGCTTCTAGGAGGATTTGTGTAAACTTGGCGGTAATCACAGAAGAGGTTTCTGCTGGTTTGAGCAGAGTGCAATTTCCTGCAACCAGAGCAGCAACCGTCATACCACAAGCGATCGCTAGGGGAAAGTTCCAGGGGGAGATGACCACAGCAATTCCCTTAGGTTGGTAAATATAACGGTTGGTTTCTCCAGCGACATCATACACCACTCCCCCATCCAGACGTTCCATTTCCTGGGCGTAATAACGACAAAAATCTATAGCCTCGGAAACTTCTGCATCAGCTTCTTTAACAGGTTTGCCAACTTCTAATACAATCCATGCTGCCAATTCAGCTCGTCTGATTTCCATTAAGTTGGCTGCGCGACGCAAAATATCAGCTCGTTGTGGCACAGGTGTTTTTTGCCAATGGGGAAAAGCAGCTCGAGCAGCTTGCATTGCTTCCTCAGCTTGTTCCACACTAATCAAGCCAATTTTGCCCACTACCTGACTAAAATCGGAAGGATTTAAGGAATCGATAATAGTTGGTGTATTAACATATTCTCCATTAATTAGGGTAAATAGGTTTCCCCAATTGTTGACGCACCTGCTCAAAAGCCAATCGGGAATCTTCTCGTTTTTGCTCCTCAGCATAATCTATATCCGCAGCACCTCTAAAATCTTGTGTTGGGTTTTCTGGACTGGGGGTTTCTTCCACTATGGGAGGAGCTAACAATTCAGCAACCGGACGATTTTCCAAATTTTGCCTTAAAAAGGAACTATTAGCTGTATTCTCCAATAGTCTGCGAATTAGATAGGCCATCCCCGGTAATAAATCACCGTAGGGACAATAGACTCGCACTCTATACCCTTTATCTACTAATGCTTTAGCAATTTTGTCACCCATGCCATACAAAACTTGCATTTCAAAGCAGCGTCGTGGAACTTTGAGAGTTTCTGCAATGGCTATGGCACGAGCTTGGGATCTAACATTGTGACTACCTAGAGCGGAATAAACGTATTGATGATTTTCTAAAAGAAGCTGAGTTATGGCTTCAAAGTTAGCATCCGTAGCTACTTTATCATTGTAAACTGGTTGGTGCCAATGTTTTTGGGCAGCCTTAATAGTTTCCTGATCCCAATAGGCGCCTTTTACCAATCTAATGGTTAAGGGATAACCTCGTTGTTTCAACCAGTCAATTACCCCTTGTACATCTTCCTTACTATCACGTAAATAGGCTTGAATAGTTATGCCAATATCCGTACGTTGACGAAATTCCTCTTCTAATAATAGCTTTTTCAAAATTTTCAAAGTTATATCTTTATAGGCATACTGCTCCATATCAAAATGTACTGCTGCTCCCAATTCCCGGGATCGACGTAGCAAAATCCGAATCCGCTCGCTCACCTTTGCTTCACTCCCTTCAGCATTTAAAGGATCAAACTGGGAATAGAAAGCAGTTAATTTCACTGAAACCTGTACTTTGGGAATTATTTCTCCATCAGCTTCGTCAATAATAGGTACGTGGTGCCATTTTTTTGATGCTTCCACTAACTGCTGCATCAATTCTAAATATTTTTCTAAATAAGACTGCGCCTCTACTTCTGTAATGACTGCTTCCCCAAGTAAATCAATAGTGAAAGCCATTTTTTCTTTTCTGAGTTTTTCCACGGTTTTAATTACCTGTTGGATATTCTCTCCAGAAATATATTTATGTGCCAGAGTTTGCACTGCTGTTTCCACAGTGGTAGCAGCTACCTGACCTGGCATGGAATCGGGGTAAGCAAAATTTAACAAACTTTTTAATGCTGGTGGTAATTCCACTGAATCATCACCCAAATACTCCTGTAAATGGGAGGCAATTTCCACCTTACTATGGAGTGCAGGTAAAGTGTCTATAAAACGAAACAACTGCACCCGCAACCCAGGATTATCCATAGTCCACCCCAACAGCTTGTCATCCCATCGCATTTGATCCCGTAAAGCAGCAAAAAAGGAACGACCTTCCTGGGTGTGAGTGAGAATCTGCTGGGCAATTTCTTGGGTTTTAACTTCGTAATTACTGTTTTGTGTTTTTAATGCCATAAAATAAAATATTACTGAAATTACTACTTAATAATCTAAGAAAGGCGATCGCCAACCATCTTATACTGTAAAATACTGTAATCTAAAAATCCCCCAATGAACAGTCAACAACTAGCTAGATATTTAGAACTAACAGATAGTATTGCCAAACCGTGGTTATTAGTGCAACTCAGGTTAAAAAAACTACAGGAGCGTCGGCATGAGATATCTACGGAAGTTTATATAGAAGAACTGGCAGATATTCACCAGGATATGATGAATTTAGGAGAATGGTGGAAAGGAATAGAGGATGAGGTGTTCTAGGGATTTTAGTGATTTGATGGTAATGATGGATAGAAAAAACAGAAGGTTAACATTACAGTCATGGATTATCGGGATGCGGGTGTGGATGTGGAAGCGGGTAGAGCTTTTGTGGGACAAATTCGCAATTTAGTTCACAGTACCTTTAGACCAGAAGTTTTGGGCGGTTTGGGCGGTTTTAGTGGATGTTTCCAACTACCCACAGGTTATCACGAACCTGTATTGGTGTCTGGTACGGATGGTGTGGGCACAAAGCTAAAAATTGCCCAAATTCTCAATTGTCACCACACTGTGGGTATTGATTTGGTGGCTATGTGTGTTAATGATGTACTTACCTCGGGAGCAGAACCACTATTTTTTCTAGATTATGTCGCTACTGGTAAACTAGAAGGAGAGCAGTTAACTCAGGTGGTGTCAGGAATAGCTCAAGGTTGTAAATTAGCTGGTGCTGCTCTATTGGGGGGAGAAACAGCTGAAATGCCAGGTTTCTACCAGGTAGGTGAATATGACCTAGCTGGTTTCTGTGTGGGAATTGTGGAAAAAAGCAAAATGTTAGATGGTTCCCAGGTGCAAATTGGCGATCTGGTCATGGGTCTAGCTAGTTCTGGTATTCATAGTAATGGTCTGAGTTTAGTCCGGAAGATTATTAGTGATGGTGGTTTTGCTTGGGACCATACTCCAGAGTTGTTCCATGGCAAAACCCTAGGTTCTACTTTTCTCACCCCTACTCGCATTTATGTTAAGTCTGTTTTATCAGCTCTGCACCAGGGTCTGGAAATCCACGGTATGGCCCACATTACTGGTGGGGGTTTACCAGAAAATTTGCCCAGGTGCTTAGGATCTAATCAATCTGTGAAAGTTCATCCAGCTAGTTGGCCAATCCCCCCCGTATTTAAATGGTTGGCTGATTTTGGCTCTGTGGGTGCAGAAGCTATGTACAATACTTTTAACATGGGTTTGGGTTTTGTGTTGATTTTACCTCCCACACAAGCACAACAAGCAATTACTCATTTCCAATCTCAGCATATTCCCGCTTTTACTATTGGTGAGGTTGTGGGGGGATCGGGTGAATTAATTGCTCTTTTTGATTCTTAGCTATCTACAGGTTGTTGACCATAGTAGGGTAGGGAATCAGACCAGTGACCATTCTTACCTTGTTGCCAATCTAAATAAGCTAGGTTTAATATACTGGTTACTGTTACTGCTAAATTTGATGTGGCTCTAATTAGTTTATATTCAACCGGATAATCATTGGGCAACCCATTTAGGGTTTCTTCCCATTCTTCTAAGGTGAACACCTGGTCTGCTAATAGAGCTTTTATCCCGGAGTTGTTAACATTAATCTGATAAATCGCTCCAAATACTTTCCCCTGCTGTGCTGGCATTTCTACAGCAATAGTGGCTGGCAAATGAGTATCTTGGCTCTTTTCGTGCCATGCCACTGCTGCTAAGGTGGATATAGCTAAAACCGGAATGTTCAGTTGCTGACCTAGGGTCCGTGCTATAACCACACCAATGCGAGTACCGGTAAACCCTCCAGGTCCTTTAGCTACTGCAATTAACTGTAGATCTGGCCAGCTTTGGGGTAGGATAAAATCCACTAGACATTGGTGAATATGACTGGATACATCACGTCCCAAATTCCATACCTGGGAGCGTGTGTCATCCACAAAGTTACTCATTACCAAACCTAATTCCGGTGTAGTAGTGTGTATTCCTAAAGCGTATTTTTGCTGATTGTTCAAGATCTTCTATTCACAGTAAATTGGAAAATTTAGAATAATATGCACCAACCTTAGGTAGGTACTAACTCACCCGGACGTAATGATGCCCATTTACCCATTTCTGGTTTAAAACTTAGACAACCCACCACATCCCATTCCATTTCAATAATTTCTCCTTTAGTACGAATATTAACATTTATGGTAGGTTCCTGGGCATTAAAATCGGGATTTTCGTTTAAGTGTGGTTGTTGGTGTTGAGTTTCTACCGCATTGTAGGTAACACAACGGTCTACGTAGTGACAGTTAACGCAAATACACATGACCAACTCCTACTCTCAGGATTAGATATATAGCTATATCAGCTATATCATATAGTTTTAGCAGATGGAATGGCAATATAGACTAATTTGCCGCTCATACTTTTTTGGATAAATGATGAATGATTCAATTGCTGCTCGCTTAGATCCCAAAAATTGGCCGTTTAGCTTGGGGATGCTACCTCAACCAGCTTATATGGTAGGTGGTGCAGTGCGGGATGGCATTTTGGGTAGAAGTCAAGACTATTTGGATTTAGACTTTATCATACCAGACAATGCGGTAAAAGTTGCTCGGGCGATCGCCCAACATTATGGAGCTGGGTTTGTGTTGTTAGATAGTAAGAGAAATATAGCCCGGGTGGTATTTCCCCAGGGGACAGTAGATTTTGCCCAACAGGATGGAGAGAGTTTACTGACTGATTTACACCGGAGAGACTTTACCATTAACGCGATCGCCTATAATCCCTATACTCAAGAACTGATGGATCCTCTGGGTGGTTGTAAAGACATAGAAAGTGGTCTATTGCGGATGATATCTCCTCAAAATCTCCAAGATGACCCTTTGCGTTTAATGCGTGCTTATCGTCAAGCTGCCCAATTAAACTTTGTTATTGAACCTCATACCCAACTAACTATTCGTAGATTGGCTACAAATCTTTGTCAAGTCGCTTCCGAAAGAATTAGAACAGAAGTTGGTTATCTTTTGCAAAATGCTGTAGGTACATTTTGGCTAAAAACCGCTTGGGAGGATGGGTTATTAGGTCAGTTTTTTATTTATGCAACCAGAGAAAGTGTAGATAAACTAATTGCAGTGGATCCAGCGATTCAAGCAATAGGGGAGAATTGGTCACAACTGGGGGAGAAGCTAGAAAAACCCATTCGGGATTCTATGAAAACCAGATGGTTGGATATTGCTAAACTGGGGTGTTTAGTGAATCCTGCTCCTGAGATAGCAGAACGGGAGCTGGGGGAAATGACATACAGTCGAGTGGAGATTCGTAGTGTGATTACCGCCCTACGACTATTCCCGCAGATGAAACAAGCAAGTAGCATGTCCCTGCGAGAACAGTATTATTGGTTTAGGGAGGTAGGGGTTGTGTTTAGCTCTACAATCGTTCTAGCTTTAGTACAAGATATCTTCAACACCAAGTTCCAGAAGCACAGTTTAGAGTTGTATAGACCCCTGGTTCAACGTTATTTGAACCCTGATGATTTGGTGGCCCACCCATCACCGTTGGTGACTGGTAAGGAAGTGATTGTAGCACTAAATATTCCACCTTCACCACTGGTGGGAGACATTTTGCAGGAAATTGCCATTGCTCAAGCTGAGGGTAAGGTAAATAATTCCCAGGGAGCACTAGCACTAGCTAGAAAACTAATAGAAAATTGATAAGGATTATAGAGCATATTTGGGAGACTTGGCTAATCCTTCGGCAACATTTTTAAACCGAACTAACTGGGACCGCATATCCGACTGGGTCCAGGATGCAGCAAAAGTGTTAAATCCCCAACTGATAATGGGATTGGGTATTTTAAATTCAAAGGAATTAATCAATAATGTACCTTGACTTAGAGGTTGGCATTCCCAGCGATCGCTCCCTTGGAAGAAACCCTTAAAACCCCAGACAATAAGTCCTGGTTGTCTTTCAATGACCACCACATTGAGAGTGGGTTTAATTCCTGGGATTTGAATCATAAAACGACTGCGACTGCCAATTTCTGTAGTCCAAATCTCCAGTGGTTCACAGCGAAGCAGAGGATTTAACCATTGGTGCATTAAATTCAAATCGGTTAAACATTGTTCTACTAATGTAGCAGGAGCATTAATTTGAATTGATTGTTGTAAAAGTTGGGTCATTTTTAAAAATATAGCTTGTACCAGAATTTAGGTTGGTGAGCTGTGTGATTCCTGGGGATGGTTCGCATACCAATGGTGTAAGGCCAAGCGTTGGATTTCACGCCAAGGGAGATGATGCTGTCTAGCTAGATCGGCACAGTCCTCATATTCAGGTTGCACATTAGTAATAACCTTTTGTGAAGTTTTACCTTGCCAAGCTACCTTCACAGCAACTTGACCATAGGGAGTTTGCACCGTTTGCATATCTCTTTGTAAAACATGGCGTTGTTGGGTAGTATAACGAATACCCAAAGTGGTAGTTTCCCTAAATATTACCTCCTGACAACCGGTCAAATTTTCCGGATGACAAATTGCAGTTAATAAAATTCCTGGCCGTGATTTTTTCATACCTATAGATTGGGTAAACACGTCCACCGCACCAGCAGTAAACAAAGCTTCAAAAACATAACCTATAGCTTGGGGACTCAAATCATCTATTTGGGTCTCCAAAACACAAATTGTCTCTTCCCCTTCCCCGGGGTGAGGATGAGCATCATTCACTTGTAACTTATGAATATGTAAATGATCTGGGGAAGTTTCACCTAGCCAAATGCGTAGTATATTAGGAATGGGTAAATCCAAAGAACCAGCACCCAATCCCACCTGCTTGAGCACCATCGGTGGGGGTGAACCAAAACCCCTCCCCAAAGTAGTGGCGATCGCTGCTCCTGTCGGTGTAACTAGTTCTCGATCAATACCATTACTATATACGGGACAATTGGTCATTTCCCATAACTTTAACACTGCGGGTACGGGGACTGGCATTCTACCATGAGCAGCTCTGACCGTTCCCCCCCCCGTAGGAAAGGCTGAACAATAGACTAAGGGTAGCCCAGTTTGATCACTGTCTATTCCTAGCCAATCTAAGCTCAAACAGGTTCCCACAATATCTACAATCGCATCAACGGCACCAACTTCATGAAAGTGAACTTTTTCAGGTCCAATGCCATGTACTGCGCCTTCTGCTACTGCTAATTGGCGGAATACAGCTAAACTCCAGTCAGCTGCTCTTGTGGGTAGATTAGCTGCGAGGATCATCTTTTCTATTTCTGGTAGATGACGACCATGGTGATGATGGTAATTATGATCGTGATCAGGATGGTGACTGGTTAGGTTAACATGGATTTTAGTAGCTTGTTGAGTTTGACGATGAACTAACTCGCTTTCCAATTCATATTCCTGGTCAATCCCCAAACCCCCAAGTTTTTCCAGTAAGTAGTTGACAGGAACACCCAAACTTACGAAAGCGCCCAAACACATATCACCAGATATTCCCGTAGGACATTGAAAATAGGCAATTTTACTCATAAAATGGTAATAATGATTAATCGTTTTTTGTGTTTCTGTTTAAACTGTAAGTTAAATTCTGAGGAGTTATAGGTAGCAATGATGTTTAAGTTGGAAATTAATCTTTCACCCATTTATTTAGCTTATGGTTAGCTTATGGCTAGAATTTTGGAAATTCATCCTGATAACCCACAAAATCGTCGGATAGAGGATATAAGGTTGGCACTTTCTGGTGGTGCTGTTATGCTTTATCCTACCGATACGGTTTATGCCATCGGTTGCGATTTAAATGCCAAGTCAGCTGTAGAAAGAGTTAAGAAAATTAAACGGTTGGCCAATGATAAACCATTAACCTTCCTATGTCCTTCTCTTTCTCGCGTAGCCACTTATGCCTTTGTCAGTGATATGGCTTATCGGATTATGAAATCCTTGATACCAGGCCCCTACACTTTTTTGTTGCCTGCTACCAAGTTAGTACCGCGTCTGGTACAAAATCCTAAGCGTAAAACCACGGGGATTCGAGTACCAAATCACCACCTGTGTTTGGCTTTACTAGAATCTTTGGGGAATCCCATTATCTCTACTTCGGCACATTTACCTCGCCATGACATGGATGACCTAAATGTAGATGTAGATACTGACATGCTCCCATCCAAGATGGACCTCTTTAACCGTTTAGGTAGCTTGGTAGATATTATTATAGACACGGGTGAAGAGCCTAAGAATCAGGTATCTACTATTTTAGACTTGACGGATAATCAACCTATCATAACAAGAAAGGGAATGGGTTGGGAAGCAGTAGCAGCTTGGATATAATCACCTTGCCAATTTCAAGAGATGATCCTCATTTTGACTCTAACTCTTAATTTGATACTATTGCACCAAAAAATGCTCAATTCAGAAAATACAGCTTTAATACTTCACGGTAACATACACCAAGACTATCCGCAAAAAATCTTCAAGGGAAGTGCAGGTGGTTTCATACCGGATAATGCCATGGAAGGACATCAATCGGTTGCGTTTAATTGTAGTTAAGGTGCAATACTCAGGAAAGGTCATGAAAGCTAACCCCGTTAATCTGCCAAATTTTAGACCCGCTGTTGATGGTGACCCTGAAGACTCACCACTTGCTAGTTCCAAAACCTTAGTACAACTCCTATCTGAGGAAATCGAGTCTCAAGTTAAAGCTTCCTCCGGATGTATACAAGCTGTTGTAAATCGCATAACTAAGGAAGTAGAAAGAATTTGTGATAAAAGTTCCCGTATTCAAACTTCTGGACAAGTTAAGTCTTGGCAGGCTACTTTAGCTAAACATCGCTTACAAAAATGCCTACGCTACTATCAATTAGGATCAGGACAAGGAAGAGTAGAATTACATAGCAGTTTGGGTGCAATTGTATATCGTCACGTCACTACAGCTGGATCTGAACTAGGTTTTGAAGCCCGTTACAATCTAATTGAAGATTTTTTACAAGCATTTTATATTGAGGCCATTAAAGCCTTTCGTCGGGAAAACGAATTAGGAGAAGATTATACACCACGCACTCAACTGGAATTAGCTGAGTATATGGCATTTACAGAGCAGTATGCTAAACGTCGGATTAATTTGCCCGGTGGAGCTAATCAACAGTTAATTGTGCTGCGAGCCCAGGGTTTTGCTCGTCGTCAACCCCAGGAAACAACGGTTGATATTGAAATGGCCGTGGATTCAGCTAAAACGGAAGAAGCAGAATCTTACCAGCGCAATTTGGCAGTTCAGCAAATTCGCTCCCAAATGGTTGCTAAGTCTACCTTTGACCCCTCGGAAGAGTCGGAACGAGACCGGGTAATTACTGAGTTGATGAAGTATCTTCAATCTCAGGGTCAAGCGGACTGTATGAATTATTTGTCTTTGAAACTTCAGGATCTATCCGCACCAGAAATCGATCAAATTCTGGGACTAACCAGTCGTCAGCGCGATTATTTACAACAAAGATTTAAATACCACGTTGAAAAATTCGCTAAACAACACCATTGGCAATTAGTACATCAATGGTTGGGAGCTGGACTAGAACATAAGCTCGGTTTGTCCTCTCAACAATGGGATCTTTTCTGGAATCAATTGACTGAACAACAACAAAAAATCTTTCAACTTAAAACCACTATGGAAAATGACCAGGCGATCGCCAAGGCTGTGCAATGTACTCCTAAGCAGTTACAAAAGCGATGGACTCAAATGTTGGAATTGGCCTGGGCTATACGCAATGGAAATGTAGAAGTTAAGACTTGTTGAACCGTTTGTTGACCATGGGCAAAAGTTGAAAGTCTATTAGTTTTCCTATTGCCCATTTTCTGCTAAACTACTTAATAATAAAAAGTGTATATTCAAAAATCAAATGTTTGACGGATTCTGGAATAACGTATTTCGCTACCCCCGGTACCTGGTAACTATAGTATTAGGTCTACTAGTTAATACATTTGATCCTCTAATTCCACTTTTAAAACGTCCAGTTACACTACTGGCCATTATAGGTCTGTTTGTGGGAGGGTTCTTCTTCCTTACCCTAACTCTCCGAGCTATGTTGGGACTAAGTGCAATCTAAAAGGATTATTCCTATAAGATTCAGCTATCTATTGTTAAATCTCTATCAAAGGGCGGAATTTATAATATGGCTACAAATCGCCGTGTTTCCCGTGTTGCGGAATTAATTAAACGGGAGGTCAGCCAAATGTTACTCCATGGTATTAAGGATGATCGGGTGGGTGTGGGTATGGTCAGCGTCACTGATGTGGATGTTTCAGGAGATTTACAACACGCTAAAATATTTGTCAGCATTTATGGAACAGAAGAAGCAAAAGCCCAAACTATGGCGGGGTTAAAATCCGCTACCGGTTATGTTCGTAGTGAATTGGGCGCTAGGGTTAGATTACGTCGCACTCCAGAAGTGATTTTTGTGGAAGACCGTTCCTTAGAAAGGGGAACTAAAGTGTTAAATTTATTAAACCAACTTCAACAACAACGCGAAGATTGATATCCCGCCAAAATACTAGATCAGTTTGTAACTCTAGACATATTCACACTTCACTCAAATATGTTAATACTGTCTATATGGTACTTTCTATTATGTTTGTGCCTACTTTTTGGTTTGACTATTACTAGTACATTTAGTTTTGATGTTATATTTCCTTGACAAACTTCATATTTCTTTAGATAATTTATAGGTCTGTAGCGTCAAAATAATAATAGTTCCGTATAGCAAACTACAAAACCTAGCCACAGGTCTAAATTATCACCATGTTTTCTCAATGAAAATTGGGAATAGTATCTAAACGTAAATTTGTGAGTAACAGCAATGAGTGTAAATACGGTGCCTTCTATCAATTATTACTCTCTAGACGTAATCCAGTACGAAGCAAGCCAACTTGTGCGTAAGGGAATAGTCAGTCGGCAACAGCCGATATACACACTCTGCCAGTACATCCCCGCTCGGGAATGGGTCTTTGTGGAATATGAGTTAGAAAAATGTGACTTTTTGTTGCGCGATCGCATTGGGGATTTGATTGGTCGAGAACAATGGGAAAATGACTAATCAAGACTAGCCAGCAGTAATTAAGGAGGATCTCGAAGATCCCCAAGTTCCCTAAGTAGTAGTTAAGTAATTCATTTAATCTATGCTTGTCTAAAGTTACTGACTTTGGCAAGTATATTTTTCTCAGGAGGTGAGTTCCGTGTTTTGTAGGTACTGATTAATATCGTCGACCAAGCGGGTGAGATCTGCTTCTGTAGTTAAGCGAATGCCTAAATTGCGTACAGTGAGTAGAACTTTAGCTGCGAAGGGAGTGGGCCAGATATTGGGGTTACAGAACACCTCAAAGAAAACATCACCTGTATGGCGATATTCTAAAGAGGGTTCGGGTGTGATTTTTCCCCCAGGGTTAGATTTAACAGTGACAGCTTTCAGACTTAGCATCAATTTATCCATGGCAGTTTTTAGCTCCATAGCAGCATGGTGGGAAAAAGTGAAAGAAATAGAGCCATGGTCAAGATTGAGAGTGAGTAATGGGGAAGACATAGAGAAATTTTGTAAAACTTTGGTAACAGCAATGACTATAATAACAAGAATAACAAGTCAACTAATTGCTCCATAATTAGGAGTAGCAATGATGAATATTCAATTATGAATTACAACTACCTAAGGGAAGTAAGAAAAGTACTAATTATTACCCTTTTGCTTAACTTGTTTGTGATGGCATTAAAAGTTGTAGTAGGGTATGCTACTGGTTCCTTGAGCTTACTAGCGGATGCCTTGCACAGTGTTACAGACAGTGCTAACAACGTGTTAGGACTAGTGGCTAATAAATTTTCTTCTCCCTTACCAGATCGAGAACATCCTTATGGACATCACAAATTTGAAGCGGTGGGGGCGTTAGGAATAGCAGCATTTTTAGGGATAGCTTGTTTTGAAATTATTCAAGGAGCGATAGAGAAAATTATTCGAGGTGGTTCACCTGTGAGAATATCCGGTCCTGAACTGTGGTTATTACTAATTGTATTGGGCGTAAATATATTCGTCGCATTTTATGAGCGTAATGTAGGGACAAGAATAGGCAGTTCCATTTTAGTTGCTGATGCTAAACACACCATGAGTGATGTATGGGTAACCATTTCCGTTTTAGGGGGATTAATAGGGATTTGGTGGTTCAATTTTCAATGGTTGGATGTGCTATTGGCCTTTCCCGTAGCTTTGCTAGTCTTTTGGAGTGGATGGTCCGTTTTAAAAGAAAATTTGCCCTGGTTAGTGGATCAAATGGCGATCGCTCCAGAAGCAATACATGGAATTGCCACTTCCGTACCTGGTGTAATTAACTGCCATGATATTGCTTCTCGCGGGGTGATAGGTAGACAGGTATTCATAGAAATGCATCTAGTAGTAGATACACCGGAAGTAGAAACTGCCCATCAAATCACAGAGGAAGTAGAAAACAAACTACAGGAGAGATATAGTCCTGTGAGGATTATAATTCATGTAGAACCACCAGCATACCAATCGGAGAACATTAGCTTTGGTAATTAGGACTAGATTAGCATCGGAATTTGCTTCTATATACCTATTCCCATTCTATAGTGCCCGGTGGTTTAGAAGTAATATCATAGACCACTCGATTGACCCCTTTAACCTCATTGACAATTCTATTAGAAATGGCTTCTAGCACATCATAAGGTACTCGTGCCCAATCTGCTGTCATGCCATCTTCACTAGTCACTATTCGTAAGACCACAGGATAGGCGTATGTACGCTGATCACCCATAACCCCCACGCTACGAATAGGTAGTAAAACAGCAAATGCTTGCCAATATTGATTATATAAATTCCTTTGATTGATTTCTTGGCGCACAATTAAATCAGCATCACGTAGAATATTTAACCTTTCTGCTGTCACCTCCCCCAAAATGCGAATAGCTAAACCCGGTCCTGGAAAAGGTTGTCTTTGAACTATCTCTTCTGGTAGACCAAGGGAACGACCCACCTTGCGCACTTCATCTTTAAATAGTTTTCGCAGGGGTTCCACCAGTTTAAATCTCAAGTCCTTAGGTAGTCCACCCACATTGTGATGACTCTTGATTTTCACTGCTACCCTCTCCCCAGTTTTCGGATCTACATTAGTGCCAGCAGATTCAATTACATCTGGATATAGTGTACCCTGTGCTAAATAGTCAAAGTGACCCAATCTTTTGGATGTTTCTTCAAACACCCTAATAAACTCGTGACCAATACGACGGCGTTTTTCTTCCGGATCTGTCACACCAGCAATAGCATTTATAAAGCGATCGCGTGCGTTAACGTACTCTACAGGAATATGAAATTGCTCCTGGAACAATTTTAATAATCTTTCTGGCTCTAATTTTCGCATAAAACCCTGATCAATAAACACACAGGTCAATTGATCTCCAATAGCTTTATGGAGCAAAAATGCCAGGGTCGAAGAATCCACACCTCCAGATAGTGCTAAGAGCACTCGTCTATCGGAGACCTTAGCACGAATCTCCCGAATGGCATTTTCCACAAAAGCTGCTGTTGTCCAACTGGGTTCGCAGTTACAAATATGGTAAACAAAGTTGCGAATTAGTGCCAGTCCTCCCTGGGAATGAACTACTTCAGGATGGAACTGCACTCCATATAATTTGCGCTCATGATTCGCAATAGCTGCACAAGGAGTATTCTCTGTATGTGCCAGCAGTTCAAAACCAGAAGGCATGGTTGTAACTGAGTCTCCATGACTCATCCACATGATTACACCATTTTCTACATTGGTAAGCAAGTGAGTAGGTTCATCTATAAGTAATGACGCTTTACCATATTCCCCTCGCTCCGCTTGGGTCACCTTTCCCCCCAGTTCATTCACCATTAGCTGCATTCCATAACATACACCCAATATGGGAATACCCAATTCCCATATTTCCGGGTCACATTGAGGTGCATAATCGCTATAAACCGACCTAGGACCACCAGATAAGATTATCCCCTTGGGGTTCATTTTCCTTAGCTCTTCCGGTGTGGTGCGATAGGAAAGCACCTCGGAATATACTTGTGTTTCCCTTATGCGTCGAGCAATCAGTTCAGAATATTGGGAACCAAAGTCTAAAATCACTAT
This sequence comes from Raphidiopsis brookii D9, assembly GCA_000175855.1. Taxonomy (GTDB): domain Bacteria; phylum Cyanobacteriota; class Cyanobacteriia; order Cyanobacteriales; family Nostocaceae; genus Raphidiopsis; species Raphidiopsis brookii. The sequence goes on from ACYB01000010.1 coordinate 34,816, forward strand.
CATTTGGCGATCGCCATGAGGGAGATTTTCCTGGCTTTGGCATGCTATATCTATTGGTAGACCTACCGCTGTATTCATGATGGTGGGAGTGTGTCTTTGAACATAATTGAGTTACTATTTCCGACTTTTTAGGTTAGTATGTAGTTGTTAACAACTACGAACGGTCTGATTTTGACAGTCTATTTAGGTTAGCACAATTTTTCCATCAGCACACAACCCGTTTGACTTTTAACAATAACTTCTCTATTTCGGTCAAAAAGCACAGAACCACAAACTGTTGTTTTCACACTCTGGTCACTATGGCTTTTTATATACTCTTGGGAACGATTGTCAATAGTTTGGGCAATACTGAAATAAATTTGGTTAGTCCAGTTACTACCACTGATAGTATCCAGGAAGCGCAGATGTTGCAGGGCATCCTCCGCCCTGGGACTATGAAATATTATTTGTATATCTTCATACTTTAAACCCAAGATAGCACTATGGGCAACTATAATTTCTCTCCTTCCATCTGCTAGATGATGATGAGTATGAAATATTCCCCCTGCTAGTTTCATTAGTTTTCCGTGATAGCCAAATAATAATATTTCTTCAACCTCTAAAAGATGGGCCTCAACTAATAGAGGACCAATCCAATTAGCAGTTTTCACCATCCGTTGGGGATTGATTCCCAATTTTCTCCCCAGGTCTAAACCATTTTCGCCAATACAAAAAACTAAACTATTAAACTCTTTTGCCTTTGTCCTTAAATCGTCCCGAAAAACCTCAAGCTGTTCTGGTGTGCTTAATGGTTGAGATATACCGCTTGTTCCCAATAAAGAAAGTCCTTCCACTACTCCAAAAGCAGGGTTGGAGGTTCTGGTAGCTAGGGAGCGCCCCTCGGGTAAAATCACTGTCACTAGGATTTTTTCCCCCGGAAATAGCAGTTTCTCTAGGTTTTTCCGCAACAATTGCTGGGCGTATGTATAAATGGCTGCTATCCCTTGTAAGTCCTTACCAATCCCTTCTCCACCCCTAATAACAATCGTTTCCCCCTCCCCATCATACCATTCCACTTTTGTCCAAATTGGGGTACCTTTGGTTAGATCTAGGTTATCCCCCGGATCACTTCGAGTAATGGCTAAAGCACCACTTTCAGAAATTCCAGCTACCTGTTCAATAGGAATTTCGACTATTTGATCCGGTGAAATTAGGTCAACATCTGCTGTAGTTAATATGCGGCAATGGCGTAACCAGTATAACGCCGCTATTGCACCACCACAGGCAAAAACTGGTAGGGTGTAACCAGAACGAGACATAAAAGATTTTGTATGTGATAAAGTTTGTGTTTTTGTATTTGATTATGATTATATAGGTAATGAATCTTTCAACTTTCTACAAAAATACCAACCTCTGATAATAAAACTGCCATGGTCTCCCAAGAAATACCCTGTTGAATATAACGGGGTGATTCGGGATTATAAGGACTAGCTATTCGGTCAATGGTGACAATTGTCGCACCTTCTGGTAGTACCGCCACATCAGGGTCAAAAGCTGTGGGACGCATCAAGGAGCTGGAAAATCCTTTAAAAACTGCTATTTTGTCCTCCTCCCCATCAACATTGATGGTGACTACTAGCACTTCCTGAGACCTTTTGCTTGTGTATTCTTCTAGGGACTTAGCAATGGAATTACTCATCACACTTTTATAAAGACTTTAATGTACTGCCGTTCTACCATACTTGCCAAATTTCACCAAGACAAAATAGGTAAGATAGATTATGTAAATTATTAAGCCAACAATACCTAAAAAGCCAAGAAATCCAGGTGTGCTGTTATGATGGAAATAGTCCTTAAACATTAGGGGTGCTTCGGTCCAAACCTTACAGTAGGCTGAATTCCAGGAGTCACCTGAAAAGGCACAGCCCAGAAAGGGCACGCTGCCAATTAACCCTAAAATTCCATAAAGAGTTATTGCCCAACGCCAAGAGGTAAAAATCAGTTTTAAAGCTCCCGGGGACTGATACTCAACTTCATCATTCAAATCAACCCAGAACCAGATGGAAAGGGGAATAAGGATCCGAGCTATTAAACCAGATATAAAACTAACTGCAAATCCCCCAATCATCAGGTATACAGTTATGGCCGCCAAACTAGCTACGCGCCAGTAAATAGCCAGTAACCTTTGTATACAGTCTGCTCTTTGTACAAATGCCCAAATTGTCAAAACTATGGGGATAATTAGGTTAAATAGCAACGCCAATCTGTAATCTGTCCACACATAAGGGCGAAACCAAACTTCTTCTAGGTTTGTCATCTCTTAGTTAGTCTTGTGTTAATCAGTCTGAGCCTGTTTTGGTAATGGGAGACAGGTGCCAAAGATTAACACTTTTGACCCCCCTCCCCACGCTTGGTACCAGATGACCACATTTGAACTTCAGTCAAGAACAGGTGTAGCCATCTGAATATGGACTCCTGAATATCTAATCTTCATAAAGACGACATTCATCTGCATCCGGATTAGCATCACAATATGCTTGTAAAGAGTTTTTAGGCTCTTCTTGCTTTTTATGAGAAGCAGCAGCTTGCAGTTCTTCCACTGCATCCCATGCAGCAGCACAAGCTGCAGAGTTACCACCAGAAATATCACAAACTTCACGAGCTTGTTGGCGTTCTTGTTCGATTTTCTCTTGTATGGAGGTTGCTTTTTCTTGAGTGTTTGTCATGAGCTTAGTCTCTTTGATTATCGTTTATATCAGTCTAGAAAAGATCAAAATTGCGGTTTTGGTTTTATAGTTCACATACTATTCTAACTCTAGGTTGTTAACTTAGACTAGAATCCGGAATTACTAAATTAAGATTTAGAATCTCTTTTGCATTCGCGGATGGATCAGTTCATTTAAACCCTCACCTAGTAGTGATAAACCTACCACCATAATAGTCATAGCTAAACCAGGAAAAAGGGTAGTCCACCAAATACCTGTGGGCAGAGCTTCTAAAGCTTGTCGTAAATCGTATCCCCACTCTGGTACCTCTTCTGGTAGTCCTAAACCCAAAAAGCCCAAACCTCCTAAAACTAATATGGCATCTGCTGCATTAAGAGTAAATAGCACTGGGACACTCTGAATCACGTTTAAAAACAAATATCGAGATAACACAGTCCAAGTAGAAGCACCCATAGCTTGAGCTGCTTCGATATATACTTCCGTTTTCACACTCACCGTATGATTACGCACAACTCGATAATATTGGGGGATGTAAGCTATGCTAATGGCGATCGCCGCATTTAAGATTCCCCTACCCACCACAAATGCCAGGGTAACAGAAAGTAGAAGTCCTGGTAGGGTGTAGATGCTGTCCATGAGAAATAGCAGGGTTTTATCTAATTTACCACCTAAATAACCACTGATCATTCCCAGGGGTACGCCCACCACCATACTCAACCCTGTAGCTAATATGACTACTTGTAATGCTGCTTGAGCGCCAAAAATAGTGCGGGAGAAAACATCATAACCCAAGCGACTAGTGCCAAACCAATATTTTCCCGAGGGGGGTTGATGAATGGGATTGGTTAGAAGTTCTTTAGGGTCAGATAACCACCCCCAATTTTGCCAAACCGGTGCCATAAAAGCCAGCAAGACAAAAAATAGGGTAATTATCAACCCTAGGACCATGAGTTTGCCAGAGAGATTAGAGGGTATTCGTCGTTTTTTGATCTGCATAATGCAAATTGGGGAAATGGTCTGATTTTAACTCACAACCAATCCCAGTCTGTACCTACAAATTATCCCCAATTACCTGACGATATTCCCCCTTAGGTTTTACACCCTTCCATTCTTGAATCAACTCCTTGTTTTTAAAAACTTGCACTGTCGGTGTACCTACAATTCCAGCATTTTGCGCAATGTCCTGATCCTCATCAATATCAATTTCCACAAAGTGTATCCTCCCATCAAATTCATCCACCACCTTGTTAAGTATGGGTTTTAGGGTATGACAAGGACCACAACCAGGAGCAACATACTTTACCACTAACAGGCGATCGCTTTGGTGGAATAGTTTCCTGAGAGCATAACCACCATGATGGCGTGTTTTCTCTAGATTGAACTCGGTTGGGGGAGTTTCTTGCTGGGGTTGTGTTGTGGATTCTGGAGTTGGTTCCGATTGGGTTTGATGGAATTCCTGAATTAAACCCCCTAATGATAACCATCTTTCTGCTAATAGTGCTGCTTGACAACCAGTACCCGCAGCGGTAATTGCTTGACGAAATTCATGGTCTTGAACATCACCAGCAGCAAATACCCCCTCCAAACTAGTTTCCACACTTCCATGTCCGGTGACAATGTAACCTACCTCATCTAGCTCCAATTGTCCCTGAAATAGCTCTGTATTTGGTTTATGTCCTATGGCGTAAAATAAACCCCTAGTAGGAATAGTATTTTCTTCCCCCGTGTGGTTGTTACGCACTTGCACCCCTACCATTTTCTCCTTACCGATTACATCTACCGCTTCTGTATGCCAGTGAACCTTGATTTTAGAATTACTTAAAACCCGATCCTGCATAGCTTTAGAAGCACGCATCTTATCAGAACGCACCAATAAATGCACTATAGAGCCATACTTGGTGAGGTAAACAGCTTCTTCCGCTGCGGAATCACCAGCACCAATTACCACCAACTCTTGACCTCGAAAAATAGGGGTTGCACCATCACAAATGGCACAAGCGGAAATTCCCCGACTCCAAAACTGGTCTTCACTGGGTAAACCCAGACGTTTAGCAGTTGCACCAGTCGCAATAATTAAACTATGGGTTTTTACCTCCCTTTCTAAAGAACGAACAATAAAAGGACGCTGACTTAAATTAACGGATATCACATCCTCTGTGTACAATTCTGCCCCCCAGCGTTCCGCTTGGGCTTTCATATTAGTCATTAAATCTGGTCCAGTGATTCCCTGGGGAAATCCCGGAAAATTTTCTACTTCTGTGGTTGGTTAAACTAAACCAAAAGGTCACCCTTTTGACTCGTCTTCAGAACCGTGCGTGAATTTTTCAATTCACACGGCTCCTCAATGGGGTGGGACTTGTCTTGTCTACCTAGCATACTGTTTTTAACAGCTTTTACCTGGGGATTAATACTTATTCAGATCTCCTTTCACGCTTCCTTAATTTCAAATCTTGGTGGATATATTGGTGCTTCATCAGTTCGTAGGTTTTACCCTCCGAGTTCTGATGACAAAATCTCCAACCCTCTTTGCAGATTGACCAGTATTTTTTACTAATCCATCTCTTACCTTTTTGGTTGTGTCTTCGTCGTGACCAAGCTCTTAGTTTAGAGTGCAACTCAAAATCTACCTTGCCAAAAATGCGATCGCTTATTAGGGGAGAGTAGTATTTTGTCCAGCGTTCAATTAAGGGATTAAGCCTACTGATTAGCACCGATTGTTTAGCGGATCGGTGCTGGTCAATAATCGCTCCCAGGGACTGAGTATGGTGTTCTAGGCTTTCTTTACTAATAGAAATCAAAGTGTTATAGCTGGTGTTATAATGGGGGGAGCCTAAATCGGAGTTTTGAGATGATTTATCATGTGATTTGTCTTGAGCGACAAACTGTCTAATATAAAACCCCAAAAAGTTACAACCCACATTTCCCTGATAATCATAGAGACTGTGGGAGACCCTTATCCCTTCCCCTTTTAGCTCTAAACCCACTTCTGATAGCCATTGAGTAATAATATGCTCACACAGAATAATCACTTCCAATTCCTGATGCACCAGTACAAATCCACCTCTGTGCTTAACAAAGTGAGGAATTACATCACAGCTAGAAGTAGTAATACCAGCTTGATTAGAATCAGCTATTAGACTAGTCAAGGACCAATTAATCCTCCGTTCCAATTCCCCCAGAGCTGCACCCAATAAAAGGGAAGGTAGGGAAAATTGTTGGTGATTGAGAAAACCCAACTTCAACCATAATTTGATTTGTTTCCCCAGCAATGGAAAAGTATTAAGCTGCTTGAGGAAATATTCAGGGTTAACCCCCTGGAAACTTTCTTCCAACTCACCAGCTAAAACATACTTAGGTTTTTTACCACTTCCCTGCGAATAGACCTAACAGCATTATAACAAGAAATATCAGAATTAGCCTCGTGTAAACCCAAATTGAACTTTGCATCCCATTCTGGACTCATAGCCATACTAATAAGCAAAGTTAGAGCCTGGTTATATATAGCAAACACAACCAAAGAAAGATTTTCCTAACCAGTAGTGATTTGGCAATAACAGAGATTTCCTCAGCCAAGACCAGTTTTTGTTCAGGAGAGAAAGATTTAGCACCCTGGTTTGGTGGAAATACCCCCTTCACAGCAATACATCTTGCTGACCAAGATTTAATTAACAGCTTCTGGAGCTTATGAACCGTTTTGACATCCCCACGCTGCGAGGCTTTGTATATTCTCTTTTGCAGCTTAAAAACATGACGTTCCAGTTTTTTCCAGGGAATTTCTTGCCAGTTTACATCTGACCCAATTTCCCCGGGAACTGACCCATTTGTTTTTCCATTCCATCCTCAAGTTATTTTCGGCCTTGGACATTTTTACTGCTACTTAAAACCATACATTCCAACCCATCGTGTCTACGTCAGCTTATCCTTTGGCTCTCCCAAAGGCCAATGCTTCTTAGACAATCCCTCCTACTATGTTGCTTGCGGTTAGCACCTACTCAAGTTTTCGACCTCAACTCAAGAGCTAACATAGAGGTTACTTCGTTCCTAATCTCCGTTTGGCGTTAGTTTTAGAACCTCTCTCTCCACCGGGTTACTTCTAGGGTGCAAGGTTGCAAATAATGAATTTTCCAACCCTCTTCACCATTCCCATTTTAGTTGGCTTATTGGTCATTACGATGGTTCTGTCGAAAGTTTGACCCCTAGGTCTGTTCATGACTAACTGTGCTAGAAGGGATTCCCAGTCGGACTCTATAGGTTACCTCCGTTTATCCCCGCTTCATTCGTTTGATGGCTAGTCTCTCCAATGGGGGATATGCTTTCACCCATGCACCTTGGGGGAAGGAATTACCTGATATTCAACAATGTTCAGGTTCACCTTCACGAAGATTAAGTTATCTGGGTTTATTCCACCCAGTGACCTATCCCTCAATCTAATGTTCGATTATGCAAGTTGTAGCTATTCTACAACTATTATCTGCACTCGTAATTAGGATTGATTTCAGATCAACGAATCGCACTCATTAGTTGACCACCAGGTAAACCACCTGTTGCAAATCCTTCAAACACAATCGGTTTTAAATTGGCTCTTCCAGCATAAATAGCTGCTGTATATCCAGCTGGTCCAGAACCAATAATCACTAGATTTTCCGCGTTTTCTACTGTCGACTTGGTCATTATTTTTATCCCAACTCATATTGACTACACTCTACTGAATATAGTATAACAGAATAATGCCTGTGCCCAACCTCTTATATCAAAAGTAGGCTTAAATTTTAACGGTTATGTGAACCATTGATAATATCACTCCATATCATCAACTTTTCCTTGGCTGCAATAACAGAAAATTACCCAAATCCTTTTGTTTTTTGGTATAAATAAATCAGAATGATATTACCAACAAGCTACTATGAAAACCAAACTCCAGGTTAAACTACTCCAGTATATCCTGATTAGGGACAAAACAGCTCAAGGTTTTACTCTGCTAGAACTACTAGTGGTTATTGTCATTATTGGTATACTGTCCGCGATCGCCTTACCCTCTTTTTTAAACCAAGCTAACAAAGCTAAGGAATCGGAGGCTAAAACCTATATCAGTTCCTTTAACAAAGCCCAAACCCTATACAGGCTAGAAAATACCGGGTTTGCTACCACTCTTAACCAGTTATCAATTATCATTCCCCCATCCACAGAGTTTTACAATTACACTATTGGGGGAGTGGCACTATTACCAACCTTACAGCAAGTGCTAAGGACCCTAACTCCCTCAAAGGGTTTAGTGGTGGAGTAACGGTCTTGTCAGCAACCGGACAAACCCAATCTGTTGCCTGTCAAACTGAACAAGTGCAGCAAATTCACCCTGTTGTTGTTCCCATTCTGGATTCTACCCAAGCCAAATGTGATGATACAAAAAATATGACCACCATGAAATAATAAAATAAACCCCAATTTGAGCCGGAACCCCTTTAAGGGGTTCCGACTCTCCCTTTTGATAGCCTGTGGTAGTAATTACCGTACAAAAGCTAAAGATTGTCAATTTGTAGGAATTTTGTATGATATGCTATGAGAGTTAAAGCCGAAACTTAATGGTAGAAAAATCGCCCATACGGCATCTTAATGAATGCTGACTGCCAAGGCGCAGCCAACATAATTAAAAAAGTATCGACAATATTTGGACTAGTTCTAGATGGAGTCAGTAAGGCGTCTTTGACTGCGCCAATTTAGAGTACGCTTGTGGCAGGCTTCGAGTAAGAAGTCTCTGTCCCAGCAAGATTCTAATTAATCCCCGTCGCTTTAGCGCTGGGAGAAGTCAATGGATTATTTTTCTCTTGACCAAAATAATAGCATAGTTTACAATAGGATTTTAGTTATCAGGAATTAACCTCGAAACTATTGAGGGACTGTTAAAAGCAACCGCAATGCTAAAACAAACCCCTAACAAGACCAGCACAAGTTGCAAGTTGTTTAAATCAGTCTAAGACGGTCCTCCATGGACTCCTCAACAAATCTCTGTCTACCGCCATTAAGAAAGCTCAAACACGGGTAATCATCAATCCTAAGACAAATTTGCTCAAAACAAATTTGCCAGTAACCAGAAACCCAACCTACACCGGCTTCAAATAGCTGTTATGGGTTTGAAAACCTCAAATATTGCACAGTTTTAACTGAGCATTTACTTCAATAAATAAAATCTGAACACAATCTTTGGTTATGACTCAACAAGTGATTCACCACATGGTGAAATTGCAGCGTAATGTTCAATCATTAGTAGAATCGAATATTATCAAGCCTAGTGACAGTATATGGAAGATTGCCTTTCTATATGCTGATGAATGGAAATACTGGAAACAAGAGCTACTAGACTTTGGTTTTAGTATGCAAGATCCCATCGGGGATCTATTAGCAGTAGAAACCTGGGACGAAGATTGAGACTAAAGTCAACATCCACAATTAACATTCCAACAGTGCTTGAAAACGTTTCCCCGGTAGTGGTTGGGTCACTCTCTCAATCACCTTCTGAATTTTCGGTGTATGGATGAGTAATAGAGACTAAGAATTTATTTTATTCTTTATTTTTTGCTTCAACCGGTACAAAATAGTATTTTTTTCTACCTGGGTCAAAATTTCCTCAATTACAGTGTTAGCACCTAACCTTCCCCAGCTGCAACCATTTTCTAAATATACTTGTGCGGCTTTTCCTACAGCATAAGCACCGTAGGAAGCCACACCAGACTGGGCCAGGGCACCACCAGCAAAAGTAGTAATGTTTATAGAATTTTCACCAGTTACTGCTGCTGCACTTTTACCCATGCCCAGAACTAGATTACTAGCTACTTCTGAAAGTAATAGACCTCCAGAACTCAAGAGGATACTTTTTAATAACTTAGTCGCTTCATAGCTAGTCATAGGGAGGGAATATAATCTAGCCAAAGAACGAATTAAAGCTAAATCAGTAATTAGACCACCAATAACATCTAAAAAAGCAATGGGATTTAGAGCAATAGCTAAGGCCTTATATTTACAGAATCGCCAAATCAACTCCTCTGCTTCTTGTTGACGAAAATGCAAGGTTTTTTCCGCCATAATTGCTTCCGATTCCCTAGCTTGTACCAGTGCATTCAAAGCCAAAAGCGATCGCCCTTCCCGATTTAGTATATTCAGAATAGTTTGCTTTAGCTGTTGTACTTGAGGTTTGGGGGTTTCCCATTCATAACTGATCCTACCATCTGCATATTCCACCCTGACTTCCATGGGTGCAGGTTCAGCAGCTACCATCACAATCTCATCTGGTAATAACGGATCACTTTGCTGACCGTCCGTAGCTGCTCCTAAAACTTGTAAATTGCGATAGATTGTGCTTTTATCAGTATCTGGATACAAATCTATTTTATTAAACACTAAAATCAGAGGTTTTTGGGCTTGTCGTAATTCCAGTAAAGCTTGGTACTCCGTTCTAGTAATATCTCCGGATACAACAAATAGAATTAAATCAGCCTTTTGTGCCACAGTGCGAGCCATTTCCCCGCGAATTTCTCCATTGATTTCATCCAAACCAGGGGTATCAATTAATTCAACACATACCTTAATACCTGGTTGCCAACGGAGGGAGCGGGGCCATTGAGTGACACCATTAAGAGGTCCTGTTTCCAGGATTTTTTCCCCCAGGAGGGAATTTAACACAGCAGACTTACCACGACTGACCAGACCAAAAGCAGCTATTTTGATCAGATTTGAGTCCAGCTTGTGCAGGGTAGCATTGAGTATTTCTATTTGAGGTTTAATCAAACTTGCCAAGTCTGGTTTAGACGATAAGTGTCCTGATTTACGAAGATAGGTATACCAAGACAGAGTTTGTTTGATGCTGGCACGAGCGCGACTTAGATGGGTTTCTTGGGAAACTACTCGCGACTGAAATTCCTGCATTGTGAACACTAGGTGACCGATTAAATTTAGCTTATCATGTAGGTTAGGAAGTGTGTCCTGATGATCAAAGTCATGGAGCTTGTCCTTCCCCAGTTAAACTTATGAATATGGTAAATTCCCCAAATCCTAAATCCTTTGTGTATACTCGAAAAACACTATCCAGAGCAGAGCGAGCCCTCATTTGTTCACCCTTTCGCCTCAAACTCTTTCGAGATATGCAAAGTCAAAGTATTCCCCAAGGAGCGATCGCTACGGTAAATGGTGTCCAACAGGGTTATACCCAAGTTAGTCTCTCAGGGTTAAGATGTGATAATGCTTTGGGTTGGTTGATTGAAGTCGGGGTATTGCGTCGAGAAGTTGATGGACAAGGAATCACTGATCGATTTCGTCTCACACCCCTTGGTCATCAATTGGTGGAAAAATTTGCCCACCAACCCTGGACTACAGCTTCATGGGGCGATCGCCTGCAGGATGCTATAACTCGTTGGTTGCGTCTACCGTCAATCTAAACTCCGGATGGAAGTATGAAATCAATTATGGTGGTGGGAACAACATCCCACGCGGGTAAGTCCTTAATCACAACAGCTTTGTGTCGTATCTTTTCTCAAAAGGGATGGCGAGTGTCTCCCTTTAAAGGTCAAAATATGGCTTTAAATGCCTATGTCACGGCCAATGGTGGAGAAATAGGTTACGCTCAAGCTGTACAAGCTTGGGCAGCTAAAATACCTCCAATGGTAGAAATGAATCCAATTTTACTCAAGCCTCAAGGAGATATGACTTCTCAGGTCATTATTAAGGGAAAAGTTGTAGGTAAGGTTAGTGCTACGGATTATTATGAACAGTATTTTGAAATAGGTTGGCAAACGATCCAAGAGTCTCTAAAACAATTAAGCTCGGAATTTGATTTGATTGTTTGTGAAGGTGCTGGAAGTCCTGCAGAAATTAATCTCAAGCATCGAGACCTAACTAACATGCGGGTAGCCAAATATCTGGGAGCATCCACTATTCTCGTAGTTGATATTGATAGAGGTGGAGCTTTTGCTCATGTGGTTGGTACCCTGGAATTGTTAGAACCAGAGGAACGAGATCTAATCAAGGGAATAATTATCAATAAGTTCCGAGGAATGCGTTCTCTGCTGGATCCGGGAATTACATGGTTAGAAGAACGGACGGGAATTCCAGTAATTGGGGTGATACCATACATTTCAGAAATATTCCCCGCAGAAGATTCCCTAGACTTATTGGATCGCAAATCCAGTAAAAAATTTCAATCTGATTTGAACATAGCAGTTATCCGATTACCAAGAATTGCTAATTTCACCGACTTTGATCCATTGGAATCGGAACCAACAATATCGGTGAAATATATAAGTCCTAAACAGGAGTTAGGATATCCTGATGCGGTAATTATTCCAGGGACAAAAACCACCATAGCAGATCTAATTGTGCTGCAAAAAAGTGGTATGGCGGAAGCAATTCAACAATATGCGGCCAGTGGAGGTACAGTTTTAGGTATCTGTGGTGGGTTTCAAATGTTAGGTCAAGCAGTAGCAGATCCAGAAGGAATCGAGGGTCCACCTGGGAAATATCAGGGATTAAACCTATTGCCAATTAAAACCATAATTACAGGACAAAAAACCGCTCGTCAGCGTCAGGTAATTTCCAATTATCCCCAGATGGGTCTACCCATACGGGGATTTGAAATTCACCAAGGACGTTCTCGCGTGGAAGAACCCACTGATAAATCCACTCGTGAATCCCCCTGTCAACCTCTATTTGATGATGCTAATTTAGGTTTAGTAGATAATTGTCAATCAATTTGGGGTACTTATTTACACGGAATTTTTGATAACGGAGCTTGGAGACGCAGTTGGCTAAATCGTCTTCGTCAACAGCGCGGTCTCAAGTCTTTGCCCACTGGTGTTGCCAATTACGGAGAACACAGAGAAAAGATTTTAGATTCCCTAGCTACTGAAATTGAAAGCCATTTAAATCTGATTCCCCTCGCTTTATCTCACCTTTCTACTGACCATGACGATTAATATTCGCTTTTTACCAGATAATGTTACCGTTAAAGCCACAATAGGAGAATCCCTATTAGATGTGGCAGAAAGAGCAGGCGTGTGCATACCCACCGGTTGTTTAATGGGGACTTGTCATGCTTGTACTGTGGAATTGGGTGATGGTGAAGTTATCCGTGCCTGCATTACACCTGTTCCTCCAGTTACGGAGGAATTAACCATACATCTTTTTACCGATCCTACCTGGTAGAAATGCTAATGTAGATGGGTAAACTCAAATTTTACAGTAGGGAACGGAGGAGGGAAAATGTACTAACAAACCATATTCTAAACCGGCCACTACTGCTTGATAGGAAGCTTCTAAAATATTAGTCGAGACTCCCACAGTTGCCCAACGTGCTTGACCATTACCAGATTCCACTAGGGCACGGGTTTTAGCAGAAGTGCCCACATTACCATTGAGGATTCTGACTTTGTAGTCTGTCAGTTCAAACTCGGCAATTTGAGGGTAAAAATTTAACAGCGCTTTACGCAGCGCTGAATCTAGAGCTGCAACAGGACCATTTCCTTCTGCTACCTCCAAAATATTTTCTCCCCCCACTGCTACCTTAATTGTCGCTAGGGAGTTGGTGATGTTTTTTCCGTCAGCTAGATCACAATGTACTCGAAAACCTTGGACTTCGAAGAACTGTTGTTTGAGTCCTAATACTTCATACATTAACAGGACGAAACTAGCTTCTGCAGCCTCAAACTGATAGCCTTCATTTTCTAGTTCCTTAATGCGTCTGAGAATTTCCTTGGTTTTCGGGTCGTGTTTATCTAATTCCATGCCCAAAGTTTTCGCCTTGGCTAAAACATTACTCACCCCAGCTTGTTCAGAAATCACAATTCGACGGAGATTGCCCACTTGCTCTGGTTGGATATGTTCATAAGTAAGAGAATTGCGCTCTACAGCTGAAACATGAATACCACCTTTATGGGCAAAAGCCGAACGTCCTACATAGGGCGCGTGGTCATCCGGTGCCAAATTAACTACTTCACTGACAAAACGACTTGTGGGTGTTAGTTGACCTAGTAGATGTTCCCCAATACAATTATAACCTAATTTTAATTGTAAGTTGGGAATTAAAGAACAGAGATTAGCATTGCCACAGCGTTCACCATAACCATTTATCGTCCCTTGAACCATTGTGGCTCCCGCCATTACAGCTGTAATAGCATTAGCAACTGCCATTTCTCCGTCATTGTGAGTATGGATACCAATATGGGCATTTGATGACCAGTCAGAAATTGACTTGCCAACGATAGTAACAATTTGAGACACCTCCTGGGGGAAAGTTCCACCATTAGTATCACACAAAACCAACCACTCAGCACCGCACTGAGCAGCTATTTTGATGGTCTGCAAGGCATAATCTGGATTTTGCTTATACCCATCAAACCAATGCTCGGCATCATAAATTACCCGCTTCCCTTGGGAACGTAAATACTCGATGGTATCACCAATCATGGACAAATTCTCATCCAAAGAGGTTTTAATACCCTCTGTAACGTGTAGATCCCAAGATTTGCCGAAAATTGTCACCCAAGTTGTACCCGCAGCTAAAATCGGTTCTAGCATGGGTTCATTAATAGCTTGGGAAAAAGGACGACGGGTGGAGCAAAAGGGCACTAGTTGAGCTTGCTGTAGGGGATTTTTCCTCACTTGCCAAAAAAAGTCTATATCCTTAGGATTAGCGCCTGGCCAACCACCTTCTATAAAGGGTACACCTAATTGATCCAGTTTATGGGCAATACATAATTTATCTTGTATAGATAATGACAAACCTTCCCGTTGACTGCCGTCTCGGAGAGTGGTGTCATAGATTAGAATTGCTGTGGAGAGAGCTTTGGTCATAAAGCAAAGATCGGGTAAACTACTACCTATTTTTTATGTTTTCTCATCACTGTACAATTTGGTGTGAGACTTTCCTAAGTTGACAGTATAGTTGACAAAGGTGTACAGTTGTAGGTCCTGGGCGGCTTTGTCAATTATATTGTATATTGGCCTGTCAAATCTGGACTTTAGGTAGTTTGAAAATGACACGTAAGCTGACTGCCAAGGCGCAGCCAGCATAATTAGAAAAGTATCGACAATATTTGGACTAGTTCTAGATGGAGTCAGTAAGGCGTCTTTGACTGCGCCAATTAGAGTACGCTTGTGGCACGATTCGAGTAACAAGTCTCTGTCTAAGCAAGATTCTAATGAATCCCCGTCGCTTTAGCTCGGGGAGAAGTCAACGGAAACTTACAAAGGAGATAAACAAGATGGGTAAATGGACACCATTAGTTTTAATGGCTGGAGGCGTGGCAATCCTAGTGGGCACCCTATTGGGGATTAACTTTCCTATGGGTGGAGACCAGTCTGCTAATGTTCCTCCAGAAAGGCGTGCTTCCGGCGTTCTCCCAGCTAATATTAATGTTAACACATCTGATCCGGGAGAAGATGGGGAATCTGCTAATAGAAATAATCAAAACAATTCGGAAAGTGCCAATAACACGGATATCCCCGGTGACGTTCCCAATACTCCCAGAGGTGCTAGGGTGGCTCAAAGCAATTCTACCACCGGTTCACCCAGAGATTCTAGTACCACCCAAGATCTGAACAACAGTGATGGATCTAGCTCTGATATAAATAATGGATCGGAATCTGTTAAAATTAATCGAAACAAACGACCTATTCGTGCTTTGTGGTAGTAAAGTAATTATATAAGGTGTAATCTACCTTAGGGGGCTAAAGCCCCCAGTCTAAAATTTAATGTTTCACTTAATTTATTATGGAAATTGTCAACTAATAGCTAATAATAGCTAAATAAATACTGAGTAATGAATACGGATATTTTAATTATTGGTGGTGGCGTTATTGGGTTGGCCTGTGCCGTAGAGTTGAAGTTGAGGGGTGAAAATGTTACAGTTTTATGTCGTAACTTTACTGAAGCAGCTGGTCATGCAGCGGCAGGTATGTTGGCTCCTGATGCTGAAAACATAGCCAATGAAGCCATGTTGACCCTGAGCAAGCGATCGCTTTACTTATACCCAGAATGGGTTAGTAAGTTGGAAGAGTTAACAGGGTTGAGTACGGGTTATTGGCCTTGTGGTGTGGTTGCTCCCGTGAGTCAAAAACCAAATAATCAAAGTCATTCCCCAGGTTACTGGTTGGATAAATCAACAATTGAGCAATATCAACGGGGTTTAGGAGCGGATATAATTGGTGGTTGGTGGTACCCCGAAAATGGACAGGTGAATAATCAGTCCCTAATTCAGGTTTTGCGCTCAGCAGCAGAGTCTTTAGGGATTGAGTTCCGGGATGGAGTTACTGTGGAGGCAATCCTACAGCAACAGTCCCAGATTATGGGGGTTCAAACCAACAAAGGTTTATTCCATGCTGGTCACTACATTCTAGCTGCTGGTGCTTGGTCAAATCAATTGTTACCTTTACCAGTGCGTCCCTGTAAAGGACAAATGTTGCGGTTGCGCGTGCCAGGAATTTTACAAGAAATACCTCTAACAAGAGTGTTGTATGGTGAAAATGTTTATATTGTCCCTCGAAAAGACGGTTCTATTATTGTGGGCGCTACCGTGGAAGAGGTGGGGTTTACAGCGAATAACACAGCAGCGGGGATTCAAAACTTGCTCAGTCAGTGCACCCGTTTGTACCCGTCCTTAGCAGATTATTCCCTAGAGGAAATGTGGTGGGGTTTCCGTCCAGCTACACCCGATGAATTGCCCATTTTGGGTGAAAGTTACTGTCAAAACCTAACCATGGCCACCGGTCATTATCGCAATGGGGTTTTGTTAGCACCAGTGACAGCCAAACTAGTAGCTGACCTGATTGTGTCCCAAAAACCCGATCCCCTGCTTAGCCATTTCCGTTACTCCCGCTTTGAAAATTTACCTGTGCCTAACATACCATTCACTCATTCCGCTAATTTTACTGACAGCAAAGCTAGTAATTCATACTTAAAATTTCCAGAATTCAACCGGATAGATTCAGAATTAAAGATTGGTCACAAGGTCTTCCATTCCAGATTAATGACCGGGACAGGAAAATATCGCAGTATGGAGGAAATGCAAGCAAGCGTTAATGCTAGTGGTTGTCAAATAGTTACTGTAGCCGTGCGCAGGGTGCAAACTAATGCTCCTGGACATGAAGGTTTAGCAGAGTCTTTAGATTGGAGTAAAATATGGATGTTGCCCAATACAGCTGGATGTCAAACTGCCCAGGAGGCCATTCGAGTAGCTCGCTTAGGTAGAGAAATGGCTAAATTGCTAGGACAAGAAGATAATAACTTTGTCAAATTGGAGGTGATACCTGATCCTAAATACTTGCTACCCGACCCCATTGGTACCTTAGAAGCAGCAGAGCAGTTGGTAAAAGAAGGGTTTGCGGTTTTACCCTATATTAATGCCGATCCAATGTTAGCAAAGCGCTTAGAGGAGGTAGGATGTGCTACAGTCATGCCCTTAGCAGCTCCCATAGGTTCAGGACAAGGATTAAAAACCAGTACCAATATTCAGATTATCATAGAAAATAGTAAAATACCAGTAGTGGTAGATGCGGGAATTGGCTCACCTTCAGAAGCAGCACAAGCCATGGAGTTAGGAGCTGACGCCTTATTAGTTAATAGTGCGATCGCCCTGGCGCAAAATGCACCAGCAATGGCGTATGCTATGAACTTAGCCACCACAGCGGGGAGAATAGCATATCTGGCAGGTAGAATGCCAATCAAAGAATATGCCAGTGCCAGTTCACCTACAACAGGAACTATCACATCCTTGTAGGTGATGCTGATAGATTAAAAAATTGTTAGAATATAACTAGAATGTAAATGGATATTTTCCACACAAAGCCAGTAGGCGAGGCCATACATGCTTATAAATACCTTACTTATTTCCTCTCAAATCCCTAACTTAAATTACTCATCTACCACGGAACGTTTTGACCAGACATGGGAAGCTCCATTAGCAACTCTATTGGGTTTGGGGCGCGCTGCTGGTGCGGACTTTGTGGAGTTTTTTTTAGAGCGTCGTAATTACATTAGTTGTTTAGCAGAAGAAGATATTATCACCAGTATTTCACCTAGTTTCAGCACAGGTGCGGGTGTGAGAATATTCCATGGTAAAGGGGATTGTTATGTTAGCACCAACAATCTCACCTTTGCGGGTTTAAAAGCAGCCTTGGAAAAGGCACTTTCCATACTAGGCTTACAATTACCCATATCAAATGCCTTCGTCCCTGAAATCTACCTGGAATTGTTCCGAGACTATGGCAATAAAAGACGGAAAGACAGTTGGTTACCCCTATGTGCCACAATCCGAGAGATGGGGGAAATATTGCTAGAGGGCACAGCCCAATTGCATAAAAAAGCCACTCACATTCAGTCTCGTCGTGCCAGCTATTTTCGTGATTGGCAAGAAGTATTAGTTGCAGCTAGTGATGGTACATTTGCTCGAGATATTCGCTTGACCCAATCTGCAGGTTTTAGCCTCCTATGTGCTGACGGATCTCATCGTACTTCCATCAGTGAAAGAGCAGGCAATACCAGCGATCCTAACTTCCTCAAAAGCTGGGATTATGAACAGTCAGCTGACCAAATTGCTGAATCAGCTGGTAAAATGCTTTATGCTGATTACGTGGAATCAGGAAATTATCCCATTGTCATGGCCAATCACTTTGGAGGGGTAATATTTCATGAAGCTTGTGGACACCTACTAGAAACCACCCAAATAGAAAGAAAAACTACCCCATTTGCGGATAAAAAGGGCGAGAAAATTGCCCATGAAAGTCTAACAGCTTGGGATGAAGGGAGATCAGATAATGCTTTTGGCACCATTGACATGGATGATGAGGGGATGCCAGCTCAAAGAACATTACTCATAGAAAAAGGAGTTCTCAAAAACTTCTTAGCTGATCGAACCGGGTCTATGAGAACTGGACACCCGAGAACAGGTAGTGGTCGTCGTCAAAATTATACCTTTGCTGCTGCCAGTCGCATGAGAAATACTTATATTGCTCCCGGAGAATACACTAATGAGGACTTATTTGCTTCCATTGACAGGGGTATTTACTGTAAAAAGATGGGTGGAGGTAGTGTAGGTGCAACTGGGCAGTTTAATTTTAGCGTTGATGAGGCGTATCTCATAGAAAATGGGAAAGTCACCAAACCTTTAAAGGGCGCTACCCTAATTGGAGAAGCTAAGGAAATCATGAACAAAATTTCCCTTTGTTCCCAGGATTTAGAATTAGCACCTGGTTTTTGCGGTTCTGTGAGTGGTAGCATTTACACCACAGTAGGACAACCACATATTAAGGTAGATTCCATTACCGTGGGGGGGAGATAGTTTGAACTGGAAGCACTTATCAATAAACAATAACAAAGTTTAAATACTAGAAGTCTCATGTCTAATATCCAACAAGTCGCTAAAAACGCCCAGGAAACCGCTAGAAAACTGGGTATTGAAAAATTCGATATTTATGGTTCAACTGTAGATGACACTAGCGTACAAGTTGACCAAGGAGAACCTAAGCAGGTAAAAGCTTCTAATCGTTCTGGGGTCACAGTTAGGGTTTGGAACGAGGAGAATACAATGGGTGTTACCAGCACCACAGATGTGGATCCCAAAGGTTTAGAATTAGCCTTGCAAACTGCTTATGAAGCCAGTTTCTTCGGGGTGAAGGAAAATGTTCCTGACTTTAGTCCAGAAGCAACATTACCCATTGAAAGTACACCCAAAGAGAGATTTGCTCAAGCACCTGTTTCTGAACTGATTGACAAACTGCTATTGGCAGAAAAAGAACTTTTAGACTCCCACCCTGCAATTAGTGGTGTACCTTATAATGGCTTATCTCAACGAGACGTAGAGCGGTTCTATCTCAATAGTAATGGTGCATTAAGAAAAGAGTCTCACTCCTTAGCCTCAATTTATTTATACAGTAAAACAGAACAAGAAGGGAAAAAACCTCGCAGTGCTGGTGCTTATCGGGTAAAGGAAAATTTAGGCAATTTAGATATTGCAGGTTGCATCAAAGAAGCAGCAGATAAAACTATCAGTCATTTGGATTACCAAAAAGTTAAAACTGGTAGATATCAGGTAGTTTTTTCTCCTGAAGCTTTTTTGAGTTTATTGGGTGCTTTCTCTAATTTATTTAATGCCCAAAATATTCTGGATAATCAAAGTTTATCCCAGGTAGATGACCTAGGTAAGCAAATTGCCTCTCCTTTACTTTCAGTTTATGATGATACCTTACATCCAGCTAATGTAGGAGCGGAAACCTTTGATGGAGAAGGGACACCTACCCGTCAAATAAGGCTAATAGAAAAGGGAATTTTAACCAGTTTTTTACACAGTGCGGGAACCGCCAAAAGACTCAATGCTCAACCTACAGGTAATGCCAGCATTGGTGCTAAAGTAACTGTCAGTCCTAATTTTTATCATGTGTTTGCTGCTAATACAACTGAAGAAGAATTCAGTTTACAAACAGTAGAAAATGTGATACTGATTGATGATTTACAGGCTCTTCATGCGGGTGTTAAAGCTTTACAAGGTTCTTTTTCCTTACCCTTTGATGGTTGGTTAGTGAACAAGGGCGAAAAAATCAGCATTGATTCAGCAACTGTGGCGGGAGATTTTCTAGAACTATTGAAATCTATTGTTTACATAGAGAAAGAACCAGAATTAACACCGGGGGGAGTTTGTCCCAGAATTTGGGTAGGTGAACTCTCCATTACTGGAGACTAGGTTCTAGGTTCTTTTGATTTCTACTTGGTCAAAGATTTAGTGAGGTAATTAACTGGATGGATTTATGAACAATTGTATTTTAACGGTAGAGATTTATAACGAACCTCAATTGAGACACACAACAGAGGGGTTGGAAGTCACAGAGATGATAGTTCATGTACCAGGATCCCGTGCTGATGACCCTACCCATCCCTTGAAAGTTGTAGGTTGGGGAAATTTAGCCAAGGATATTCATCAGAATTATCATGCAGGTGACCGGGTAATTTTAGAGGGTCGTCTGGGAATGAACACCTTTGATCGTCCTGAAGGGTTTAAAGAAAAACGCGCTGAGTTGACAGTCCAAAAAATTCACCCTGTCACCAAAAATACGGGAACTAGCCAACCAGCTGGACAACTTCCCCAAGAGACCCCTAACTATCAAGCAAGTAGACCCACTCCAACTCCAGTGGTAGAAGAAACCGCACGTTCAGTAACCACCTTGGATCCCAGTCCTCAAGCAGTGATTCAGCCAACACCTAATCCGGACGAGATACCATTTTAGCTTGTACAGCTTTAGTCAGAATGCTTCCTAGGCATTCTGGCTTCGTCCAGATGGTTATGGTTACAAGAGATGATTGTGGATGAATGTAACTTATATTTCCGCCAGAGCCCGTTCAATCAAGCGACGAGCTAGAGTTTGAGTTCCTGTGTGTTCATAATAGTTGGTGGACACGTCTAAAAAGGCTGCTACATAATCTAGTTTATCATCAGCAAACTCAAGAAAACCGCTAATGTTATTCAGGACTTTTTGAGCAGTTAAGGCATTAGCAGAAACTATTCCATTCATCCAACCCTGCACAGAGTCCAGACTTTGACCAATAAAGTCTATTTTTCCACCGGTACCATTTCCGGGGATTGCATCCTTAATGCTTCTAAAAGTAGAATTTTGGTCCAATTCCTGGGGATTCATACTGCTGAGAAAAGACAATGATTTTTGCACAAAATCAGGACCGAGGGGGAGAATACCATCCACACAAATTAATGCTACCATCCTAATTAGCGATTCACCAGCATATTCCCCCAAAGCGGCTACAAAATCGCCAATACTATCACCGGGAATGCCATTAATTTGACAAAAAGCCACTAATTCCGCCACAACTTTTAAGGTGAGGTCAATAGTTTGGGCTTTATCGGGTTTGGGGGTGATAGAGTTTAAGAAACCAAATAAGGGTATGGTTCACCAACCTTATTTGCCAAAGCTGCTGCACCCAAAGCTTTATCAGTGCCATCTACGGTTTGATACAGCCATAAGGCAGTTTGATAACCTTGAGATTTATCGTTAAAAAGGTAAACTGCCCGTTCACCAATGGCTTGAATTAAATCTTCGTCAGTTTCACCAGTAACAGTTTTAATTGTATTGACAAACCCTACTGTATTTTGCCATTCACCAGGAGCAACAAAGTCCAACGCGTTCAACAAAGAAACAGTTAAACCACTGGTAGGTAACTCATCAACTAGTTCAAAAATTGGCTTGCTCACAATAATCTCCTGATTGGTATGGTACTATTTTGCTACTTATTGTGCTATTTATTAAGGTTATTTCAACTTTGATAAACCATCAAGATCAAATTTTTCAATCCAATCTTCTCTGTTGCTGGCGTTAAATAATGGGTCTTTAGAAATCACTTTTACTTGGTACCTACCTACCAAAACAGAGGTTTGGGTTTTACCCAGTTCCACTGCTGGATAACCATCTATTGTTTTGGTGCTGTTGGCATATTTTGAAGCCGTTCCAGGAGTGCTAGTGGTGTCAGAAATGGCCAGCTGTGCTACCACTTTACCACCTTTTTTCAAATTAGCCTCCGAGAAACCCTTTTTCTCTTGGGTATAAACTCGATTGTAGCCATCTTCACTTTTAGGGAAGAAAGCATTTAATTTACTACCCTGGGTAGCATTTTTAGAAACTGCTTGACCACTTCTTTGCTTTGTGCTTTCTTGTTGTACTGCATCAAAACGACTAGGTGCTTTAGCTGCGCAAGCTGTTGTTAATAGTAAAATGCACAGTAGCAAGCTGGCCAATATCCTGCGCCCACGGGATAAATTCATGTTGATTCTCCTGGAATTATTGTAATTTATTGTGGTTTTTGTTGAAGCAATTACCAATTTAATACAGGGTGATCATTTATAGGTAAAAATTTATTATTTCCTTATTATTTTCCTATTCTCTAAGATATGCTACCTAATTTTAAATATTTTTACTTTGATGCTCGATGAGCTATCACTGCGTAAAAGGGGTCTCCTCCAGTTAGACCCAACCATTGTTGTATTAAATGGGGAGCTTTCGCTCTGGTAGCAATTACCTTGGGGGTAGTAAAACCGGGCACGGAGGCAAAATAACGTTTGACCAACTCTACTCTGGATGATTCTGTGCCATCACGCCAGATTTGAATCGCTTTCTGATAGAACATCCGATTGGAAAAACTAATAATAGCCACACCACCAGGTTTGAGAATGCGATGAATTTCTGAAAATATAGCCTCTGGATATTGGATGTACTGCACAGAAACGCAATTGATCACAGCGTGAAAGTCCTGGTTCCCTAGTGGTAGCTGGGGTTGGGCGTTAATATTTTGGACGAAATAATGATTTAAGCGAGGATTGCGTGCTAGTTCCTGAGCGTTTAGTCCGTGCCCTTCCACATAGTCAAAATCTACCTCTGGTGGTAGATGAGATACCCAGCTACTCATCATATCAAAAATGCAGGTTTTGGGTTGCAGGTATTGACGGTATATGTCAGTTAGCTGCTGAATGAATCCATCATCAACATGAGTTACCAATCGTGGGTAGTCGTAAAATAGGTTGTCATCGGTATCGTCTATTTTTAGACGTTGTTCTGGTCGCAGCAGCATAAGAAAGATTCCTAACTCCTCATCATCTTTTTAGACCAACTGAATTACCTTGATGGCTATCTTTTAAATCCTCATAATCACCTGTGTAATACCCGGAATATTGGTATCCTCCATATCCACTTTCCTCGCTGACACCATTGACAACCATACCCAACACTGGCACCTTAGCCTGAGTTAGTAGGGTGTTTGCAGCACTCACGGCTGAGGATTCTACCCGACCGGGACGAACCACTAATAATACTCCATCTACTAACTTACTTACCACTAGGGCATCCGCTACGGCAGTTAGGGGTGGTGTATCAATAATTATAAAGTCATATTCGTTACGAACTTTTTGGACAAAATTTACCATGGACTCTGAGTCTAAAAGTTGCAACGCATTGGGAGGAGTATTACCTGCTGTTAAAACGCTTATGGATGATACTTCCTGAATGGATGCTCCTAATTGGGTGCGGCCTGCCAAAATTTCAGATAGTCCCACAAAGTTAGGTAGTTTCCAAACCCGATGTTGACAGGGACGACGTAAGTCCCCATCCACTATGAGGACTCTTTTACCCAGATAGGATAATGCTGCAGCTAAATTGGCTGAGACGAAAGACTTACCCTCACCCTGGGAAGAGCTAGTGACCAACATTACTTGCAACTCCCGATCACGAGCAAATCCCAGGTTGGTTTGCAGTATTTGAAAAGATCTGCTGATGGGTGAATAGGGTTGATCAAATAAAGGTAAATCCCCTTCACCTTCCCATTCTCCTTTATTTTTGCGTTTTTTTGTTTCAAAGTTGGGAATAGACCCCAATAGGGGCAAATCTAATAACCGATTGATCTCCTCAATATTCTTCACGGATTTATCAAGAGACTCTAATACTAGCGCTGTTCCCACCCCCAAAATGACACCTAAAATTGCTCCTATACCAATGTTAAGGGGTATTCTGGGAGAAACAGGTCTTTTGGGAACTAAGGCACTGGATAATACTCTAGCAGTACCAGTTGTTTCCCCTTGCAATATTTCCAACTCCTGTAATTGCTTTTGTAGCTGTTTATAAGTGGTCACTACTATTTCCAATCTTAACCTGAGTCTTGCTTCTTGTTGCCCTAAACGCGGCAAGCTAGTTAGTCTTCTTTTATAAATGGAAAGCACATTCTGTAAAGCGTTGATGTTACTAGAAAGTGTTAGCTTTTCTATTTCTGATTTAACTAATTCTTCCGTTAACCCCTGTTTTAAGTCTGGCATGTACAAACTCCTCTCCCCTAAAGCACCAACATTACCAACTGACTGGTATATTCTTTCTTGTAGTTGCTTTTTCAGGACTTGCCCTTTGGCCGTTAAGCTAACAACCTTAGGATTATCATTAGTATAAGTTGTTTGGGCTACAGCAAGCTCTTGTTCGTTTTTTTGGTACTCTTTCAGTACCTCTTGTACACCTGGAATTTGACTTAAAGTACTAACTAGGACGGCTTGCTGTTTGTTCAACTGCAGTTCGTTTTGCAAAGCTGAGGACCTTGTATAAACTACAGCCAATTCAGCTTGAGCTTGATTAATCGCAGCGTCTACAGTACTGACGTTCTTCATACCTGACTCAGCTTCTGCTTCTAGAGATATAATCTCATTACTTTCTTTAAATTGACGCAGGTCAGTTTCTGCTTTAGCAAGTTCCCTCTCTACCCTAGGCAATTTTTTAGCTAAAACTTGCCTTGCTTTTGCGCTAGCGGAGTTATTAATAACAATATTACTCAATAAGTATTCATTCATCAATCCATTTACTACTTTCGCTGCTTCATCAGGAATTTTACTGTCATAAGTAAACTCCATAACATTAGTGCCACGAACTGTCTGGAGTTTTAGGTTACCAAGAATCACATCGGGATCTAAGGGTTTTCCCTCATCATCCTGCAACTCAAGTGTTTCAACAAGTTGTTCAAGCATGGGCCGAGAGCGAATTACCTCAGCTTCATTTTCTAGTCCACTACCACCACTACTAGTAGCGCCAGTAAGTTGCGCTAATTCTGCCAGTCCCCCCAAACGGGTTAAAGAAGAAACACGATCACCCTCAAATAAAAGTTTTCCCTTTGCTTGGTAAACTGGTTTCTGGAAAAGAGTGTAGGAGATTGCCCCCCCTAATACTGAAGCCATGACTAACAATACTACTAGCCACCGACGTCTGAGTATCATCCAGTATAACTGTAAATCAATTACATCTGATTCCTCTTGGTTAACTTGGTTAATGGGCATAGACAACCTCTCTCATTATGACGAACTCTAATTTAACACATTCGTTCTAACACAACCTTTCCTTTCATAACATATTTTTTTAGCAGATTTTTTTAACGCACTTTCTTAACAATTTTGAAATCTTTCTGCCCTTATGGTAGTTTCATCTATAATTACGTTAAAACTACTAAGGTAGCAAAATTGTGATGTTATCGTTCTTGAAACTATGCGATCGCACTGTGTGAATTGATTTGACTGAATATTATCTGAAATAATTTACCGAAAGTAATGAGTATTTTAGCTCATTCGGTACCAGCAGTTACTGTATGACTTGAAGAAATCAACTAGTTAGATTAGATGAAATTCTTATAGAAAACATTAGTATTCTCTCAGAAATTCTTACACTAGTTTATTCCCAATCTGCTCGAATGAGGTTACGCTTACTGCGACTGAAAATTAACCCCACTTCATGGACTGTTTTCCCTGGTTCTCCTCTATACTTTTGTGCATAGTTACATTCCTGTATCTGTTTGAGAGCTAGGTTCTCTTTCACCTTCTCCCCATCTACTACTTTGATTTCCATCACGTAAATATGATCACCCAAAATGGCAGTTATGTCCGCTTGACCATAATTGGTGATATCTTCGGGGATGATGCGTGCATTTAAGGAACTCAAGAAAGCATATAGTACAGAAGCGTAGTAGCCCTCGAAATCCGCTAGGTGATTGTTAGTAAAGTTACGCCAAGGAATACCCGCAAATAGACGCTTTACCGCCTTAACTATTGATTCCAAATCCCCATTCCACATACACTCATACAGAATATCTTGAATAGCACTCTTTTCATTTACCATTCCTGTGTATACGTTGATAAACTGGTCGTTTAAGGTTAAACGAACTTCCATGTTGGGTATTTTTAGGGCAAACATGGAACGTCGATGACGGGTAAAGTTGCGCTCAATAGTGAGATATCCTGATTGGAATAATAGGGTAACTGGGTTGATTTGTTCTATTTCAAAGGACTTTAAAATCTCCTCGGTTACTTCCAGATGCTCTAGGTTGGGGAGGAAGTAGCGGTTGGTCTGAAACAGCTTAATTAAAAAGGTGGGGTTCCCTGTCTCAAACCA
>ACYB01000009.1 GCA_000175855.1 Raphidiopsis brookii D9
GGGTAAGGGATTAAAATGGAGGGGTTCCCACTCGCTGGGGACATTAATTGAATGGAAACGATTTAATTTGTTTGATATTCAATTGAATCATATCGTGTTGTTCCCACTCGCTGGGGACATTAATTGAATGGAAACGGAACCTTTATGGCCTCCAAGTAAGATTAAGTTGCCAATATTATTTAGTTCCCACTCGCTGGGGACATTAATTGAATGGAAACCTTTTATTTCTTGAGCATATTTCTCATTAAGCATCCTTGTTCCCACTCGCTGGGGACATTAATTGAATGGAAACTATGAAAAGTGGCATTGTTTCTCATGCCATCACCCTCCAGTTCCCACTCGCTGGGGACATTAATTGAATGGAAACTTACATGGGGACTTATAGCTTCGTCACTAGCTTAGAAGCCGTTCCCACTCGCTGGGGACATTAATTGAATGGAAACAACAGTTAAGTTAGTATCAGCTAATTTAACTCCTGTGTTCCCACTCGCTGGGGACATTAATTGAATGGAAACCTTTCCATAACTTTCTCCTCAAATACAACAGTTTTGTTCCCACTCGCTGGGGACATTAATTGAATGGAAACGCGGTAACTCACAAGTATACCAAAGTGTTTTCCTTAAAGGCGTTCCCACTCGCTGGGGACATTAATTGAATGGAAACATTTCTCTCCAATCTCTCCACTACCACGAATAGAGTTAAGTTCCCACTCGCTGGGGACATTAATTGAATGGAAACAAATCGTTTGGATTCGGTGGTATTGCCAACTCTAGAATTTTGTTCCCACTCGCTGGGGACATTAATTGAATGGAAACGTCAAAACCATCGAGCCACTCGAGTGGATCGAAAATTTCAGTTCCCACTCGCTGGGGACATTAATTGAATGGAAACAGTTTTTCATACATTTCTTGTGGAGAGATGCTGTTCCCACTCGCTGGGGACATTAATTGAATGGAAACGTATCTGTAACTGTAACCGTTAAGGGGCCCTCAACGTTCCCACTCGCTGGGGACATTAATTGAATGGAAACAAATACATGGATGATGACTTACTTGGTTTCATGAGTGTTCCCACTCGCTGGGGACATTAATTGAATGGAAACCAATCATTAACATCTTCCACTCGCTGGAAACCCCAATTGAATCGAAATAGGAGAAAAACAATGACGCAACTAATAGGTATCTCGGGACCACTCTTGACATTGAAGCAGAGGGAAAACATCGGTCCCTACGAAGTTATCATTGACTTCGAAGCAACGAACGACCCAGACACACTGGAGAAATTGAAGGAGTTGGGGATGAGTGGAGGTCGGGGCAGCTACGACATGAGTGACGGTATACTAGAGATAACAATCCCGACAACAAAATACGGTGATATGTTTTTTTATGCCGTCCTCGATGAGGACCGCCGTATTGGTTTTGTATCCTATGGGGTAACTATAGATATGGATACCAGGCGCTCGAAGGTAGATAGTCACCTCACTATTAGCACATCCGATCTCTGTCATGAGGGTGGCTATGGCGATCCCCAAACCATTACCTTTTCTTCTGTAGGCATGGATTTACGGACTGCTACTTACGAGGACATCTATGGTGAATACGAAGATGATCTAGCTTAAACCACTCTATCTGTCATACCGCTAAATTAAAAGGTAGCCTCTTAGCTACTTTTTAATTTAGGACAACTTATTAATGTCGTTCTGACCTTCAGTAGAAGGTATAGGTATTACACAGATTGACCCAATAGCTTTTAAAAAGGCGTACTTTAGATTTGTTGTAACCTTAACTAGACAGTGTAAACACTGAATTTACCCCGCTCTAAAATTAATCTTTGAGCGGGGTTTACTTTTGGAAGATCCAATTCCATTCCCAGACGTAGGTTTGCCAACCGCTATTAAACACTACAAAAGCTTTTAAAGTACCGTTTACCAATACCTCAACTGTCTTAATTATTGCCTCTTCCCAAACCCCTTTCATACAGTTCCAAACCACGGTAACCCCTACCATTGGTACTTTTTTCTCTTGCTTAATTCCCAAGTTTTCACTGTCCTGGTCTGGTATTTTGGATTCCTCTGTCCTCTCTCTGTTTTCCATATGTTGTTGGGAAGACTCACCCGTTATGACTACACCGTTGTTGGGTGGGTCAGTTTTTACTATTTCTCTTTCCGTCCCAAAAGTATTATTTATATTATATATACCATTTTTGGACGAAACTCTTTCCTCTTGTTTCCATCTTTCTATTATGGTTTCAAACACTGGGTTCTTTTCTAGCTTGTATACCCATAGTCTTTGACCTTTTGCTTCTCTCCCTTGTCTGGTTAACTTTACTCCTATAAGTTCTAGTGTCTTTTTAATCGCGACTATTGGACTTGTTCCCGCTTTTATACCAAGCAGTATCTCTGCTACATGTAAATTCTTACTTAAATTTTCAATTACTTTCCGTACACAAGGAATTGCAGCAGCAGCTTTTGTCTTTATGGAGCAATAGTTCAAAAGTGCAAAACTCAGATAGGAAGAAACAAATCTGGCGATCGCATAACTGGTAGCCTTGGTCTCAATATCATTACCAGTCTCTAAATTTGGGAGGTGTGTTATGGGATACACAAATAACGTAGTTAAACAAGGTCAAACAACGTCAATTGCTTATAATTCGCTCTCTGATTGACCTTACTCGTTATTCGGAATATCCATGAGAAATGGTATAGATTGATTCTGCTTATCTTTCTGTCTTTTTACTCTTCGTCTTGTTTTTAGGGTTTCTCTAAACAAATAGCCAACAAAATCCGCTGTATTATTTTTAAAACTATACTCCTCAATAATACTTTCCTCAAGAAAAGCTAAGAAAATTTGTACCAAATCAGATACACTTAACTCCAGATAACGACGGGAAATATTTTTCTCTTCTGGCCAATGGGGTAAGGTATAATCTCCTAACCCCATGTCTTCAGCGAGCTGAATTAAGTCATAGTAATCCGTGTACCAAACATCCTCATAATCCACATCTGGAAATATTCGGCAATTTTCAGCTAAATAAGATATACATCTTAATATAACTTCTAAAACCTTGTTACGCTCTTCTTTTGTGTAATGCTCTTCTATGGCAGCTCTAAAAACAAGTCCTAATTTTGTAGCTCTATCAACACTTTCTGTTAAATCACGTATAAACTCCTCTTCTGAAACATTCGTCTGGTCAAAGTATTTACTTTTTGGTAGATTATTATGTTTCTCTCGTACTGCTTCTAACTCTGGATTCTTTCCTAACCCCGGATTTTGTCTTTTGTAGATTAGCTCTTGTATCAAATTAATAATTGACATACTGCTTGTTACCCCAGCTTATTTATATAATGGATTATATCTTTTTTATAACCTTGTCAAAAAAACAACAAAAAATGGACTAGACAAAAAGTTAAGCAAATCATTCAAACACAACAAAAATGAATTTACTTAAATATATATTATAAATCTTTATAAATGAATTACATGTATACAATTTAGACTGGGCTAAAACATATCTAAAAAAACACGGACTGGTTGAAAATACAAGTCATGGGGTCTGGTCATTAACTAATAAAGGTTAGGAAACAAAGAGTGTTAATCCTAAAGAGGTGAATCCTAATACAGTGGTTAAACAGGGATCTAAAGGTTCGGTAAACCGAACCTTTAA
>ACYB01000008.1 GCA_000175855.1 Raphidiopsis brookii D9
GTTACGCTTACTGCGACTGAAAAATTAACCCCACTTCATGACTGTTTTTCCCTGGTTCTCCTCTATATTTTTGTGCATAGTTACATTCCCGTATCTGTTTGAGAGCTAGGTTCTCTTTCACATTCTCTCCATCTACTACTTTGATTTCCATCACGTAAATATGATCACCTAAGATGGCAGTTATGTCCACTTGACCATAATTGGTGATATCTTCGGGGATGATGCGCGCATTTAAGGAACTCAAGAAAGCATATAGTACAGAAGCGTAGTAGCCCTCGAAATTAGTCAGGTCGTTGTTGGTGAAGTTGCGCCATGGTATGGAAGCAAATAGTCGTCTGACCGTGTCCAAAAACCCATTCACATTACCTTGAAACAAGTATTCATATAAAGGTCTCTGAATACCCAATTTCTCTTCTACAAAGTCGGTGTAGGCATTGACTAATTGGTCTCCCAGGGCGACTTTCACTTCCTGATTGGGGATTTTCAGTCGGAACATGTAACGTTCCATAGCAATAAAGGTGCTCTCAATAGTCAAATACCCCGATTGGAATAATAGGGTGACTGGGTTAATTCGTTCTATTTCAAAGGACTTTAAAATCTCCTCGGTTACTTCCAGATGCTCCAGGTTGGGGAGGAAGTAGCGGTTGGTCTGAAACAGCTTAATTAAAAAGGTGGGGTTCCCTGTCTCAAACCAGTAGTTCCCATACTCCATTCCCTCCCGGATAAACAGTAGGATATCATAGGGGTTATATACGGAATCACCACGCCACGAGTATCCATTATACCAGAGGCGCAGTTTGTCCCAGTCTACTCCTTGTAAGTGCTGGGCAAAGGTTTGCTCCAAATCTTCCTGGGTGTACCCACAAATGGTGGAAAAGTCCCTACTGATGGTAATGTCGGTGAGTTGATTTAACCCACTAAAAAGACTGACTTTGGAGAATTTGGTGACCCCAGTCATGAAGATGAACTGAATGTTGGCATCCTGTTGCTTGAGAACGGAGTATAGATTCTTGAGTCCTTCTCTCATTTCACCAGCAATAGATGGATTGTCGATGTTGTCCAGGATGGGTTTATCGTATTCATCTACCAGTACCACAGCACGTTCTCCATATTTTGCCATGGCTTTACGAATCAGAGTTCCTAATTTTCCTGGTATATCTGTTGACTCGTAGGATACACCCAGATGCTCTGCATTTTCCTGCAGAATATCCAGTATACGCAGATCTAACTCTTGTCGGTTTTTTAATACCCCGCCAGCAAAGTCTATTTTAATGACTGGGAATTTTCTGCTCCAGTCCCACTGGTCATAGATATAAAGCCCCTCAAACAATTTCTGATTCCCCTCGAAAATCTCCTTCAGGGTATCTACAAACAGACTTTTGCCAAAACGCCGAGGACGAGATAAAAAGAAGCGTCCAGGAATACGTATCAGACGGTGAGCTATTTCCGTTTTGTCCACATAGACGCAATTGTTTTCCCGCAGCACACTCAGAGTGTTAATTCCCAATGGGAGATTTTTGGGGTTCATACTAATTAATATCTGCTTATTAGTTCATCCTATTTTATCTTAATTTATTTCCAACTCGCTTGAATGAGATTACTTTTGCTGCAGCTGAACCTGCATTATTTGTCAGGTGGATTGCGGGTTTTAACTATTTTTGTTAAGATACTGGGTGAAACTAGCAAATAAATAGCAGATAAATATTCAAACTCTTAACACCAGTAGGATTAATGATGAATACAAACGAGTTAAAATTTATGCTCAAGTTATTGGGGTATCAAACTTATCGCGGTAACTGGAGTTTGTTTAAAGATAAAGAAAAGACAAAAGTTTGCCAAGAGTTGGAGAGAAGAGAATACGTAGATTACTCGCGGGAAATCGTTTCAGCACAAATATTGCCTGCCGGTAAAGCTTTATTACAAATTGAAACATCTCAATTACCCATAACAGCAGAAGAACTCAAAGTGCTGGAAAAAATAGCTAAAGCTGGTAAAAAAATTGCCCCCAGTGCAATAAAAATTACAAAATTAAAAGTCCGATCAAAAAGAGGTAATCCTAAAAACCCTAGGTGAAAGGGGTTTGATTAAAACAGAATTGAAGATTAAAAAAAACCAAGCCGAGGTTTGGTTAACGGATAGGGGATTGGAGTTTTTACGGAGTGAGTATATACCCAGTAAAACTTATAACCCAGCAATAAGTTTGGAACTTCTCGGTAATTACATACGGTTTTTACGTAAGAATGCAATCCCAGCAGACCCATCAGGAGCTAAACCGGTAGTTGATAAAATCACCGACAGAAAAATCACTGACGAGGAAATTTTACAAACTATTAAAAATCTAGATAGAGAACTGGGTACGGAAAATTATTTACCCATCTTCCATCTTAGGGAAAAACTACAACCACCCCTATTAAGAGATGAAGTGGATCAGGCATTATATAGATTACAAAAAAGTGACAAGATCGACTTTAGTTCCCTGCAAGAGGTCACTGCTTATACTCCAGAGCAGATTGATGCGGGAATTCCCCAGAATATTGGTGGTCAACTATTTTTCATTATGGTTAATTGACACCTTAAGCACTTTCATTTTATGCTTTTTTAGTTGGTTTACTTTTAGTTACTTTTAGTTACTTTTAATCCTGTTTACCCTTTTCATTAAGGTCCCTCTATGACACACATCGATGAGATTATCAAACGCCAGGTTAACCCCTTTGACTCTATAGAGTTAAAGCCCAGTGATTTTTGGGAAGAAGAGCAAGACTCTGCAGGAATGGTGGAATCAATTCACCAAGAAGCAATAGACCAAATTACAGAGTTACTTAACCTGGTAGCTCAGGATCATCGTAGTCGGACAGTCTTGTTACAAGGTAATTCCGGATCTGGTAAAAGTTACCTCTTAGGTCGGCTGAAGCGAAAACTGAATTCCAAGGCATTTTTCGCCTATATTTTCTGTAATTGGAGTAGCTCTGGTTATATCTGGCAACATATTCTGCGTCGTACTGTGGATAGTTTACTTCAAGTTCCCGATGGTGAAAAAGAATCCCAGTTAATGTTGTGGTTACAAAGTTTGACTGCATTTACCACTATGGGTAATACGAAAAAACAACCAATACTTAATCTCAACTTTTGGCAAACCCTAAAAAGCGATCGCCAAAAATTCATCAAACACCTAAAGGACACTTACAAAAAAGTCAGGATTTATAATCCCGATGCCTTTTTCGGAGTATTGCATGATCTAACAAATCCTGACTTATATGATATAGCTGCTGAATGGCTAAGGGGAGATGACCTGAGTGAAGAGTCAATGAAGCTAATTAAAGTTAAGAGTTCTATTGACACAGAAGAAGGTGCCAAGAATATTTTGGCAAACTTTGGCAAAATTTCCAGCCAAACCCAACCAATAGTCCTATGTTTTGATAATTTGGATACCATGCCTCAATTACCCGGTGGTTTACTAGATATCCAACCATTTCTGAATGTTAACACCAGCATCCACGGTGATAAGCTAAAAAATTTCCTAGTAATTATCAGTGTTATTACCAATACCTGGAACAGGCATAAGGACCGGATTTATCAAGCGGATACAGCGCAAATACATCCAGTAATTGGACTGAAGAATATTAGTATAGAGCAAGCAGAGGCACTATGGGAGTATCAACTAAAACCATTACACAAACTAGCCCATCCCATACCTAAATCTCGTCTTTTCCCGCTAGATAGAGGCATTTTAGAAGAATACTGCCCTGGTGGCAAAACCATGCCTAGAAATGTATTAGAGCTGGGTCGGAGCGAATATCAAAGATATAAGAAGACATTAGTTGAGGGTGGAAATTATCGAGATAAAAGCCAAGAGCAAAAATATACAAATACATCAGTCCAGAATGGAAATGATGGTAATAAGAAGCAAGATCAAGAATCTAATAGTACATTAGTTGAGAGTGGAAATAATGGTGAAAAACCAGACAACAAAACAGAGAAACACTTTCTTTTATCATGGCAAAGTGAATATAAAAAAACTCAGACAAAATTCACCAAAATCTCTTTGTTGTCATCATCTGACCTAACCCAGATGCTAGAATATGCCATCTGTGCCTTGAATGTTCCTGGAATTGAAACCAAATTGATCAGTGGTAAATATGCTACCTATTCCTTTAGTTATATTCATCCTGAAAATAATCAAAGAATTGGTATTGTCTGGACAGAAGATCCTAATATGAACAGCTTCTATCATATTATGAATGCTTGTCAAACAGCGATCGGAGGAAAGTCTTGTCAAACCATATACCTAATTCGGAATGGGGATGTGGGAAAACCTCACACATCTGGCAATCAAATGTACAGACAGATTTTCGTAAATACCAATCATCGTCATGTTAAGCCGAATTTAAAATCGGTTCAGTATTTAGCAACCTACCAAAGTTTGGTAAACTCTGCCAAATCGCAAGATCTAGTGGTTAATGGTGAAACAATTGATTTACCGAGATTAGAAGAATTGATTAGAGAGTTAAAAGTTCTGCACAAATGTGATTTATTACAGGATTTAGGAATTGTTGAGAAAAAGAATGTTGATAGAGAGGTTAATGATGGAGGGAATCGACACGAAGTGAAAGAATACATATTTACTTTGCTTGGAACCCAGCAAATGATGTCCGTGAGTGTTTTGATTTCTACTACTAGCAGTCATTTTTCCGACATTCAAAGAGATGAGATTGAACAGTTAATTAATTCATTGTGTCAAGAAAACAAAGCTAAAATTATTGACCCAACATGCAAACAAGAGGAGCAAATAATTTGTTGGTGTGCTTAATCTTTTAAGCAATTAATTTGCCTTCATTTAACAAAGGATGTACAATAATAGAGGTGAAGCAAAAACTTTGTTGCCTAGGGGTATACAAATGCATATTTCAGATGGTGAAAGGTTTATGATTTCCATGGTTAGCGATTTGGCTCGCAGAATGGCCATTGCCAACCCTAAAATTAGAAAATCCATTGAAAGGCAAGGGGATTATTTTAATTGATGAAATTGACCTGCATTTACACCCCCGCTGGCAAAGAATGATAGTACCAAAATTAGCAGAAATTTTTTCAGCTTGTCAGTTCATCTTTTCCACTCATTCCCCTAGTATTATAACACATGTTCACCCGGAAAATATTTTGTTATTGAAATTGGAAAAAGGAGTTATTTCAGTTAGTAACCCATCAAATTCCTATCTTTCTGCTATTTATCAAATGATTGATAATAATAATGTAGCTTTAGGTAGCACCAAAGAGCAATTTGAGCGGGAGGTTAAATGGGCAATGGCAATCAAACTTTTTGAAATGAAGTGGCTTTCATCGGGCATGGCTGCCAGTTTATTAGGGGTAAACAGGACTACCTTTTTAATGAAACTTGCTGATTACAATATTCCGCTTATTGACCTAACAGAAGAAGAATTATTATCTGATTTAGCAAATGCCTAAAACCGAGAAAATTGTCATCAACACATCTCCCTTAATTGCCCTAGTTGCTGCTTGGGGTGATTTAAGTATTTTATCATGTTAATCTATCGCATTACGTCTAATCTAACCTTGACGTTAAGGGCAGAGCTGCCTATAATTATAGCAGTAATAGCAAAAGCTGTTTTAACCACTTTTTCTATCAATAAGTTGCCAGAATAAAGCAAGTTATAGGTGATGATCCTGTCACCGTAATACTCCTCTCCTTGTTATACTTAAATTATTAAATTCTTTGTTAAGATGTCCCAAAAATGCACTACCTAACAGATGTCACGGAAATCTACCGGCAAATTTCTCAGCTCACCAGATTTAGGACCTTGTGGTTAGATACAGAAATAGCTAACTGGAATACTCCATACCCAAGATTATCCCTCATTCAAGTACTGGCTTATCCCAGTGATTTAACGGGTGAATTCGCCTATATTTTTGATGTCTTAGATAAACCTGATTTGACCGCCTATTTTATCCAGCATATCATGGTTAATTCTAACATTCAGAAAGTATTTCATAATGCAGATTTTGACTTAAAATACTTAGGCAAAAATCAAGCTCAAAATGTTGTTTGCACCTTCAAACTAGCCAAAAAAATTAATCGGAAAGTTCTCCAAACTACTAACCTAAAACTTAAAAACCTTAGCTGTTGAACTGTGCCAATTTTCCGATGTAGATCCAGAAATGGGGACAAGTGATTGGGGAGAACGTCCTCTTTCTTCCAGACAACTAAAGTATGCTGCCATGGATGTGATCTATTTAGCAGCTGTTCATCATCGTTTACTGGAAATATCTGACCCCAATGCTGTCAGTACTATTTTTAGTATTAGTTTTGATAGTAGTTTTAATGGCAATTTTGATAATAGTAACGATAGTAATCTTAATAACTGGGATAACCGGGTAAATCTCGAAAGAGAAAATTCTCCTTTCAGTCCCACAAAACTGAGATTAGCTTTTGAGTGTCCTCGGCTATTTTATCTCAATTACAAATTTAATTGTAAGTCCATATTTATTCCAGCAGATTCCACTCCTGGGATTGGTAATATTTTTCATCAATTGGCAGATAATTTAATTGATGTATTACTTACCGATCCGAGCTTTACAAATTTATTTATTCCGCCTTCAGACCAACTAGATGTGGAGAAATTGGCAGCTCAAATTCAGAGATTATTCTATCAAATTAGCTTTTTCCCCTATTTACAAACAACTATCTCACAGGAAAAAAGTAAAGGAGTCTTATTATATAAAGTTTGGGCTAGATTACAAGAGCTAATTAAAAAGATCACTAAGTTGCTAGTTGATAATCGACGTTATTGTACTGCCAAAGCATTAATGGCTAATACTTTTATTAATGAAGATCGCAATTTAGAATATGATTTCAATTTACCAGACGGTACAAAGGAACTAATTAGGGGTAAATATGACTGCTTAGTGTTTAGTTTTGCCAGCCAAAGGCTTTCAGTCATAGAATTTAAAACTTATCAACCGATGGATATATCGGGACAATTAGCTCAGACTGCTATTTATAGCTATATGCTATCCCAGCGAAAAAAAATGCCTGTTGATTCTGCTGTTTATTGTTTTTTGCCTGAGTTTCAGGAATATACATATACATGGGAACAGCTAGAAAATACTACTCATCAAATAATTCATCACAAGTTATTACAAATGCGACAGTGGTCGGGTTGGGAATCCCCTCAACCAAATCCACCTCCAATGACAACCCAGACCCATTTGTGTCAAATTTGTCCTGAACAACAAAGGTGTCAAACTTTTTTTGCTGCTGAGGTTACCACTCCCCAATCCACTCAAGCTATTCAATCTATTCAACTCCCTAAAATCAATGAAATCCCAGAACCTAAAATTGTTGACGCAAATGCAATAGAAGTGAAACTAGTCAACACCTTGGCATCTTTTGGTATTGGTGTAGAGTATCAAGGTACTATGGTAGGACCAGCATTTATACGAGTAAAACTGAAACCTCATTTGGGTGTCAAAGTCAATTCTTTTGTTGAAATTGTCTAAAGATTTACAGGTGCAATTAGAGCTAGAAAACCCACCCTTAATAGCATCCCAAGCTGGCTACGTCAGTGTTGATTTACCTCGTAAAGACCGACAAATTGCCAGGTTTGAAGATTATATCCAAAGGAATTTTTACCTCCAACCGCTAAGTTAGAAATTGCCCTTGGTGTGAACATTGATGGTCATTTACTAGAAGCAGATTTGTCTGATTCTAACACCTGTCATTTTTTGGTGGGTGGAACAACAGGAAGTGGCAAAAGCGAGTTTTTAAGATCCTTGCTGCTCAGTTTACTCTATCGACATTCTCCTCAACACCTAAAAATTGTTTTAGTGGATCCTAAAAGAGTGACTTTTCCTGAATTTGAACGAATTCCCTGGTTGTATTCACCAGTTGTCAAAGATAGCGATCGCGCTGTAGAAATAATGGGTGAATTAGTAGCAGAAATGGACTCTCGATATCAAAAATTTGAGCTAGTTAAATGTCCGAACATAACGACTTATAATCAAAATTCAGGTAAAATTTTACCCCGTTTAGTTTGTATATTTGACGAATATGCGGACTTCATGGCAGAAAAAGAAATCCGAAGTGTTTTAGAGCAGAGTATCAAACGTTTAGGAGCAATGGCCAGAGCAGCGGGAATACATCTAATTATTTCCACCCAGCGTCCAGAAGCTGGTGTTGTCACCCCCATCATTCGTTCAAACCTCCCCGGAAGAATTGCCCTGCGCACCTCAAGTGCTGCGGACTCTCAGATTTATTTTAGGTGCCAAGATATCACAAGCAGCAGATTTATTGGGTAAAGGGGATTTAGTTTATCCAGTTGGTTCCCAATTACAAAGAATCCAAAGCCTATTTGCCGAAAAAATCCATCTTGACATGTTCACAAGTATTTAACTTACGTCTGATCCAACCTTGACATTTAAGGAAAGACGCGCCTATAATGATTGGAAATTAGTAACAAAAAATGCCTAAAATCAGTGAAAACCCTGAAAAGTAGAAATCAGGGGCAAGGGGAATCTCTCCCCAAGCGTGAGTTCTGTCCATGGGTGGGGAGTGTCAAAGTTCAGAAGTTTTGCAATTCAATAATTGCGCCAGTTGTGTCTCTAATTCACCCGCAGTGATGACTCCGACATCCACCATGACCCTTTCTAGGGCGGTTAGCCAGCACTGGTAATAGTCCCAGTCAGGGTCGTCCAGTGCATGGGTGGTCTCCCACTCTTTGATGGTGGCCATGAGGGTTTGCCGAAAGTCTTCCCACTCGTAATAGCCCTGTTTAGAGAGGGCGATCGCCACACCAAAGGCCATCTTTTTCCAATCGCGATCAAAATGGAGATGCCCATCCTTGCGCGGTGGTGCTTCTTTAGGATTTCCCATTAGGCTGGTAGCCGCAAAATGCTCAAATTTAGTAAACATCGGTGGTGTCTCTCACTATTGAGGGGCAGAGTCCGGGGGAATGTCAAAGACCTAGACTCCGCATTGATAAGGGGGCTAAACCTGCACTGTGGCGACGCCCATCATGGCTTCTGGCGTGAGCAGTGCAGCCAGTTCTACTTCGCTCATGCCTTCAGTACCGGCAGGGCGCAGGGGCAAAACCCACCAGCGAATCTGAGCGCTACTATCCCACACCCGCACTTCGACGGAGTCATCAAGCTCGACGCCAAACTCTGACAGTACTTTACGCGGTTCCCGGACAACACGGGCACGAAAAGTCGGGTCTTTGAACCAGTAGGGCGGCAGTCCTAAGGTGGGCCAGGGATAGCAAGAACACAAGGTACACACAATGATGTTATGGACTTTAGGTGTGTTCTCGACAATACGCATGTGCTCGCCTTCGGCCCCTGACATACCCTGAGGAAAGTCCATTTCTTCGCAGGCAGCATTACAATCTGCCAGCAAGCGTGCCTTAAATTCAGGGTCAACCCACGCTCGGGCAACTAGTTTTGCCCCATTAAACGGTCCCATTTGCGTTTCAAAATAGCTGAGGATATTATCAACAGTGTCGCCTGTGATGATCCCCTTTTCAATCAACAATGACTCCAGCGCTTTGACCTTCGCGGTACTAACGGCTTCGCGATTCGCTGCGTACTTAAATCCAGAATAGTTACTAGGCATAGAGATCTCCCCTTACGCGGCTTCGATATACACTTCAAAAATGTCGTTGTAGTAGAATGAATTGGGCTCAGTCAACGATTCTGGCCAAATATCCTCATTCTTGAAGGCGAGACTATACACAGGCATGGGTGTGCCAATCCCGTCTTCCGTGGGAAAGAAATAGGTAAACGCTCCTTCGTACACTCGCACCACTTCCGCCACATACCCCTTCAGATGCCCAGGCAACCGGCTATGGTCAGCTGGTGAGACATTTTTGATGCGAACCCGATCTCCCACACTAAATTTTGGTGGGGTGGGAAGCTCTCGCATCGGTGAGTCCCCTTCTCGCAAATACTTCAAGACTTGGGCGTCGATTTCGGGAGCATCTCTAACTGGTAAGGGTGCCGCCGCTTTTTCGCTGTTCTCTAGCATTTCAGCCGTGCGAGCGTCCAGTTCTTCCTGGGTGATGTACCCCTCGGAAATAAAGAAACTGGAAATCCCCCCTAACCATTTTTCGTAGTAGCGCAAACGGAAGTAGTCAAAGGGGTGCATGCCTTCAGCTCCCATGCGCAGATGTCCCCAGGTCCAAAAGCTCTTAAAGGTGGTGGGCACGTCCTCGATTGCATAGTACGGTTGGCGTTGTCCATGTCGAGAATACCTTTCATACGGAAAAGATCAGGCCCACGGGCCTGCACCAATCGATAGAGCCAGCGATTAAATTGTTCGCCGTTGACGACTCCTGCTTCCTGAATCGAAATCGAGGTCACGGTTTCGTCGTGGTCATGGGCAGCTTCGTTGAGAAACTCTGGATCAATAGTGAGGGCATTCTTTAGATCGAAGGCACTCAACCCCAATACCTTATCCAGTGAGATTTGACAGTGTTGTGTCCGGTGGATTTTGGTGAGCCCATTCATAATCCGAATGCGCTGCTCTAGCTCTTCTAGAATAGGTGGTGACACCAGATCGACTTTATTCAGCAAAATCACATCAGCGAAAGCAATTTGTTCTTGGGCTTCGCTACTGTCCCAATGCTCCCAGATGTATTTGGCATCGACGACGGTGACAATGGCATCTAGCAATAGGCGAGATTGCATCACCTCATCCACCAAAAACGACTGAATGACGGGAGCTGGATCGGCTAACCCCGTCGTTTCAATTATCAGGTAGTCAAAATCTTTAGAGCGCTCCATCAAATTGCTGACAATGCGGATTAGGTCACTCCGCACTGTGCAACAGATACAGCCATTGTTCATCTCAAAGATTTCTTCATCAGCATCAATCACCAATTGATTATCAATGCCAACCTCTCCAAACTCGTTCACAATAACGGCGATGCGCTTACCGTGCTGAGCTGTCAAAATATGGTTGAGCAGCGTGGTCTTACCAGCCCCTAAATACCCGGTTAAAACAGTAGTCGAAATTAGACTTTGCAAAGATTGTAGCCTCCATAAGACACCTGTCCAGCTCTAAATCTCTATACTTTCTGGTAAATGTCATAACTCTCCCATCCTAGACTAATTTTAGTAAATTTGTGTAGCTTATACTACTATTTATACTGAATTTTATAACTTTAAATTTATCTTTTTGAATAATGTGTATAAAAATTAACTTGTCTGGTTTCTTCCAGGAAGTGGAATTAATGGAAATCCGTCTCTAAACAATGGTTTAAGGGAAGACGCTTTTGATCTATAACCGCTAGCAGTCTAAATGCGATCGCGCTTACCAAGTTTATAATCAAACCTTTGTTTGCCAAAGATCATGCAAATTATCCCACTGTTTTCTGTGGGGCCAAATTGCCATGGTTGCTAATACTACTATAATTGTAGCCATACCCCCACCAACTACAGAAACAATGGGTCCAAATAAAGCTGCTGCTAACCCAGACTCAAATCCTCCCAATTCATTGGATGCACTGATAAACACTGTATTTACTGCTGCTACTCGACCTCTTAAGTGATCTGGGGTCTTAATTTGAACTAAAGTATGGCGAATTACTACACTAATACTATCTAAGGCACCACTTAATGCTAACATTACCAAAGATAACCAAACAGAGCGGGATAACCCAAAAATAATAGTTACCACCCCAAATCCAAATACTGACCACAGTAGGGTAGTCCATGCTTTGCGGATGGGTGGAAGGTATACTAGCAATGCGGCCATGATTAATGCTCCTATGGATGGTGCAGCTTGTAAGTATCCCAGATCCACTGCACCTACTTTCAAAATATCTTTGGCATA
This sequence comes from Raphidiopsis brookii D9, assembly GCA_000175855.1. GTDB lineage: Bacteria > Cyanobacteriota > Cyanobacteriia > Cyanobacteriales > Nostocaceae > Raphidiopsis > Raphidiopsis brookii. The sequence continues at coordinate 11,843 of ACYB01000008.1, forward strand.
GACTGGTAATAGTGCTACTGCACCACCAAATAAAACTGCAAATAAATCTAGGCTGATTGCTGCAAGAATGATTTGATTATTCCAAATAAATTCTGCTCCAGCAGATAGGGATTTTAGGGATATTGGCTCCTTTACCAGAGTCTCCTGGGACGGTTTAATTGTGGCTACACAAATGAAAAATAATAAGTTGGCGATCGCCGCTAATATATAAACATGAGAGGATTTGCCAAACAAAGCAATGGCAAACCCTCCCAGTGTTGGTCCAATCACTGATGCTGATTGAAAGCTAGCACTGACCCAGGTTGCCGCATTTGCAAATACATTAGTTGGTATTAATTGCCACATCATAGCATCACTGGCAGGTTTCAAGAATGCCCTAGCCAGACCCATAAGAAGCAGACAGGCATAAATTAAAACAATTTTTCCCTCAGTGTAAGAAATTACTGCTAATCCTACGGAACAAACTGTCAATAGAAAAATTGAGAGCAAAGTGGTGCGTTGACGATTGTATTTGTCAGCAACATGACCTGATATTAGTGTTAATAAGATTATTGGTAGGACTTGTGCTAGTCCTACCCCACCTAGAGCTATGGTGGAATTAGTACGCTCATATAGTTCCCAACCAATAGCTACGGACTGCATTTGTCCTCCTGTAAACAACAGAAAGCGCCCAATCGTAAATAAACGATAATCTCTAAATCTTAAAGCAGCGAATGGATCGTGTGCTTTGCTTTGGTCTTCAGGTGGGTTTTGATTCTGTTGGTTTAAGGACATTTTTCAATTTTGTTGGTTATTCCTTGCCAAATAACCCGCCTAAATTAAGGTTTCCTAGCTGTTGCTCAACCAGGTTTACTACATCCCCAACCGAACCACCCGTCAAGAAATTATCGACCTGAGTAGCAATAGGAGCGGGTAACTTCTCTTTCATAAAGGATATGACAATAGTTACAACTTGCCGTGCCTGCTCTTCTGAAATACCTGTTTTAGCTGTGATCAGATTAATAAGTTCATCCATGATTGTTTGATTAAGTGAGAATAGTTACTTAGAACATTACCAGATAGAATACTCATTTTCAATAGTTGACAGCTAATAGTTTTGGTTAAAAGGGTGGGGAGGAGACTAAATGTATAAACTCCCTCCCATAAGTTTAAACTCTACAAATTACTGAGTACCTCTTTCACCACTTCCAAAGTGTGATTTATATCTTCTTCTGTATGAGCTAGGGAAGTAAAACCAGCTTCAAATTGGGAAGGAGCTAGATAAATACCACGTTCCAACATGGCCCGATAAAACCTACCAAATTTGACTGTGTCTGATTTTTTTGGCATCCTCATAATTATGCACGGGACCTGATGTGAAAAATAGACCAAACATAGCGCTGATACTACCACCACACACACTGTGTCCCGCTTCCTTGGCAATTGTTAGCATCCCATTAACCAATTTCTGGGTGATTCTCTCTAAATAATCGTAGGTTCCTGGTTTCTGTAATAGTTCTAATGTTTTAATTCCAGCAGTCATGGCCAGGGGATTTCCAGACAGGGTTCCTGCTTGATATACTGGACCTGCTGGAGCAATCATGGACATGATTTCTCGACGACCTCCATAAGCTCCTACGGGTAATCCCCCACCTATCACTTTCCCTAGGGTGGTTAAATCAGGGGTAATGCCAAATTTTGCTTGGGCCCCACCATAAGCAATTCGGAACCCGGTCATTACTTCGTCAAATACTAGTAATGCTCCGTTTTCTTGAGTAATTTCTCTTAACCCTTCTAAAAACCCCGCGTCGGGAGCAATAAATCCAGCATTCCCTACTACTGGTTCTAAAATTACCCCAGCTATTTCTCCTGGGTTTTGTTGAAATAGTGCTTTTACCGCTTCTAAATCATTAAAAGGGGCTGTTAATGTACCTTTAGTGGCAGATTTTGGCACTCCCGGTGAATCTGGTAACCCTAGGGTAGCTACTCCTGAACCTGCTTTGACTAAAAACATGTCCGCGTGCCCATGGTAACAACCTTCAAACTTGATAATTTTTTCCCTATTGGTGTAAGCTCGCATTAGTCTCAGCACTGCCATACAAGCTTCTGTACCAGAATTAACGAATCTTACCATTTCAATACTGGGGACAGCATCAATTACCATTTCTGCTAGGATATTTTCTAGCACACAGGGAGCGCCAAAACTTGTACCTTTTTCTAGAGCTTGGTGTAGGGCACTAATTACTTCTGGATTGGCGTGTCCACAAATAGCCGGACCCCATGTGCCTACATAGTCAATGTATTTGTTACCATCCACATCCCAAATATGGGCACCTTTAACCTTATCAAATACTATTGGTTGTCCACCAACTGATTTAAAGGCGCGTACGGGTGAGCTAACTCCTCCTGGCATTAAATTTTGAGCTGCTGCAAAGATTTCTTGGGATTTTGTAGTTTGAATAGTAGTGTCTACCAAGGTGATCTCCTAATAAGTGGTGATTAATTTCAGTTTCTATGAAAGAATAGAATAAACTCACCCTATTGTTTTACCCCATATTTTGATATGGTTTGATTATTGAGATGATTCTTAAATAAAGTCCCTCGCACATTATGCTATCCCCCCAATCTCTATCTTTAGAATCCTCTATCCCGGTGGAAAAAATCCGCTACGACCAACATGGTCTTGTACCAGCAATCATCCAAGACTATCTTGATGGTACTGTGTTAATGATGGCTTGGATGAACCAAGAATCGTTACAACGAACTTTAACTACCGGAGAAACCTGGTTTTGGAGTCGTTCCCGTCAGGAATTTTGGCACAAGGGAGCTACTTCCGGTCATATTCAAAAGGTAAAAACTGCTCGCTATGATTGTGATAGTGATGCTCTACTATTTAGTGTAGAACAGATCGGTGATATCGCTTGTCACACAGGAGAACGTAGTTGTTTTCATCAGTTGGATAACCAGGTTGGCAAAATTATTCCCCCTCCCCCAGATTCCCTATCCCAGCTTTTTCAGGTGATATGCGATCGCCGGGATTATCCTGCTGAAGGTTCTTACACCTGTAAGTTATTAGCAGGGGGGGATAATAAAATCTTAAAGAAGATAGGTGAAGAAAGTGCGGAGGTAGTCATGGCTTTTAAAGATGATGACCCAGATGCGATCGCGGGTGAAGTGGCGGACTTGTTTTATCATACTCTTGTGGCTTTGGCCCATCACCAAGTAGATTTAAGATCGGTTTATCGCAAGCTAGAAGAGCGGAGGAAGTAGGGGAGAAAATTTCCAATGAATCAAAAACGAATTTTAATCACGGGTGCCAGTGGTTGTATCGGTCACTACATTAGTGAAACACTAATAGAAAACACCAATCATCAACTTTATTTACTGGTAAGAAATCCTAGCAAATTGCAAGTTAATACTGATATGCGTCCTGGCGTGACCATATTACAAGGCGACATGGGGGAAATTAGTAGTTTGGGGAATTTGCTTAAAACTATTGACACAGCGGTTTTAACAGCTACTTCCTGGGGGGGAAATAATATCTTTGATATTAATGTCAATAAAACCATACAACTAATGAATCTATTAAATCCTGACAGGTGTGAACAGGTAATTTATTTTTCCACTGCTAGTGTTTTAAATCATCAAAATCAACCCTTAAAAGAAGCTGGAGAAATTGGCACCGACTATATTAGCTCCAAATACAAGTGTTTGCATAAAATTGAGGATTTAGAGATTTTCCCCAAAATCACCACAGTATTCCCCACCCTAGTCCTGGGAGGAGATGAAAACAAACCCTATTCTCACCTGACCTCCGGTATTCATGAAGTAACAAAATATCTGGATATAATTCGGTTTTTAAAAACCGATGGTAGTTTTCACTTTATCCACGGTAAAGACATTGCCAAGGTCGTAGAACATTTGATTGATCACCCACCAAAAAAAGGAGACCCCAGAAGACTGGTTTTAGGTCAAGCACCACTAACAGTAAATCAAGCTATAGAAGAGGTGTGTGAATACCTAAACAAAAAGATTTACTTTCGCATTCCCCTTTCCCTAGCTTTAGCAGATGTAATTATCAAAGTCTTTAGAATTCAAATGGCCACCTGGGACAGATTCTGCATGAAATATAGACATTTTACCTATAACAATCCCATTAACCCAGCAATTTTTGACTTACCCAACTATTGTCCCACCATGACCGATGTTCTCAAAACCAGCGGAATCAGCAAAGGTTGAGGAATGTTGAGTTTTATAAAGATATAAGAGAGAACGGTAAGCTGGGGATGATAAGCTAAACATGAAATATAAAAGTGACTTAGGATGAAGTGTTAAATGGGTGTTTCCTCAACGGTTCCTCTCCTGCTCAGAGCTGCACGGGGTGAAAAGGTAGATCGTCCCCCGTGTGGATGATGCGTCAAGCGGGACGTTACATGAAAGCTTATAGAGATCTGCGGGAGAAATATCCTTCCTTTCGGGAACGCTCAGAAATTCCTGAGGTGGCCATTGAGGTCTCCCTCCAACCCTGGAGAGCTTTCCAACCCGACGGAGTAATTTTATTTTCCGATATTGTCACTCCCTTACCTGGAATGGGTATTGACATGGATATTGCGGAAGGAAAAGGGCCAATTATTTTTTCGCCTATTCGCACTCAAAAACAAGTTGATGGGTTACACCCACTAGATCCAGAAACCGCTTTACCTTTTATTCGTCAGATTTTAGGAGCGTTACGTCAGGAAGTAGGTAGTGCATCGACCGTACTAGGCTTTGTTGGCGCACCCTGGACTTTAGCAGCTTATGCAGTGGAAGGAAAAGGCTCTAAAACCTATTCTATAATTAAGAATATGGCTTTCTCAGATTCTAATATTCTCCATCAGTTATTAGACAAGTTGGCAGAATCTATAGCCGTATATATCCGCTACCAAATAGATTGTGGCGCCCAAGTAGTACAAATGTTCGATTCCTGGGCAGGGCAATTAAGTCCCCAAGATTATGATATCTTTGCCTTACCCTACCAGAAAAAGGTGTTTGAGTTAGTGAAAAGAACCCATCCACAAACACCCCTAATTTTGTTAGTTACGGGTAGCGCGGGACTGTTGGAAAGAATGGCCACCTCTGGTGCGGATATTCTCACCATTGACTGGACTGTGGATATGGCAGATGCACGTAGAAGATTAGGTAATAACGTTAAGGTCCAGGGAAATTTAGATCCAGGGGTGTTATTTGGGTCAAAGCAGTTTATCCGCGAGAGAATTTTAGATACAGTTCGCAAAGCTGGCAATTGGGGACACATACTTAATTTGGGACACGGAGTGTTACCAGAAACACCAGAAGAGAATGTGGCTTTTTTCTTTGAGACTGCCAAAAACCTTCATGTTTCGGTGTAGTTTCCATTTTGGTTGGCAATTTAGGGGGAGGGAATATCTCCCCAAATTACATCCAAACGTTCCTGAGCTTATATAGAACGCAGCATGTTATTAGTAAACTCTTTAGTTATACTAACTTCAGCTCTGGTGTAAATATAGGTTTCCGGTTGGGAGAGTTTGTGGGTTCTAACCAGCTTCTCTGCTCTGTCCCAAAAGTCTGTATCTTCACCATAGGGAAGATTATTAAACCCCTGTAAATCAAAAAATACTTTGCGTTTGCCAAAAAATGTCGGACCCAAAATACAATCTCGCAGGTTAATGATTTTCCCAGGTTGGAAAAAATCCGCTACAAATATATCCTCGTCACAAACAAATCCACCTGCAATCAAATCCACCTCCGGATTGCTTTCCATATACTTTAAGCGTGTGGTCAGGTGATTTGGTAGGTAAGTATCATCACTATCAATAAATGTGATATACTTTCCGAAGCAAGCCTGGATCCCAACGTTTTTGGCATAGGGTGATTTGCGATTTTGATGTTTTAGATAACGTATATTGCCATATTTTAATAGATATTCATTGATTATGGTAAAAGTTTCATCCTCACTACCATCATCAACAACTAAAAGTTCCCAATTGTGATGTGTTTGATTTATTACACTTTCAACACAATTCACCAAATATTTGGCGCGGTTAAATGTACATAGAATAATGCTGATTTCTGGTTTGAGATCAAATTTGATGGGACTCATAGTTCTGGTGAATGGTTGAAACTGGGGATAGGCGATCGCTCAAGACTTCCTGTATACTCAAATTTGGTATATTAGGTAGTGGTTGACAAATAGTGGAGTTTTCTCAAAGAATACCACTTAAATTGCCATCGAGTCAATATAATGAGACTTTTCAACGAAACTGTTGAACTGTAAACACTTCCTAAACCCGAAAAATTATGAAATCTAATCAGCATATTTGTCATTTAGTTTTAAGTAATATTGGGGGAGCAGCCAGAACTGCAAATTCTCTAATTTCCACTCATTCTCAAGCTGGTTATAAAGTATCTACAATAGTATTGACTGACTTGGATTTACAATGGATGGTTGATTTCAAAGCTGCTGAAAAACTCATAATTTTGAAAGTTGCCGGCAATTTATTTCATATTGGTGGAGCCATACATCAAATATGGATAGCTATAAAATTAAGTAAAGTAATTGCGGAATTAAATCCGGATATTATTGTTTGCCATACTGCATTTATCACCAAACTTTTTTATCTTTCTCAATTGATTACAGGAAGTGTAAAAACTCCCTATATCAGTTATCTGCATACAGATTTCATTTCTGAATTACAGGGTGAAAGTAAAAACAACTCATTGATAAAAATATTTCAAAATTTATTTATAGGTGTTGATCAGCGCATTAGTCTGAGTAGTCTTCAGCAAGCTAGTGGATTAGTATTTGTTTGTAAAAGTATCTATGAAAGATTATTAAATCTGGGATTAAATCCCCGTCAGATGGAAGTCTCCTATAACCCTGCTATAAATGATACAAGTAATCAGCCATTAAATCCTATAGCTAAGTCATGGTTAAAAAACCAGGGGTTAATTACTTTTGTATCTGCTGCTAGATTCCATTATCAAAAAGATCATCCAACTTTATTGAAAGCATTTGCTCTAGCTAGTCAGCATTATTCCAACATCCGTTTAATTTTACTAGGAGATGGCAATTTAGAAACAGAAATGCAAGAATTTGCAAATTCTTTAAACATTAGTGATATTGTTCTGTTCGCAGGTACTGTTACTAATCCTAGAGCCTACTTTTTATTATCTAGAGCAGTAATCCTCGCTTCTCATTATGAGGGATTTGGGATGGTGTTGGTAGAAGCTGTCGCTAGTGGAGTAACCTTTATTGCCAGTGATTGTCCAGTTGGACCACGTGAAATTTCTAAAGTATTAGAATGTGGATGTTTAGTACCACCAAATGATGTGGATGCTTTGTCAAAAGCAATTATTAATCATATAGAAACTCCTAAAGAGATAATAGACCGTTCTGAAAAAATAGAACGACTATTTAGTGAGTCTAGTTGTGCCAGGAAATTAGAGATATTAATCGACAAAGTTTTGCAAGAAAAAACCTGAACCTTGCAAACTAAATTTATGAAGTTTTTTATCACAAATGGTCTTAACTCAGAGAATTTCTAATGTTCCTCGCACCGCATCTAATCTTGCTCGTACTCCCACAGGTAAAGCAGCATTGGGACTATCATGACCAAAAGGTAAGTCAGAAACAACAGGTATACCTAAATCAGATAGGCGATCGCTCAAAACCTCGTCTACACTGAGACTTGGTATATTAGGGGGTGGTTGGCAATTGGTAAATCCTCCCAAAGCAACACCTCTGACTTGGTTAAGAATACCACTTAATCGCCATTGAGTCAACATTCTGTCAATTCGATAAGGTGCTTCAGTAACATCCTCCAAAGCTAATATTACACCATCCATTGGTGGTAAGAGGGGTGTTCCCAAAAGATGGGTAGCTACAGTCAAGTTTCCAGGAAGTAATATTCCTGTTACCTGACCGCTTCCCCAACCTTTACCCTGTAATTGCTGAATAGCTCTACCCTCTACCCAGTCAAATAACCTTGTAATTGACCATGGTGGTTCATCACATAAAGTAGTCAGTACAGGTGCATGTACACCAGAAATTCCCCCTTTATATAGACTCCAGAGTAGAGCGGTAATATCAGAGAATCCAATTAGCCATTTTGGGTCTGGTGGATTTTGTTCCCAGTGCCAATTTTCCAAAATACGAGCAGTACCAAATCCCCCCCTAGCACAAATAATTCCGCGACATTGGGGATCTTGCCATGCTGCACCCAATTGGTGACGACGGTGGTCATCAGTGCCCGCGAGATAACCATGTCGGTTTTCTATATTGTCACTGATTTGAACATTATAACCACGGTCTCGCCAAATTTTCACACCCTTTTCAAAAGCTGTAATTTCTCTGAGTCCACCACTAGGAGCAATAACACGTAATAGATCTCCCGGTTTCAGGGGAGACGGTAATAAAGTTGGAACAATCTTAGAGGAGTTTACATTGTGCATAGTGTCTCAATAGATGATCACATAAAACCAAAGCTACCATTCCATCCACCATAGGTACTGCACGGGGTAAAACACAAGGATCATGTCTTCCCTTTCCTGCTAAGATGGTTTCCTCCCCCTCCTTGGTGACTGTTTTTTGTTCCTTTCTAATAGTCGCAGTTGGTTTAAAAGCAACTCTTAAAATAATATTTTCACCATTAGAAATTCCCCCTTGAATTCCACCTGAACGGTTAGTAACAGTTCTAATATCACCATGGGGATCTATATAAAATTCATCATTATGTTCAAAACCCGTTAATAACGTTCCTGCAAAGCCAGAACCAATTTCAAAACCTTTACTAGCAGGTAAAGACATAACAGCTTTAGCTAAATCAGCTTCCAACTTGTCAAAAACCGGTTCTCCTAAACCTTTAGGAACATTGCGCACCACGCACTCCACCACCCCACCAATAGAATTACCATCCCTACCGGTTTTCTCAATTAGTTCTATCATCTGGGGGGCAATTTCCGGGTCAGGACAGCGGACAATATTACTCTCCACATCTGCTAAAGTGACAATATTAGTGTCAACAGTTCCCTCCAAATCTTTAATACGTTTAACGTAAGCAATAATTTCCACACCTGCTACTTGAAGTAAAATCTTCTTGGCGATCGCCCCTGCTGCTACCCTACCTATGGTTTCACGCGCAGAAGACCTACCACCACCTTGCCAATTTCTGAATCCATATTTAGCGTCGTAGGTAGCATCCGCGTGGGAGGGACGATATTTTTCAGACATTTCGTCATAATCCTGGGACCGGGTATCTTTATTCCTCACCAGAATGGCAATTGGTGTTCCTAGGGTCTTACCCTCAAATACCCCGGATAAAATCTCACAGCTGTCTGCTTCTTTGCGAGGTGTGGTGATTTTGCTTTGTCCTGGTCTTCTTCTATCCAGTTCAAATTGAATTTCTGCGGGAGAAATCTCTAGTCTAGGAGGACAACCATCAATTATAACTCCCACACCACCACCGTGAGATTCACCAAATGTCGTAATTCGGAAAAGATGACCAAATGTGCTACCCATGTGAATGTTATTTTTGGAAAAATACTTTCTATAACTGATTTTACCAAAAAGCGAAACAAAGTCCCTGGCTTTAGGTTGACTATTTCCTCCTGGTATGCTATCAATTAGAAATATCTCACTTCATAACCCCCTATCTACCCATGAAGGGTCGAAAGTGGGTGTGAAGTTCTTGGAATCAAGTGAATAAACCGATTAAGAAATAAATTGGATTTTTATGGCTAAGAAGAGCATGATTGAGCGCGAGAAGAAACGCGCTGGGTTAGTCGCGAAGTATGCTGCCAAGCGGGAAGCACTATTGGAAGAGTTTAGAACTACAGAATCTCCTCTAGAAAAACTAGAGGTGCATCGAAAAATTCAACAACTACCTCGTAACAGTGCACCTACCCGTCGTCAAAACCGTTGTTGGTTGACCGGTCGTCCTCGGGGTGTTTACCGGGACTTTGGACTGTCTCGTAACGTTCTTCGAGAATGGGCACACCAAGGTTTATTACCTGGAGTTGTCAAGTCTAGTTGGTAATCGGGAGCTAGAAGCTGAAACTAACCTAGAAGCCACAAATCTCCCACCAGAAGTTTTGTTGCCTAGGTTCTGACTCCTAAGTACATACTGGCAATGTTGTATTGATTATTGCTTTATGATATATTGTTATTATTCTTAATACGCATATGATTACATGAGCCAGGTAATTTGGATTGCTAGACATGCTAACAGACTTGATTTTGTAAACCCTGACTGGTTTACTACAGCTGAGAGGCGTTATGATCCGCCCTTATCGGATGATGGTATAATTCAGGCACAGCAACTGGCAAAACGACTGAAAGGTGAGGGAATAAAGCATATTTTTGCTTCTCCTTTTTTAAGGACCGTACAAACAGCTAATGCAGTAGCGGAAATCTTGGACTTAGATATTAAATTAGAGACAGGACTCAGTGAGTGGTTGAATCCGGAGTGGATGACAGAAGAACCGGAAAAAATGTCAACCTTGGAGCTAGTGAAATTGTTTCCTAGAATAGATAGGAGCTATACACCTAGGATTGCTGCCAAATACCCTGAAACCCATGAACAGGTGAGACATCGTTCAGGACAGACTGCCAGGTGTTTGGCGGCGGAATTTTGGCCTCAAGATATCTTGTTAGTAGCACATGGAGCTTCTGTATTGGGTGCTGCTATGGGGTTTGTAGGAGACATAGCCAAAGAGGAAGTAAAGGCCAAATTATGTTCCCTGGTTAAATTAGTGCTTCGGGAATCACAATGGTTCTTAGAACTTAAGGGAGATACTTCCCATTTAGAAGAAATACCGGGACTGCAACCAGAGTATTCTAGTTTATGGCAAAGACCAACACCATAGGGCAAATTGACCCCAGATATCAACGCACCAACCTCCGGTTATCATTCTTGTGTCTGGGGTAGTGATTTGGAATAAAGACTAACTTAAGATCCCTTAGGCCAATTTCCTAGCCATTCCCCACCGCGAAATCGCCACCGGGGAAACAACAATCGCATGACTATCCATGCGGATAAATAAACCCCTAACCACACCATTCCATAATGTTGAATAAATGTTACTAACTGAAATTCTGCTCGAGGAATTTTTGGTAATCCTATGGTCCCCAGAATTATACCCAAAAACACCCCTTCCACAATTCCTGCATAGAATTGAAACACACCTGGCCAATCATGATCCCATAAGTATTTCTGCAGGAAATCATATACTACATCCCAGGCTAACCCAAATAATCCCACATAAAACACAACCCAAAAGTAAATGGCAGACCCATGTCCTAAAAATCCCCGAGCAAAAGGTAAAGAAACTAAATTGCCTACGGTCAATAATAACAAAACCCGTGTTTGCCAGCGCCCTAATAATGTTGGAGTCATAACACCTAATTGCTAATTAAAGTTGATTAAAGCTGATTAAAATTCCCAGTACCAATTAAGGTTTTTAAATTTAAAGCCCATTTGAGCCATTGCCAAACAGAATAAACACCCTGAATGTATTTTACACCTGGTGCTTTAATTGCTGCTAGAGCTTCCACTGATCTATGGGCGGCGTATTGTAGTCCTAAAAATGTATCCACCGGTGCATAGGGACCCCCTAGAGTAATAATCCCTGCTGCATACACACGAGATTGAGAATCTCTGGGGTGACGCAATTGTCTAATTTCAAAATTGTTTTTTACATACAACCTTCTATCGGGATTTAAATCTAAATCATAGTGATTAATTAAATCCTTCAAAAATGGACTCTGGAGCGGGTCAGAAATTAACCCAGTACAATCAATGACAAAATTAGCCTTTATTTCTTTATATCCCTCATTAGTTACTAAAGAAGCAACTATTTTGCCTTCCGCACCACGCTGTATTTTATCCGCTAGACCATAATACAGCTTATACCATCCCTGTTGTTTACCCTCCCGCACAATTTTACGCCATTGTTGGCGACTTGCAGTGGTTGTACCGCCCCAAATATCTAATAATTCCCTCCGCTTAAACGGTTCCGCTGCTTCCAATTGTTTTCGCATATCCCCGCCCCAGGTAGCTTTAGGCCAATTATATGGTTGAAACTCCCAATCATTTTCTACATATCTTTGGGATTTCTCAAACCTGTTCCCACTACGTGGATTACGATTCAAATGAATGACATCAATATTGTTATTCCTTTTACGAGCTTGGTATATTCTATCCAACACCTGTGATGCTACAATTCCCGACCCTCTTAAAATTAGAGTTCCACCATGTTTCTCCAAATGAGTGTAAATGTGGTCGTGTTCCTCATAACCCTGGACTACTGTTCGACTATTTCCCGTCTCTTGAGGATATTCCTGACGGTATTTTTCTAGATCCGGTAATAGTTTCAGTCCGGGATAACCAGTACAAATGTGAATATACCTAGCTAACAAAAATTGGTAATGCTTACGATTTTGTGTATCGCTACAGTATGCAATACAATATCTCCCATCCTCTGTTTGACGTAAACTGAGAATGGCTCCAGGCTCTAACATTTTGTGCCAATTTATGCGTTCCGCTTCCCGATCCATAGAGTCAAATACATCTCCAGCTATAGGAGTATAAGTATCAGCATGAACAGGTTCTGCAAATACCTGCCATAAAAATCCTATGGCAGCACCTATTTGTCCAGAAAACAAAGCTTTTTTAGCATCTCTTAGTCCATATCCTGGCCATCCCCAAATATTATCAGGACAAGAATCAGAACCGGAGCGAATGCGTTTATCTTCAGAGATTTGGCAGTTTTTAAGCAGGGTTTTATATCGTTGATAGGGTTTTTCTTGATTGCTGAGGATCTTAATATTTTCTGTTTTAACCCCTGCAATTCTCAACATATCCACCCAGACAAAACTGCCCATTCCTCCCCCACAGGCGAGATATTCGGTTTCTCGCACTAGAAACCCACTACTCTCAATTTCTCTTAGGGAAATCTGTGGTCTGTGCCAAAAGCTCAAATTATAAGGGAATTCAGAACGGGAAATAGATGGGGATGAACTTACTTGTTGTTCTAAAATCCCCGTATGAGGATTGAAAGAAATAGATGAGGCAACATTTGCTACAGGTTCCAGTCGTGATGCTGGTAATACTTGACTTTGGGGATCAAAGTTAAAAACCGTTCCCACATCACCCACAATAACTGTTCCCTCATCCTGACCACTACCTTCAAGAATCACCACAGTTATGGTGTAACTACCAATGATTATAGTATCACCAGTGTTTAAAATCTCACCTTGTCTTAAGAGTAGTTTGCCGTTTAGCTTGGTACCATTACTACTTTTATCTTCTACGTAAACCTGATTATTATTTAATCTGATTTGAGCGTGAAATCGAGAAATTTGGCGATTACTATCTAATAACACTATTGGACTAACCGGTTCATTGTTCAAATTGGGAGGTAAAGCAGATAAATCTCTACCAATGGCGATGGGCAAGTTAAAAACCTGCTCTACCTGTTCTTGAGTAATTTTATTTTCAGAAACCAGTTTTATTTGCATAGGTTTAATGATTTTTACTTATTTTCCCCGATATAACCAAAACCAACACTAGTTTAGCATACCAGTATCCGCACTGAAATTGAAGTCACTCCTTATTGATAAATATTCTGTTTTCTACCAAGGGGAAATGCGATCGCACCAGTGCTTCGCAATCATTTGTGCCTAACTGCGAATAACGGTAATAGTACGTCTCCCTGGACTAATAGCTTTCTCCGTACTAATTCTCTCTCCCATAGGTTTGCGGTAGACTATCCTGACTACCCTGGGACAAAACACGAGGAATCACTTCCTGGTAAATGGGATTGGCAATGGTCAGTCCGCCCAAAGGACTTCGCTTTACCAAGCCTAAATCTAACAAGAAACGGCGATCATCCTCCGGGGTATCCGGTAAGTCGGATCCAGATAACATCGGTTGAATAATAGCCTTGACCCGATCTTCCCGCAATCTTTCTGCTAAACTATCCAAATGAGTATCCTGGCGCTGAATCAGAATCTCTTTGGCTCGGTTAATGACTTCAGTAGTAATGGGTTGGGTTACATCTTTAACTAAAACTTGGGTAGCTTGACGAGCTAGGGCATTTACTAACCACGGTTGTCCGTCGGTTAAATAATATGCGCGTTGAATTGCTTCTGTGGTAAAAACTTGTCCCGTAGCTTGTGTGTGTTGTAAATAAAGTTCTTCTACTTCGGGTAAAGAAAAATTACTTAGA
>ACYB01000007.1 GCA_000175855.1 Raphidiopsis brookii D9
GATGTAAAAAACTTATATGAACAACATACTCAAGCTACGGGACAAATATTTACACCAGATGCTATAAACCATGCCTATTATTTAACCCAGGGACAACCTTGGTTAGTTAATGCTTTAGCTCGTCAAGCGACAGAATTTTTAAATACGGATCCAAGTGTTCCTATCACTGTGGATTTAATCAATGAAGCTAAGGAAATATTAATTCAAAGACAAGATACTCATTTAGATAGTTTAGCAGAAAGATTACGGGAAAATCGAGTGCAGGCAATTATTGAACCTATTTTATCTGGGGAACAATTACCGGACGTTCCCCAAGACGATATTCGTTTTGTTTTAGATTTAGGTCTTTGTCGTCAAGACACAGGTAGAGGTTTAGAAATTGCTAATCCCATTTATAAGGAAGTTTTGCCGAGGGTGTTAGCATACACACCTACCATGTCCTTGGGAGTAATTGAGCCAGAATGGTTAAGTCCCACAGGGGAATTAGTACCGGAACAATTATTGGCAGCATTTTTGGAATTTTGGCGCCAGCATGGGGAACCATTATTCAAAAGTACACCCTATCCAGAAATAGCACCCCATTTAGTGTTAATGGCATTTTTACATCGAGTGGTAAATGGTGGTGGAACCTTAGAAAGAGAATATGCCATTGGTTCAGGAAGAATGGATATTTGTTTACGTTATGGTCAGGTGGTATTAGCAATGGAATTAAAGGTGTGGAGAAAAGGGAGTAAGGATCCATTAACCGCAGGTCTCAAACAATTGGATAAGTATTTATCGGGATTAAATTTAAAAACAGGATGGTTAGTGATTTTTGACCGTCGTCCAAATTTACCACCTGTTAGTGATAGAACAACTACGGAAATGGCTATTAGTCCCCAGGGAAGAAGTATTACGGTGATTCGTGGTTAACCCAGGGTAGGAGTTGCTTTATTTTAAAAAACATTATTTTGTCTTCCACCCTAATATCTTACCTAATATCTTAAATATACCCACTCAAAATAGCACCCTCATATTTCTCGTTCAAGAGCGATCGCTCTTGAACGAGAAATTTTTCAATCTGGGAGAAAATCTCAAATTATTCCGCAAATATGTAACGCCGGTTTTGTCCCGAATGGTTAAAAACTAATTAATACTTAACAAAACTTAACTTATATTAAAATACGGTAATAACAGTCATTAAGAAACCAGTAATGATCAATCGCTCCGTAATTATTCGATTTGTCTATCGCATGACTTTTACTTTTATATGTGGTACTGGAGACTATAATGGTGCCATAGTGTCAAGTACTGGCTGTGTGTTGGTTTTGAGTTCTTTTGTTTTCAGAGGATAACCTCACTATATCAACCCCTCCTTTCACACTATCTTTTTAGGTAAAAGTATTGTTAATAGCAAACTAACTCATCTTGGTATTAATACCTTTGTTTTAGCTGGTTAAATTAGCAATACTTACATTATTGTATGCTGTGATGCAATTTTCATCAATTAAAAGTCACGTTTATATTAGTAGGAAATTAAAATGTCTAATTTGGCAGGAATTGATTTAGGGACTACAAATAGTCTTATCGCTTTCAAACTGGTTCAACCAGAAGTCGTAACTGCTGATGACAACAGAGCTCCTGAAAGAACATTAACGCCTTCTGTTGTTGCTTGGGAGCAAAATGGTTTTGTAGTGGGAGAAAAAGCTCGTAACCAGTCAGTGGCCAATCCAGAAAAGGTGGTCAGATCTATCAAACGTTTGATGGGGAGAGATTTTGATGATCCTAATGTTCAAGAACACTTATCACAATTCTCTTTTAAAGTTACCCAGCATAGTGAGGGTGCTAAAAATAGCATCTCAGTCTGGTTAGATGGTAAAGAATACCAACCAGGAGATATATCAGCGGAGATCCTCAAAAAAGTTGTCCAAAACGCCCAAAATTACCTAAGAAAACAAAATAGAGAAAGTCAAATTACCCATGTAGTTGTCACCATCCCAGCTTACTTTAACGATAAACAAAGACATGCAACTGAGCAAGCTATTTACAAAGCAGGATTAGATCCCATCGAATTGCTCTCGGAACCAACCGCAGCGGCAATTTCCTATGGTTTTAAACCTGATGAATCAGATGTCGTCAAGACTATTTTGGTTTATGATTTTGGTGGAGGTACCTTTGACTGCTCTCTAATTACAGCAGTAGAAAACCGTTTTATCGAGTCTGGTAAAGCAGGGGATTTATGGTTAGGAGGTGATGATATTGACTCCCAGATTACTAAGTTCGTTTTAAAACAGGTGGCACAGGAATGGGATATTGATATAGATTCTCTAATTGAGAAAATGCCTGAGTCACAGCGTCTTCGTTTTATGAGGGAGCTAAGTGAATCCGCAGAACAGGCAAAAATTTCCCTGAGTGGTAGTAACTCAGCCCACATTATTCCGAACACTCCTCTGATTGATGAAGAGGGAATGGTAGTTCCAGTAGACGTGAGAATTACCCGCGAGCAGTTTGAGAAGATGATTGAGCCAATGATAGATCGCACCATTGCTATCTGCTTGGATGCCCTAAAATTTTCAGACTATCCATTGGAAGCAATTGATATCGTTCTTATGGTAGGTGGTTCATCTCAAATTCCCCTGGTTCAACGTAAGCTTCGTGAATCCTTTGGCAAGGAAAAAGTGGTAGTTCACCCTCGTCCTATGTACGCTGTGGCTGAAGGGGCAGCTATTGTAGCGGCTAGTGGTATTCAGAAAGTTATCACCGTAGGGCGGGACTACTTTATTGAGCTAGTTGACAAGCCAGGACACAAAATAATTGAGCGTGGTGAGCAACTTCCGGTCAGCAAAAAACATACTTTTACTACTGAAGCTGATGGACAATGTCTCATTCACCTCAAATTTTTCACTTCAGATCAGGTAAGTGAGAACATTAATCATAGAGAAAAAAATGAGCGTATAGGAGATATGTGGTTGGTTCTTGACCAACCTTACCCAAAAGGAACAGAGATATCTCTCACAGCAGAATTGGATGAAAAGAACAGTTCTCTCCACATTTCAGCCTGTCTTAAACATAATCCCTCTGTTAAATTGAGTACTTCATTTTTACGTGGAAACCGGGATCAAATAACAAATGAAAGACTTGAAAAACTACTTGAAGATATAAACAAAGACCTAATTTTAACAGAATATGGGGTCAAAAATATCAGCCAGATAGCAGCTGAAATAGTTCGCATTTCTCAGAATATGATTGGTAAGGATGGAACTGTTATCCTTGAAAGGAAAATGGAGGCAGAAAAAAAACTGCGAGAATTACAAATGATTTCTTCGAGGGACAATAGGCAGGTTGAATACTATATTAGTACATTCAAAATGGTTCTTGAATTGTGTCCTTTCCTTTTGTCTGAGACACAGAAATCACAAATGCAAGATCTAGTCGAAAAACTGCAAAAGGCAAAAGAAGAACAAGACTTGAAGGATATACAAACATATTGTCAACAAGCACAAGTAGAACTCGAAAATTTACTGAGTAGTGAGAGCCGTAGTTCATCTTTAATTCAACTCATATTGTTTACAATAGAAGCAATTGAAATTGCCAATCATCGAGACCAAACTCAAGCAAACTTAATGAGATCTAAGCTGGGTCAGGTATTGAATGCGATGGAGCGTGGTAATGAAGATGATGCAAATATTTTGTTACGAGAGTTACTACCCTATGTTGAACACTGGGTCTCGCAAGACAGGGAAGGATCGAAGATTTATACAGGAATACATTCCTAATTAATTAATTTATTTACCCTGACAATACACTTGCCAAATCATACACCAAAACTTGGAAAATAAGGTTATTAATTTAACTGGTGTTTTCCAAGTATGTATATTCACAAAAAATTACTCATGAAAAGCAGAATTTGCGTGGTTTGTAGCTCTCCAATGTTGGAAGATTCTATTTGCAAAAACTGTGGGACAAATCTATCCACAATTTTAATGCTGGAAGGATTACCATCACGAAAAACAACATCCTCGGAAAAGGCAAAAATTTTACCCGATCAGATTAGTTTAGTGGTTTTAATTCTACTGCTAGGAACTGGAGTCGGAGGGTTCGCCTACTCTTTGTTATTTAGGCGACAATCACCAACTGTTCAAGTTCAAAATCAACCGACCATTAAAGCAACCATTCAAGAATTAAAGGTACAACCTCCTTCCCCCAATGTAATTTCTAGACAACCTCATCAGAAAGGTTGCGGAGGCTTTTATTATACGGTGCGTCGCAGAAATTCTCTCTCACTTATTGCTTCACGTTTTTACGGAAATGGAAGTTTAGTGAAATTTATAGTCAATGCCAATCCCAGCTTGAAAAACAGAGAAGACACTCTGTATATAGGTGAACAGTTGTTTATCCCAAATCGTGAGGAATCTTGTCGATGAAACCAATTATAAATCTGTTTAAATCCCTATCCCAGTTTTTACTCAAAGGTGTTAATTTATCCCGCATTTTTTTGGATAAAGTCTCTGAATCTAAGTCAGACGCTCACAAAATTGAGTTGGTAGCAAAAAATCAATATTCTTTGGAACAGAAATATAAGACTGAGACTGAAAATGGATATTGGGAATTTCAAGAACTTGATGAGGCGATCGCATTATCAGATAAAATACTGAATAGATGGTCGCTGAGACCGAATTTGTTTGAGGTGATTTTGCGTCAATTATTTGAAGTTAATTCTCTTTTAAAAAAGCTTAAGAAGCAAAAAATTAGACTTGTTGGAGCTGCGGAAAAAGTTGCTCAGGCTCAAAATCTTGAAGCAGCATCCTGGAATAATCCTGAGCAAGATGAGGCATTATTCAATGCTAAAGACCTGTATCATAATTGCTATATTTTGGTTGAAAACCCGAAATTTTTACAAGCAGTCAACCGGTGTAAACAACAACTTGACATACATGGACAGTTCAATAGTTTTGTGAAACAAGCTAAAGACTTAATTAGTAATTGGAAATTTCAAGAGGGGCTACAAAATTTAAGAAGTGCTGAAGAGTTGTTTGTAACATTATCCCTACAAGAAGAGATTGCATTTTGCTTGGGTCAAATTGAGTTGCAAGAAGAATTTGAGATGATCCAAACAGAAGTGTATAACTTAGCCCAGATGAAGGAATTTCAAGAAGCATTTAACAAACTTGAATCCATCTTGATTAAGTTTCCTTACCCAGATGGCAAAGAATTACAGGCAAAAATATATCAGATTATTGAGGGTAAAAAACGCTTTCAAGATGCACTTATTGCCGAAAAGCAAGGTGACTTAGACCAGGCTATGGATCAATACAAAAAAGCACTCAATATTTTGCCACAGTTAACGGAATGTAAGATTCGTCTAGCAATTATAGAAATAAAATCTCACAAATGGGAGGAAGCACTTTCTTATGTTGAAGGTCTGACTGTTGAAAGAGCAACTTACATTCGTGGATTTGCTTATGCCCAGCAAGAAAAATGGGAACAAGCTGAACAAGAATGGAGTTCTCTGTCTGATGCTGACACAAAGTCCCTATGTATTACGCTGATTAAAAGACAGAAATTATTCAAAATTCAAGAAATAGAGTGCTTTGTTAATGCGGGACAATTTGAGCAAGCTAAGCTGGCCAGTAAATCATTTCTAGATATATTTGGTCTGGATGACCTAGTGAAAAAAAATCTTGATAAACACATTCAACCCATGCTGAGTCAAATGTTTGAGAAGTCTCTCTGGGAAAATGAAAACTGGCAGGAGATAACCAAAAAAGCAGAGGAAACTTGGTTGGAATATCCCGATATCAGATCCTTACACAACTGGACTGTAGCTTCCTATTATTTGGCTCAAATAGATCCAAATAAACTATTGGAATTAATCACTCCCTGGTCTGCTGCTTTGGCAAATATTAACCAAGATCCTTCATTACAAAATCTATTTTGGATGGGAAATAATACTGTCGACCTAAAAGAGGTATTCTCAGATCTAAAACAAACTCTTGATCAATTAATTGATCAAGTTAAAGATAAAAATATTGAACAGTACTTCCAGTTACGAGATCACTTTCGTTTGGAGTTTACGGCCATAGAATCAATGGGAAATCCACCAATATCTGGAGTCAAACTCAATCACCTATTTCTCACTCCAGGCTGTTATAAACATTTTATTACCAGTTTACTGAATGATCCTTCATCTTCTATAGAAGAATTATACGATGGACTACCACAGGAATCACTATACACAGCTTGGGGACTTGCAGTAGCAGCTTGTTTGGAAGGGGATGTGGAACGAGCTATTAAAATTAAACCACAAGGCAATCCCAGAACGGATGCGGAAAAATATGGCTATCAATTTGTCTGTTATCATCAAGGATGTTACTATCTTGGGAAAAACCTTTGGCGCGAATCAGTATTTCCTCTTCAACAAGGTAAACCTCTAATTACATTGTCTTCCCAAAATTCTGATAGGATAGACCAACTCTGTGAAAAACAGCGTAAAGAAATTGAAGATTTGTCCGAACATCTTGAGTTTAGTGAATTTTGGTATGATCTTCTACAAACTAACTCCTCTAAGCTATATTTCAGCGAGTATAAGGCTAAAGAGGTTGTGAAAAAGATTGCTGACAAAACAATGACGGAAAATAAAGGTTTGCAAGAATTAAGAAAAATAAGTAGTATTTGTCCAGATAATCCTGTAGTAGATGATTACATTAACAGGATTAGCTTTAGTTTAGAACTAGAAAAAGTGCTTGAACAAATGCAGGAGGCAAACTTTCGAGAAGCACTAAACATGACCAAAAAATCGCCCCACCAGGAAAAAATTAAAATTACTTTACTGGAGATCTGTTTAGAACTATTTAATAAGATTTCTAAGGAAGTTGAACCCCAAGAAATACCATGGACAGAAGTACCTCGATCAAAATTGATATTGATGTGTAATTTGGTATTATTCATGTACGATCTTGACAGCACCACGGTAGATTATCAAACCTACCGAGATTATCAAGCTATGCGTTCTAGACTGACAGGTTCGGATTATTATTAAACCATTGACTGTTAAAATCATCATGGTTATCCATGCTTCCACTATCGAGCTTTGTTTGAAGACCTTGGGTTTACAAGTTATCTTTATTCGTTTTGCTTAGTAGCTTTGCTTTTTATCTCAATTGTTTATTAGGAGCAAAAATTATGCCATCGTCTCATGCCAATCCTTATAAGGTTCTGAATATTACTCAAACCGCTTCAAAGGTTGATATAGTCAAAGCTGTTGCTATAGCAATGAAACTGAATGAATATCCCCTAAATGTTATTGCGTCTGCTCAAAAGCAACTTATAAGCACTAGGCAGCGTGTCTGTGCGGACTATTTGCTGCCCATATTTTCAAAAGTTATACGGTTCAAGAGGTCAGACTTGTCACTTTTGGAAAGTCCTACTCCACCTCTTGAGTTTTTACCAGAACTTGATGGTATAAATGAGGCAATTCATGATATTAACGGGTTTTTCTCCTTAGAAATGTTTGGATAAGGTGTTGACACTCCCCGCTCTAAAGAGTTGACAACGCTAATTTTTTCTACCTTATCCTCCGTCATAATGGAAATAGCCATCTCAAGTGAATATGTTTAATCAATTTGTTCAATTACTACTTCCTAATGCAAAATATATAAAAAAAATTGCATTTGATCGGATTCTGAGACCTTTTCGGGATAAGCAGTCTGCAACCGATCTAATATCTGAATCTACGGAAACTTTGGAATTAAGCACTAAACAGCGTGACCAGATAATTGAAGAAATAAGAATCCTCCTGAAAAATGAAAAGACTTTACAACAAACCCTAAAAAAAGAACAGGATCAGAGGAATACTGCTAATGAACAGCTATTTTTGGAACTCCTAGGTATATTTGATACTCTGGAATTTCTAGTCGATTATTTAAGTAACAGTCCGGAACCTAGTGCAAAATCTATTAAACGCTTATCAAAGCAGTTAGAAGTTTTACAGAGGAAACTTGTTGGTATACTTGAACAAAGGAAGGTAGAATTAATTGAGGATTTAAATCATACTAAACCTGATTTTAACCTATGTGTTGTTGTAGACCGTGAAGTCCGTAATGATCTGGAAGAACAGACTATTACAAAAGTGGTTAAAAAGGGTTTTCGTATTGAAAATAGGGTTCTACGTCCCATTGAGGTAATCACATCTAAGCAACAATGATAAGTAGTATTATTAATCAATACCTTAGCATTAGCCAAAAAATGTTGGTAGCACTCTTTATGTAGGTTAACACCATATAACCCAGAGAATTTTGGACAGTATGCTTAATCAGGAACAAATGTCAAGAGGTGATAAGAAATTTAGTCACAGTTTGCTACCCTAAAATAATTAGTTATTACCACCAGTTGGTTTTTGTGATTATGAGTTTAGAAATTAGTTTACAACCCACCCTAAAAGAAATTGCCCAAAAAACCCGTTTAGCTGCTCTTAATTTATCCCTATTAACCAGTAAACAGAAAGATTATGCTCTTGATACAGTTGCTTTGGCTTTAGAGTCTGCTCAAGAAGAAATCCTTCAGGCAAATATAGCTGATTGTCAAACTGCAATGTCTCAGGGTATCAGTAAATCATTATATAAACGATTGTATTTAGATTCTAATAAACTACAAGAAGCGATCGCTGGTGTAAGAGATCTAGTCAAACTAAAGGATCCAGTGGGTCAAGTTCAAATCCATCGAGAAATTGACAGGGGATTAATTCTCAAGCGTATAACCTGTCCCTTGGGTGTGCTGGGGGTTATTTTTGAAGCTAGACCAGAAGCTGCTATTCAAATTGTTTCCCTGGCAATTAAATCAGGGAATGGAGTCATTCTTAAAGGAGGGAGAGAAGCAATAGGTTCTTGTGATGCCATAGTAAAGGCGATTAAACAAGGTTTATCCAAGACCGATATTAACCCGGATGTGGTACAGTTATTAACCACCCGAGAAGAAATATTAGAACTTTTAAATTTAGATAAATATGTAGATTTAATCATTCCTAGGGGTTCAAATTCCTTTGTCAGATTTGTGCAAGAAAATACTCGAATTCCAGTATTGGGTCACGCGGATGGAATTTGTCATCTGTATGTAGATAAAGCAGCAGATATTCATAAGGCAATTGATATTACTGTAGATGCCAAAACCCAATATGCAGCTGCATGTAATGCCATTGAAACCTTACTAGTACACAGTAGTATTGCCCAGGAATTTTTGCCCCAAGTTGCATCAGCTTTAGAATCTGAAAATGTAGAACTAAGGGGAGATAACCGAACCTTGGAAATATTACCAAAAATTGAATTGGCCACGGAAGAAGATTGGCAAACAGAATATAGTGATTTGATTTTGTCCATTAAAATAGTTGATTCCTTAGAAGACGCTATCGCTCACATCAGTGAGTATGGTTCACGGCATACCGAAGCGATAATCACAGAAGACTTGATAGCAGCCAATACCTTTCAAGCATTAGTCAATGCAGCAGGAGTATATCAAAATTGTTCCACTAGATTTGCTGATGGTTTTCGTTATGGTTTTGGTGCAGAAGTGGGAATTAGTACCCAACAAATGCCACCTCGGGGACCTGTGGGTTTAGAAGGGTTGGTAACCTATAAATATCATATAATTGGGGATGGACACATTGTGAAAACCTATACAGGCGATCGCAGGAAAGGGTTTACCCATAAAGATCTAGGAATCTAAGAGTGTGATTGGGCAATACTGTAAAGTTTTCGAAAAGAATGCAATTTTTTAAAGAATCTGTCAAAATCAAAACTCAAGGGGTCAACCTTACCATTAGCCACATCTACAGCTCGATGAGTGGTGATTCTTTCATCGGGAACTTGGCTTTGGGCAATCAACCAAGCTAGGGAATTGTATTGCTCGTGTGTATAACCACTATGTTCTCTAATATCTCTTTTTCCCCAACCATCAGGAGGTGTTTCTAAAGAAACATGATAGGCAAAATTATTAACGGAAGGAGCTAATTTAGGATTAGTTTGAACTGTCTCTATTATGCCATCTGTATTTTTAAAAACTGAATTACCAGCGCCAAATGCTCTTTTATCGGGTGGTACTAAATAAATTACAGTTCCATCCCGGGCAATGATGGCATGATAACTAGCTTGAATATCTTCATCCACATTATGGTTTTGAAAGTAATTGATTGCACTGCTAGCAGAATATGTTGTTTCATGTAAAACAATAATTGGTTGGTTACTAACCGCCATACCCTTAGTATCCCGACTAAATCTTTCCCCATAGTTACTGGGATGCACTTGTGCTGCTGCTAACCTAGGTTGATACTTACTAAAGTTATTAGTTGTGATGTATTTTTTCACAACCTTTTTTTGTTTAATTCTTTCGATAAGTGACTGAGAAAAATTTTGTATTTGTATTGATTTCGGTTGTATTGTTTTTGATTGTGCCTGTAATAATTGTTTTGGGTATGGATTCACAACTACTGGTTGAGATGTTTCAGAATCACTCAAGGAGTTCTGTCCATACTGTTCCCTTAGTACACCGGTAAAAATTACTATAATAAGGGTAGTCAACATCAAAAAGATAATGCTCACTCTTGTTGTCCAATCCTTTGCTCCTCTGACTATCAGTTCGTGGGAAATTAACCTTTGCACAAACGAACTAACAGGTGAACTAAAATATTTCCACTTCATATTACTAAAAGTTAACCTATAAATATTGAGCTGCGTTTCAAAATATGACCTATTCCTTTCTCGAACGTCTACATAGTCCCGAACATCCAGTTATAGTGTTTGATGGTGCAATGGGGACAAACCTACAAATTCAGAACCTAAAAGCCGAGGATTTTGGAGGTCCGGAATACGAGGGGTGTAATGAATACCTAATACACACCAAACCGGAAGCGGTGGCTAAAGTTCACCGGGACTTTTTACTAGCTGGCGCGGATGTAATTGAAACTGATACTTTTGGTGGCACCTCCATAGTTTTAGCAGAGTATGACTTAGCAGATCAAGCTTATTATCTAAGTAAGAAAGCCGCTGAGTTGGCTAAACGTGTAGCTGGGGAGTTTTCCACTCCGGAAAAACCCAGATTTGTTGCTGGTTCCATAGGTCCAACCACCAAGCTGCCAACTTTAGGACATATAGACTTTGACACCATGAAATCAGCCTTTGCTGAACAGGTAACAGCTCTATTTGATGGCGGGGTAGACCTATTTATCGTAGAAACTTGCCAAGATGTGTTGCAGATTAAAGCTGCATTAAATGGCATCGAGGAAGTTTTCAGCCAAAAAGGTGAAAGAAGACCGGTTATGGTTTCCGTCACCATGGAAAGCATGGGCACAATGCTGGTTGGGACAGAAATTGCCGCCGTTTTAACCATTTTAGCACCATATTCCATTGATATTCTAGGTTTAAACTGTGCCACTGGTCCAGACTTAATGAAACCACACATTAAGTATTTATCAGAACATTCACCTTTTGTTGTATCCTGTATTCCCAATGCGGGGTTACCGGAAAATATAGGTGGTCAAGCTCACTATAAACTGACTCCCTTAGAACTGCGCATGGCGTTGATGCATTTTGTTGAAGATCTGGGTGTCCAAGTGATTGGGGGTTGCTGTGGGACACGACCGGATCACATTCAACAATTGGCGGAAATTGCTAAGGATTTAAAACCAAAGGTGAGACAGCCAAGTTTGGAACCTGCTGCTGCATCAATTTACTCCACACAAAATTACACACAGGATAATTCGTTTTTAATAGTTGGTGAGCGTCTCAATGCTAGTGGTTCCAAAAAATGCCGTGATTTGCTCAATACTGAGGACTGGGATGGTTTAGTTTCCATAGCTCGCAGTCAAGTTAAGGAAGGGGCTCACATCTTAGATGTGAATGTTGATTATGTGGGGAGAGACGGGGTGCGTGATATGCACGAGTTAGTTTCTCGGGTAGTGAATAATGTAACTCTCCCCCTCATGCTAGATTCCACCGAATGGGAAAAAATGGAAGCGGGTTTAAAAGTAGCTGGGGGTAAGTGTTTACTGAATTCCACCAACTACGAAGATGGAGAACCACGTTTTTTAAAGGTCTTGGAATTAGGGAAAAAGTATGGTGCGGGTGTGGTGATTGGTACTATTGATGAGGAGGGAATGGCCAGAACAGCACAGAAGAAGTTTGAAATTGCCCAGCGCGCTTATCGTCAAGCGGTTGAGTATGGCATAGCCCCATCAGAAATATTTTTTGACACTTTAGCTTTACCGATTTCTACTGGTATAGAAGAGGATCGGAAAAATGGTAGTGCTACCATAGAGTCCATTCGTCGTATCAGGGAAGAATTGCCAGACTGTCATGTAATTTTGGGTGTATCTAATATATCCTTTGGTTTAAATCCAGCAGCGCGGATTGTATTAAACTCTATGTTTTTACATGAGGCAATGGGAGCTGGGATGGATGCAGCTATTGTTAGTGCAAGCAAAATTTTGCCTTTAGCGAAAATTGACCCACAACATCAGGAGGTGTGTAAACAACTAATATATGATCAGCGAAGATTCGAGGGGAATGTATGTGTATACGATCCCTTAGCTGAATTAACGAGATTATTTGCGGGAGTTAAGGCTAAACAGAATCGGGGAATTGATGAAAGTTTGCCCATTGAAGAGCGGTTGAAACTACATATTATTGATGGTGAGAGAATAGGTTTGGAGGCCCAATTAGCCAAGGCCTTGGAACAGTATCCCCCCTTAGATATCATCAACACTTTCTTGTTGGATGGGATGAAGGTTGTAGGTGAATTATTTGGTGCTGGGCAAATGCAGCTACCCTTTGTTTTACAATCAGCAGAAACCATGAAAGCAGCGGTGGCTTATTTGGAACCATTTATGGAAAAGTCGGGAGCTGGTAGTAATGGGAAGGGGATTTTTGTGATTGCCACGGTTAAGGGCGATGTTCATGACATTGGTAAAAATCTGGTAGATATCATCTTATCCAATAATGGTTATAAGGTGATTAATTTGGGGATTAAGCAACCAGTAGAAAATATCATTCAGGCTTATGAAAAGCATCAACCTGATTGTATTGCCATGAGTGGTTTATTAGTTAAATCCACCGCATTTATGAAGGAGAATTTAGAGGTTTTTAATGAAAAAGGGATTACGGTTCCTGTAATTTTGGGAGGTGCGGCATTAACTCCTAAGTTTGTCAATCAGGATTGTCAAAACACCTATCATGGCAAGGTGATTTATGGTAAAGACGCTTTTGATGACTTGAATTTTATGGATAAATTAATGCCAGCAAAAGCAGCGGGTAAATGGGATGATTTACAAGGATTTTTGGATGAGGTTAAGGGAGATCTCCCAGAGATTAACACCCAAATTAAAGAGCAGATTAAGGAGGAGGTAAAACAGCAACCCAGGGAAGTAGATACCCAACGTTCTGAAGCCGTGAATGCCAACATTGAACGTCCCCAACCACCTTTTTGGGGAAGTAGATTTTTACAACCCCAGGATATTCCTCTAGAAGAAGTATTGTACTATTTAGATTTACAGGCTTTGATAGTAGGACAATGGCAATTTCGCAAACCCAAAGAAAAGTCTCAAGCAGAACACCAGCAGTTTTTAATTGATACGGTCTACCCCCTTTTAGAAAACTGGAAGCAACGTGTAATCCAGGAGAAATTATTGCATCCCCAGGTGATTTATGGATATTTCCCCTGTCAAGCAGTAGGCAATAGTTTATGGATTTATGAAACTACCCAGATTAATGGCAAAGATCCTGTAATTAGCACAACTTTTAAATTTCCTCGCCAACGCTCCGGGAGAAGATATTGTATTGCTGATTTCTTTGCTCCCAAAGAGTCAGGATTAATTGATGTATTCCCCATGCAAGCAGTAACTGTGGGAGAGGTAGCAACACAGTTTGCCCAGAAGTTATTTGCTGAGGATAAATACACTGACTATCTCTATTTTCATGGGATAGCGGTGCAGGTAGCTGAGGCACTAGCAGAATGGACTCACGCTAAAATACGCCAAGAGCTGGGATTTGGCAATGTTGAACCGAACAATATTCGGGACATTTTAGCTCAACGTTACCAGGGTTCTCGATATAGTTTTGGCTACCCAGCTTGTCCTAACATTTCCGATCAGTACAAGCAGCTACAATTATTAGATGCTAAGAGGATGGGTATGTATATGGATGAAAGTGAACAATTGTATCCTGAACAGTCCACAACTGCAATTATTGCTTATCATCCGACAGCTAAGTATTTTACGGCTTAATTAGGAAAAAGTGAGGAAAATCTTATATCTTTGTTATCCAAATCCTGTCCTTATGGGGTAATGGATGATAATAATGTGGGTGTTGGTCTAAATTCCTCACTTCTTTTGTTCTCTTTAAATGTTTCCAATTGTCCATTAAGGCAACTTTAAGATAATTTTGAGCATTTATTAGAGAATTAAAAGCTGAAAATATAAATGTCGTGGAGTGGATAAGGTCACTGATTAGGGGCTCCCGTACCAACTTCATGTTAATTACAGATAAATTGTCATGAATATGCCTAATTTTCCCTGGTTGACGACGATTATTCTTTTTCCAATAGCTGCGTCACTACTCATTCCTATCATCCCCGATAAGGAGGGTAAAACAGTCCGTTGGTTTGCCTTGATTGTGGGTCTTATTGATTTTGCCCTGATTGTCGCTGCTTTCTACACTGGTTATGATTTCTCTAATCCGGACCTTCAATTGGTAGAAAGTTATTCCTGGATCCCACAAATAGATTTGAAGTGGTCTGTGGGTGTGGATGGCTTATCCATGCCTCTAATTATTTTGACGGGTTTTATTACAACTTTGGCTGCTTTAGCTGCATGGCCTGTAACCTTTAAACCAAGGCTATTTTACTTCTTACTTTTAGCTATGTACGGTGGCCAAATTGCCGTGTTTGCAGTCCAGGACATGTTGTTGTTTTTCCTGGTGTGGGAGCTGGAATTGATTCCCGTCTACCTTTTACTGGCTATCTGGGGTGGTAAAAAACGCCATTACGCAGCAACTAAGTTTATTTTGTATACTGCTGGTGGTTCCCTATTTATTCTCCTGGGATCTCTAACTATGGCATTCTATGGTGATAATATCACTTTTGATATGTCATCCCTAGCCTTAAAAGACTATGCTCTCAACTTACAACTGCTACTATATGCCGGCTTTTTAATTGCCTATGCGGTTAAATTGCCTATCATTCCCCTCCATACCTGGTTACCAGATGCTCACGGAGAAGCTACGGCACCAGTACACATGTTGTTGGCAGGTATTTTGCTCAAAATGGGTGGGTATGCTCTAATTCGCATGAATGCCCAAATGCTACCTGATGCCCATGCCTACTTTGCTCCGGTATTAGTTATTTTAGGTGTGGTAAATATCATTTATGCAGCTTTAACCTCTTTTGCCCAGCGCAATCTCAAACGGAAAATCGCCTATTCTTCCATATCCCACATGGGTTTTGTCACTATAGGTATTGCCTCGTTTACTGATCTGGGTTTAAGTGGTGCAGTTTTACAAATGGTCTCCCATGGTTTAATCGGTGCGAGTTTGTTTTTCCTAGTAGGTGCTACCTATGACCGGACTCACACCCTGATGCTGGACGAAATGGGCGGGGTTGGTAAGCGGATGAAGAAAATTTTCGCTATGTTTACCACCTGTTCTATGGCCTCTTTAGCTTTACCAGGAATGAGTGGCTTTGTAGCGGAACTAATGGTGTTTGTGGGCTTTGCTACTAGCGATGCTTATAACCCCACTTTTAAGGTGATTGTAGTATTATTGATGGCAATCGGTGTGATTTTAACCCCCATTTATTTGTTGTCAATGCTGCGGGAAATATTCTATGGTCAAGAAAACGACGAGTTAGTTTCTCACCAAGCATTAATTGATGCTGAACCAAGGGAAGTATTCATTATTGCCTGTTTATTAGTCCCCATTATTGGTATTGGTTTTTACCCCAAGTTGCTCACCCAAATTTATGATGCAACTACAGTACAATTAACTCAAAGATTGCGGGACTCAGTCCCCACCTTAACTGCGGAAAAAGAAATACAACATGTTTCCGTAAATACCCCCATGATTGCCCAATAGTTCAGTTCTTGATTCATCCCCACCCTCAGGTGGGGACTACCTAAAACCAACCTTCCTGTTCTAGGGTTTCAATGAGTTGTAACCCACGGGGATCTCCCACTCCTAATAGTGAAGCTTTGGCATCTTCTTTAACTCCTAAGTCCTGATCCTCAGCAAAAGCTTGAATTAAGGCGTCTATGGCTGTAGCGTAAATAATATTGGAAGGTAACTCTTTACACAGTTGACCAATTGCCCAGGCGGAGTTACTGCGCACTCCTGGAGTAGGATCTTGAACTAAGGCTTCTATTAAAGGTGGTATAGCACGAACTATAGCTTCATAACCTATATTTGCCATTTGCGCTAAGGCACTAGCTGCCCATAAACGCACTGCGGAAATATCTGTTTTTAAAGCATCCGTGAGGGGGTTTAAACAACGATGATCATGGCAATTGCCTAGTGCCCAAACTACACCCTTTCTCACATAGCCATTTAAATCAAGATTTAGCTGATTAATTAGGGGGTCAACCGCTTCCATAGCAGTATTACGACCTAGGGCGTATGCCGCACTAACTCGCACTAAAGGACAATAGTCAGATAATAATTTAACTAGATATGGTATGGATCGCTGATCGGAAATGTCACAAAAAGCACGAGCAGCCAACATTCTTTGTTTAGAATCGGATGCTTGCAAGAGTTCTAGCATGGCATCAGGATCGGGTTTCACTATTTCCGATTCCGAGGTAATTGGTTCTATATTATCTAGTGGACTTTGGAGATCTACTTCATCATCGAGCACATTAGCATTCTCTTTATCATACATAAAATCTTTTCAGTTAGTTAAAAATCAGCCCTCAAGAGATTTTATCATCCAGAGGGATTGGGTTTGATAACCTAGCTGTTGATAAAGCTCTAGAGCAGGGGTATTAGTGGTGAACACCTGGAGTCCAATTTGTGGGTCTCCCTTCTGTTTAGCCCAGTTTTCCACGTGCTGGATGAGGGTTTTAGCAATACCCTGTCTACGGTGGGTAGGTTCCACATAAAGTAAAAATATGTGGGTATGACGACTACCTGTTACCTGATCTATGGCATTACCAGCCCACAAACAAGCTATTGGAGACGGTTGCTGATTTTTATATACCCACCATAAAGGCGTATCATTGGAAAGATAGTTCTCCACAGTACGGGACAGGTGGGAAAAATCTTGGTAGGGAAAAATTTCTTGGTAAGTACGCTGGATAAACTTGACCAAGATGGCCTTGTCTAGGATAGAACCTCGACGAAGAGAATAGTCCGGCAAAGGAAATTCCAAAGTCAAACGTTAAAATTGTAACTTAAGGTGTAAACTGATAAATGATGAATGATTGTGCCAACTGGAGCGGGTGCAGCCATGTCGGCGGGTAGAAAGATCCTCGCACTGACAGCAGCCAAGGCAACTAAAAATACTAAAACAACCAGCAGGGGAGCGATGTACTGACGAAAAATAGACATGATCTGTAATAATCTGGGTGGTTTTAATGTTCATCCCGATCTAAATCATCAAGGACTTTTTCACAGTACCAATTTTCTGGCATTCCTGGATAGTTTTGTTGGGCCTGTTCAATTAATCTTTCTGCAGCAGCTACATCACCAGATAGTCTGGCAATGAGTCGGTTTTTCAGGTAACTTCCTGTTATTTCCTCATCTACTTGTTGGACAGAACCGAAATTTGCCGGTTGTAACTGTCGTCGCAGTTGCCAAAATATTACGTAGTAGAGAGCACCAAAAATTAACACCAGGCTGACTGTTCCTAGCAGGGTAAGCAGGCTAAATCCCAAATATCCTAAAACTAATTGGGAAACTACATAACCCAATAGTAACCCCGTAATTACTAATACAATTGTACCAAGAATAATTACTGCTTGTGGTTCCATAAATCCTCCTCTTCAAGTCCCGGTCTGTTTACTGTTAACGATTTATTATTCCAAGGGGCGGCTATAGGTAACAGTATTAATCCAGGTAAAGCTGCTAATATAGATAACAAAAAGAAATTAGGCCAACCAGTAGCTTTTGCCCAGTCCCCTGCAGGTGCTGAAAGTATGTCTCGACTTAGTGCCATAAGACTAGAAAATAGAGCAAATTGCGTAGTGGTAAAGTTATGACTACATAAGCTCATTAGATAAGCTACTGTAGCTACGGTGACTAGTCCAGCGCTGGTGTTTTCGATCATAATAGCGATCGCCAGGAGAGAGTAGTCTTTGCCAACAATAGCTAGTGTATAGTAACCCAGATTGCTGAGTAGTTGGAGGATTCCAAATACCCAAAGGGCGCGGTTGATACCAATTTTAGACATTATTATTCCACCGAGGATGACTCCTGTAGTAGTGGCTATTAGTCCAATAATGTAAACTGTTGCTAGTTCCTGGTTATTAAAGTTAATTTCTTTGGCAAATAGGTTGGCTGTGATTCCCACGAGGGAGTCTCCCAGCTTATAGAGTATAATGAAGATAAGGATAATTAGTGCTTTAGTAATACCATATTTTTCTAAGAAGATTTGTAGTGGTAAGATTACTGCTTCTTGTAGGGTGTGTGGTGTTAGGTCTTGGGACTGTTCATTTAGTTTGGGTTTGGGCAAGATAATTGAGGCCAGAACCCAAGTTATTAGTAGTCCACCTAATATCCAATAAAAGACTTGCACGGGGATTGCCTGGGAAATTACACCCCCCACTAAAGCAGCAGTTATGGTGATAATCAGCAGGAGAAATATAATATCCTTAGTTTTTAAAAACCTATTCTGGGGGGAATTGTTTTTCTCTTGGGTTTCTGGTGGAGCCAAAAGAGTGGTAATGAGTCCCACGGTCATAAATCCCGCCATGAGTAGGTATACCATATTCCATGACAGAAATCCTGCTAGCCATGCTGCTAAAGAAAAGGCAATAAATAGGGCTACCCGATAACCTAAAACCCATACAGATGCTCCGGTTTCCAATTCTAGAGGCTTTAAAATTTCGGTTCTATAGGCATCCCCAGCAATATCTTGGGTGGCACTAAAAAAGGCAATAATAAATGATATAATAGCTAGGGTGATTAGCACCTGGGTGTTTTGGGTTGGTTGCTGTAATGCCATGGTTACTATTGCTAGCACTAGGCCCAATTGAGTAAGGAACAACCAACCTCTCCTCCCCCCTAAAAAGGATGGAGAAAATCTATCAATTAGGGGAGACCAAATAAATTTTAAGGAGTATGGTAGACTAACCAGGCTAAATAATGTGATTTTGGCAACCTCTACATCAGCATCTTTCATCCATAGTTGCAGGGTGCGAGTGGTGAGAAACAGTGGTAACCCGGAAGCAAAACCGAGTAACAGCAAACTTCCCATCTTGCGACTGTAAAATGCCTGTTTTAGTGCTTGGATTTCTTGAATCATGTCTGGTGTTATGGTTGATCAACTAGATTATTACTAGCTTTTCACATTCTTGCTAGTCAGATCTATGAAATCTTCAATACTCTTAATATTTGGATCCCCTGATAAATATCCTATACCTCTATGTAGGTGCAAGCGAAATTGGGTAATTAGGGTTTCTGAGTCTGTTCCTAAACCGTCGTTATTACACCGTTGTTTTAGTGCTAATAGGAAAATATCCGCCATTTCTCCCCCAAATACTTTCCAGGTCAGTTCTACATTACTATCTTGGGGTATGGGTATGGGTGATGGGGGACTGTTTTCAGCTAGAGAACGACAAAACGCCCACCGACATAGTATATTCCATTGTTCTATACGGGTGACACGTTTTAATTTCAACAGTTGATCCTTGGCCGTCTGGGATAGTTTAATTCTTTCTATGGGTGATTCCATTTTTATACCTAATATGATATTAACTCTCTTAGCCTAATTACCAAAAATATCCTTCTTTGATACTTGTTTCTCTTTTTCCTGAATCATACTCTAAAACATATTCTCGTGCGATCGCCTGATGTTCTCTGAGTATTGCTATTTCTTTCCTGGCTATTTCTGTATCTGTGGATAGTAAAATTACCTGATGGCTTGCTGTGGGGAAATATCTTTCCAATAGGTTATTTCTATGGGATGAGTCTAATCTTCCTAGGGGGGTGTCAATTGCCACGGGTAGTTGTTTTCCGGACACTTTTGCTAAACCCCATAAAAAGGCGATCGCCAAAAGTTGTTTTTCTCCTGCGGATAGTCTATGTTTAGGGACTAGTTTACCGTGGAGATCATACAATGAGAGTTGGAAACTTTTAGAATCAATTCCCACTCTATAGACCAAATCTGATTTATGTAGTAAATACAAAAAACAGTTTTTTACTTCCTCTTCTAATTTATTTAATTTCCTTAAAGTTAGTTTTTCTTTAAACAACTTTAAATTTTCTTGTACTCGATGGACTGAATCAATCAAATGTTGATTACTTCGATATTTAAGATTTTTGTTGGTATAACTATTCAACTCTTTTTTAGTTTTATCAATGGTGGTAGTTAAATTGATGAACTGGCGATTGAGTATTTCCAGATTGGTATTTGCTCGACTCCATTCTTTTTCAGCCAGTTCTCGGATTTTTTGTAGTTTGATGTATGCTTCTGGTGGAGCAGCAGCTTGAATTTGCCTATCTAGACTGACAATTAATTCTAGACAATTGCGCAGTTCTAGCAGGAGGTTTTTGGCATTATTTTGGACTGTTGGCAAGCTATAGACCAGACGGTCTAAAGAAGTCAAAGTTTCCTCGTCTGCATGCAAGAAACACTCTTGATAATTATTGGCTTTCACTGGTTCACTATCATATAATTTAGTAGATAAATCTACATATAAACTATCAATATCTTGAACCAGGAAATTTTCAATACTGGTGATTGTTTCCAGTTCTAGATTCAATTGATTAAGGAAGGAAAGCAATCTTTTATCTCTGGTGGTTAAAATATCTCTAGCCACTTGATTTTGTAACTGTATTTGTTTAAGTCTTAACTCTTTTTGACCCTGGAGCTGAACTTGAGATAATAAATTACTAATTAACTGTAAAGGTAAAACACCGTCAGCCAATTGGCACAAAGTTTTCCGGAGATTTTCCACCTTGCCAACCTGAGTTTCCCTCTCCCTATCCAGTTGACTGCGTTCCCCAGCAATTTTGCCACCTTCTGATATATACTTATTTAGGGCTTCCTCATATTTAAACTTTAAATTTTTTACCTTGCTCCTCTAGGTCTTGCAGCTGAGCTTTCTGAGAATTTTTTTGCTCCATTTGTTCATGTAAACGGTTTTCCAATTCTTCCAGCTTAGCCAAATCCCGATCATCAGCATTTTCCTTTTTTTTGCGATTGACTAATATTTCCAAATCTAAGGACAATTTATCTACCAATTCCAATCCCAAGAGTCCATTAATTGCATCCACCACTATGGGAGTAGGAACTTCCTGTTCTGCTAGTTCCTTGACCTGCTCACCATCAAATAAAAATAAATTAGAAATACCCAAGGGCAATATATTTTCTATGTATTCGTCCCAGATATTGGCTAAAGACTGGGGCCAGGTTTCGTCCTCCCCCAAAATTCCTAGGGAATCCTTACCATCCTTGGGGTTTTTTTCCCAAGTTCTCACCACCCGATACCTCACGGGTTTATCATCCTCAATGTGTTCAAAAACCAACTCGATTCTGGTTTTATTAATCGGGTCAGCTTTGTTATTCACACACTGGGTCAGAAAGTCACCATAACTTAAATTTCCCCTGGTGGAACATTGGGCCCTTGCTCCATATAATGCCAAGCGAATAGCATCCATCAGGGTGGTTTTTCCTCCTCCATTCATCCCCCCCAAAAGAATAATTGGACGAATGTTATTCCGATCGATTCTGGTATCCAAATTAATGACTTGCTTACCAGCATAAGGACCAAAGTTTTGCAGTACAAGTTCTAAAAAAATCATAATTCCAGCAGTTCAAAAATCAAGATAGCAAGGATCACTAATAATCTAAGAATATTCTCTATTCCTCTTGCTTATATTCATGCTTCCTATATTTCATGCTCGCAAAACTCAGTGGTTGCTCTAGGGGTTTTTTATCTTCAGTCTTATATTCAGTGTTATTTTCCTCCCCCACCCGTGGGATATCTAATTGTTTAAATGCCTGACGAATTGTCGCTACATTACCTTCACTAGCTGCTAGACGTAGATCTCTTTTAAAATGGGCATAATTAATAGCCTCCTGTTGGGAACGGGAACTAGTTTCAAAGCACTTTTCTAAAGTTTCAAAAATACCTACTCGGCGGGTTTTTTTCTTGAATTGTCTTTCTGTGTCTAGTAACTTTGCCATCAACTCTAATTCCATAGAGTTACCTGCACAGATTTGTTCTAATACCTCCCACTCATCCCCACCTAATAAACTATAATCTGCGCCAGGTCGAGAATCTTTAAATTTTTCTCCTGTCACTTGTTCATATATTTGGGGTAAACTGTCATCAAATTCGTGTTTTTCTTCCAGCCAAATACGGCGAATTTCACTCAGTTCTTCCATGGAGATTAGGGTGATATTGGCCATGTTTTCCGGTGCATTCTCTCTCATTTCTTTTTGTGCTGTTAATAATTTCCTTAACCAGTATTCTCGCCAAGATTTTGTATATGGCCCAGGTATGGGTTCAACCGACATTTCCCCATTTTTATTCCGTTCAAATAATTGAACTTCCCCCCAAATGCGACGAAAATCTCTTTTTTCTCGGTCATTTTCAATATCTAATTCCTTCCTAAACTCAACTATTGGTTGCATCCACTCTTTTTCTTGATCATTTTGAATCATTGCACTCAGGGATACATCACGATCAACTAGGGTACAAACCCAACAACCAAAACGAGAACTACCACAACTTGGAGTAGATGTATCAACAACCAGCGGACATTCATTATCCTCCGTTGATTGCCTATACATCACAAATAGATCCTTGTTACTGTGTCCCCAAGGATTATCCCACTGCATCAAATATAGCCAAACTTCATCAGTCCGCCAATCTTCTATGGGACTGTAAACCAGGGAATTGGGTAAATTGCCATTGGGACTCAGGCGATCGCGCAGTCTTTTAGCCTCCATTTTTTTCATGGTAGCAGCGCGATTTTTACTTTCGGTTTTGCGAATACCCAGAACCAGGATTGTTTCTCCACTTTCCCTAACCATATTACGAATAAAACGGTTAGATGGACTTATTTTTAGACGTTCAGTACACCAGCGGAATTTTTGACGGGGAGCAGGATATCCCTTACCAATTAGACCCACCCAATAGGTCTCCTTTGTTTCTGGTTGTAAAAGGTGAGCTTGCATGGGAACTTGCTGTTCTTGGGCAGCTTTTTTGATATTTTCATGAGAAGTGCGTACCCAAGCGGAAACGTATGGATTTTCTACGCCTGTGTCTGTCGTAATGACGTGAATAGTCTTAGCTCTTTTTTCTGGTGGTAAATTAGAAATAGCGTTCCAAATCAGTTGTAAGATTGCCGTACTGTCTTTTCCTCCAGAATAACCAACCACCCAGGGTATGTCGTCCAAACAGTATAGTTGCTGAATTTCTTTTGTAAGAACTTGAATATACTCCACCAGCTCAGCTACAGTTCGATTCGGCGGGGTTTTACTTTCTGATGTCACCATGGTTGTAATTGGGGATAATTGGGGATGATTTTATCAATATCAGTAGGGATTCAAGTTGGGAATCTAAATCAGACTTTACAAGGCTAATTTCAAGAAAGTATTGACAATTATAGTTTCATACCAGTATGTAGTATTTTGGCAAAATACACAACCTAATCTCCTATTAAGTTTTTAGAAAATTAACTTCATGGCAAAAATACCTCAAGATAACCGTAACATTTTTCCTCAGTACCCAGTAGGTCAACCTCCCCAACTCCCATCTCAAATTATGGTTCAACAAACGAAAATGGGTAATGTTACCGCTTATCTAGGCTCAGTTACTTTAGAATGGTTTGCAAAAAAGGTTAAGTTCGCCTCTACTTTACCAATATTGCAAAATAAATATAATCCGGTTACGGATAACATTGAAATTGACGCGGATAGTATTGAGCAGATTCAAGAGCGTTCTCTGGATTGGTCACGTCAAAGTTCATTGTTACAATATCTAGCTATACATAGAAATCATAAGTTTCCACCAGTACTAGTTGTAATCAGTCAACCCTGGGTGAATGATGAAAAATCGGACTTATGGGATGGGGAGGGTCGTGCCAAAAAAGCAACTACTGATTTTATCCCTTCAGATGCAAATAGTCATATTGGTTTATTGAATGTAGCGGAAGAAGATACAAGTATTTATGTTTTAGATGGTCAACATAGATTAATGGGAGTTCAGGGTTTATTAGAACTGTTAGAAAATGGAAGAATAGCAAGATATAACCGAGATAAAATCCCCACTGATAGTTATATAGATCTGTCAGAGTTGGTAGACCAATATAGGATTGATGTTGACTATCTCAAACAATTACCCCAGGAAAAATTGGCATTGAATTTATTTGCGCAGTCAATAGTGGAGAAACCTACTCAGAAGCCAAACAGAGAGTCAGATCAATTTTTGTGCATGTGAATTTAATGGCTACCCCCTTAACTAAAGGTCAACTGATCCAATTAAATGAAGATAATGGTTTTGCAATTGTAGCCAGAAAAATAGCAGTAAGTCATCCCCTGTTAGCGCACAGAGAGAATCGGAAACCTCGGATTAACTGGAACAGCGCCACGGTAGCAGCTAACTCCACCGTATTGACCACATTACAAGCTTTACAAGACATGTCAACTAAATATTTGGGATACAAATTTCCCCATTGGCAACCCCAAATTAAGGGATTGATTCCCATGCGTCCAGACCCTGACCAGTTAGGGGAAGGAATGAGGGAATTTCAACAGCTATTTGACCATTTAGCTACCCTACCTAGTTATAAGATTTTAGATCATGAGGATACACCTGTTTTACGGCGATTCAGTTTTGAAAAAGGCGGTGGTGAGGGCAATATTTTATTTCGTCCTGTGGCACAAGTTGCCTTAGCAGAAGCTTTAGGAATTTTAGTTTTTAAAAATGGACTCTTATTAGAAAACATTTTTAAAAAGTTGCAAAAATTTGATCTTCAGGGTGGTTTTAGTCAAATGGAATTTCCTAATTCTGTATGGTATGGAGTTTTATATGATCCGAATAAAAAGCGAGTTCAAGTGTCTAAAAAAGAATTGGCAGTAAAATTATTAATTTATCTATTGGGGGGAATCAAAGACCGGATGGAAATTGCACAACTACGCAAAGCACTAGCAAGTGCTAGAACCAGAGAAGATCGTGCCATGGACTTTGATGGGAACTGGGTTAGTGATCAAGAGGTAGGACTTCCATCCATATAGCATCTATATAGGAGTTAGATTACAAGCGGGGGGGACTAGGATAAAAATCTAGAGAGATCAAATTCTCCATCTTCCCCATCAATTGTTTGATGTTCACGCTGTAAAAACAATAGAATTCTCTCCGTATAATTCACGGATCCTCTGATTTGAGTCTCTAAAATCTCTAACCCCCCATTAGCATATTCTTCAAAAATTTGATTACGTTGTTTTTCTTCTTCGTCATTATTAGGTGATAAAAGTTGAATATTCTCTGTTTCTACAATTGCCAGTAATTTGATCAACACATCATATCCTGAGGTTGCAAAAACCTCTAATCTGATGGGAGAGGGATCCCTTTTCGAGATCTCTTCAAATGGAATACGCTTCTGATATTTAATACCTAAAGCAGCAGCAAAAGCAATCACATCAGCAAAGGTTTGAAAGGGACCTTGGGATCCATCATTAGCAACTAAAGCCTTAACAAAATCTGCTTTATCTCCAGCAATTCTAATTCTACTAGTTTCAGCCATAACTAGAAAACAGTTAACTCCTTTCTACTGCTACAATTTCACTGTACTCGAAACCATTAGGACTTTGACGGGTTAGGTAATATTTTCCCTACCTATTTGCAAAAAGTCCTCTTCACAGTTGGGTTTAGAAGAGTAATAGGTCAGGACATATTCCTTACCAATTCGCTCCATAATTTCGGACTCAACTTCCTCTCTCCATTGGGTCTTGGTCACCAGCACTACTAACTGATT
Source organism: Raphidiopsis brookii D9 (assembly GCA_000175855.1). Classification (GTDB taxonomy): domain Bacteria; phylum Cyanobacteriota; class Cyanobacteriia; order Cyanobacteriales; family Nostocaceae; genus Raphidiopsis; species Raphidiopsis brookii. Next base: position 26,154 of record ACYB01000007.1, read on the forward strand.
AGCCAACTTGGGAATGGTGTGTGCAATGTGACGACGAGAGTTAGCATCTAAACTGCCAAAGGGTGAATCCATTACTATGGGGAAGGTACTACTATCGGGAACCATCATGATTTTTTTCTTTTCACTCCATTCCCTTACTTTATCAATAATACTGGCGATAAATGATAAACTGAGAATTTGATTTTCCCCGGTGGATGCTGCAACAGGAGCTTCTATTCCAGTTGTATTCTCTACTAAGGTCAGTTCATATTTTTCGCTAATTTTGGGAATATATGGTGTAACGGAAATTTCTGAGAATATTTCTTGCACTCGTTTCTCTAATTGCAATCTAAATTGTTTTTCTTGTCTATTTTTCACTTCAGTTAATATATCAATAGCATCTTGGGTAGCAATAATTCGACGCTGGGCCAAAATCTGTCGTCCTTCATTTTGTTTTTGCTTGGCAATTTGTTTGACTACAAGATCAATTTCTGTATTTAAGTGAGAAATTTCTTTTTGGTTTGATCCTTGCTCCCGATTTAAATCGTCAATTCTTGCTTCTATTTCATCCAATCTCTTTTGTAACCCGCTAATGTCTTCATTTGGGTCTTTCCTCAAAATCTCCTCAATGCTATCTAAGTTCATCTCTATATCAGAAAGTGATGTCTTCAGCTGATAAATTCTTTCTTGTTCTCGATTGATCATCTCCAAAAATAATTGAGCTTGTTTTTCCAGATCATCTATTTGCGCTCCCATTCTAATTGCAGTTTCTTCCACGGAAGAAGATCCAGTTTTTCTCAAAAGTGATTTAACGTGAAAATGTCCATTCCCTCCTTCTTTTAGTTCTGCGCCACAAATGCACCTACCACTTTTCATCAATTCGCTGACAAATTCTCTGGAAATACCAGATTTTAATTGCCCGCGCTCTTTGAAAGCCACAATAATTTGTCTGAATTTAACTGTTGTCTCATTTAATAATAATGTGTATGCCTGTTTGGAAATAGCTCTTTTCAAACTCTCCTTGGTTTTTTTTAATTCATCATAACTGTTGCGTTTTTGACTTTCTAGACTTTCCCTTCTTTCTTGTAAATCCCTAACCGAACTCAATTCTACCAATCTGGCACTGATATCCTTTTTAAAAACCTGTTGATTTTCTAAATCTTGAGCTATTTCCGTTTGTCTTTGGGAAATTTTACTAATTTCTCTTTCTAGTGTACTTTCTTGTTTTAATAATTGTTTAGTTTCCGCATCCCCAATAGCTGCCAATTCACTGTCTAAAGTTTTTTTAGCCTCCTTTAAATGTTTGGTTGCCAGATCAATCACCTTAACACCTAAAAATATTTCCGTAGCTTCAGCAATTTCAGCTTTTTTATCAGAGCGGACAATTTCTTCTATTCTTTCTCCATCAAAAAAGAAGTATTGATGTAAACTTACGGGCAATATATTATTGATTATTTCCTCTGGTTGCTCAATAGGAAAATACCACTTACCATCATCCCCCACAATTTGAATTGTTAATTTAGTTTTGGTAGCATCAATAGTAGTGGGATTTTTATAAACCCGACAGTTACGTTTTGCCCGGTAGCGAACCCCTTCATGTTCCCAACCTACTTCTACCCAACATTCTACAGCTTGATCCTCTCCTACTTCTGAAATCGCACGTTTATTAACTAGCTGCTCTGTCACCGCAAAAGCAGCTGTAAATTTTTCATATAGCACCCAGGTGAATCCATTTAATAAACTGGTTTTTCCCGCACCATTATTACCATGAATTATGGTGGTATTCTGAAACTCTCCACCTGCTATGGCAATTTCCGGTGTTTGTCCATAAAAGGAACGAAAATTACAAAATTTAATCGAAGTTAATTTCATTGCTACACTACTTATTTTACCGCTTCTTTAATTATTGCTAAAATGTCCTCATTAACTGCACCCTTGCTTTTTCTGGCCAGTCGCGATTTTTCCAATCTACACACTTTTTCTATTATCTGTTTTACTTCAGGTGATGCAGCAGTAATTGGTGCTTGCACATCCTGGATTTTTAACTCTTGAGCTTCTAGTTCTCTGTTCATGACTATTTCCCCCCAGGTTTTGCCACCTATCATACCACAATATGTGTATGGAATGATTGGTCATCTAGAATTAAAATAAAGGGAAAGGGATGAGGGGGATGAGGACCATGATCCGGGAAGTTGAAATCCGAGGCTTTAAATCGCTCTCTTGTTTGTAGTTGAACGTAACAGCAATGGTCAAACAAATATTCGTCGCCTTGAGTTAACCTCGGAACTAATTCAACTCAACCAAAAGTATCCTTTATCTCGCCTTTGGCTTATGGGAAATCTTGGAGGAGTGCCAAATATGGTCACCAAAAGATGACATTCTCCCCGATTTCTGCACGAAATCTCCCCTAAATATTTCCCCTAACCTTGTAATATTAATCTCACTAACATACCATAGGAATCAAAAGCAATGCGCAGAAGACACTTACTGTATCTTGGTACTGGTGCTACATTAGCACTCGCGACCCATGGTTGTACTCAGGGGGATTCCAAATCGACCCCCAATACCAATACTAGTGAAAATCCTGGTAAAATTACTATTGGTTTTTGGCCCGTAGCTTCTGGGTTACCATTATTTGTAGCAGATAAAAAAGGCTACTTTAAAGAAGCAGGTCTTAATGTGGAAGTAGCTCAATTTGCCTCCCCCAATCAAGTCGCTGAAGCTTTAATTGCTGGTAGATTACAGGGTACGGGTAATGGAGTGGCCAGTGGTGTGCTGGGCCTGTCTGAAATTACTTCACCGGGTCTGTTTAAAATTATTGCAGCTAATCCCAGCAATGTGGATTATAAACTAGACCAAATTGTAGTTGGTAAAAATAGCTCTATTAAATCTGTAACCGATTTAAAAAATAAAAAATTTGCCACAGGACCGGGAGCGCAAAATCTAGCCATTGCTCAAGCCATTTTAGCCGCAGCAGGGGTTGAAAAACCAGAAATCCAACAGTTAGAGATCCGCCAACATGTGGCAGCTATTGAATCAGGACAAATAGATGCTGCTTATACTCTAGAACCTACTGGTACGGTTGGCAATCTTAAAGGTATCACCAGAGTTTTAGAAAATGGTGTGGTGTCTAAATATGTTTTAGGAGATCCTAAAGCACCCTGGTTTGGTGGTGCGGCGGTTTTAAGTACTCAATTCTTACAAAAATACCCCAAATCCACTGAAGCTTATATTAAAGCTTACCGTCGAGCTATTGCTGATATTAAGAATCAACCGGATGGGGTGCGACAATATTTAGTCGGATATACGGCCATCTCTGGAGACTTAGTACAAAAAGTGCCCCTAGTTGGTTACACCATGTATGATGAATTTACCGCTGAGGACATTAACTACTTCCAAAAATTCTTCGATTTTATGACTGACAAAAAAGTCTTTTCTAAAAAGGTAGATGTGGGTAGTCTGTTATATAAAAATCCGTAGATTGATCCGCTGAAATTCAAGATAATTTAGCAATAAGTAAGTTGGACTGAAAAAACCAAACTATGTGAAGATAAATAAATAGGATATACCGAGGTAATAAGATATGGGAGCTCGTTTAAGGGTATTTCTGACAAGTGAGGAAGATAAAACGCTGTTTAATCTAAGAAGTGCGGATGTACCACAGAAAGTCAAAGACCGAGCAGAAGTGATTAGGTTAAATGCACATGGATGGTACGTGGAAAAAATAGCAGCTCATTTTAACTGGACTTCACAAACAGTTAGAGAGGTTTTACATAAATGGGAAAAGTTTGGTCTAGAAGGACTGTGGGAAAAATCTGGTCGAGGAGGAAAACCGAAATACAGGGATTCAGACATAGAATTTCTGGAGGAATGCCTGAAAAAAGAACCACGTACATACAACAGTGTTCAATTAGCTCAAAAGTTAGAGACGGAACGCTCGGTTAAACTAAGTCCCGATAGGTTAAGACGGGTACTAAAAAAAAGGGGATCATTTGGAAAAGAACCAGAAAAAGCCACAAAGGAAAACAAGACCCAGAAAGTAAACAAATCAAGCAAGCAGACCTAGATATGTTGGAATTATCCGCTGCTGGGGGAGAAATAGACTTGAAATATTTAGATGAATCAGGTTTTTGTATGTGGAGTGAACCGAGTTATACATATTACCAAAGAGGGGAGCAAAAAAACTTAGAGCAAACAAAACGCCGTGGTCGAAGACTAAGTATTATTGGTCTTCTTCAACCCTTAATTAGTTTTGTTTACGGTTTAGTAATTGGGGGGGTGAATCGCAAATCTTATATTGAAATGATGGAGCATGAAGCCGAAGAAGCAGAAAAACTGGGACGTATAAGAGTAATAGTACAGGATAATGGTCCAATACATCAATGCAAAGAAGTGAGAAAGTTATGGTCAAAATGGGAGAGTCAGAATTTATACATTTTCTTTCTGCCCAAATATTGCTCTGAGATGAATCCAATTGAATTAGAGTGGAAACACCTTAAAAAAGATGAGATATCGGGAAAAATGTTTGAAGATGAGTTAGAGCTTGCTTATGCCGTAATGGATGGAGTAAACGCTAGGGGAAAAAGAAATAAGCATAGTACAGAACGTATTAAATTTAACAACTCTTGCCTTTCTTAACCTTTCGTTACATAGCTATAAATTTCCCAGCCGACTTACTTAATTCAAGATAATCATGGATTCAATTGTACAGACAAAGACTGCAAAATCGGAAGAATTTATTACGGTCAAAGGGTTGTGTAAGTCCTTTGCTGGACAACCTGTATACAAAAACTTTGACCTCAACCTAGACAATCATCAATTGGTCTCAATTTTTGGACCTAATGGGTGTGGTAAATCTACTTTAATCAATATGATGAGTGGTTTAATTCCCCTGGATAAAGGTGAAATCAGAATCCATGGTAAACCTATTCACCGGACTCGGATTGGCTATGTATTTCAAAATTACCGAGACTCTCTTTTTCCCTGGATGAGCGCCTACGATAATATTGCCTATCCACTTCGTGTTAAAGGTATTTCTGAACGGGAGTGTCGTCATTCTGTAGAGCATTTAATTGAGACTTTCAATATTTGTTTAGATCTAAAACGATATCCCTATAGTTTTTCTGGTGGACAGCAGCAGTTAGTTTCAATTCTCAGAGCGTTAGTTGCCCAACCGGAGGTGCTATTTTTAGATGAACCATTTTCAGCTTTAGACTTTGAAACTACCTTATTTGTACGGGATAAATTGCAAGAAATTTTCATGGCTAGTACCATTCCCATGTTGATGGTTGTACATAACCTAGAAGAGGCTATCTTTTTGGCTGATAAGATTTTATTATTAAGTAAACGTCCAACCCAGGTGGTTGAAATGGTGAGCTTTGATGCTCCTCGACCTCGTACACCTGAAACCCTGACTTCTCGTAATTTTGTAGAAGTCAGTCGTTATTGTTTAGATATTTTTCGTCAGGAAATGCAAAAATGAATTTCCCATTTTCCATCAAGAACAAAAATTCAAACTCTGCTTTAAACTCCGATTTAATCCTGAACCGTTGTTTACCTTTAACTGGTGTTCTATTGTTTTTTGGATTGTGGTGGTTTATTGCTGTATCAGGATTTGTGAATCCTGTTTTGCTACCAACTCCCTTAGCAACAGTCCAAACCTTGATTGAGGGATTGTTTGGTGGTTCCATGTTCTCTGATTTAGCTACTACAGTTTTACGAACATTTAGCGCCTTTTTTCTAGCTACCTTATTTGGCATTCCCCTGGGTGTGGGATTGGGAAGTTCTGAAAAAATCTATCGTAGTGTGGAGTTTCTAATTGAGTTTTTTAGGTCTACACCTGCTAGTGCATTGATTCCCTTGTTTATTCTCTTTTTTGGCATCAGTGATTTTTCTAAGGTGGTAATTGCTGGATTTAGTGCTTTTTTATTAATTATTTTTAATAGTGCTTACGGAGTAATTCATGCCAAACAATCTCGGATTTTAGCTGCTAGGGTTATGGGAGCAAATCGTTGGCAAATTTTCAAAGATGTATTATTGTTGGAGAGTTTACCACAAACTTTTATTGGACTGCGCAGTGGAATTAGTATTGCTCTTGTGATTGTGATTGTTTCCGAGATGTTTATTGGTAGTCAACAAGGATTAGGAAAGCGTATTATTGATGCTCAACAGATTTTAAATGTTCGGGACATGTACGCATCAATTTTAATTACAGGGAGTTTAGGTTACCTGCTGAACATGCTATTTTTAGGACTGGAAAAGCGCCTAATACACTGGAGCGGTAAGTAATTGTTTGGGGGAGAAACCATGATTGAATTTGCTGTAAATGGCACTTTGATGAGGGGACTAAAATTAAATAATAATTTGCTGAACGTGGGTGCAGTTTTTGATCGAGAATCTTCCACAGCACCCTGCTATCGTTTATGGTCAATTAAGGATCAATATCCGGGAATGCTTCGTGATCTGGAAGGAGGTAAATCCATTAGTGTGGAGATTTGGCAAGTTCCTTTAGGGGGAATTGCTGATATTTTAATCCAAGAACCACCAGGGTTGTGTGTGGGTAAAATTGAGTTGCATGATAAAAAAGTAGTTTTAGGAGTATTAGCAGAGCCCTTTTTGGTAGTAGGACAAAAGGAAATTACTATTTATGGTGGATGGCGAAACTATGATCAATCATGTCATCAATAAATGATCTAGTCAAAAATTGGTAATTTCACCATAACCACTGTTCCTTGACCTAGTTCACTTTCAATTTTCCATTCACCCTTATGTCTTTGTATACAAGCTTTGACAATAGCTAGACCCAATCCAGTGCCCCCAATTTCTCCCACATTACTACCTCGATAAAATGGGTTATAGATGTGAGGTTTATCATGGGGAGAAATGCCAATACCAGAGTCTTGAATTTGCCAAATAATGTTTTGTTCCTCTCGGATAATTCTCAGTTGGACTGGAATTGCACCTGGGGAATATTTAATGGCATTATCTAGAAGATTAATTAGAATAGAACGAAGCAATTTTTTATCTAAGAATACTTGGGTTAATTTAGGAGAAAATTCTAACTCAATAGGGTGATCGGTAGTTAACTGGATTTCTGCTATGATTTCCTGGCAAAAATCTTTTAAATTAAATATCTCAGGTTGAAATTCTAACTCTTGAAATTCGGATCTGTTTAAAAGTAATAAATCACTAATTTGTCTGCTCATTTGTCGAGCAGTTAGGTTAATACGCTGAATATTAAATTGTTTTTGTATTTCTGTCAGGTGATTATAGTTAGTTTGCAGGCTTTCACTAGATAATAAAATAGTACTTAAGGGAGTTCTTAATTCATGGGAAGCCATGGAAAAAAAGCGAAATCTCAATTCACTTAAACTTTTGGTTTTTTCTAGATCACGATTTAAAATATATAAGAAAAATACCAGACTACTAGTTATTAAACATCCTATAATCAGAGTAGCAAAAGTGGTGTAGGGTTGTTCTACAGGATAAGCTGGTGATGGAGAAAATTCAATCCTCCATTTTCGTTGGCCCATTTTGAGAGTTTTCTGACAAACTTGAGGATCGGAACATAAAAAATAGTGATAGACATTTCTGCTGACTGGTATGGATTGGGTGACAACTGCTTTACGGGTAGCATCATACTGACCTAGAAATTTTTCTCCTGACTTTCCATGCTGATCTTGGATGATAAAGTTAATACTATATCGCAAGTTTTTTAGGGATTCTTCAACTACGTCTGAAAACCGAAACACACCTACTAAAACTCCCTTAACCGTGAATCTCACCTTATCTTTAGACTGTGGATCATCCACCACTAAAAAAACTAAAAATCCAAATTGATCGCGTCTTTCTTGTACCAAGCGAATTCTCCCAGTAGCGGTTATCTTTTTGGTTTTGATAGCTTGACTAATAGCTGTTTTACGAGTAGGATGGGAACTGAGATCATACCCAAAAGCAGACTCATTACCCTGGAAGGGCACTACATAGGTTACGGGAAAATAATAGGGACGTTTTTGAGCTACTACCAGTTGATTTTGCTGGTTTAATTCCCTAATACGAAAATCTGTGTATCCTTCAAGTTGTATTTGTTTTTCATAGGAAAAACGCTCTTTGTGGGGAATCATAGGTGCCCATTCTAAAGCTTGTATCCCAGAATAGATTTGGATTGAACGATGGGTAAATTTATGGAAGGATGAACGATCAATGGGCTTTTTATCTTCTTGTATATAATGTGTGGTATAGTAGTCTCCCAAAAATCCTATGATATCAATGTAGCGATTTAAACTACGTTGTAAGGCTATAGTTAGATTTTCAGTTTGTCGCTGGAACCGTAATTGCTGATTGGACCTTTCCCAATGACTGATCATCAGTGTGGCCAATCCCGATAGGGTCACACCCACAACTGATACAATGACTAGGGAGCTATTCTTAACCATGGATAATATGATATAATTTATATTTGATACACATTAAATAACCCATTTATTAATAGCTCATATCCTTGATCCACAATAGATCTTCCCCGGAGAAAGCCAATATGAGCACCTGGACAGATGTATTGTAGTGTGTCAGGAGAAAAGCGATCGCATAGTTTAGTAAGACTTTTGAGTTGTCTAGGCCAATGGAAAGTTGTTGGAGTGCGAAATGGTGCTAGTTGAGCTTGGGGATTAGGGACTAAATGTCTTCCGGAAAATAAAATTCCTCCAAATTCGCGATAGTATAGACAAGAGGATCCTGGGGAATGACCTGGAGTCCAGATTAATTGTGTGGTGTCGTCAAGAGACAGTTCTTGACTAAAGGTGGTGAGAGTTAAACCTGGTAATAAATAGGCTTCCTGCTCTTGAATGACAATTTCACAGTCAAGAGCTTGTTGAATTTGGGCAACCTTACCTATAGCACCCCGATGACTAATAAACAACCAACGTACCGCACCCTTTTGCAGGTAAGTCTGATTCCCAGCTATTTGTTCCCACGCGGGACAGTCAATGAGGATATTACCCCCATTCCTGACAATCAAATAGGAGGTTCCACCCAAAGTTTCCCGATTTGGGGGAAAGGCTAAAATTTTGGTCGACCTTTGGGGATTGGTAAATTTTGTATCTGGTGATACTGTTGCCTCCTCCTCTGGGTCTTGAGATAGTATAATTTGTGGAGGTTTTATTGTATTACTAGATGTTGGAGACGTTAAAGACATAGGTTGAATAACGATCTTAAAAATAATTAAGAGTAATTATACTGGACTAGTCGTGTTCATTAATCAATTTCAAATATAGATCATTTGGGTCCAATATTTCTGACAAATCCTGAACCTCCCAAACTCTGAAAAAATCCGAAAAAATATGACATCTTGGTTTCTAGTGTTATTGGGACTGTTTACCTATGTTATAGTGAGAAGTGTTCTTTCTCATATAACCCGCGTTCCGGTCTGGTTATTATGGTTGATATTAATGGCCCCAGCAATTATTTGGGAACTTTGGACAATTATCTATGGTCCAACCCAATCACCGCCATTAGTATTCATTGTTGCGTGTGTATTTTTAAGTGCGTTCTTATGTTGGATTTTCTTTATTTCTGGAAACAGAGGACAAACAAATAGAGACACCCAAGCTGAGAATGCTGAGAATAGAGAGTCAACATCAATAAGTAATAGCGAGCCACAGCAGTCACCAGTGAGACCAATTGAAATAGCAGAAGAGACAAATCTGAGAAATTGTTTTCCTTGGTCCTTATATTATATTCATAGTATTGAGTATAGACCTCAAGCAGTAATATGTCGTGGACAGTTACGAGGTAATCCCCAGGAAACCTATCAGCAGATTAAGACCAATATTGAAAGAGAATTTACGGACCGCTTTTTGGTCATTTTTCAAGAAGGAGCAGATGGCAAACCATTCTTTGTTCTAATTCCCAACAAACAGGGGAATAGACAAGAGAGACAAAAAGACAATTTACGTCAAGGTTTCACAGCATTAACACTATTAATACTCACCCTAGTTACCACTACTGGGATAGGTGTACAAATTGCCGGAATTCAAGCGGGAAGATTACAAGCTGACTGGTCTTTGATCATTCATGGTTTACCCTACGCTTTGGGGTTAATGACCATTTTAGGTATCCATGAGTTGGGTCACTATTTTACCGCTAAGTTGTATAGAATCAATTCCACCTTACCCTATTTTATTCCCGTACCTTTTTTCTTGGGGACATTTGGAGCATTTATTCAAATTAAAAGTCCTATCCCCAACCGAAAAGCTCTATTTGACGTGGGTATAGCAGGTCCATTGGCTGGTTTTTTGGCAACTTTACCTTTACTATTGTGGGGTTTAGCCAATTCAGAAATTGTGACTATTAGTCAACAAACAGGAATTTTAAATCCTGATGCTCTAAATCCTCGCTATTCAATATTATTGGCCTTGCTGTCTAAATTGGCATTGGGTAACCAATTAACAGCTACATCAGCCTTAGATTTACATCCTATAGCCGTAGCGGGACTTTTAGGTTTAATAGTCACAGCCTTAAATTTAATGCCCGTGGGTCAATTGGATGGTGGTCATATTGTTCATGCCATGTTTGGTCAGAGAACTGCCATGTTAATTGGGCAACTTTCTCGATTTTTTCTATTGATTCTTTCTTTCATCAGACAAGAGTTTTTATTCTGGGCAATTATGTTATTGTTTATTCCTCTAGTTGATGAGCCAGCTCTAAATGATATTACAGAACTAGACAACAAAAGAGATTTTTTAGGATTGATGGCAATAGCTTTATTATTAGTAATTGTCCTCCCCATTCCTGACTTCTTTGCCCGTATTTTACAGATTTAATCTAGGGAGGATGTTTTTAAAAACCTTGTTGTTTCCCTAACTGTACAAAGCCCACCGATGTTATACATCGGTGGGCTTTATCAAGAAATCCCTATTTCCTACCTTTGTTTTGCCAGCTTCTTCACCATCTTACGTAAACGTATGGACTGGGGTGTCACTTCTACTAGCTCATCTGAACTAATGTACTCCAATGCCCTTTCTAAACTCATTTCTACTGGTGTTTGTAACTGCACAAGTTCATCCCCACCCGATGCCCGGTGGTTAGTTAATTGCTTAGTTTTACAAACATTCAGTTCCAAGTCTTGAGGACGATTATGCTCACCCACAATCATACCTTTATAGACTTTGGTTCCAGGATGAATAAAGAACACACCACGGTCTTCCGCGTTTTTCATAGCGTAAAATGTAGAAACACCTTCTTCAAAGGCAATTAACACACCTTTGTTGCGGGCTTCAATTTCTCCAGAAAGGGGGCGATAGTCCAGGAAACTGTGGTTCATGATACCTTCACCACGGGTCATGCGCATAAATTCTCCCCGGAACCCAATTAAACCACGAGCAGGAATCACAAATTCTAATTGGGTGCGATCGCCTGCTCTTGGTTGCATATCTTGCATTTCTCCTCGACGTTGTCCCAGACGTTCTATACAGCTACCAACAGCATCAGCGGGAACGTCTAATACTAACAGTTCGTAGGGTTCACAAGGTTGACCGTTAACTTCTCGGTAGATTACTTGAGGTTGGGAAACCTGGAATTCATATCCTTCTCGACGCATGGTTTCGATCAAGATCCCCAAGTGCAGTTCACCTCGACCAGATACGTGGAACTTATCGGGAGAATCTGTTTCTTCCACCCTTAAAGCTACGTTAGTTTCTAGTTCCCGGAACAGGCGATCGCGCACTTGACGAGATGTCACCAGTTTACCTTCCTGTCCAGCAAAGGGTGAATCATTTACCCAGAAGGTCATCTGTAGGGTTGGTTCATCCACTTTAATGAGTGGTAATGCCTGGGGTTCATTAGGATCTGTAATAGTTTCCCCAATATAAGCATCCGCGAAACCAGCTACCGCCACAATATAGCCAGCAGAAGCTTCTTCTAGTTCTACTCGCTTTAAGCCTTCAAATCCCATCAGTTTAGAAATTTTAGACTTGACAATATTACCAGTTTCTGTTACCAAAGCTGCCTGTTGTCCAGCGCGAATAGTACCGTTGTGGATTCTACCAATTACAATCCGTCCCAGATATTCAGAATAGTCCAGGGTGGTAACTTGGAGTTGGAGTGGTTTGAGGGGGTCACCCACAGGTGCGGGAACGTGGCGTAAGATGGACTCAAACAAGGGTTCCATGTCTACGGATTCTGCTTCCAGGGTTTCTTTAGCATAACCAGCCATTCCCGATGCGAATAGATAGGGAAAATCACACTGATCATCATCTGCACCTAATTCCAGGAACAGGTCTAAAACCTTATCAACAGCAACATGGGGATCAGCTTTAGCGCGGTCGATTTTATTAATTACCACAATGGGACGTAAGCCCTTTTCCAAAGCCTTTTTCAACACAAATCTGGTTTGAGGCATTGGTCCTTCATTAGCATCAACAATTAGTATACAGCCATCGACCATGCCCAGAACCCGTTCCACCTCTCCACCAAAGTCAGCGTGACCGGGAGTGTCTACAATATTGATTAGGGTATCTTTATACTTAACCGCAGTATTCTTGGAAAGAATAGTAATGCCTCGCTCTCTCTCCAGGTCATTGGAGTCCATGACACAATCCGGAACGTCTTCGCCTTCGCGGAAAATGCCGGACTGTTTCAGAAGAGCATCAACCAGGGTGGTTTTGCCGTGGTCAACGTGGGCGATAATGGCGACGTTACGAATTGGGAGCGTCATAGAGAGCCTTTAGTGAGTTTTTGAGTTTTTATATTTGAGAACTAGATATGGGGCTTGCATATCAGAAATGGGGGTCTTTTGCCAGCTCTGTAACAAACCTTTAATAATTCTAACTCAATTGTCACGAATATTGTTTTTGCGATCGGAAATTCATTGAAAATATCAATGCTTTTTTGTGTAAGCACTAATATAAGGGCTCTAAAGAAAAATAATAAGTATTGGCTATACTATAGCAAAATATATATGTGAAACTAAATCGTATACACGCTTGGAATAAATCCATCTATTTTAAACTAACCATTCCTGGTTAAGTAAAATTGCACCTCATTTCCCAAAAAAGCTGGGGATATTATTGGCGATCCTATTTTTTTATATCTGGGGAACTATAAGTACGGTAATCATCATTAAATAAGTGAGGGAGCCGAATTTACATCTTTTTTAACTAGGAATAACATAATAGTCAAAGGGTTGATAAAACTCTTGCAATCACTAAACAAACTACTAATAAATTGACAGAGGAATCGGTTATGGCACTAATTCGTTACAGTCCTTGGAAAGAAATAGAAACCCTAGAACGGAATTTGAACCAATTGTTGGGTGATTTTGTACCTACTAGCTTAAAGGATTTAAATACTGTGGCTAGGGTTCCAGCAGCAGAAATGACTGAAACTGAGGACGCAATTGTTCTCAAGTTAGAAATTCCTGGTATGGAAGCTAAAGACCTGGATATTCAAGTTACGGAGGATTCAGTTTCGATTACCGGAGAAAGGAAGTCTCAAACTGCTGTTGAAGGAAAAAACAAAACCAAGACTGAGTTTTATTATGGTCAATTCCACCGAGTTGTTTCCCTTCCCATACCTGTTCAAAATACCAATGTTACTGCTGATTACAAAGATGGTATTTTGCACCTGACTTTGCCCAAATTGGTAGAAGAAAAAAGCAAAGTGGTGAAAGTTAGTTTAGGTAGTAATTCCTAGTTCCCAATTCCTAGTTCTTAGTTAAAATACCCCCAGGTTCTGATGGAAGCTGGGGGTATTTTAGTTTGTGTTTTCCCTACTTGTCTGCTAAACCAGTATAATTACCTCAAGTTTTTAAAAATGTCAGCGTCCTAACCTTATGAATGACCAACAATATGATCACGGTCCAAGAATTACCGGAAAAACTAAAATTATGGGAGTGATTGGCTATCCCGTGGAGCATTCCCTATCACCCTTGATGCACAATGCAGCTTTGGACCACCTAGGATTAGATTACGTGTATTTGCCTTTTCCCATTGCACCGGATAATTTACAAGAGGCGATCGCCTGTTTTGCTTCCATTGGTGTGGTTGGTTTTAATGTCACAATTCCTCATAAACAGGCAATTATACCTTTATTACATGACCTATCTCCTATTGCTCAAGCTATAGGTGCAGTTAATACGGTAATTCGTGTAGGGGAAAAGTGGGTAGGAACAAATACAGATGTAGCAGGATTCATAGCACCACTACAAAGTACATACAATCAAAACTGGCATGAAAAGAAAGCGGTAGTTATAGGCAATGGTGGTGCAGCAAAAGCAGTGGTTGCTGGTTGTATTCAACTGGGAATGACAGAAATTCACCTAGTAGGTAGAAATATAGAAAAATTAAAACAATTTGAGCAAAGTTGGATAGATTCAACCTTAGCTGATAAATTTACTAATAAACTAAAGATCCATAGTTGGGAGAAATTACCACAGCTTATCCCTCAAAGTAACTTATTAGTCAACACTACACCTATTGGTATGTACCCAAACATAGATGAATCACCTGTGACTGAAGACCAACTGCATCAATTACCTAGCCATGCGATCGCCTATGACCTAATTTACATTCCCAAACCAACCCGATTTTTAGAATTAGCACAAACACAGGGTGCGATCGCACTGGATGGACTGGAAATGCTAGTGCAACAAGGTGCAGCAGCTTTAAAACTTTGGCTACAACAAGAAAATATCAATGTGGAGATCCCCATTGCCAAAATGCAGCAGGTTCTCACAAGTAATTGAAACCTTTGCAGTATTTCTCCTAGAATAGTATAACTTGGAAAGATATCTATTCCACTAATCAAATAAAATTAATTATTAACACAGGGTATATATAATGGACTTACTCGAGTATCAAGTTAAGGAGTGGTTTAACAAGATAGGAATTCCCGTATTACCATCTCAAAGAATTGACCACCCCACAGATCTAAAAAGGTTAAAGATCCCCTACCCAATTGTGCTGAAATCCCAGGTGTATGCCAACGACCGCTCACAAGTGGGCGGAGTCAAAATTGTAGAAACGACTATTGATGCCATTGCAGCTGCTCAAAGTATATTTAGCTTGCCCATTGGTGGAGAACTACCAAAAGTTTTATTAGCGGAGAGCAAGTATGATGCTCAAGAAGAATTCTACCTAGCAGTAGTTTTAGATACAGTTATTAGTCGTCCTGTGCTTTTAGGGTGTAGATACATAGATTGGCAGTCTCCCGGAGAGAACATGCAATACGTGGTTGTGGAACAAGAGTTTTCGCCATTTTATGCCAGAAGACTAGCATATTTCATGGGTTTAAGGGGCGAACTAATGCAGTCCGTCAGCGACATTGTGACAAAAATGTATCATTTATTTTTGCACAAAGACTTAGACTTGGTGGAAATTAATCCTCTTGGGATAAGTTCATCTTGTCAAGTAATGACACTTAATGGCAAAATTAGAGTTAATGAAAGGGCTATTAATCGTCATCCAGACATAGCTGACATAGCAACTAAAATAGCACGCGATCCTGGGAGCAAAAGAATAAATGGCATGTTGGTTGATATGCTGGGTTGGAATAACCAAGGGGAGATTGGTATATTAGCCAATGGTAACGGTTCCGCTTTAACCACCTGGGATGCAGTGGTAGCTGCAGGAGGTAAACCTGCGGTCTCCTTAAATTTACGACATTCTTGGTCGAACCATACAGAACCGACAAAATTTAGTCAACGCATGGAAACTGGACTCAGGGTTTTGGCTGGTGATCGCAATGTTCAGGTTATTCTCATTAATTTGCTAGGTACCATTCCAGAACTCTCGGAAATACCAAGAGTGATGACTGATTTTATGGCATTGCAGTTGGAAGAACTTAGATGCTTTTTAAATACCCCTCATAAAACCCTCCCCCAGCGCTTACCCAAAATAGTCATGCGCCTAGCTGGTAATGATTTTCAAGTGGCTAGGAAGTCATTACTATCTATCCTACAACTGCAAAGCGAAAATTTCATCTTGGTTGAAAATTTGGATGTAGCTGTTAAGGAAGCATTAAGTTTAACCAAATCACCAGTGTATAGAAAATAGCCGTACTAACTCTCTTCAAAGAAAGTTTCTAAGTTTTATAAGGAGTTTATGAACTTAAAGCCAGATAGTAAAGTTTTAATTCAAGGGTTTTCGGAGTTGATATCCACAACCCATATTGACCAAATGAAATCATACTATGGTACTAATTTGGTCGCTGGGGTTGATCCCGGTCATGGTGGCATAATGGCACACAATTTGCCAGTTTTTGATTTAGTGGAAGAGGTGGTATCAAGTTTTGGGACAATTGATACAACAATTATTAGCGTACATCCTTATCAAGTGTTAGATGCTGCACTAGAGGCGATCGCCTCTAACATTTCCCAGATCATTATTATCTCTGCGGGGGTGCCACCTCTGGATATGGTGGCATTGTTGAGGAAAACAGAAAACCATGAAATCCTAATTGTTGGGCCTAATAGTCCGGGGATCATTGTGCCAGGGAAGATTCTCCTGGGCATCCAGCCCAGTGAATTTTATACTCCTGGTAATGTAGGTATTGTCAGTCGCAGCAGTACCCTTACCTACGAGGTAGCTTGGGAACTAACTAAATCTGGGTTAGGTCAGTCTATTAGCGTGAGTATTGGTAGTGATGCAATTGTAGGTTCTTCTTTTTCTCAATGGTTACAAATTCTAGATGAGGATGAAAATACGGAAGCAATAGTTTTAGTTGGTCAACCGGGAGGTGAAAGTGAGGAGGTAGCTGCCAAATACATATCAACAGCTATTGATAAGCCAGTAGTTGCTTATATTGCTGGTAGACATGCACCACCTTCTAAATCTTGGCACCAATCAGGCAATTTTGCCACTGTGGTCAAACGTGATCCTGACTTTGGCAGTGTTTCCAGTAAGTTAAGCACCTTTAGTAATGCCCAAATACCTGTTGCCGAATATACTCAGCAAATTCCCCAGTTGCTGATAAAAGCCATGAAGTGGTAAGAATTGATGAATTTTCTGCAAATTTCTGGTAGTTTAAGTGATCAAACGGATGTAACTATGATATCATGTCTCTTATTCTGAAATTTCACTTAAAAAACAGTTTCCACCCCATCAGGGAATACCGCAACTACTCCTATAATCAGACCATGAACGGGACAGAACAAAAATTATCATCCAGGGATCTACTGCAACAAACTAACACATCAACTCACTATTGGGTGTCAATGCCTAAACCAGAAAATCACCTATTTGAGGTGAATCTGCACATTGACAACTACCCCGGACTAGTGGTTGATTTGAAAATGCCTGTATGGACACCAGGGTCATACCTGGTGCGAGAATATGCTAAAAACCTACAGGACTTTACCGCATTTGCTGGTTCCAAACCTTTAGCGTGGAAGAAGGTTAGTAAAAATCACTGGCAAGTAGAAAAAGGTAAAGCTAATCAAGTGGTTGTACGCTATCGTATTTTTGCCCACGAACTGTCGGTACGCACAAATTACCTGGATGCTACCCATGGTTATTTTAACGGCGCAGGGATGTTTTTTAGAATTCCTGGTTGGGAACAAAAGCCAATTTACATTACTGTGGTCACACCTAATCCGCAATGGCAAGTAACTACCGCTTTACCACTAGTTAACCAAGAGGCAAATACCTTTTTAGCAGATAATTTCGATACTCTGATTGATAGTCCTTTTGAAATTGGTAATCATCAGTTGTATCACTTCCAGGTAGGGGATAAACCTCATGAGTTAGCAATTTGGGGGAGAGGAAATTATCAAATCAAACAGGTACTAGATGATTTACAAAAAATTATCACCTGTGAGGCGCAAATATTCGGGGGGTTACCCTATGAAAGATATGTATTTATCCTCCACTTAAGCCATGATCTTTATGGAGGTCTAGAGCATAAAAATTCCTGTTCCTTAATTTATGATAGGTTAGGATTTAGGGGTAAGGAAAAATATGAAAGATTCATGCAGTTGTTAGCCCATGAATTCTTTCATCTGTGGAATGTCAAAAGAATTCGTCCCCGGGAGTTACAAAGTTTTGATTATGACCAGGAGAACTATACAGCTTCTTTATGGTTTTGCGAAGGGATTACCAGTTACTATGATTTACTAATTCCTTTTCAAGCAGGAATTTATGACGCTAGGTCTTATTTACATCATTTGAGTCAGCAAATTACTAGATATCTCACTACTCCAGGGCGTTATGTCCAACCTCTGAGTGAATCTAGTTTTGATGCTTGGATTAAGTTATATCGCCCCTCTCCTAATAGTCGAAATTCTCAAATTTCTTACTATTTAAAAGGCGAAATGGTCGCCTTGTTATTAGATTTGCTCATTCGCCATCAAAATCAAAATAGACTTTCTTTAAATGATGTGATGGTGCAAATGTGGCAGAAATTTGGCATACAGGAAACTGGTTATACTACCCAAGATTTAAAACAAGTCATTGAGCAGGTAGCCCAAATAGATTTATCTGACTTCTTTAAACAATATATAGATGGTCTAGACCATTTACCATTCCTCAAGTATTTAGAACCTTTTGGGTTGACACTAGTCGAGCATTCCGAGTCCTCACCTTATCTGGGAATTAGGGTGGAACCGGAAAATGGAAGGGAAACTATTAAGTTTGTAGAAGCTCAGTCCCCCGCTAGTACAGCAGGATTAGATGTGGGTGATGAACTGTTAGCTATTGATGGGATTAAGGTAGGTGTAAATCAACTAGGTCATCGGTTACAAGACTATCAACCCAAGGACACCATTGAAATCACGGTTTTTCACCAGGATGAATTGCGGAACTACAAGGTGACCTTGGGCAAACCACGTCCCCAAAAGTATCAATTACGTCCAGTGGAAAATCCTAGTACCAGTCAAAAGGACAATTTTGAGGGTTGGCTAGGAGTACCAATTAATATGGTTCAGTGAGCATTGTGACTTGTCAAAATCCCTGGCTGCTTCTGTAGGGGTAAAATGTCTAAAATGTCTACTTGAGAACAATATTTTAAGTCCTCTACACATTCTAGACGTAATAATCTTTTACCATGGCTGGCTTGATGAAATAATCCTATTAAATTATCTTGCCATTGTTCATAAAGAGCGATCGCACTCGTAACTTCATCATTACCGGCAATTTCATCTAACTCTAAACCGGTTTTCTGCCAAACACTATGGGCGATCGCACCTGCACAAACAGTATCTTCTAGGGAGAAACTCCCCTCCCACCCCGAACCAACTATCCAGATGGTTTGGGGTTGTTTCTCCAATAAAAACTCGACTACCGCAGAGCGATTGATTAGGGCTGCTGCTAAAACAATCGGGGCATCTTCTATTCTTTTTAGGGCACGGGTGCCATTGGTGGTACTAATAAATAAACGTCTCCCTTCCACTAGTTCTGCTGTGCAATCCAGGGGGGAATTACCTAATTCAAACCCAGCTACCTTACCACCACCTCGTTCTCCAGCCCGTAATCGCTTTTGTGCAGGCCATTGTTCGCTAACCTCTATTAGTTCATTTAGGTCAGAAAAAACCTGTACAGCCTCGCCACCAGCAGCCAATACCGTAGCTATAGTGCTAGTGGCGCGTAGAACATCGACGGCGATCGCACATTGTGGTATTCCCCTGTGGGTGTTAATTCTGGAGTATGATATACAAATATCTTCACGGACTAGATATACCTACCTTAATAATACTATTGTTTATTGTACTTGCTGAGCGTCCTAGGGTAATTTTACCTCATCGGAGAAATTTCCCCAACGGACAAAGTGAAATGGCCCAGCGAGGGAACCCCAAACATGTTGATCAGTTTCTAAATCCCTTCCCCTGTCCCAGCTGAGGAATTTTTGGTCATCTATCTGAAATTTACTATCTAAATAGGTTTTTTGTCCTTTGCGAAATACTAGACAATTCTTACCTGATTCCACAGTACCAGTAAAGCAGTTACCAGTCCACTCCACCCGCATATTACAACCACATAGTTTTTCCAGGCGATCGGCAGTTAAATTTTGTAATTTACCCAAATCCCGAGATGATCCATAAAAATCCTTCTCATCTTTGACCGTATAGTTTTCAATGATAATTTGCCCTTCTTCAACCAATAACTTTAAGACTCGAACACGATAGGGATCTTTGAGATCATAATCATAAGCTTGTTCAACAAAAAGACTGACTCCAGATAGGAGAGAATAAGCTAAAGGACGCATACAGACACGAATATGGGCATATAGAGGCGGATTTTCAAAAGCTTGAGCTTGATTGCTGAAATCCGCTGCCATCCAACGAGCTAAGGTAAGAAGATCTTGAGAATGGGTCATAGGATATGTTAATAGAACCACTTAAACCACTTATAGTTTACATGGGTAGCTTACATAGAGAAGTAGGAAGAATTCTATTTCTTTTGTAGGTTAGGCTATAATGTGGCCAGAGCCCAATTAAATTAGATGATCAAGTCAATATGACTGTGAATAAGAAATATATCAGAGATGTAAATGATCAAAAATTTAGATAAAAAAACTTGGGCCCATGCCATATCCCAACCAGCAAAAGAATTTCCCCTCTCTCAATTACCTATAATTAGCGGTAAAATTCCCCAGGGTTTGCGAGGTACATTATACCGCAACGGTCCGGGGAGATTACAAAGGGGAAATATATGTGTGGGACACTGGTTTGATGGGGATGGAGCCATTTTAGCAGTTCACTTCCGTGATGAAGGTGCTAGGGCGGTTTATCGTTATGTAGAGACCAGGGGATATCAAGAAGAAACTCAAGCAGATAAGTTTCTTTACGGTAATTATGGTATGACAGCACCCGGTATGATTTGGCATAAGTGGCGAAGACCCGTTAAAAATGCTGCTAATACTTCAGTTTTGGCATTACCAGATCAACTTTTAGCCCTTTGGGAGGGTGATCATCCCCATGCTTTAGATTTAGAGAACTTAGAAACCAAGGGTTTAACTAATTTGGGAGGGTTAACCGAGGGAAAAGCTTATTCTGCTCATCCCAAAGTTGACTATCAAACGGGAGAAATATTTAACTTTGGGGTGAATATTGGCACTAATTTTGGCATTGGTTCCCCAGGGAGTGGTATCCTAAATGTTTATAAAAGTGATTTCACTGGTAGAATCATTAAACATGCCCAGTTTGATTTAACCCAATTTAGCCTAATTCATGATTTTGTTTTAGCAGGAAAATATTTAGTATTTTTCATCCCACCCGTACAGTTAAATATCTGGTCGGTAGTATTGGGAATTAGTAGTTATAGTCAGGCTTTGACTTGGCAACCACATATAGGAACCCAGATCATTGTTATTGATAGAGAAAATTTATCTTTAGTTAGTCGAGGAGAAACCGAATCCTGGTTTCAGTGGCATTTTAGTAATGGCTATGTTGATAATAGAGGTATAGTAATTATTGACTTTGCCAAATATGCTGATTTCCAGACTAATGAATATTTACGGGAAGTAGCAACCGGAAAAGTAAAAACAACAGCCAAAACTACCTTTACCAGAGTAGAACTCAACCCCCAAACTGGAAGAATTAAACAACTAGCGACTTTATTAAATAGAACCTGTGAATTTCCTAGTGTCCCCAGCAAAAATGTTGGCAAATTTTCACCCGCCACATACATGTCCATTTTTAAAGAAGGAACGGAGACACAAGGAGAGATATTAAATAGCATGGCTAAATTTGACCATGAGAATGGTATTTTAACTGAAGCCAACCTAGGTTTAAACTGCTATCCGTCAGAACCTATTTATGTTGAAGATCGAACAAATTCTGACAGAGGTTGGGTATTAACAGTGGTTTATGATGGCAATAGCCATAGTAGCAAAATCTGCATATTCGACAGTCATGGAATGAACGAAGAACCAATTTGTCAACTTGCTTTACCTTCCGTAATTCCCCATAGTTTTCATGGAACTTGGAAACCAGATAAATAATTAAATGTAAATGAAATCAATGTTGAAAATGCAGGATGTAAAAACTGAAAAGGCGGGGTGGTCTCTTACACATAGAGATCCCCAATTTATTGCCAAGATGATGCCATTATTAGCAATTTTATATAATTGCTATTTCCGAGTAGAAACCAGTGGTTGGGAAAATATTCCAGAAGGAAAAATTTTGGTTGTTGGTTCTCACAATGGGGGTTTAGCATCTCCGGATACATCTATGATGATGTATGACTGGTTACGTCGATTTGGGACTGAAAGGCTGATTTATGGTTTAATGCATCCAAAAGTATGGGAGGTTTTTCCCCCAGCAGCTGAAATAGCTATGAAGGGAGGTGCAATCCGAGCCCATCCTAAAATGGCTTATGCAGCATTTCGTGCAGGTGCAAGTGTTTTAGTTTATCCTGGTGGTGCAGAGGATGTATTCCGTCCACACCAGATGCGAGATAAAATCTATTTTGCCCAAAGACGGGGTTTTATTAAATTAGCACTACGAGAGAATGTCCCCATTGTTCCAGCTATTTCCTGGGGATCCCACGATACCTTGATTGTATTAACTGATTTATATCAAATCATGGCCCGGTTTCATCAGTGGGGAATGCCATGGTTATTTGATGTTGACCCTATAGTTTTCCCTTTGTATTTGGGTCTACCCTGGGGTTTAGCCCTGGGCCCACTACCAAATATTCCTTTACCTGCTAAAATACATACTAGAGTTTGTCCACCAATTATATTTGAAAGATATGGAAAAGATGCTGTTAGTGATGTGAGTTATGTCAATGAATGTTATGAACTGGTTAGTAACCAGATGCAGAGAGAATTGAACCAATTGATCAAGCAAGCTAGTTAGGAGAGAGTTTAATGGTATGATACTCCAATTGATTGCTCAAACCCTTATTCGTAAAAACCACTTGTAAACTATACTTGTAAATTAACTATGGCTAATATTAACGACAACTACCTAAAACTAAAAGCTGGTTATCTGTTTCCAGAAATTGCTAGAAGAGTCAATGCTTTTGCCCAAGCTAACCCTGATGCCCAAATTATTCGTCTGGGTATTGGTGATGTTACTGAACCACTACCAGATGCTTGTCGTCAGGCCATGATTCAAGCTGTTCATGATCTGGGCGATCGCACTACTTTTAAGGGTTATGGACCGGAACAGGGTTATGTTTGGTTACGGGAAAAAATAGCTGTTCATGATTTTCAAGCTAGGGGAGCTGTTATAGAAGCAGATGAAATCTTCATTTCTGACGGTTCTAAATGCGACACGGGCAACATTTTAGATATTTTTGGCAGAAATAACATTATTGCTGTTACTGACCCTGTATATCCCGTTTACGTCGATACTAATGTGATGGCGGGCAATACTGGAGAAGCTAATGACAAGGGAGAGTATGGTGGTTTGGTATATTTACCCGTAACTGCGGAAAATAACTTCACAGCGCAAATACCTCAACAAAAGGTAGATCTAATTTATTTGTGTTTTCCTAATAATCCTACCGGTGCAACAGCTACCAAGGAACATTTAAAAGACTGGGTAAACTATGCTAGATCCCAAGGATCAATAATTTTCTTTGATGCTGCTTATGAAGCATTTATTACCGATCCTGATCTTCCCCATTCTATTTATGAAATTGAGGGCGCTAGGGAATGTGCCATAGAATTTCGTTCTTTCTCTAAAAATGCTGGGTTTACTGGTACCCGTTGCGCTTTAACGGTTGTTCCCAAAACCCTAACTGCTAAAGCTGCAGATGGTTCTAATATAGAATTGTGGAAATTATGGAACCGTCGTCAGTCCACCAAATTTAATGGGGTTTCTTATATTGTCCAAAGGGGTGCAGAAGCTGTGTACTCGGAGGAAGGACAAGCTCAAATCAAGGCTTTAGTAAATTTCTATTTGGAAAATGCTCAAATCATTCGTCAACAATTAACTAGTGCAGGTCTAAAAGTTTATGGTGGAGTAAATGCTCCATACGTATGGGTGAAGACACCAGCTGGTTTAACTAGTTGGGAGTTTTTTGACAAACTACTACAGACTGTAAATGTTGTAGGAACTCCCGGTTCGGGTTTTGGTGCTGCTGGTGAAGGTTACTTCCGCATTTCCGCATTTAATAGTCGGGAAAATGTGGAGGTGGCAATGCAACGAATTACAGAAAAGTTCTCCATGAATTTGCCATAATGTGACATACTCCACACACTCACACGAAGGGTGAGTGTGGACTTGCGACTCCTCTATGAGGACATTGACTAAATATCCAACAAACTATAGCGCTTTTGCAGGTTGAATAGCTTCATTCTAGCTTCACCTGCGTTATCCGCTAAATTAGAAAATTCTACAAACCTTTTCAATTCTTTTCTCAGCAGGTTCCTTTCCACTTCCATTGCTTCTCGATCTAAGTCTGGAGGTGAAACTATCATATCAAAAATTGTCGCCCTTTCTTTACCGGGATGGGGACGTAACACCCTACCGCGACGCTGAATAAATTGCCGAGGATTGCTAGAACTGGATAAAATCACTGCGGTTCTAATTGCTGGTATATCTACACCCTCATCTAAACAACGAATAGCTACTAAACCCTGCAAGTCCCCACTTTCAAATTGTTTTCTTAACACTTCTCGCTCTGGTAATGATGTTCGTGCAGTGTAGGTACTGATTTTATATCCCAGTTCTACTCCTAAAATTTTGGTTACTTCTTCCAGTTGGTAAGAATGGTTCCCCCCCTCTTGGGAACCATCACTACAATAAAATAATGTATGGCTTGTGTTTAGACGATTTAACATTAAATGTCTTAGTGCTACTAGTTTGTTTTCGGCGCTGCTAATTAATCTAGCTCGTTTTATCAGTAGAGATTTAATACCCTCCATATCCTCAAAACTAACGGTCTCCTTTATCTCCCGATTTTGTAAACAACGCCCTATTTTTTTAGTTAATCTTAAATAATTAATACTCTCCAACTCCGTTAATTCAACGAAAACTGGATAGTATAAATAATGCACCAAGGCTCCTTGGTCAATAGCATCTTTTAAGCTAAACTCTGGTTGCAAAACTGGTCCAAAATATTCCAATAAGGACTCCGTACCTTCCTCATCAAAATATCTTTCTGGTGTAGCTGATAGAGCTAGTCTTAATCCCACACTACGAGGTAAACTTTCTTCCAACCTGGGCGCACCCAAATTATGTGCCTCATCCCCAATGATTAAGGTCTTCGGTGGAAAATATTTCAGTTGTGATTGGAAACCTTCCCCAATTAAGGTCAAGTTAGTGGTGATAATAGTCAGAAACTTTTGATAACCAGAACCCAAATTATATAACTCTACCGACATTTGACTATGCCAATTTCGTATATTCTCGTAAGCTAGAATGGGTTTCAAGTTAAATTTCTCACACTCCCTACCCCACTGGGTAACCAAGTGGCGATGGGGACAGACCACTAACAAGACTTGTAAGCCTATCTGTTTATATAATTCATAGGCGATCGCCAATGCGGTAATTGTTTTTCCACTACCGGTAGCCATTTTCAATGTTCCCCGACCATTATTAGCAAACCAACTAGTAATAGCCTGTTTTTGGTATCCTCGTAATTCAACGTGTAAAGGTATTTTAGGACAACCGGGTAAAAATGAATTGACATTGTAGTCACCGCCATTTTCCCTGACAAAGGGTAATTTCAGAGAAAAGCTATATGGTGCTGATACCGGTAGTTTAGAACTTGAAGCAATGGAGGACGCTATAAAATACATTGTTTATTGAAACTAATTAGGATTAGACCTGTTCCTAAGCATTATGGTTAAAGCCATAATTAATTGTAGTTTCGCCAGACACCGACTAAAGAACCTTGTATTTCCACTTGAATAGCGGGAACTTGAATAGGTTGATAGTTGGAATTAGCTGGTTTAAGAGTAACCGTGTCTCCTTCAAGATAAAACCGTTTTAAAGTCGTACCATATCCCTCCACCCTAGCAGCAACAATGGTGCCATTTTTCATCAGATTGGGTTCGGACACAGGACGCAGGAATACCAAATCACCATCAGCGATTAAATCCTCAATCATACTATCACCAGCTACCCGCAAAGCATAACTTTGAGGAGGAATAGGTAGATTAGTTAAATCTAAGTATTCACAATCCACCGCATCAGCAAAAGGTTCAATTAAGCCCCCTGCTGCAATAGTTCCTAAAATGGGCACGCCGTACCTACTAGAATGCAATATTCTAATGGTTCGCGCCTTACCCTCATCCCAGTCGATGTATCTCTTGTTTCGCAAGTGTTCTAACCTGCTTTGAACCGGTGCAGGAGACTTCAAATTTACTCCGTGCATCATTTGACGAATAGATGGTGAATGTTGATTAACCCGAATATATTCCACTAACCATTCGTATAGTTCGTTTTGGGCTTCCGTCAGTTTTTCCATATTTTTAGGTAAAGCAACAACAAACGTTCTAAGAACATTTGTACTACAAAAAGTTTTCTTTAGCAAGACTCACTGGGTATTTCTTAACAATAAATTAATATTTTGCTGGTAGGAATGGAGGATGGGAAAGCTATATACCTATGGTAATTTAAAAAAACTCCGGTGTCAATCAACTTGGTCCCATGAGAATTTGGATTTTATGGTTCTTAGAGCCAAAAGTTAAGCGAAAATTCAGCTAGCACCCAAAATACTAGCCAGTAAAGCTTTTTGAGCATGCAATCTATTTTCAGCTTGATCCCAAACTTTTGATTGGGAACCTTCTATTACCTCATCGGTAATTTCTTCCCCACGATGGGCGGGTAGACAGTGTAAAACTATGGCTTGGGGGTCTGCTAGACTCAGTAAATCCTGGGAAATTTGATAGGGTTGGAAGATTGGTAGACGATTATCAGCTTCTGACTCCTGACCCATACTTGCCCAAACATCAGTGTAAAGGATGTGGGCATTTTTAGATGCTATGACTGGATCATGGGTAAGCATTACTTCAGTTTTATCACCAGCAATAACCCGGGACTTTTCTACAATATCCTGGTTGGGGGCGTATCCTTGCGGGAAAGCTATTCTTACATTCATGCCAGCTAAGGCACAACCCAACATTAGGGAATTAGCTACGTTATTACCATCTCCCACATAGGTAAGGGTTAATCCTGTTAAATCGCTGAATACTTCTCGAATAGTCAACAAATCTGCTAGAATCTGACAGGGGTGTTCTAGATCTGTTAGAGCATTAATCACCGGTATTTTGGCGTAGTGAGCAAAAGTGACCAGTTCCTGCTGGGCAAAGGTTCTAATTGCTAAGACATCTAAATAACGGTCTAATACCCTGGCTGTATCTTGCACAGGTTCACCCCGACTCACCTGAGTAACATTGGGATGCAGGTCGATTACCTGGCCTCCTAATTGGTACATAGCCACTGTAAAACTTACTCTGGTGCGAGTGGAGGCCTTGGAGAATAACAAACCCAAAAACCTTGTTGGAATGTAGTGTTAATTTTTGCGATTTGAGTAATGTTGCCATGGATAGGAGTTCCAGTAGTTCTGTAGAACTTAGATCTCCTAAACCTAGTAAGTCTCTTCCAGTCAATGCTACCATGCTGATGATTTGGATTATTAATGTGTTTTTTAAATCTTTCAGATATTTCAACAGTACTAGGGCTTCAAGTTGAAACTCTATCAACTATTGTTACCTGAAATTACAGGATTTTTTATGCCACATTCATACTATAGCACTGGGGGAAAAATTTTTGGGACTTTTTTGCCAGATTTTTAGAAAAAACCACTGGACAAATTTTGGTTCTGTGCTATGATTACATATCAGTGGGCGTTAACTAGATCTTAGCCCCTTGCCAGCATAGCACAGCGGTAGTGCATCCGACTTGTAATCGGAAGGTCGTCAGTTCAATCCTGACTGCTGGCTCTCTTGTCACTTGTCAAATTATTTGTCCGCGTTGACTCACTATATACAATGTGAAAATATAAAATTATAAAATTATTCATGCAGCTTAAATCACACCATGTTACAATCTGCTTTTAAGTTCATTTTTAAAAACCATTACCTAATACTTTCTAAAATCCTCCCTATCATACCATTAGCCTGATTGCTATAACCACCTCCAAATAAATTAAAATGATTTAAAATATGATACAAATTATAAATATTTTTCCGTTTTTCATAGCCTTGTGCTAGAGGAAATTCTTCTTCATAGCCCTGGTAAAAACTAGGAGGAAAACCACCAAAAAGTTCAGTCATGGCAATATCAACTTCCCGATCGCCAAAATAAGTAGCTGGATCAAAAATCACTGGCTGACCATTAATTATAAATCCCACATTTCCTCCCCATAAATCACCATGAACTAGGGATGGTTCTGGTTTATGGTCAGCTAATAAGCTGGGAATGACATCCAATAATTTTTGTTCTCCAGGAAAATTTCCACCCCGTCTTCTTGCTAAGTGAAATTGGTAACCTAGTCGGTTTTTGAAAAAAAATTCATCCCAGCTTAACATCCAATTATTAATTTGTGGTGTGGAACCAATAGTATTGTTTATATGCCAACCAAAACCTTGTTCACTGGTAGTTTTGTGCATTGCTGCCAAATTTCTCCCCATTTGTTGCCAGCTTTTATTATTGCCAGCTGACATTTCCAACCATTCTAATACTATGTAACTGCAATTATCTGTAGTTCCCCAACATAATGGTTGGGGAACGCGGATAGTTTTGGTTTCATACATTTGTCGCAAACTCAGCATTTCTGCTGCAAACATTTCTCCCTGGGATGCTTGATTAGTTTTGACAAAGTAGGTGATATTACCATTGCTAATGGCATAACCCTGGTTAATACATCCACCACTGACTGATGATTTGTGGATAGTTTGGAACTTTTGCCCAGTTACTTCACTTATCTGCCGATCTATTTCTTGCCACATCACCCAGTTTTAAACCTCGCGTTTTAGTAATTAATCCTATTTATTACCTTTTATTATCTTGGTTTAATAATAACTGCTCTATAGGCCTGTGGCGAAAGATATTTTTGTGCAGCTTTCATTAAGTCATACTCATTCTGCATTTGGATGTGTTGAGGATAATTGAATGCTGGCTCCAAATCACCAAGTAAACACTGATAATAACCATATAATCCAGAACGTTCTCCCGGTGTTTCATTATTAAAAATAAATCTATTTGCCACTCTTGTTTGTACTCGGAGAATTTCTGACTCTTTGACTAATTCCGTTTGTAGTTTCTCCAAATGTTCAACTATACCTGTTTCTACTGCTGCTAAATCTTCCACATTACACTTGGCGGAAATCGTGAATAGTCCCTGTAATTTATAATTACTATTACTAACGGAAATTGTGGAAACTAATCCCCTTTCTTCCCGTAAGTCTTGTACTAATCTGGAGCTACGTCCTTGTCCTAATATCCCCGCTAAGACATCTAAGGCATAAGTATCTTTCAGTTCCCCCAATCCCGGTACTCGCCATAAAACAATTAGTCTAGCCTCTTGTAAATTTTCATCCGTAAATTCGTGACTGGTAATTCCCTTAAATGCTGGTTCTTGATTATCTGTAAACTCTAAAGGTGCATAAGCTGGGTATTTTGAAGACCTTGCCATCTTTTCTTCAAACCCCTCAGCTACAATTTCTATAAGCTGGTCTACGGATAAGTTACCAACAGCTACAGCGGTTATAGAAGAAGGTTGATACCAGGTCTGATGGAATTCTCCCATTTGTTGGGGTGTCAGCTGAGAAATTATGCTTTCTAAACCCAGTATTGGACGACGATAGGGCAAAAAATCAAAGGCCATTTCCATTAGACGGCGAGAAATTCTCCTTCCTATACTGTCTTGTGAACGCCTAATCTCTTCTAAAACCACTAATCTTTCGGTTTCAAAACTATCTGGGGGAATGGACGGGTTACAAACTAGGTCTATTTGCAGTGGTGCTAACTCTTGAAAATCTTTGGGTGCGGTGGTGGTATAAAAATGGGTATAATCTTGACTGGTAGCCGCATTAGTTATTGCACCTCGCTCTTCAACTCGACGCTCAAATTCACCACTAGCTAAGTTTTCTGTCCCCTTAAATATAATATGTTCTAAAAAATGGGCCATTCCATTAATGGAATCGGACTCTACAGCAGAACCAACATTTATCCACACATTTAAACTAACTGCTTCAATTGGCATTTGTTCCGCAATGATGGTTAACCCATTGGACAGGGAATGAACTGTGGGTTTTTGAAGAGGTGGACTTTTTGGTAAGGTTAATATCATTTGTGGTGGTGGGTGTTACATTACTACTTATATCTTAAATCCTTTCTCTAGTTTATCCGGAATCATTGATGGAAAAACAGAGACATCACTTCCTACATCGGTAAAGTTTAAGAAGTTCTCAACTAACAACTGTTCAAATGTATTCAATGAGTCTTGCCAATTTGCCACTATTTGTTGCAAGTCCTCTATTTTTTGGGAGGGAGTATTTCCTAGGAGGGGGTAGTTGAAGTTACTGGAAAATAAAATTGCCGCTATCACCTGGTCGGGAAACTCAACTGTTGCTTGATTAATACTTAGATTTAAGACTCCCCTTTGTAAGGGATAAGTTAACTGTAGGGTCGCTCCCACTCTCTTACCACCAAATTCTTGCCATGGACCGGGCGCTAATAGCCTATTATGGATGTATTGATAGGCATCAGCTTCAGAATTAAAGAGAACAAATCCCCTTGGACTTATACTTAGCTGAGTGTACTCTAGTTGAGAGAGTTTTTCTACTAGGTTTCGAGTAATATTTGAGACTTGGATCTCCTGCTGGGGCTTTTGTCCTATATTCTCAACTATGGTGATAGCATTGGGTTGAACAAAAATCCCCACTCCTGTCTTGAACAAAATTTGTAATACACCGTTGTTATAAATCGGTTGTCTGGCTAACTCCCATTCGTTGGGAACAATACCAGTGTATTTCAAAAAATCAGGATTAATTACTGTCGGGTTCAAATTTTTGGCAGTGATAGAGATTGCCAGTTCCTGAAGTTGTAAGTTCGCACTCATTGTTATTATTACCTATCATTATTATTATTATTAATCCAAAACTATTGGATTTCTAGTGGTCATGCTACATACAATTACTGTTTATGTTTAATTTCCATTTTACCCGACTGAGGTTACAATTATACTACTATTCGGTAATTCTTGTCATCGGTTCAGCCAAACTAATTGTCTATGTCTCTTCTATATTTAAATATCAACCAATCAAAGACCAACAAGTCTCGCATCATTGTTACAGGTGCGGGAATAGGTGGACTCACTGCAGCAGCTCTACTAGCACATAAGGGTTATCAGGTTTTAGTTGTTGATCAAGCTCTGGTTCCAGGTGGTTGTGCATCTACCTTTAAACGTCATGGATTTACTTTTGATGTGGGTGCAACTCAGGTTGCTGGACTGGAACCAGGAGGAATACATCACCGCATTTTCCAAGAACTGAATATAGAACTACCCTCCGCTACACCCTGCGATCCCGCTTGTGCAGTTTTTCTTCCAGGGGAAACAATTCCTATTAATGTGTGGCGTGATCCGCAAAAATGGCAACAGGAACGTCAACAGCAATTCCCCCGAAGTGAACCTTTTTGGCAATTATTAGCTACTCTATTCCGTGCTAGTTGGGAATTCCAGGGGAGAGATCCAATTTTGCCACCGGGTAATTTGTGGGATCTCTTACAATTAATTAAAGCTGTGACTCCTAGCACCTTTATTACTGCTCCGTTTACTTTTATGACTGTGGGTGATGCTCTCAGATTATATAGTTTACACCATGATATAAGACTCAGAACGTTCTTAGACTTACAACTAAAATTATATTCCCAGGTTAGTGCCCAAGAAACAGCTCTCCTATACGCTGCTACCGCTTTAAGTATATCCCAACTTCCTCAAGGACTATATCATTTACATGGTAGTATGCAAGTTCTGAGCGATCGCCTGGTGACATCTTTAGAAAAAAATGGCGGTCAATTACTAATGCGTCATACGGTGGAAGGGATTAATGTGGAGGATGGCAAAGCTAAAGGTGTAATAATCCGCAATCAAAGGACTGGACAAAAATTTACAGAGACAGCAGATCACGTGATTGCTAATGTCACAGTGCAGAATCTCATGGAACTACTGGGAGAAAAAGTCCCCCGTGGATACAAAACAAGAATTGAAAAACTCCCGCCTGCTTCTGGTGCATTTGTGGTATATTTGGGGGTGGAACAAAGTGCTATCCCCAAGGATTGTCCACCCCACTTACAATTTATGTATGATATTAATGGCCAAGTAGGAGAAAACAATTCCTTATTTGTTTCTGTCAGTCATGAGGGGGATGGTCGGGCACCTGCAGGAAAAGCAACAATTATAGCTTCATCCTTTGTGGATTTCGCTCCCTGGTGGAATAGTGACAATTATCAACAATTAAAGGCAAAATTCACTCAGGAGGCCATTTCTAAACTGGCTCAATACTTCTACCTCAAACCAGAAACAATCATTCTCGTGGAAGCTGCTACACCTAAAACCTTTGCTGACTACACAGCCAGACACAAGGGAATGGTGGGTGGTATTGGTCAAAGAATTTCTACTTTTGGACCTTTTGGTTTTGCTAATCGTACACCTATTAGGAACTTGTGGTTAGTTGGTGATTCTACCCATCCAGGGGAGGGTACTGCTGGGGTGAGTTACTCAGCTCTCACAGTAGTTAGACAAATTGATGACCTACGGGGAAGGTTGTCCCGGTGATATAAATGGAGTCGTGATCACCGGAACCAGTTGTTCTTTCCACGTTCTAATTTGTAGTTGGGCATCCGCATAAGCTGAACTACTACGAGGAACTAATCTGGCAGTTTCAATACTCTTGACCAGGTCAACTTGGCTTTGAGAACGAGCCATTTCTAATATTTGCTGACCCCATCGATCAATGGCAATGTTGACATCCATGCGTAAAACATTACTCTGAGAAACACGGTTGGCTATCCGTATGGCCTCAGACAAGGCTTCTGCTGTGCCAATACTAGCTAGATCCCTAGCTTTTCTCCAATTTTCTCGGGCGCGTATTTGCCCTTGCCATGTGTCAAGTGCTGCTTGTGCTTCACCTGCTAATGCTCTCCCGGATATAGCAATTTTTCTCGCCTCCTGCACAGCACCATTCAAGTCCCCACTTTCAGCTAACACTATGGCCCTATCTAAATAGGGTTGATCTTCAATACGCTGAATGCTGGCATTCCAGGAGCGGATTCTCCTTTGTGCTTTTGAGTATAGGGCCCGACCTGAAGAAATTTGACTGGCTTCGGCGATCGCACTTTGTAAAGAATTAATATCTCCAGCATTAGCAATTTGTTCTGCTCGGTCCAAATAAGGTCTGTCTTGAATGGTCTCTATTTGGTCATTCCAACGCTCAATTTGGGTTTGAGCTTCTTGGGCGCGAGGGTTTTGAGATGGAATTTGTTGCGCTTGAGATATGGCAGATCTTAAATCCTCAATGGTACCCCTATTAGCTAAATCCCGAGCTTGTTCTAACTTAGTTACATCCTCAATTTCCAATTGCCAAAGGGAAATAAGTTCTTTAGCTTTACCATATACCTTCCGGGAAGGATCTATCTGTTGGGCTTGAAAAATGGCATTCTCCAAGCCTAAAATCGTTCCTAACCAGGCATTTCTTTGGGCTTCTCCCAAATCTATAAAATCATCAATTTCCGATTGTAAGGAGGGAATAGGAGGGATTTTTCCGGCAATTTCCAAACCCTTATCTGCATCCCTTCCTTCCATTTGAGCTTGTGCTAATTTCAGCATTTTTCGCCCAAATTGAGGAACTAATTCTTGAGCCTTCTTGTACAAGTAGCTTTCTGATTTAACCGACTTTACTAACTTAATAGCCGCTAAAATATCATTAACAGAATTACGGGCAGCTAAGGAATCAGCCTTATCCAGTTTATCAGTGTCTTCCCGCGCATTTACAACTATTTGATTTAATTGGTCGTATTTCGTAGTTGACCAAAATCTATTATTAATACGGAGTAATTTAGATGATAGCACAAAAGCTGATTGCCAACGCCTGTTTTGTAATTCTCCAATGGAGGACTGGTAGATTTCCTCAGCTGTTGACCAGGTAGATTGCCATTTGAGTATTTTCTCTTCCACAAACTGACGATCTTCCAAACTTTCTGGAATTTTTTTGGTCAGTAGCTATTGCTTCCTCCAAATTTCCCGATTGGAAGCTCTTCTCCGCCAAATTTATAATGTCCCGTGACCACTCCTGCAATAGATCATTAATTTGCCCTCTTAGAGGATGATCCTGTGGTAAATCCTTCACTAAAGCTATAGCTTGTAATAAATCATTAACCGTCTGTTTGGAAGCAGCCAGGTTAGCACAGTGGACGCGCATCGAAGCACTGGCTAAAGGCCAGAATATTCTAGGACAGTTAGGAGCGGAAGGTAGTTTAAGTAAGATAGCTACTGATATAATACCCATGGTGCTGGGAATAAACGCTAGCACCAAAAACCACCATATCCAGCTTTTCTTCCACATTCCTAATTCCCATATCTTATTGCGATCGCTATGCTGAATAGCGTTCCTACCGGATGATTGATTGACCTGGACTTCTGAATCTGGGGACAATCTTGGATTTTGCTCTGGTTTTGTGGTCTCAACCGGAGAAAAACCTCCTGAAATATCCTGATCTGTCATCTCTCACACCACACTAAATTGATTAACAGTCCATTTTGACAAATTTATCCTATCAACTCCAGAAGGTAGTGCGGGTGCGGTCCAGTGTATAGACTGACACCCACCCACTCCGCTCTTTAAAACTTATCTAAAAGTATATACATCAGGGAATATGCTTAACTTAATTTTAGTATTGTTTTAATTCTAGTGTTATTTTACCATGTTAGAATAATTTAACTTTTAAAATTTTGTAAATCCACAATTAGTTGAGCTAGATTATCAGTGCTTGCTTGATAAACACTACCGCAAAAATCGCAGGTAGCTTCAGCTCCGTTGTCCTTGAGAATCATATCTTGTAATTCGGACTCTCCCAACATTTTCAACGCTCCTAGCACGCGCTCAAAGGAACAACCACAATGAAAGCGCAGAAGCTGACTTTCAGGAAAAATTGTCAGCTCCATATCCCCCAATAAATCCTCAAAAATGTCGGTTAAGCTTTTACCCGCTTGTAATAATGGTGTAAATCCAGATAATGCTGACACTCTCGATTCCAGTCTTTCCACCAGAACTTCGTCTCTGGCAACTTTTGGCAGAACTTGAATTAAAATTCCTCCAGCTGCAGTTACACCGCCCGAACCAACAAACACACCCAACACCAAAGCGGAAGGGGTTTGCTCGGAGTTGACTAGGTAATGGGTAACATCATCCCCAATCTCTCCGGACACTAGTTCTACCGTACTAGAATAGGGATAGCCATAACCAATATCTTTAACTACATACAAATACCCTTTGCCCACAGCACCTCCCACGTCCAGTTTACCCTTAGTGTTGGGTAGTAGTTCTATGGATGGGTTGCCCACGTAACCCCTGACTGTTCCATCCAGTCCAGCATCTACTAATATACCCCCTAATGGCCCATCTCCCTTTACTCGCAGGTTAATTCTTGAACCAGAGCGTTTCATCCCTGAAGCCATTAGCAAACCTGCTGACATAGTTCTTCCCAGAGCTGCTGTAGCTACATAGGAAAGTTTATGGCGCACTCTTGCCTCTTCGACTAACTTTGTGGTGATTACACCGACCGCTCGAATGCCACCGTTTGCCGCTGTGGCCCGCATTAGTTTGTCCGCCATAAACACCTTTACTATTTACAAAAAACTGCTCAGGTAACCATTTGGGTTTAAACACTGGAGAAGATTCTTCCATAATCATTATTTACTATATCATAGTTAATGCTGACTTCCATCTTAAAATTGGGGATTTAAACGGTTCATACCGTTCTTGCTAAAACTATAAAATAACAACTATTATGTTAGGAACCTTTCAACAAAGCCAATTGCGCATAGAAATAGAAGCATCCTCCCAGGCCATTCATGATAGTCTTGTCTTTCCTTCAAAATTACGTGAATGGCTGCCATTTGCAAGTCTTACCCCATCCATGCCAGAAAAATTGACCCCCGGTTTTGATTTCACTACTTCCATAGGATACGTAACCATATATCATCATGTGGATGTTTTGAGGGTTAATTGTTTACGCTTACTTCTTAGTGGTGCTATTGATGGTTTTCATGAGTGGTACTGGGGAGAAGGTTGGCTACAGTCCCGATTGGAGGGTGTGTCAATGTTACCCTTGAATTTGGGTCAAACTCTTAGTTTGTTGAAACTACGTCATTTTTTGATCGCTCCCTAGCTACCCTTGTGACTTAACTACCAATACGGAACAGTGCGCTTCTTCCATTACTTGTGTACTGACGGAGCGCAAAACGATTTTTTTCATGCCTGTTAACCCACGATTACCAATCACCACTAGATCGGCTTTATAAATATTTGCTAGTCTGATTATTTCATCCGCAGGATCCCCTGATACTAATTCTAGTTGGCTTTTTACCGCCAATTTTTCTTGGTAGGTTTGCAATTGCTTTTCTACCTGAAAATAAGACAATTTGGGTGAGTTTGGATGAGGACGATCAGCTGGCAATTCCGTGGAGTCCGATGATGGAAATACATGACAAAGAATCACCCGCGCATTCGGCGAAATCTTAAGATTATCTAAGGTCTCCATCACTCTTTCCCCAATTTCTGAATCATCTAAAGCCACTAAAATAGTATTTAACACCTCTTTTACCTCCTCAATTCAAAATCACCCTAGTTTTTTCAGTTTACCCCGTTCCAACTCATTTCTGTCCAATCTTGAAAAAAGGAATTCCCCCGCAGTTGTAATCTGGGGGAATATGTATAGAACTGAGAAATCCTATCTATACCTCACTTTTAGCCATCAGCATCAAATCTTATACGCACTGAATCCGCATGAGAAGGTAAACCCTCCGCCATGGCTAAGGTGCTAATGGCATTGGCTACTTTGCTAAGTGCACTTCGGGAGTATTGTATAATACTTGAGTGTTTGAGGAACGTTTCTACACCCAAAGCGGAAGCATAACGAGCAGCACCGGATGTAGGTAGGGTGTGATTAGGACCAGCTAAATAGTCACCTACCGCCTCTGGTGTAGAATCGCCTAAGAAAATCGCCCCCGCATGACGGATATGCTCGATTAATGACCAAGGGTCTTTTACTTCCAATTCCAAATGTTCCGGGGCAAATATATTAGAAAATTCCGCCGCTGCTTCCAAGGATTCCACAATTACGACTAGTCCATAATGGGCGATCGCCTTTTCTGTGTCTATCCTTCTGGGATGATCTACTAATTGTCTATCTACCTCTAACTGAACCTTTTTGGCTAAACCAGTGTCCGTAGTCAATAAAATTGCCGCTGCCATGGGATCATGTTCCGCTTGGGCTAACATATCTGCCGCCAGATGTTTGGGATTAGCACTTTCATCGGCAATAATTAACACCTCACTCGGCCCAGCTAAGGAGTCAATACCCACAGTCCCATATACTAGTTTTTTGGCTAGGGTGACATAAATATTACCAGGACCTGTAATTACATCTACCTTGGGAATGGTTTCTGTACCGTATGCCAGGGCTGCGATCGCCTGGGATCCCCCAACGCGATAAATTTCGCCTACCCCAGCTTCTTGAGCAGCTACCAACACCGCCGGATTAATTACTTTATCACGACCCGGTGGCGTGACCATGACTATCCGAGGTACACCTGCTACTTTAGCTGGTATGGCATTCATTAGTACTGTACTAGGATAGCAGGCCCTACCACCGGGAATATATAGACCCGCCCTATCTACGGGTGTGTAGCGTTTACCTAAAACTACTTCATCTTCCCCAAAGTGCACCCAGGTTCTTGGTACTCTCTGACGATGAAAAGCTTCTATTCGTTCACAGGCCAGCCTAATTGACGCCAACAAATCCTTCGATATTTGTTGGTAAGCCACGTCCATCTCAGAACCTTTTACCCTCATCCCCGGTTCCAAGGTTTGGTGATCAAACTCGGCTGTGTACTGGAGTACGGCTTTGTCGCCCTGGTTTTTTACAGACAGCAAAACCTCTCGTACAGTTGCTTCTTTATTAAACACCTGTTCGTCATGGGTACGTTCGCAGATGCGTTGTAGTTCGGATACAACATCTGCCTGCTGAGTGATAATTCGCAGCATGGAGTAGTAAGGACAGTGCCAAAATTAGAATTTTTTCCCTTTTGATCATTAGTTTGGCTTTTTAGCCTTTCGGATAAACAGCTGCCACTAATTTTCTTCTCTAGCTTAACCTGCTTTTTTTTGTATACCACCATTATTTCGACCTATCATTTATCGCTGTAAAAGCTCTAAAAACAGTTTGATAATCTTATACTCCCTAACCAGTCCTTGATATACTGGAGCAGTCTGGGGATCAGGTGGTATTAATCGTGAGTTTTTTATTGTTAGGGCCTATTATAACCTATTTTAAAAATCCCTGACCCCCATGCTATTGCCAATTTCTCCTGAACTGGAAATTTTTCTATCTTTAAATCAACTCTTTACAAAACTTTACAAAACTTTTGTTAAAAGTTGTAAAATTTTTCCTAAAATTTTTCTGTGGAATTGCAGCACTTGCAAATTTCGTGCTATCCTAGTATTTCTAGTAGTGTGTGTACATATTAATTGATAGTTTTTTTGGGAACTGACCGTGGCAAACACAAAATCAGCACTTAAACGCGCCCAAATCGCGGAGCGTAACCAACTGCACAACAAAGCATATAAATCAGCAGTAAAGACGCTAATGAAGAAATACTTTGCTGCAGTGGAAGCCTATGCTTCCAATCCTACGAGCGAGTCCAAACAGTTGGTCGATGAGAGGATGTCACAAGCCTACAGCAAAATTGACAAAGCTGTTAAAAGGGGAGTGTTGCATCCAAACAGTGGGGCTAGAAAAAAATCTAGATTGGCGCGGAAGCTCAAACCATTGACCCAACCGGTTTAGGAGCCAGATATAGTTACTAATTTGTAATTCGTAATTCGTAATAGGAAAAAGCTAAGATAAGTCGTTAAATCAAAAAAACCGGTTGATTTTGGTTTAATGAGTACTTGAACCTGGTTATGGATTATGGATTAGCAAATTATGGCAAATCACGAGTTGTTGTCACTGATAACCGAAAAATGCAATTAATAGATAGCCACGTACATCTGAACTTTGAAACTTTTAAGCCAGATTTAGAAGCAGTGAGATACCGTTGGCAAGAAGCAGGGGTAGCGCACCTGGTGCATTCCTGTGTTCATCCAGGGGAATTTGCCAGCATTTGGTCTATAGCTAAGCAATTCCCGGAGGTGAGCTTTGCCATTGGGTTACATCCTTTGGACGCTGATAGATGGGAAGAACACACGGGGGCTGAAATAAGAAATTCAGCTTACTTATCTAACCAATCAAATGCGCCTATTGTAGCAATTGGGGAAATGGGACTAGATTTTTACAAAGCCAGCAACCGTGAGCAACAACATAAGGTATTTGAAGCCCAACTGGCGATCGCCACGGAATTAGATTTACCGGTAATAGTCCATTGTCGGGAAGCTGCTGTAGAAGCGAGAGAGGTGCTAGAAAAATGGCGAGAAAGGGAAGGAGAGAGGGTGCGGGGTGTAATGCATTGTTGGGGAGGAACACCGGAGGAAACCCAATGGTTTTTAGATTTGGGTTTTTATATTAGCTTTAGTGGTACAGTTACCTTTAAGAATGCGAAAGCTATACAATCCTCAGCAGCGATGGTAAGTAAAGAGAGGATTTTGATTGAAACTGACTGTCCATTTTTATCACCCACACCCAAGAGAGGAGAGAAGCGTAACGAGCCAGCGTATGTAAGCTATGTAGCAGCGCAGTTAGCAAAAATACGAGGAGAACCCGTAGAATCCATAGCTGACCAAACGACTGCCAATGCTTGTAGACTGTTTGGGATTAGACTGGAGGAAGGAGAAAACTCCGGGAGAAAAATTCGGCCAAATCCTGATATCGAGAATAACCTGGCGGATCCTTGATTTTTGGTGTCTCACAGCGAGTGTAGATGAGGTCTGGATAAGTATATGAACAGAGAATTAATGAGCAAAATGTACGTAATGAGTAGACAAATCACCCACCACTCGTCAACAGTTAGCAGGAGCAAGGTTTCCACGTTTATCTAATTTTATTTTTTTATTGGGTTTTCTTATTGGGTTTATTCTCCCACCGTTCTCAAAACAAGTTTAACCAGGTTGACAAAGGTAGAGGCATGAACAACGAAAATTATATGGAACCATCCTTTCTATTACCAGATCTAATTGAGATTCAGCGTTCTAGCTTTCGCTGGTTTTTAGAAGAGGGTTTAATAGAAGAGCTGAACTCATTTAGTCCTATTACGGACTATACAGGAAAATTAGAACTCCATTTTTTAGGACATAACTATAAGCTAAAAGAGCCGAAATATAGCGTAGAAGAGTCTAAAAGAAGAGATAGCACATACGGTGTACAAATGTATGTGCCCACAAGGCTTCTTAATAAAGAAACAGGTGATATTAAAGAACAGGAAGTATTTATAGGTGATCTACCCTTAATGACGGATAGAGGAACCTTTATTATTAACGGAGCCGAGCGAGTAATAGTCAACCAAATCGTGCGATCGCCGGGCGTATATTACAAATCAGAGATTGATAAAAATGGGAGAAGAACATATTCTGCCAGTCTAATTCCCAACCGGGGGGCATGGCTAAAATTTGAGACAGACCGTAATGATTTAGTGTGGGTAAGAATAGATAAGACCCGGAAATTGTCAATCCAGGTACTACTTAAAGCATTAGGACTGTCAGATAATGAAATTTTAGATGCTTTAAGGCATCCAGAATACTTTCAAAAGACCATTGAAAAAGAGGGACAATTCTCGGAAGAGGAGGCCCTTCTGGAGCTGTATAGAAAGCTGAGACCCGGGGAACCACCCACGGTGATGGGGGGACAACAGCTATTAGAATCGCGCTTTTTCGATCCCAAACGTTACGACCTAGGTAGGGTAGGTAGATATAAACTTAACAAGAAACTACGCCTTTCCGTTCCTGACACCACTAGGGTTCTCACCCCAGGGGATATTCTATCCGCTGTGGACTATCTCATCAACCTAGAATACGACATTGGTAGTATTGATGACATTGACCATCTCGGAAATCGCCGAGTTAGAAGCGTTGGTGAATTGCTTCAGAACCAAGTAAGAGTCGGTTTAAATCGTTTAGAGAGGATCATTAGAGAAAGAATGACCGTCTCCGATGCCGAAGTGTTAACACCAGCATCACTAGTCAACCCCAAACCCTTAGTAGCAGCCATAAAAGAGTTTTTTGGTTCTAGTCAGCTAAGTCAATTCATGGATCAGACCAACCCCTTAGCGGAACTAACCCATAAACGACGCTTGAGTGCTTTAGGTCCTGGTGGACTAACCAGAGAGAGAGCTGGTTTTGCCGTGCGAGACATTCATCCCAGCCACTACGGACGCATTTGCCCTATTGAAACGCCGGAAGGTCCAAATGCGGGGTTAATTGGTTCCCTAGCTACCCATGCTCGTGTTAACCAGTATGGATTTTTAGAAACACCTTTCAGACCCGTAGAAAACGGAAGAGTTTGCTACGAAAAACCAGCTGTTTACATGACAGCAGATGAGGAAGATGATCTGCGGGTTGCACCTGGTGACATTCCCGTAGATGACAACGGACAAATACTAGGAATCCAAGTACCCGTTCGTTATCGCCAAGAATTTTCCACCACTACTCCCGAACAGGTAGACTATGTAGCTGTGTCACCAGTACAAATTGTCTCAGTAGCCACCAGCATGATTCCCTTTTTGGAGCATGATGATGCCAACCGAGCCTTAATGGGTTCTAACATGCAAAGGCAAGCAGTACCCTTATTGAAACCCGAGCGTCCCCTAGTGGGAACTGGACTGGAGGCCCAAGGTGCCAGAGACTCAGGTATGGTAATTGTTTCCCGTACTGATGGAGATGTGGTATATGTAGATGCGACCGAGATTCGTGTTCGAGTGAAAGAAAAAGCCGCTCTTACCAACCGTGAAAGCGAAACTATTCCCCATAAACCCCAGGAAGTTAAATACGTTCTCTCCAAATATCAACGTTCTAACCAGGACACCTGTCTCAATCAAAAACCCCTAGTGCGGATTGGGGAAAAAGTCATAGCAGGTCAGGTATTAGCAGATGGTTCATCCACAGAAGGGGGAGAATTAGCATTAGGGCAAAATGTTATTGTTGCCTATATGCCCTGGGAAGGGTATAACTACGAAGATGCAATTTTAATTTCCGAGAGGCTGGTACAAGAGGACGTTTACACATCAATACATATTGAAAAATTTGAAATAGAAGCAAGACAAACCAAACTAGGACCTGAAGAGATTACCAGAGAAATACCCAACGTTGGGGAAGACGCCCTCAGACAATTAGATGAACAGGGGATAATCAGAGTAGGGGCCTGGGTAGAATCAGGAGACATTCTAGTGGGGAAAGTGACCCCTAAAGGAGAATCAGATCAACCACCGGAAGAAAAACTACTTAGAGCGATTTTCGGGGAGAAAGCTCGCGACGTGAGGGACAACTCCCTGCGGGTTCCCAATGGTGAAAAAGGAAGAGTAGTGGATGTGCGACTATTTACTAGAGAGCAGGGGGATGAACTTCCACCGGGAGCCAATATGGTAGTGCGGGTGTATGTAGCCCAGAAACGTAAAATCCAGGTTGGTGACAAAATGGCTGGGAGACATGGAAATAAAGGCATCATTTCTCGAATTTTGCCCTTAGAAGACATGCCATACCTTCCCGACGGCACCCCAGTAGATATAGTCCTTAACCCCCTAGGTGTACCTAGTCGAATGAACGTAGGACAGGTGTTTGAATGCCTATTGGGTTGGGCGGGTCACAACCTGGGAGTACGCTTTAAAATCACCCCCTTTGATGAAATGTACGGAGAAGAATCTTCCCGACGTATAGTTCACGGCAAATTATGGGAAGCTAGGGAAGAAACCAGTAGGGATTGGGTATATAATCCCGAAAACCCCGGCAAAATAATGGTTTATGATGGACGCACGGGCGAGCCCTTTGATCGTGCAGTCACCGTGGGGATAGCCTATATGCTCAAACTTGTCCACTTAGTTGATGATAAAATTCATGCTCGCTCCACAGGTCCTTATTCCTTAGTCACCCAGCAACCCTTGGGTGGTAAAGCACAACAGGGAGGTCAAAGATTTGGAGAGATGGAAGTGTGGGCCCTAGAGGCATTTGGTGCTGCTTATACATTACAGGAACTGCTAACTGTGAAATCAGATGATATGCAGGGACGTAATGAAGCATTGAATGCCATTGTTAAAGGAAAAGCTATTCCTCGTCCTGGCACTCCTGAGTCCTTCAAAGTGTTAATGAGAGAATTACAATCTTTAGGATTGGATATTGCGGTACATAAAGTAGAAACCCAAACAGATGGTAGTTCTCTAGATGTAGAAGTTGACTTGATGGCCGATCAAGTATCTCGTCGCACTCCTCCCCGTCCAACATACGAATCCTTTTCTCGTGATTCCCTGGATGAGGACGAGTAATTAATCTAATCACTAAAATCACAAGCTTAGAACAACTTAGAACAATCTAGAACTAAATTTACTGAACTATGCGCTCCGTCCAATCTAATCAATTTGATTACGTCAAAATTGGCATTGCTTCACCAGAACGTATCCGCGCTTGGGGGAACGTACCTTACCTAATGGTCAGGTGGTTGGTGAGGTGACAAAACCTGAAACCATTAACTACCGCACCCTCAAGCCAGAAATGGATGGTTTGTTTTGCGAGCGGATCTTTGGCCCTGCTAAAGACTGGGAATGTCATTGTGGTAAATATAAACGGGTTCGTCATAGAGGTATTGTCTGTGAGCGCTGTGGGGTAGAGGTAACGGAATCACGAGTTCGCCGCCATAGAATGGGTTTCATTAAGTTAGCAGCACCCGTAGCCCATGTTTGGTATCTCAAAGGCATCCCTAGTTATATTGCTATACTATTAGACATGCCTCTACGAGATGTTGAGCAAATCGTCTACTTTAACTCCTATGTAGTTTTAGCTCCTGGTAATGCTGACACACTGGTTTACAAGCAATTATTAACAGAAGACCAATGGTTAGAAGTTGAAGACAGGATTTATAGTGAAGATTCTCAACTAGTAGGCGTAGAAGTAGGAATTGGTGCTGAAGCTTTACTACGTTTATTGTCAGATATTAATTTAGAAGAAGAGGCGGAAAAACTACGGGGGGAAATTGAATCGGCAAAGGGACAAAAACGGGCCAAATTGATTAAACGTCTGCGGGTAATTGACAATTTCATTGCCACTGGTTCCAAACCGGAATGGATGGTGATGTCAGCTATTCCAGTCATTCCACCCGATCTCCGTCCCATGGTCCAACTGGATGGTGGTAGATTTGCTACTAGCGATTTAAACGACCTCTATCGTCGGGTAATCAATCGCAATAATCGTTTAGCTAGGCTACAGGAAATCCTGGCACCGGAAATCATTGTCCGCAATGAAAAACGTATGTTACAGGAAGCGGTAGATGCTTTAATTGACAATGGTCGGAGAGGACGCACCGTAGTGGGAGCCAATAACCGTCCATTAAAG
The DNA here is from genome assembly GCA_000175855.1 of Raphidiopsis brookii D9. Lineage (GTDB taxonomy): Bacteria > Cyanobacteriota > Cyanobacteriia > Cyanobacteriales > Nostocaceae > Raphidiopsis > Raphidiopsis brookii. Next base: position 70,770 of record ACYB01000007.1, read on the forward strand.
TCCTTATCAGATATTATAGAAGGTAAACAGGGACGATTTCGGCAAAACCTCCTGGGTAAAAGAGTTGACTACTCAGGACGTTCGGTTATTGTAGTTGGTCCCAAGTTGCAAATTCATCAGTGTGGACTCCCCAGGGAAATGGCCATAGAACTGTTTCAGCCGTTTGTGATTAATCGTTTAATTCGATCGGGAATAGTTAACAATATTAAAGCAGCCAAAAAGCTCATTTCTCGTAACGATCCTACTGTTTGGGATGTTTTGGAAGAAGTAATAGAAGGACATCCGGTTATGCTAAACCGTGCACCTACACTTCATAGATTAGGAATTCAGTCTTTCGAGCCCATATTAGTAGAGGGAAGAGCGATACAGTTACATCCTCTTGTTTGTCCAGCATTCAATGCTGACTTTGATGGAGATCAGATGGCTGTTCACGTTCCTTTGTCCTTAGAAAGCCAAGCGGAAGCAAGACTGTTAATGTTAGCATCTAACAACATTCTTTCGCCTGCTACGGGTAAACCCATTGTCACACCCAGCCAAGACATGGTTTTGGGAGCCTATTACCTCACTGCTGAAAATCCTAATGCTAGCAAGGGAGCAGGCAAATACTTTGCCTCCCTAGACGATGTAATTATGGCATATCAACAAGATCAAGTGGAACTACATGCCTATATTTATGTTCGATTCGATGGCGATGTGCAAACAGGACAACCGGATAACGAACCCTTGGAAGTTACAGAAAACGAAGATGGTAGCCGTACTCTCTTGTATAAATTTCGTCGAATACGAGAAGATGCCCAAGGGAATTTAATTTCCCAATATATTTACACCACTCCTGGCAGAGTGATTTATAACAAAGCAATTCAAGATGCTTTAGCCACCTAATTACCCGTCCCGTTTGTCCTATTCTCCATTTCTTAACCCACCATGACAGAAAAAATGATTTTCCGTAACCTTGTTGTCAACAAAGGTCAATTAAGAAACTTAATTTCCTGGGCATTTACCCACTATGGTACAGCCCGGACAGCTGTGATGGCAGATAAACTAAAAGACCTAGGATTCCGGTTTGCGACCAAAGCCGGTGTATCCATTAGTGTAGACGATTTAATGGTTCCTCCCTCTAAAAAGTCCCTTTTACAGGCGGCTGAGGCGGAAATCTTGAGTACAGAGGCAAAATTTAAGCGTGGTGAAATTACGGAAGTAGAGCGATTCCAAAAAGTAATTGATACATGGAATAGTACCTCTGAAAATCTCAAAGACGAAGTAGTTAATCACTTTAAAACTACAAATCCTCTTAATTCAGTTTATATGATGGCCTTTTCTGGAGCCAGAGGAAACATATCCCAAGTGAGACAATTAGTGGGAATGCGGGGACTAATGGCAGATCCCCAGGGAGAAATTATTGACTTGCCAATTAAGACCAATTTTCGGGAAGGCCTAACAGTTACCGAGTACATTATCTCCAGTTATGGTGCGAGAAAGGGATTAGTAGACACAGCACTACGAACCGCTGACTCAGGTTATTTAACCCGACGATTAGTGGATGTTTCCCAAGACGTGATTATTAGGGAAGTAGACTGTGGAACCCTAAGAGGTGTACCCGTACGGGACATGACAGAAGGGGCAAAAGTATTAATTCCCCTAGGGACAAGACTACTAGGGAGGGTTGTAGCTAAAGATATTATTAATCCCACAACTGGGGAGATTCTGGCAACCCGGAATACACCGATTTCCGACGAACTAGCAGCGGAAATCCACAAAGCGGGAGTAAAAGAAGTATTGGTAAGATCACCATTAACCTGTGAAGCTGCCCGTTCCGTATGTCAACATTGCTACGGGTGGAGCCTGGCATACGCCAAAATGGTGGATTTGGGCGAAGCAGTGGGAATTATTGCAGCTCAAAGTATTGGGGAACCCGGAACTCAATTAACCATGCGGACCTTCCATACTGGTGGGGTATTTACAGGAGAAGTTGCCCAACAGGTAAGAGCCAAAATCCCAGGAACCATCAAATTTTCCCGCAGCTTAAAGACCCGTCCCTATCGGACTCGTCATGGAGAAGATGCTTTATATGCTGAAACCAACGGCAATTTAATCCTCGAAAGTCCCACCCAGGATCATCAAGAAATTTCTGTGACCCAGGGTTCCACACTATATATTGTCCCAGGTCAAAAGGTTGAGGTGTCAGAATTGCTGGCCGAAGTAGCTTTAGGAGGTAAAACCACTAAAGCTAATACAGAAAAAGCAGTAAAAGATGTGGCTTCTGATTTGGCGGGTGAAGTAGTATTTGCTGATGTTTTAGCTGAACAAAAAACTGACCGTCAGGGAAACACCACCACAACAGCAACAAGAGGTGGTTTGATTTGGATTTTGTCGGGAGAAGTTTATAATTTACTCCCCGGTGCAGAATTGGTAGTCAAAAATGGAGATAAGATTACTACTAATGGAGTGTTGGCAGAGACTAGACTCAATACCGTACATGGAGGAGTGGTTCGCCTACCTGAACCCATTCCTGGTCGTCCCACCAGAGAAATTGAAATCATTACAGCTTCTGTAATTTTAGACCAAGCAACAGTCACAGTTCATAGTTCTCAAGGGAAAAATAATTATTTGATTCATACTGGTCCAAGACACCAGGAAGAAATCTCCAAAGAGAATATCAGTGAGGGATCTTTCCCATCCCAAACATTTAATCTCAGGGCCACACCCGGAACCAAAGTACAAAATGGTCAAGTTGTGGCTGAATTGATTGACGATAGATATCGCACTACCACGGGAGGAATGTTGAAATTTGCCGGAATTGAAGTCCAGAAAAAAGGCAAGGCTAAACTCGGTTATGAGGTGGTAAGTGGGGGACTTTGTTGTGGATACCTGAAGAAACCCACGAAGTGAATAAGGATATTTCTCTACTTTTAGTAGAAGATGGACAATTTGTGGAAGCAAGCACAGAAGTAGTTAAAGATATATTCTGTCAAACCAGTGGAGTGGTGGAAATTACCCAAAAAAACGACATTCTGAGGGAGATAGTCATTAAACCCGGCGAACTTTTGATGGTAGATGATCCAGAAGCAGTGCTGGGGAGAGATAATACCTTTATTCACCCCCAAGAGGAGTTACTAGGGACTACTGTAACGGAAATGCGTTACATTCAATATGTGGAATCTCCCGAAGGACCAGCTCTTTTGAGTCGTCCTGTGGTGGAATTTCAGGTCTCATCCCACCCCAATTTACCTTCCACTACTTCTGTTAGTCAACAAACCGGAAGGTCGATACAATTAAGAGCAGTACAGCGGTTACCATACAAAGATGGGGAGCGCGTGAAAGCTGTAGATGGGGTTGAATTGCTCAGAACCCAACTAGTATTAGAGATTGAACAGGAGGGAGAGCAAGACCATGCTTCTCCTTTAGCAGCAGATATTGAATTAGTCCCTGATAGTGAAAACTCTGAGATTCAACGTCTGCAATTAGTGATTTTGGAATCTCTATCACTGAGGCGAGATATGGCAGCTGATGCCACCCAAGGTAGCACCCATACCACTTTAGAGGTAGAAGATGGTATTACCATTCCACCTGGATCAGTAGTAGCAAGAACTCAGATCCTTTCCAAGGAAGGAGGAATCATACGAGGGGTAAGACCGGGTGCAGAAGCAGTTCGACGCTGTCTTATCCTCAGAGATACTGATATGATTGTCGTTAAGACAAATCTTCCACCTACTGTGAAAAAGGGAGATCTATTGGTACAAGGCACGGAAATTGCTCCAGGAATAACAGCTCCTGTTTCTGGACAGTTGGTAGATATTAGTCATCAATTACCCCCCAACAACAATCAACAAGAACAGCTGGTAGAAGCAGCATACTCCTTGAAAATTCGCACAGGTCGTCCCTATCGGGTTAGTCCAGGAGCAGTCTTACAAATAGAAGACGGTGGATTGGTACAAAGGGGAGATAATTTAGTTCTATTGGTGTTTGAACGCGCAAAAACAGGAGATATTATCCAAGGGTTGCCAAGAATTGAAGAATTGTTGGAAGCTCGTAAACCCAAAGAAGCATGTATTTTATCCCGTCGTTCTGGGGAAGTAAAAGTAGTTTATGGGGAAGGGGATGAAAACCTGGTCAGTCGGGAAGCATATTCAGTTAAGGTTGTAGAATCTGATGGTGTGGTAATAGACTATCCTTTAGGACCAGGACAGAATTTAATCGTTCCCGATGGTGCGATGGTAGAAGCTGGTCAACCATTAACTGATGGACCTTCTAACCCCCATGAAATTTTAGAAATCTTCTTCAGTTTGGGGTCTGAGGATGGCCTTTACGCTTGTGCTAGTCATGCTCTACAAAAAGTGCAAAGCTTTTTAGTGAATGAGGTACAAATGGTATACCAGTCTCAGGGAATTGACATTGCAGACAAACACATTGAAGTCATAGTCCGACAAATGACTAACAAAGTGCGTATTGATGATGGTGGTGATACCATTATGTTACCTGGAGAACTAGTTGAATTAAAACAGGTAGAGCAGGTAAATGAGGCTATGTCAATTACCGGGGGGGCTAGAGCTCAGTACACACCAGTATTGCTGGGTATAACAAAAGCATCATTAAATACGGATAGTTTTATTTCTGCAGCTTCCTTCCAAGAAACCACAAGGGTGTTGACAGAAGCAGCTATTGAGGGTAAATCTGACTGGTTAAGAGGACTCAAAGAGAACGTTATCATAGGAAGATTGATTCCCGCTGGTACTGGTTATAACACTTATGAAGAGGTAGGAGCAATTGAGGACTATGGTACAGATGTGGCTACGGGTGTCTTAGATGAGGTAGATGATCCATTGGATATCGTTTTAGATGACCGAACCGCCAAGCTGTATAGTTTGGATAACTCTGGACTAGATGGCACTTATGATGATAGCTATGATCACGATAACACCTATGGTAGTAACCATAGTACGGTTTTAGAGGATGAAGATGAGGATCTAATTACCGATGAAGTAATTACAGGTGTAGATGAAGATGAAGATGAGGATGATTACGAAGACGAGGATGAAGATGATTTTGATATAGATGTAGATCTGTAATCATTGATGTTTAACCATTTGGGGGAGTCATTTCCCCTTTTCTTTCTCCATCCCTAGAGTAATATGAATTCCAACCTAGAAAATTTAGAGTTTATTGACTATATTGACCACAGTGGTGAATTACCCATACAACTTGAAGGTAAGATAGGTGTTTATGCAATTTTTAATCAGGAAAAAATTTTGCAATTCATTGGTTATTCCCGTGATGTTTATCTCAGTTGTAAGCAACATTTAGTTCGTCAACCCCATAAATGTTATTGGTTAAAAGTCCACACTATTGAACGTCCTGACCGAAAAATTCTGTCGGAGATTGAAAATAGCTGGATTGCCCAAAATGGTAGTCTACCACCGGGCAATGGTGAGAATAAGCAAATATGGACTAATGCCATTAATGTTCAAGAGTTAATGACTGATACAGAAAAAGAGGATTATCAAAATCCATTAATTGATGATTTAGCTAAGACTAAAGTGTTAAAGAATGTATCACGTCGATTAGAGTCAGAAATATTAGAAGTGTTGAGAGCAAGGGGGTTGAAAACTCAAATTCGCTTTAACCCGAAGTTGAAAGAGGAGGGTTTACTGGATTTAAAATAACCTCACCTCCAGATGGTAGTATAATCCGAATTATAATTTAGAGGAGTTCCCTACCCAGGAAAAGACCTCTCTAGTCCAAAATGAATCATCATATATTACCTTAAACAGTCAAACAGATAACCATGCTAGAACAAGGTACTATCAGTATACACACTGAGAATATTTTCCCCATTATCAAGAAATCTCTCTATTCGGATCATCAAATATTCCTGCGCGAACTCATATCTAACGCGGTAGATGCGATCCAAAAAATCAAAATGGTCTCCCGTGCTGGGGAGTATGATGGAGATATGGGGGAACCGGAAATTACCATTGCCATTGACAAGGAGAAGAAAACCCTTTCCATCTCTGATAATGGTATTGGGATGACTGGGGAAGAAGTAAAAAAATATATTAACCAAGTAGCTTTCTCCAGTGCAGAAGAGTTTATTCATAAGTATGAAGGAAAAGCAGATCAACCAATTATTGGTCATTTCGGTTTAGGTTTCTATTCTTCTTTTATGGTGGCTACAAGGGTTGAAATAGATACCCTTTCTTACAAAGAGGGTTCGCAAGCAGTACATTGGAGTTGTGATGGTTCACCAGAATTTACTTTAGATCAATCTTCTCGTCACAGTCGTGGTACAACGGTCACTTTAACGTTAATGCCCGATGAAGAAGATTATTTAGAGACAGCCAGAATTAAAAATTTGGTCAAAACCTATTGTGATTTTATGCCAGTTCCCATCAAACTAGATGGAGAGGTGTTAAATAAACAAAAAGCACCCTGGCGAGAATCTCCCAGCACTTTGACCCAGGAAGATTATTTGGAGTTTTACCGCTACCTTTATCCCTTTCAGGAAGAACCTTTATTGTGGGTTCATTTGAACACGGATTATCCATTTATTATTAATGGAATTTTGTATTTCCCTAAAATGCGTCCTGATGTGGATGTAACTAAGGGACAAACTAAGTTGTTCTGTAATCAAGTTTTCGTCAGCGATAATTGTGATGAAATTATTCCCCAATTTTTGATTCCTATGCGGGGTGTTATTGATAGTACGGATATTCCTTTGAACGTTTCTCGCAGTGCATTGCAAGGCGATCGCACGGTGAGGAAAATAGGAGATTATATCGCTAAAAAGGTGGGTGATAGACTAAAGGAACTCTATAGGAGCGATCGGGAACAATATATCAAAGCTTGGAAGGACTTAGGGACTTTTGTTAAGTTTGGAGTTCTCAATGACGAGAAATTTAAAAAACAAGTGGAAGATATAATTGTTTTCCGAACTACTGCTAAATTCACTGAAAGTCCCGCCCATGAACCAACAGTTGAGGTGCAGTCAGCGGAGGGTGATATTTGGCAAGATGTGAATAAGAGCAACACCAATACCTTGCCCTACACCACCCTGAAGGAATATCTGGAGCGGAACAAAGAGCGTCAGGAAAATAAGGTATTTTATAGCACTGATGAAGCTAGCCAAGCTACATATATAGAGCTACACAAAAATCAAGGTTTAGAAGTTCTATTTATGGACTCGTTCATTGATACTCACTTTATTAATTTTCTAGAAAGGGAATATCAGGATGTTAAATTTACTAGGGTAGATTCTGACCTAGATAACACATTATTAGATGATAAATCGGGGGAAATTGTAGACCCAACAACACAGAAAACCAAGAGTGAAACCATCAAGGAGTTATTTGAGAAATCCCTCAACAAACCCAAGGTAAATATTCGCACTGAAGCCTTGAAATCCGATGATCCTCAAGGAACACCACCAGCAGTAGTGTTATTACCAGAAATTCTTCGTCGTCTGCGGGAAATGAATGCCATGATGCAACAACAAAATGCCGATTTTCCTGAAGATCACATTTTGTTGGTGAATACGGCCCATCCTTTGATTCAAAACCTAGTTAGCTTGAATCAGGGCACTATTATTCAAGACGGGGGTGAATCACCAACAGGAAAATTGGTGAAAATGATTTGTCAGCACGTTTATGATTTAGCATTAATGTCTCAAAAGGGCTTTGATGCAGAGGGGATGAAGTCTTTTGTTGAACGTTCTAACGAGGTGTTAACTAAGTTAACTTCAGCAAGTTAAATAGTCCCCCAGGGACTGCTATCATGGAATGCAACCCTGCTAACTGAATTGCAAACACAGTTCAAACACAATTGGAAATGTTTAAAATTCCTCAATTTTTGGGCAAAAGGTTGACATTCTGGGAATTTCTGTTTAGTATAGTATGGTACACAATTGCCCGCAAAACCTAAACCATTGAAAGGCCACGAGGAAAAATCAAAGCGTGTTTAGGCTAAGGGTATAAGTTACCAGTAATTTTCGAGGTTTGAGCAATAGCTCACCGATAACCATAAAGAGAGGACTTGAAAACATGGCATTTACACAGCTTCCCTTACCATACGACTTTAACGCTTTAGAAAGTTACGGCATGAAGGCTGAAACCTTTGAATACCACTATGGTAAGCATCACAAAGCATATGTAGACAACCTAAACAAGCTAACTGAAGGTACAGATTTGGCGGATAAGTCTCTGGAAGAAGTAATCCAAATTTCCTTCAAAGACCCATCTAAAGCTGGAATTTTCAACAATGCAGCACAGGTTTGGAACCATACTTTCTTTTGGAATTCGCTCAAACCCGCAGGTGGCGGTGTCCCTACCGGAGCATTAGCAGACAAAATCAGTCAAGACTTTGGCAGCTTTGACAAGTTCAAAGAGGAATTTTCCACAGCAGCAGCAACCCAATTTGGTAGTGGTTGGGCTTGGTTAGTTGATGATGGTGGCACACTCAAAGTAGTCAAAACGCCGAATGCTGAGAACCCTTTAGTTCACGGTAAAAAACCACTCCTAACCCTTGACGTGTGGGAGCACGCTTATTATATAGACTTTAAAAATGCGCGTCCCGCATTCATCAAAAATTTCTTAGACAATTTAGCCAACTGGGAATTTGTAGCAGCGAATTTAGGTTAAATGTGAAAGCAAAAATAAAACATTCAAGGTTTTAAGCGATTAAACTACAGCTTTAGCCAGAACGTGATAGACAGGGGAGCCAGGGAATTAATTCCCTGGTTCAAAGCTAAAGTTGGTTTTCAACCGACTAGTTTTGTTGGTGGGGGATTGTGGGTTAACCTGCATTATTCATGAAGCTAAAAATAGGCAAAACAAAACCTAACATTTATCCCCCAATTTGTGAGCGATCGCCTAATTATTAACTTGCATCTTCTAAGTATTGTAGTCCCCACTGATATAAAGAACGCATTAATAAATTGTTGAAATTGGGGGGAGTGCCAATTTCTCTTAGTGTCTGCATCATTAAGTTTTTAATGATTGTTGATGTTGTTGGTATTTTAACTCCATCAAAGTTGTTATTAGCCCAAAGATAACCGACCTGTTTGGCATCTATTGATTCACCATCATGAATAATTTTATTGCGTTTTTTTCTAATATCACTCATTAAGTTTGACCATTTTTTATCTTCTTTAAATCTACTATATGAACACCACCCTTGCATCAATTCTGCCAGTGTTGGTTCATCTTTATCTTTGGGTATCCAACCTTTGGTATACCATTTCTTATTAATAGATTCCAGATATAATAATTGTTCTAAAATCTGTACAAACTGAATGAATGCTATGGTATAATTTCCCTATTTAATGTTAGTTCTAAGATTAAAATAGACTCCCATAAATTAGTAATTTTGTCATTCTGTAATCTTTGTAATTGGGTTTTCCAGGTTTCAACCTGTTCTGCATCAACTAGTTTTGATATATCATTAGAACTCACCCAATCTTTGAGATTTCGATAAAATTCTTTGCTATATTCCCAGTTACTATATTTCGCTAGAAAACCAGCTAATTTATGTAATACTGGATGACGATGTTGATGGACTTTTAGCCAAATTTGTGCTTCTGAAAAATCCCCTCTTTGCCAAGACGATTTTATCTTGACTTTTTCTAACGCCCAAAAATATTCGCCCATCGTAATCAGTTGAAAATTTTGGGAATGATTAGCAGTAACTAAACCATTTTCTAAAGTAGTAAAAAATTCCTTTGGTTCATCGGGAGTAGCATTAAATACTTGATATTGACGTACTAAAGCGGCCGCACAAATTTCTACATTAGAAGCAATTACGGGAGTACATCCTTTAGTTTGAATCCAGAGAACAAACTCTTGATTTTTGTTAGCACTGATAGCTTCTTTTAAAACCAGTTGTTCTAATTCTTCTCGAATTTCATCACTATTACCAGCATTAATTTTTGGGGCGTGAACATCAACTCTAATATCAGGAAATAAACTTTTAATTTTTCCTTTCATTAATTCTGCTAACCATAAGGTATCTAATCGGCGAAAGTTCCAAGTAATAGTTTCTGGTTGGTCTGTTCCCCATAGAATAATATGTTTTAAGCCTTGTTTTACTCCTCCTTCAATGACAGTTTTATCTAGTAATAATTCAACATTACTAAAATCACCGCCTAACCATTCTTGACAGTAATCATAATATCTTTGACCTAAATCTCGACCACTCCAGGGATAGGTTTTACCATCTTGGTCTTGATGTTTACCCCGTTCTATTCCTATTTGTTGATAGAGTTCGTTGATATGTGGAGGATAGCTAATATTACCATCTGCACCAAAGGAACGAATAATACCGTCTTTGCAACGCCAACCTATTTGTCGAGTTCCTACGGTGATGATAAGGGTGCTAACTTTATCTGTATTATTGGTTATTTTCATAGAGGAAAAATTTGCAGTTTATTTTGTAATGTTTCTAAATACCTCTTGCGGGGATTTTCAGTTGCACCAAAGACTGTCACTACTTGGTAATCACCTAAATTTGTAATCCATACTGGGGAAGGAATAACTCTATTACCTTGAGTTCTACCACAAAGATTACCGTCATATTTATTATTAAATTTTAGCTGATCACTATGTAAAACTGATAGGGCATAAGATTTACCGAATTTTTCATCTCCAGAACATACAAAGATGCGACAATTTGTGTCTATTGCTTCTGTCCATTGGTCATTTCTAACTATTCCACAAATTCTTAATTGTCGAGAATTAAAATTAACACCTAACGTTTGTAATGCTTCATAAAAATTCCTGATTTTCGTTCTGAATAATTCTTGAAATTGTCTAGTATTATCTGGTAAGTTCCAAAAATTATCATCACTTTCAGCAATTAAATTACAGCCACGATCCCAAGGAGGACGGGGAGAATTACGATCTCGTCGAGAATATAATGGTCTTCTTGCACCTTGACCTATACCACCCAAATGAAACATTAACCAGGTGAGATTTTTGATTAATTTCTCTAAGTTCTCTTTTTGAGACTGAGGAATTTCCGGTGAATAGTTTAATGTTAGGATACCTTCTTGCTCACCACATTCATCATTATTTCTTTGGGCTTCTTTTTGATTAATCTTTCCTTCTAAAACTCTGACCATTAACCAGCCATATTGTTTACTAGGGTTAATACCACCAAATATTTGATTTTCCCATTCTTGAACTTGACCAGTTTCTAAAACCCCCAATGCAAAACTTCTGAACCAATAGCGTAACATTGATTTAAAGGCAACTGGGCGAACTTCAGGAGTATTTATTGTATCGGGTCTTAAACTTCCATTATTATTTCTTTTGTAAGGTTGGTTAACATTTCTAAACCTCTGTCTACCATGAATTAACTGACCTTCTATAATAAATTTAACTCTAAAAAATTCATTGTTATTTTCAAGTTTCCCTGCGGGATTTAATTGACCATAACCAGTGTTTACTTGAGAACCAACACCAGCTTGTAACCCTTTTATTAACCACTGTTTGACCTGTTCTAATATTTCCTTATCCTGACAATTACTAGCTAACCTTAACCCTATGGTAAACATGGGTTTTTCTAAACTTAAAAATGGGTTAGGATTGGGGCTATATTTAGGTGTATTATTATCCCACTGCCAAATATTATTAGCCATATCAACAGCTAATACATTTTGTTTTTGGTTTGGTAAAGGATAAGCGTCTAAAAATACAACTTTACCCGCTTGATCTTTTTTATTATTAGTTTCTACAGAACCAAAATAGAAGGCAATTTGTTTCTCCGCTTCTTGCCATTCAATGTTGTTTTTAGCCATGATTTCCCGGATGGCTTGGGTTCTGGCTACACCCCGTAAGCTGCTAGAGGGAATATAAGGAATACCTAAAGCATCAAAAGCGGGTAATAAAATACTTTCTGGTCCTCTATGTCCACCTACTCTAATTCTCCAAGGACATTGAACTTTAAAACTTTTTTGGGCTATTAATTCAGTACGTTCTGTTAGTTGTTGTAATCGCTGGTAATATTTTGACCCCTGTTCGGCCATTTGTAATATTTGTACTTTAGTGGGGTCCTTATAATCATGATTGGGCGATGCAGTTCGCATCCAACGCAAATACTCTACAAAACTAGCATCTGTATGTGGTTTAGGTTCATTGTCTGCATCTAACCAGGGAGACGGAATAGCAGGTTGATTACCGCCGTTACCACCGTTATTATTTCCTCCATTGCCACGATTACCGCCACCACGACCACCTCTATTATCATTAGCTGGAGGATTATTTATATTAGGTCTTTCAAATACCATAATCTCATTCTCCTTTAACATCTGCGTAAATTGCTGTTGCCCAAAAACTAAATTCCTGCGCTAAAGCTAATCCCAAACCTGTTAAACCTAAATAATCATCTGTACTCACATTCTTTAAAGTTTCTAAACCCTGTTGTCCAGATAAATTCTGTCTTCCTGAAATAGTTTGTAAACATTCAAAGAATTTTTGTACTACTTGTTTTTTGCCCATCATTCCATCAGGTAATGCCATTTCTTCAGCTTTTAATCGCATTATTCCCCAAGTGGAAAGATAGGTATATAGTTCCACTGCTTGACTTTTTTGTTGTTTTAAACGAGTGTCATCTTGATTGGGTAAATTACGCAAAGTATTCAAAGCATCATAAATTGGTGTAGCAATTGTTCTAGGGTCAAATGTCATAATTAATCCTTATTTTGTATCCATTGTTGAACAAAACCGCGTCCTAAACTTTCTTGTCCTCCTATTTGTAATATTTCCTTATCTGCTAACAAATTTTTAAAATCTTCTTGATAAGATTGTTCAGATTCTTTATTAGCTTGTGATGTGATTCCCCAAGGTAAATACATTAATGTATCCGGTGGAATTGCTTCTTCATAACGGAAACCACCATCTACTGATTTATGGTCATCAAGTTTAATTTTTACTTGTCTCCATAAACTCATTTGAATTAATGTGGCACAATGTTTATCTGGTAATACTAATAACCGATTTAGAGAAACAGTGCTATCATGTTTTGGTACAAATTGTTGTAAATTATTTCCTGGTTGTAATTGTTTTGCTCTAATAATTGCATCTTTTAGATAAACCGCAGCATTATTATTAAAGTTACAACTATATTCTGAAGGTATTGGTGTTGGTGATTCATCACCTTGTAAACGTTGCCAACGTTGTAATAAAAGAGGACAACTTACCCAAACTACACTATGACTTAATGACGGTACTGGCAACCATAATATAGAAGCATCCCCAATCCAAATATTACCCTGTTTTAATTGTTGAGCATCTTTTAAGTCGTTGCCAAATAGTTCATCTTTTAGGTTTTGATCTGTAGCTAATGAACGCAATTTACCTCGCACTGTACTAGACGGAACATAGGGTAAATTAGTATGTGATTCACGGGCAATTCCTAATAAGTTACCCTCTTGAGTTGTGCCACCTGTATGTAATGGTGAAAGTAGATATAAATAGATGTATTCCATTATGAATTTTCCTCACTTTTTCCTTGATATTTAATCCACAACATTTCTGAATAACCCAATTGTCGCCAATTGTTTACACGATTTTTTTTATCATTTTCTAAACTTTCATTATCCTGAAACAATCCTTGAGGCTTTTTCAAATAGTATAAACTCCCCGGTGGTGCGGCAAACACCTGGGGTGCAGGAATGCTTTTTGCCATGCTTTTTGTATTGTCTTCTTTCTCCCTAATTCTACAACTAATTGGTACTGGTTTATCTGTGGACATACTCACAAAATTACCATCTTTGATTTTCCATTCCCAAGGATAAGGACGACATAAACTTGCTTTTTGTTCAGAATTATATTTATGTGGTCTTTCAAATACTCCAGGAGTTACCAAATAAGATATTACCCTGCCATTATGTTGAAAATTCTGATCAGAAATAGTTTTTAATTCTTGCCATTGTTCGCCTAACTCTGGACAAGATTCTACCATTACTCTGTGTCCTTCTCCTCCTAATCTGATTGTTGCAGGTGTTTCTATTTCGTGATTAATTCCTATGGCAAAACTCCAATTTTGATGTAAACGAATGGACTTTTCTACAAAGTAACCATCGGCATCTTTAACTTGTTTTGTTCCCGGTTCAATGCTATTGTGAGAACGAGTTTCTTCTTCCCAAGGTTTATTTTCGTGAGTACCATCAACTACTCTCCAACAATGTTTATCAATTTTCCCAGTTTTTAAATATTCCTTAACCACACAGAATGGTAAATATTGTCTGAATTCAGGGCTTTGTTCTTTGCCAGAATTGTATTTTTCTTCCTCATCATCATCTTTACTGTTATGAGGTTTAACTAATGGACAAGGTTGGGTTTTATCCCATAGAGCGTTATTGATGTGAGATTCAGTTTCCCACTCCAAAGGTACAAGAGGAGTAGATTTGATAAAACCTAAAGGACGGGGAATATATAAGGTATTTTCTGTGTTTTGATAACAAAGAAACGGACCAACTATATTAAATTTTTCGCCTCCTAATAAACCTCGCAATGCACCAGCAATAGTATGACCATTAGGAGGAAATATACTACCTGCCCATGCCCTTTCCTGTGGTGAAAATGGTTTAGCATCTCTTAACATTAAAACATCTAATGGTGTGAGTTTGTACCAATTCATTAATTATCACCTCCTACTTTTATATCACGTTTACGTTTCACAAATGCCGCAAGTTTTAACCAATTTTGAATTTCATTATCTAGTTCTTTGGGTTCGGTAGTAATAAACAATGCTTTTAAAAACTCCGCTAACTTTTGTTGAAAATCTTTTGTCGCATCTTGATCATTTTGGAATTGGTCACGGCGATCGCAAAACAATCTAGTCCAAGGTACGATAGCTTCTAAACTCGGCGCTGGGTGTTGACTCCACAAAGTCCCAGCTTGTTCAAATATCGCACTTTCTAAATCATTTGTAATTAATTGCTGCCATTCATGAAAAACATCGAATTTAGCCGTTGATTTAAGGTATTACCATTCCGTAAATTACCCGCACTTGTACAGCGTCTTTTTTCTTCTCCTCACCATCTTTAAAATAAACATGATCTTTGGCTTTTTCTTCCGCTTCCCAGAGACTTTCTAAAGCTATTGCTAAGGGTACGGAATGATGGGCAATTACCATACCAAAGCTAATAGTGGCCTCACTTCCCATTGTAAATAATGGGCGGTCAACTAAACCAACTTGCAGAAGATTATCTTTTAAATATTTCCAATAATCCCCATTATTACTAAACTCTCCATGAGGGTCTTTTGCACCTTTAAAACATTGGCGGATATCCCATAACCAATTATCCCATTCCCAGAGATTAGTATAGGCTAAAACGTCATCACCACCACCATAAATTAATCTACCTGCATAACGGTTTTGGGTTAAATAGGGAACTAATTGATTAGAAAAATCTAATAATGCCCTACTTAATGCACTGTGGGTACTTGGTCCCATTCTTTTGGTGAGATCTAAAAACTTTGGAAAGTTAGTTAATGTAACTTTTTCCTCAAAACCATCGGGAACATATTCACGGTAGGGTTTCATTTTTGAACCCTTTAACCATTCACTCATACCATCACCATCACCTGCAGCTAACACATACCAATCCGATGGGTTGTTTTGAGGATAATGTTCACTGAGAATCTGATTAATCTCTTTGGTATATTCTGCTTTTAATTCCTGACTGTTAGGTAAATCTTCTAAAATCCAACCTGCATTAAGTAAGCGGGGATGGTATTTTTTAGGATTTGGTTTTTTATCAATCCAAGGAATACCCCATTTACCTCTCATTTCTGTGAGTGTATTTTCAAGTTTAGGGTACTTATCAACTATTGCTTGACAAGCTTTTTCAAAATTTAGTTTATGTCGTGTATCTCCAGCATTAACTTTCAAATATCCTGCTACACCTGATGTTAAATCTGGATAGGATGCTGCAATATCTTTTTCTTCGATTCCCAATAAGTTAGGTAAAATTTTGTGTAAACCACGTTTTAACACTTCCGTAGCATTTAGTTGTTCTGTTCCATCAAAAAAACCTGCATCATGGTTTCCCCATAATTCCTTGGTATCACCTTCTGTCATCCAGTCTTTTTTATCCTTACCAGGATTTACCACCGGACCAATACCAGAAATTGTCGAACGTGGTCCAAAAGCTGTGGGGAGTTCCCAATTTCTAGCGTTTTTAACTGATGCTAAACTAGCGCGGGTAGCATCGAAAATGTAAGCCCACCATGAACCAACATTAGCACTAAATCCTCTTTTGTATATCTTTTGACGAACTTCATAGGATTCTTGCAATAAATCTTTTTCTTCTTCCTTAAACAGCCGATTTTTATTGTTAACTAGATTGTACGTTTCATTTTGTGTTGTTGACCAGCTTTCAAATTCTTGATTCTTATTTTTGTCAGCGGAAAATTTAAACTCTGTTCCTGATTTACCTATGGGTAATGCTGTCCAATAGGTTTGCCATTGGGATTTTAACCAACCTTGCCAACTATTGTGATCTGGTTTTAATTGTCTCATCCAATGACGTTCATTTTGTAATTCATTTAATACTAAATCACCAATTGTTAACCATTCTTCCAATAGCGCTTGCTGGGCTGTTTGCATGGCTGCTTGTACCTTGCCTTCTGGTAAGACCAATACTATCACATTAGGAAACCCAGCGGTTAATAATGATTTTGGTGATGGTTGATTTATATATGGCGAAAAATCTCGATATTGTTGTATTAACCAATAATCAATTAACGGCTGTTCATATAAACTGGGATACAGTAAAGTATCAGGTCCATATTGATTAGCAAGTTTCCAACAAACTTTAGCTGATAGATAATGTAATAACCAAGAACCTGCCCAAAAATCCCGCATTTTGCGACTAGATTTAATTAATTCCTGTACAGGACTAAAACTAAATACCGCCAGATAAGGATGAGAAACTTTTTTTCCTCTTGGCCAGTTTTTAACTTCATCTAATGTTAAATCATATCCGGCAAAACCACCAGCTAAGGCTGATGTCATACTAACATGACTCCAAATAGAAGCATCGGGAATCCTGGTTTCTGCTGGCATTAACATTAAAGAACTATCTTCAAAGATATCACAGGTGACTTTAGGTAAACAACGCCATAACCACCAATATAATTCTTTAATTTTAGGAATATTGTTTTCAATATCTTCTTGGAATTTTTGTGGCGCTGTCTCTAATATTTCCAACAATCTTTTTTCTTTTTCAAATAAAAAATCTGCACGGCTACCAGTAACTAATTGCTGATGAAAATTAACTTTAAAATCTTGTTTAGACCCGGACAATAAATGTCTAATTTCTAATCCTTTGTTAGGGTTATTATCTTCTGCATAGTTGATAGATTCTGTAGTCCCACCGATAGCTGATCTATCACTCGCTGAAGCAACATGATCTGCAAATAATATGTTTGCTAATGCTTTACCACGTGAATCTTCGGGGGTTTTACCTGTCTCAACCCAAGGTTTCATAACTTCTAATTGTTTATAGAAGCTATTTTTACCCCGTCCGCTATTGTTATGTAATGCCTTTAATATGGGGTCATGTAGTAAACCCCAAATCTTAGCCCGCCAATATTCTTCCGACATCAGTGATTCCCCTATCTAGCTGATGTTTGTATTGTAATGGCGGGATTTAGTATTTGTCTATTAATTGACAATATTTAATTTTCAATATAAATCAGCTTGAAATCTTTTGTTTATAAGCCTTTGGGCTGTTTGTTTGGTTTTATCAAGAATATTTTTTATTTTTTGACATTAATTGCAAATTGTGTATTCTTATCCCGATTTGTTCATACCCAGATTTTATTAGCTTAACCGACAGAAGACAGAAACCCCACATCTCACTCTTAGGAGCGTGGGATGAATGACGCGTGAGTTGACGACAGTTCCCTGACTGATGTGCGTAGCACCAAGGAAGGGAACGGAAAGGCTTTGCGTCTATATTTTGTCGTTAAAACTAGATGTACGGTCACTGACCGACCTTCCCTTCGAGACAAAATCATTCAAAACCAGCAACTAAAAACCCTGAAACCCTTCATTTTCCCTGACCTTCGGCCAACGCCACACTTTAGTATCAGAAATCACTAAACAATAATCGAACCCGGAGGTTCAATCACAGGAACACCCATCCCCCAAATTTCCACCTGGGTAAGAGTATGTCTCGATAAAGGATAAAACCTAACATTATCCTCCTCCAACTTGACAATTTTCCTTAACCGACAACGTAAATCATTGTACTTTTTCGTATTTAACTGACATTCAAACACAGAATACTGTACGCGCTGACCATATCCTTCTAATAAATCAGCTATTTTTTTACGTCTTTTATCATTAGGAATATCGTAGGAAATCACATACAAAAACATAACACAAATATCAGAAAAAATCAATCAATTTGATATGGTTTATAATGATGACTAGGATTATAAACAAACTGTTTATAATTCCTAACTTGTTGAGTTAATAAATCCCACTTTGGTTGTTTTCCATCATTAGTTTGTATTTCTTCCGTCATCCTTTGTAAAAACCCCCGTAAAAACTTTTTCCTACCTGAATCGTTTAAATAACACCCCCCATTTTTAAATTGAAAATCTCCTTTAACATCCATAATATTCCGATTAATTAACCACATTACTAACGAGTCTACCAACGGTGCGCGGAACTCCTCAATTAAATCAGAAGCTAAGGCCGCATGACCATCATTTGCCTGGTGTAAACAAGCATAATAGGGGTCTAGTCCCTGAACTTCAATTAATGCTAAAAGATGATTCCAAAGCACTTGATACCCAAAACTTAACATCGCATTTACCGGGTTTCCCGGTGGACGACGACTACGACCAGAAAACACAAAATCAGGGTTAGTCAAACATTCACTAAAAACAGAGAAATATTGAGCAGCACCAGTACCTTCAAAACCCATTAACCGTTCCCATGTATCAGCCTGTACCGCTTGTTCTGCTAAATAATCTAAACTTTGTAATGTCCTTTCTAACGTCTCAGACTCTCTTTTTTTTCTTTGTCTCCTTAATAAAATTCTACTATTTTCAACTTACCTTTGACAATTGCTCTAGCTGTAATTAACCTGTCTACAGGGGATAATTCTTGTTGATAACGTGATAACTGTCTATAACCCCTAGAAATTGGTAAAATTCTGCCGTAGCAGTAACCCATCCTTGATAAATAGGCAATGGGAATATCACGCCATAAACAAGCACGGATGACTTGGGTGGTTATTTGCGATCGCCCAAAAATTAAAATCTGTTCCAACAAAGGTAACTGTACTTCAACATGTACAGTGTCACCCTGTTTAACAATCAAAGTTTCCTTTTGTAAACATACATAACAATTTTGCTCAGAAATATAAAGGGTCTGCATTAACGCCACCAACGTTGTAAATTGGATTTTCGGGAACGCTGCTCACTTTCAGTACCAGATGTTAACTCTGCATTTTGCTCTAGTTCTAACCACAACACAATTCTATCCGCTATACTGCAAACTAAATAAGTAGAAAAAGTTACCAACAAAGTATTAATAATCACAGCAGCTAACCCCAAGGGTGCAATGAGCAGAATCACCAAAGTAATACCACCATTAACAGTAGAGACAGAAACATTTCTGACAGTAGCAAAACGTCGAGAAATATACATAATGTGAAAAAACTTGACATAAAAGTGATGGCCTTGACTAGCATAACTTTGGAGTTACCGAAAAACCAGGAAAAGAAGATAAACTAAATTATTACTATAATTGTTTAAAAACCTATACTAGTAGTACTTACAGCCAAATTCTGAAAACTGGCTAAATATTTTCTTTTTGTACATTTCATTAACAAAATTATTCTTACAATGCCAAAAAAACCTAAGTCATCCTTATACAGAACCTTTAGCATTTGAACGTTTATTACTGTTAATTGCTACCCTACTCAAATATCCGGGTGTGGGGAGTCCAGATTTCCTAGAATTTAGTAATAATAAAAATCATGACGCAATTGGTGTCGTTAAAATATATCTACAACAACTAGCCAAGAATTTAAATATAAAATTACCAGATAATTATCCCGCAGTGGACACATTACGTAAAGATTTAAAAACCCTTAGACGCTACGGTATCCTTGATCAAAGAATGTATCGTTGGGGATATTATTTAGGCACTGGTGCTTTGTCTATTACTGAACTTAAAGTAGCATTTAACACTTTAGCTTCCCAAGCACAATATCAAGGCGATGCCCAAACAAGACGCATTTATGAAACTTTAAGTAAAAGACTGCGGAGTTTGGATAGGGAACTCAAGGGAGAATTTTTTTATCCTATCCGTCAACATCTGAATCGTGCCATAATTCACACAGACCCGGAAGAAATGGCAGCAAAAGGAGAAAACAGAGATACGTTATTTCATCAATTACCATTATTAGAACAGGCCATAAGTCAAGGACAAGCCATCGAAATTTCTCGTAGTAAAAGTTTCTATGGTTCTGGTAATATTGGTAGATTTCAGGTATTTCCATTACAATTAATTTACCATGATATTGCCTGGTATTTACTGTATGAGCTCTGTGAAGGTGGACATTTAGTAATGGGGCGTATTAATCGCTTTAATAGTTATTGTTCCCTAGTTAAAATACCAGCACGGGGAATAGAAAAACAAAGAGAAAGTTTAGCTAAAGCCTATCAACTATTGGAAAATGGTTGGGGTTTAAATTTAGGTGAACCTGAACCACAACAGTTAGAATTAGCGGGAAATCTTAAATTTATTGAAGTTGAGGTACGTTTTTATCCTCCCATATCCAACTTTATTGTAGAAGGAGAGCGTCGTCATCCCAATCAAAAAATTGTAGTCGGAGAACCCGATAAAAACACTGGGGAATACAAATTTATAGAATATTCTATAAAATTACCGCCACGTTCTTTAAATGAATTTATACAATGGGTTTATCGTTATATGGATAAGGCACAAATATTGTCACCACCAGAATTAATAAAACAACATCATCAGCTTGCACAAAATTTATATAATCGTTATCAGAAGGTTTAATATTAAAAACCCTAAAGAGAAATTTTCAGGGGGAAACTTCATAAGAATTTAATCATCAACTTTGTAATCGGGCGATCCTTCCTATCCTTGGGATGCAGCAGAGTATCTGGAAACAAAAGAAGATATTGAACATGCTATAAACAATACGTTTATATTATGAAGTCTCTTGACTCATAATAAAGTGAGTGCGACTGCACTGCACTCGCACTTGCGCGATCGCCGTTTTTAAAAACTCACACCTACCCTCCCATACCCGGAAGCCCATACTACATATATCAAAATCCCTAAGCAGAACATTACATTCTTATGCAT
>ACYB01000006.1 GCA_000175855.1 Raphidiopsis brookii D9
TTGGGGGGATCCAATCCTATTTAACACGCCACAGAAAAACACCCTTCTCTCCCAGGATTTTTTGGAGAATGGTAAAAAAGTGCGATCTCGCGTAGCGAGTGCTTTGCAAACGCACTGGGAGTAATTTGTAAATGTGGTGGATATTCCCTTACCTCCCCTTTCTCAAGGGAATTTTATCAAGGTCATTGAGTGCGATCGCTCGTAGGGAGTGGTTCCCCAATAAACTTCCCTGATTGTTCTCAAGGGAAAATTTGAAGGGGGTTAACAGGACTATCTCCCATAGTGACTGCAGTGCGATCTCGCATGGTGAGTGCTTCGCAAACGCTTTCCCCTAGTTATTCTCAAGGGAATGGGGGCGGTTAAAAAGGCGATCGCAATTTTGGAGAATGAAAATGTGGGGAGGATAGTTTTAACGGGGGTTAAGGGCGATCAGTGCTGCGAGTGCTTGGTAAATCCACTTCGTTCTGGAGATCTTAAATAAATACTCACTCAATAAGGTCTAAGCTCTTTGGATCCCCCCAACCCCCCTTACCAGAGCCTTTTTACCATCATTTTTGGGCTGGTTTTTAATATTAATTAATCCGAAATTACGAAAAAAAGGCGCGATCGCTGTGTGGAAAAGGGTTTTGAAAAAATCATTTTGCAATTTACCACCGACTTTGAAAACGCCCTGCTTAAAAAGGGGGGCTAAATGCTTTATGTTTAGCTTAGTAGAGGTTAGAGCTGCTTATATTATAATAAATGGGGTAAGTGCTAGGGAGGAAAGAAAAACTATAGTTTTAACGGGGGTTAATAGGGCGCGTGCATTCACTATGCTATACATTAACGGAATTCACAATATAAATATTTTTACACATCATGTTTAATCTAAAAGCCCCCCTTTTTAAGGGGGTTGGGGGGAATCCAATGCTATTAAACACTCCCACAGAAAAAACACTCTTCTCCCCCAGGGCGTTTTCATTCTCCAAAATTGCGATCGCCAGAACCTTTTTACCATCAATTTTTGGGCTGGTTTTTAATATTAATTAATCCGAAATTACGAAAAAAAGGCGCGATCGCTGTGTGGAAAAGGGTTTTGAAAAAATCATTTTGCAATTTACCACCGACTTTGAAAACGCCCTGCTTAAAAAGGGGGGCTAAATGCTTTATGTTTAGCTTAGTAGAGGTTAGAGCTGCTTATATTATAATAAATGGGGTAAGTGCTAGGGAGGAAAGAAAAACTATAGTTTTAACGGGGGTTAATAGGGCGCGTGCATTCACTATGCTATACATTAACGGAATTCACAATATAAATATTTTTACACATCATGTTTAATCTAAAAGCCCCCCTTTTTAAGGGGGTTGGGGGGGATCCAATGCTATTAAACACTCCCACAGAAAAAACACTCTTCTCCCCCAGGGCGTTTTCATTCTCCAAAATTGCGATCGCCAGAACCTTTTTACCATCAATGTTTGGGCTGGTTTTTAATATTAATTAATCCAAAATTACGAAAAAAAGGCGCGATCGCTCTGTGGAAAAGGGTTTTGAAAAAATCATTTTGCAATTTACCACCGACTTTGAAAACACCTATCCTATTCAACTCCCAGCATTTGCATTCGTTTTAGCTCAAGTGTTTTAACTGGAGTTTAGACTGAGGAGCGATCGCCTTTCTCCAATGCTTAATAAAACGTAATAAAAACAAGCAAGTAAAATGCTTGCCAAGTAGATTCGGGTAGTGTTATGCTCATACAGCATCATTATCTGACTAAGTTTATAACATTTTAACTCTATAACATTCAGACAAATTAAAGAAAGGAATAAAATGACCTTCACATCAGGACAGTTACAAATTGTCAGAAATAGCCAAGACGAAAAAACTCGTGTGGAAGCATTACGGCAATTGTTAGGATATCCGGTGAAAGAACTGGATCGGGAAGGTTCACGGTTTTGGTATTTACGTCCTGGTAATGATGAAGAGGAAGCAGCGGAAACTTGCCCTATTGCAGTGGGCTTTTATGAGGAACTGGTGGATGTAACAGACTCAGAAGCCAGGAAATTTTTGACTGCTCAACAACAGCAATGGGAAATTTACGGACACTATATTAATCGTTTTGCAGAACAGCAGCCAGTAATGTATTTGCTATTACCCATATTACCCAGTAAAAAGGCATCTGGCAGAGTATCTTTAATACTTCCCGGTGAGGGTAAATTACGTCAAGGGCAAATTCAAACTTTTAATTGGGATGATAACCAACTACTTTCACGACTAAAGAGATTGAGACAGGATGAGTTATCTATTGCTAGTAAAGCAATGATGTCTATCCCTTTGGTGGAATGGGTATTTTATGAGCCGATTAATACTGCTCAAGAGTTAGCCAAACAATTAGCAGCAGCAGCTCGTAGTATTGAAGAAGCCATACCCAAAGTTTACGACCAAGAACCAGAACAGGGGTATTTACATAAATTACTCAAAAGTTTTAAAAGGGAATTATTACCTTCCCTCAAACTGAGTTCAGATAGTGAAAAAGATTACAGTTTTGCTGATATTTATGCCCAAACTATAGCTTATGCTTTATTCACTGCTAGAGTGTTTGGATATGTGAGAGATAGGAGAGAAGGAAGGGTAAATAAACCCACATATTTTAACCGAGATACAGCTTGGCAACAATTACCAGAAACTAATCCATTTCTGCGTCAATTATTTCAAGATGTTTCAGAACGCCAAGCTGGGGAATTAGGTGAGGAATTAATAGCAGCAATTTCTGATATTTTCGCTATCCTCCGTGCAACTAAAATGGATGCGATTTTGTCAGATTTTGACATGAAAATGAACCGAGAAGATATTGTGATTAGGTTCTATGAAGATTTTTTAGCAACATATAAACCCCAAATGCGAGAACGTCGGGGGGTTTATTACACACCCGAACCCGTGGTTTCTTACATGGTGCGTTCTGTAGATATTTTGGTGAAAGAAAAGTTTAATAAACCTTTGGGTTTAGCAGATCCAACAGTGACGATTCTTGACCCTGCTTGTGGTACGGGTACGTTTCTATTATATATTTTTCAACTTATCTATCAACGGTTTCAGGAGTCACCTGCAGCACTGACGGAAGGCTTAGTTGATAAGTCTTGGTCCGGGTATGTTAAGGAAAGGTTATTACCAAGAATATTTGGTTTTGAATTGTTGATGTCTCCCTATGCTATTTGTCATTTAAAATTAGGGTTATTTTTAGAGGAGACAGGGTATCAGTTTGATAATAATCAAAGGTTAGGAATTTACTTGATTAATACTTTAGAGGATATTAAGTTAAGGGAAGAAACCCAGCAATTAAGTTTAAATATCCCCCAGATGGAACAATTAATTGCTGAAGAGGCGAAAGCGGGAGCTAGGATTAAAAAGCAAGAACCAATTATGGTAGTGATTGGTAATCCTCCCTATTCAGGACATTCGGAAAATAACAATCCTTGGATTAAGGGATTAGTCAATAGTTATTACTTTGTAGATGGTAAACCATTGGGTGAAAGAAATCCTAAATATTTACAGGATGATTATGTTAAATTTATTCGTTTTGGTCAGTGGAGAATTGATGAATCAGGTCAAGGGATATTAGCTTTTATTACTAATCACGGATTTTTAGATAACCCCACATTTAGGGGAATGCGTCAGCATTTGATGAATAGTTTCCATGGCATTTACATATATGATTTACACGGAAATAGCAAGAAAAAGGAAACTGATATTGATGGAGGCAAGGATGAAAATGTGTTTGATATTCAGCAAGGAGTAAGTATTACTTTAGCTGTTAAGAGTGGAGATAAATACATTAATTATTCTGATTTATACGGTTCAAAGACATATAAATATGATGTATTGAATGAGAGTACATTTAATAGTACTAAGTTTATCAAATTAAAACCTCAATCCGAGTTTTACTTACTAATTAAACAAGATAGTAATCTATCAACAGAATATGAAGATTATCCTAAGATAAATCAGGTAATACCCTTTTATTCTACAGGAATTAAAACCCATCGAGATCATTTTGTATTTGATTTTGATTACAAAAACTTGTACCATAGAATTAGAGATTTTAGAGATTTAATTATTGGTCACGAAGATCTTGTTAAGAAATATAGTTTAACAGATACAAAAGATTGGAAAATAACTGCAAAACGGGAATCTTTAGCATCTAATCTTGATTGGCAAAACTACTTTACCAAATGTGTTTATCGACCATTTGATCTCCGTGAATATTATCATCATGAAGATGCTGTTGATCGGCCCAGAAATAATATAATGTCTCATTTAATTAGGTCTAGTAATGTTGCTCTAGTTCTTGCTAGACAACAATCACAACAGGGTAATTGGCGATTGGTCATGGTGACAAACTTTCTAACAGAATGTTGTTCAATTTCCAACAAAACTAAGGAAACTGGCTATATTTTTCCCCTTTACCTATACCCCGACACAAATCAACCTCAAGAACTGCAACAAAAAAAACGCCCCAACTTTTCAGAAGAATTCCTCAAAAAAATAGAAATAAACCTGGGTTATCTCCCCACACCAGAAACCATATTCTACTATATCTATGCCATCTTCCACTCCCCCACCTACCGCACGAGATATGCCGAATTTCTGAAAATAGACTTCCCCCGCGTTCCCCTCACTAGAAACAATAACCTATTTTGTCAACTTGCAGAATGTGGAGAACAATTAGTAGCCCTGCACCTCATGAAATCACCCAAATTAAATAACCTTATCACCCAATTTACCCCAAATGGAGGTAATTCAATAGTAGATGCGGGATATCCTAAATATACCCAAAATGCAGTATTCATCAACAAAAAAGGTGACAAATTTGTGGGAGTACCCGAAGAAGTTTGGAACTTTTATATAGGAGGTTATCAAGTTGGTCAAAAATGGCTCAAGGATCGTAAGGGACGCACCCTAAGTGATGATGATATCCAACACTACCAGAAAATTGTGGTAGCACTCCAGCAAACCATAGCCACTATGACCAGTATTGACACAGTAATTCCAGAATGGCCCATTTACTAAATAACTAACCATGATAGAAAACTACATCCAACAGCTGATACGTAAACAACGACCTTACTACCTTATCCAAGGTACACCCATCAAAGGTGTAAATAATCAGTATTGGGTAGTTTTCAAACATCGAGATTCACATAACCTCCTGCATAAGGAATTAAATCTACCAGTCTAGAGATTTCTTTAGCAGCACTTTTGTTGAGGGCATAAATTAGCGATCGCTCTCTCCCAGTCCTCATAGAGGAGTCCCAAGCTCACACTCACCCGAAGGGAAGTGTGTGGAGTATGTCACTAGAACCTAGATATATTCAGATCCACCTGGTGCAACAGTGATTCTAGATCAGAAGAATTGTCTAAAACAACATCCGCACGAGTAACTTTTTGCTCTAATGGTAATTGACTGTTAATTCTTGCTATTGCTTGTGCTTCAGTTAAATCATTCCGACTCATTAGTCGTTGTTTTTGTATTTCACCTTCACAATACACAACCCAAATCTCACTAACTAGATTCTCTAAACCTGCTTCAAATAAAAGGGGAATCACCAAAACTAAGGTCTCATGCGGTGACCCCTCAATAGTTTTTAAAAAACAATTCCTGACATAAGGATGAATCAAATTTTCCACCCAGGAGCGTTCAGAGGATTGATTAAAAATAATTTCTGCCAATTTTTTCCGATTTAAACTCCCATCTGTGAGCAAAATCTCTTCACCATAACGTTCTGCAATCTCTCCAAGAATTACTGAATCCTTCCCTACTGCATCTCTGGCATAAATATCCGCATCTAAAATAGGTAACTTGTATACACTTGCTAAATAATTAGCCACAGTACTTTTACCCGTAGCAATGCCCCCTGTTAAACCAATTAATCTTTTTGTCATGAAAATTGAGTATATCTACTTACCACATAAAGTTTACCACCACACCTAAATCTGACCAAGTCTAATTACGACAAATTTGATTGACCAAATTACCATCCTTATCTACTAATTCTATAACTAAAGGCATTTTACCAAAAGCGTGGGTAGAACAACTTAAGCAGGGATCAAATGCCCGGATACCAGCCTCAACCCGATTTAACATCCCCTCTTGAATCTGACTACCCTGAATAAAATGACGAGCAATTTGAGCAACTGTACGATTCATTGCCAGATTATTTTGACCAGTAGCAATAATCAAATTCACCTTTTGGATTAAACCATTTTCATCAATACGATAATGATGGAATAAGGTTCCCCTTGGTGCTTCACTTACCCCCACTGCTTCTAATCGGTTAATTCCAGCTGCTGCTCGTAGACGGGTTGATAAAATATCAGGGTCATCCAATAAAATTTCTATGTGTTCAACAGAAGCCAAAATTTCAATTAACCGCGCATAATGATAAAAGAAAGAAGATTTCACAGTTCCACTACCATAAGTGCGAAATTCCCTTAGTTCCTGATCTGCTAATGGAGTGCCAATTTGACTACAAATATTCAATCTAGCTAGAGGTCCAACCCGATACATTCCACTATCTAAACGACAATGATCTTTGCTATCGGGATAACCTAAAGGACGATAATAGGGAGATTTCAAATAGGAATCTTCTTGCACTGCTTCACCGATAAATTCATGATAATTATCCGCCTCTAATTTATCAGCAACAATGTTTCCCCCACTATCTACAAAACGTAAATGACCATCGTAGGTCTCCCATAAACCTTGAGGGGTTACTAGTCCCATAAACAAACTGGGGAAATTACCAAAAGTTTGGGCTTCTTTTTGATAGTTCTCCAGCAGCTTTTTAAATAAAGCTATGGCATTTAAAACCGTGGATTTAGCTTCGGGAATACGGTTTTGTATGTGGCTACGATTTTCTGTGGTGAGAGGGTCGCTAACCCCACCGGGAACGGCCCAAGCAGGATGGATTTTTTTGCCTCCTAATAATTCAATAATTTCCTGTCCAAATTGTCGTAATCGAATGCCACCTCTAGCTAATTCTGGATCGACGCCAATTAAACCAAAAACATTTCGTTTAGCTGGTTCGCTATCCATACCCAATAATAAATCTGGGGCACTGAGGTGAAAGAAACTCAAAGCATGGGATTGAATTATTTGCCCTAAATTCATGAGACGACGCAATTTTGTTGCCACTTCCGGAATGGTGACAGACAAGATTTTATCCCCCGTTTTTGCCGATGCTAATAAATGACTTACCGGACAAATTCCACAGATTCTAGCTGTAATTCCAGGCATTTCTGGAAAAGGACGACCAACACAAAACTTTTCAAACCCGCGAAATTCTGTTACGTGAAACCGTGCATCATCTACATGACCTTCATCGTCTAAGTAAATGCTAATTTTGGCGTGGCCTTCAATCCGGGTAACAGGGTCAATAACTATTTTTTTCATGGTTTTTTGCGTAACCTGGTTTTATAAATCGTACATTCTACTTTCTGGAAATTCTGGAAACTCATCACAAAACTCTTCAAATGCTGTTTTTGAAGGTTTCTCAACTCTTTGATGGGCAATTTCAGCTTGCATTTCTTCTATTACATCCCAAGCAGATGCGCATTCGGGTGAGTTAATACCTTTGTTACTACAAACAATTCGTGCTTTTCTAATTTCATCTTGTAATTGCTGCTCCAAAAGAATTGTATGGGGTTTTTCTAGGGTGACACTTCCTACCAAAATATCTGTTAATGAGATTATTCCCATTAGTTCACCACTAATTACTGGAGCATGGTGGAGATTATATTGAGCAAATAATTTGGCCACATATTCTAAACCCAGTTCTGGATTAACTACTATACAAGGTTTAGTCATTATTTCATAAACACGGACTTTATTTGTTTCTTTACCATAAGCTATAATTTTATAAATGATGTCGCTTTCTGTGAGTATTCCATAAGCATCTTGTTCATGACGACGATCTACTATTAATACGCGCCAATCTCTAGCTTTCATTAAATCAATGGCTTCTTTTACAGTAGCAGAACTACGAATTGTTGCCACATCTTTAGTCATTACATCTGCTGCTTTTAACATCATTTACCTCCATCAGGTTATCCAAATTTAATCATCTCTCGCCCTACCATGGGGGGTGTTTCTCCTCTTAATAATGGCTCTAATGTTGCTCTAATTCTTGTAGCTGAAGGTGGACAACCTGGTAAATAAATATCAACATCAACTATGTTATGAACTGGAACAACTCGATCAATTAAAGGTGGTACAATTCCCGGTGAGTGGGGAATTTTTTGATTTACATCTGCTCCTTCTATATAGGCTAATTGTAAACTTACGTTGGCAGTTCCTGTTAGATTGCGCATGGCAGTTACATTACCTGTAACTGCACAGTCTCCAAAGGAAATAATGGTTTTTGTCCTCTGTCTAATTTTGTGGATTAACTCTAAATGTTCTTCATTGGCGATCGCCCCTTCTACTAATACCACATCCACGCCTTCTGGATATTCTTTAATATCAGCAATGGGGCTATAAACTACATCTACCTGAGTGGCTAAATCTATTAACCATTCATCTAGGTCTAAAAATGACATGTGACACCCAGAACATCCACCTAACCATACGGTTGCTAATTTGATTTTATCCATAATGTTTAACTGATAATATGTAAGATGCTAACCACTTAACCACTAAAAGTTCCATTGTTGTTTTTCTCGCGCTGTAACCAAGAATTCTATTTTACCTCGATCATGTTTCATTTCTTCCACACTTACACCCTTAGTAAACAAAGCTCCTGTGGGACAAGCATTGACACATTTACCACAGGAAGTACAGGTGAGGGAAGTTCCCCAGGGTTGATTTAAATCCGTAATCAGATGGGATTTTGACCCCCTACCCGCCATATCCCAAGTATGGGCACCTTCGATTTCATCACATACCCGCACACAGCGAGTACATAAAACGCAGCGATTGTGGTCAATGGCAAATCTCTCGTGGGAAGTATCAACGCTCCGCTGGGGAAACTGATAAGCTAATCGCACGTGATCCATGCCCATTTCTATGGCTAAATCCTGTAATTCACAATTACCATTAGCTACACATACAGAACAGATATGATTCCCCTCTGCAAATAGCATTTCAATAATTGTTCTTCTATATCTTTGCAGGCGATCGCTTTTAGTTGTGACTTCCATCCCCTCAGAAACCTGAGTCACACAAGCGGGTAGAAGTTTATTCATCCCGGCAATTTCTACTAGACATAGACGACAAGCACCCACATCTCCCACCCCATCTAAATGACAAAGTGTAGGAATATGTATACCTGACTCCTGAGCTGCTTCTAATAAGGTATTATGCTCATGAGCGCTGACCATTTGCCCATCAATTGTCAAAGTCTTTACTGTCATAATGGTCTGATAATTGATTTGTTTTTACTGTTTAATTAGAGCTAAATATTCTTCTCGGAAATACCGCAAGGTACTAAAAACAGGATTGGGTGCAGACTGACCTAACCCGCATAAACTAGTATATTTCACCATGTCGCATAATTCTTCCAACAGATGTAAATCATTTTGTGTTCCCTTTCCCTTACTAATTCTGGTTAATAAATCATGGAGTTGCACCGTTCCCACCCTACAGGGAATACATTTACCGCAGGACTCATCCATACAAAATTCCATAAAGAATCGTGCCACATCTACCATATTAGTACTTTGATCCATCACAATCATTCCCCCAGAACCCATCATAGAACCCAAAGCAGATAAGGATTCATAATCTACAGGAGTGGTAAATGCTGATGCAGGTATACACCCTCCCGATGGTCCACCTGTTTGTACCGCTTTGGCCATACCCCCATCGGGAATACCACCCCCCATTTGTTCCACAATTTCCCCTAGGGTTGTCCCCATGGGAACTTCAATTAAACCTGTATTCCGGATTTTACCTGCTAAGGCAAAAACCTTTGTCCCTTTACTTTTCTCTGTGCCAATATTAGCAAACCATTCCGCACCATTTCTGATAATAGGAGCGATATTAGCAAAGGTTTCTACGTTATTAATTAATGTAGGGTAACCCCATAAACCTGATTCAGCAGGGTATGGAGGACGCGGATGGGGAACACCACGTTTACCTTCAATTGAAGCCATTAATGCGGTTTCTTCACCACAAACATAAGCACCTGCACCAATGCGAATTTCTATTTTAAAATCGAAAGGTGATTCAAAAATATTTGTTCCTAATACCCCCAACCTTTGTGCTTGACGAATGGCAGTTTCTAGACGTTTAATCGCAATGGGGTATTCCGCTCTGACATAAATATAACCTTGATTAGCACCAATGGAATAAGCGGCGATCGCCATTCCTTCCAGGACTCGATGGGGATCACTTTCTAACACACTACGATCCATGAATGCACCTGGATCTCCCTCATCCGCATTGCAAATCACGAATTTTTTTGCCCCTGATGATTTAGCTACTGTTCCCCATTTTAACCCTGTGGGATATCCAGCACCACCTCTTCCCCTTAATCCACTTTTAGTAATAACTTCTACTACTTCTGTGGGTTTCATTTCTCGCAGTACTTGGTAGAGAGCTTGATAACCATTAGCTGCAATATAAGATTGAATTCTTTCTGGATCTACCCGACCACTATTTTCTAAAACAATGGGCAATTGTTTAGTAAAAAACGGATGCTGTAAATCTTGCCGTTTTAAATTTGTGTTTTTTCCCTTGATAGAATCAATTACCTTTGGCGCATCCTGGGGCGTTACTTGTTGATAAAGTGTTATTTTATCACTTTTATTCTCATCTATTTCCACTAAGGGACCCTGACAACAAAGGCGCATGCAACCCACACCCACCACTTCCACCTGCTGTTCCAAACCTGCTGCTTTAATCGATGTCAATAAATTTTCCTTCACTGCTTGAGAACCAGAAGACAAGCAACCTGCAGCAGTGCAACAGCGAATTTGTATAGGTTTAGTCTGAGAATTTTCTGCCCTAGCAATCTCCAATAATTCATGTAGTTCCATGTTGCCATTCCCCCACTTTTTTACAGACTGATTGTGCAGTTTGATTACCTAAAACCTCACCATCAAACACCACTGCTGGTGCAATACCACAAGCACCTAAACATCTGGCAGTCATTACAGAAACTTCTCCGTCTGGTGTGGTATCTCCCGCTTTAATTTGGATGAATGTTTCCAGAGCAGTTAAAATCGCTTGTGATCCTTTCACATAACAAGCTGTACCTGTACAAACTACACAATTATGTTTACCTTTTGGTGCCAAGGAAAATAAATGGTAAAATGTTGCTACTCCATATACCCGACTAGGTGGCAATTTTAACTCACGGGCGATATACAGCAGTAAATCTAATTCTAAATACCCAAATAATTCCGTTGCTCGATGAAGAATTTCAATCAATGCATCTTGTTGATATTGACAGCGTTTGATGGCTGTATCCAACATTCTCAAACGTTTGTCCCCACGCTCAATATGATTGACGCGAACTGGAACTGTGGTTTTCATGATTTCTTATCAGGATGGTGGACAATATGTACAGAACAGGGTGCATGGTGCAACACATAATTACTTACACTACCCATAAAAAACTCGGTGATTTTAGAAACTCCTCGTCTCCCAATGATGATTAAATCCGCACTCCACGCTCCAGCGACTTGACAAATCACCTTACCTGGATTTCCCACATTCTGGGAAAACTCGGTTTTAATATTTTCTGTATTTGCCCGCGCACAAAAACTTTGCAACATCTCCAAACCTTCTTCTTTATAGGCTTCCAATTTCTTCAAATAAATTCCCATGCTTTCATCAGTCCAAGCTGGATAGTAATCAATCTGAGAAAACATCATAGTATCCGGAATGCCATCCTCCTCTGGGGATAAAACATGTATTAGCATTAACTGAGCTGATGTTAATTTCGCTAAGTTGAGTGCTTGTTGAAATACTTCTTCTCCTGTGTTAGAAAGGTCTAACCCCACCAAAATTTTACTAAGCATTGATGCCTCCATTGTTACTTATTAACCATTACAAAGTACTCTTTTATGGTCTTTTGGTTCCTGTTTGTCACAAGATGTAGGTTTCCTTTATAATTCTTAGCACTTATCTTTACAATTCGTTAATTTTTAACTCCTAGCTTGGGATCTAGGTCTACACTTATGGTTGTAGCTAAACAATGTGAGGAACTTGTGAGGGAATTATGGTTAGGGGAATAAATATTTTAACCATCCATGACTGTAAATGTTCCCAGATCTAGATCAAGCCATTTGGTGATGATTCTACCTCTTCTGTACTTCTTAGTTATTATGCCCATTTTTAGTCGGTTTGCTCTATATCTAAAAGTTGATATCTGTCCTTTATTGTTTGTCGAGCTTTAATAATTAGGTTACACATATTTGTATATTTATTTACTTCTAAAAGGAAATTTTTGACATGAAGATTTTAGTAGTTGAGGATGATGCGCTAATTGCATGTACGCTGAGTAATTTTCTCACATACCAGAACTATGCTGTAGAAGTGGCAAATGATGGTAAAACTGCTTGGGATTTGGTAGAAACTTATGAATATGATCTAATACTACTAGATATTGTTTTGCCCAAACTAGATGGAATTAGCTTATGTAAAAAAATTCGTTCTAGTGGTCGGCGAGTGCCAATTTTATTATTGACAGGGCGTGATAGTTCTCACGATAAAGCTATTGGTTTAGATGCTGGTGCGGATGATTATGTAGTGAAACCTTGTGATGAAGAAGAATTGGTAGCTCGTGTAAGAGCCTTATTAAGACGTGGTGGTGTTACTTCCCAACCTGTATTAGAGTGGGGTGGTTTGCGATTAGACCCTAGTAGTTGTGAAGTTACATATCAACAAGATCAACTTTCACTCACCCCAAAAGAATATGCTTTACTAGAACTTTTGATGCGAAATAATCGTCGGGTATTTAGCTGTGGAATGATTTTAGATCATCTTTGGTCTTATGAAGACACACCGGGGGAAGACGCTGTGCGGACTCATATTAAGGGTTTAAGAATGAAGTTAAAAGCAGCGGGCGCACCTCATGATTTAGTGGAAACAGTTTATGGTATTGGATATCGTCTAAAGCCACAAGAAAATGACCATGATGACAACCATGAATTAAATCATCAATCAAAAAATGAGCGAACAATTGGGAAACTTGAAGAAATTTGGCAACGATTTCGTGGTAGAATAGAAGAGCAAGTTTCTATTATAGAACGAGCTGCACAAAATATTGCCAATTGCCAAGAAACTTTTAATTTAGAACTATTACTGCAAGCAACTAGAGAAGCACATACTTTGGCAGGTTCTCTGGGGACATTTGGCTTACCTTATGCTTCCGAATTGGCAAAAAAAATTGAGAATTTATTCCAATCCTCTGCTAACTCAACAGGAGCAGAAATGATTAATCTACAACCTAAATTACAAACTTGGGTCAAATCACTAAAGCAAGAAATTGATAGGAAAAATCAGCAAATTAATGCTCCTAATAATAGTCAAAAAGAACTGACATTATCTCCTAGAAAAAACATTGATAATGAAATCGCATCAACAGTCAACAAAATCAAAATATTAGTGGTAGATGATGATTTAAAAACCCTAGAGTTATTACAGGTACTGTTAACTCCTTGGGGACTAGAAATAGTTACCCTTAATTATCCGGAGCAGTTTTGGAGTACTTGGGAAAAAATTCACCCTGATATGTTAATCTTAGACATTGAAATGCCTGGTATGAGTGGGATTGAATTATGTAAAATGATTCGTAGTCATGACCAAGGTAGGGAAGTACCAATTTTATTTTTAACAGTTCATAGCAATGCAGAAATTGTCAATCAGGTATTTAGTGTGGGAGCTGATGATTTTGTTAGTAAACCAATTATTATCTCTGAGCTAGTCAATCGTATTCTGAATCGCTTGGAAAGAGTGAGATTGCTGAAAATTATGGAGCGGAATCGATACGCAAAGACCAATCAAATTAACGAGAATAACAAATTTATTGTTGAAAGCTATCATAACTTAGTAGAAGTTTATCCAGAAGCAATCCTCATTGTTAGTCAAGATGATTTGGTGTTCGTTAACAGTGCTGCAGTTCGCTTACTGGGAGTTAACTCAGCAGGAGAACTATTAGGTAAAAAATTTATAGAATTTGTCCATCCACAACACAGGGAAGAAATTGAAGAAAACCTAAAATCCCTGAAAACAAATCAAAGATTGATTCCTCTACAGGAAGTCAAATTTTTACAAGCGGATGGCAGAATAATTTATGTAGAAACGGTTGGCGCATTTCTCACTTACCAAAATCAACCAGCAGCACAAATTGTCGCACGTGATATTACCAGACGTAAGCAGACAGAATTAGCATTGCGCAAAACTAAAGATGAACTAGAATTGAGAGTTAATCAACGTACATCTGAGTTAATTAATGTCAATCACCAATTGCAATCACAACTGGATGAACAAAAACGTACTCAAGACGCTTTGAGGATTTCAGAAAATCGGTTTGAAGCAATTTTAAGTATTGCAGACGATGCAATTATTTCTATTGATAATAGTCAAGGGATTACCTTATTTAATCAAGGTGCAGAAAAGATTTTTGGTTATACTGCTGAGGAAGTTTTAGGAAAAAAGCTAGATTTATTATTGCCCACACGCTTTGCCCAGGAACATCGTAATCACGTATCCACATTTGGCAAATCTTCTGCTCACGCTCGCAGAATGGGAGAAAGACAAGAAATATTTGGTTGTCGCAAAGATGGGTCAGAATTTCCTGCAGAAGCTTCAATTTCTAAGTTAGATCTTGGTCCAGAATCTGTGTACACGGTGATATTGCGAGATATAACTGAGCGCAAGCAAGTGGAAAAAATGAAGGATGAATTTGTCTCTGTTGTTAGTCATGAGTTGCGGACTCCTTTGACATCCATTCATGGTTCTTTAGGAATGTTGACCAGTGGGTTACTCTCTACTACTTCAGAACAGGGTAAACGCTTGCTGCAAATTGCCACCGATAGTACGGAGCGATTAGTTAGATTAATTAATGATATTCTGGATATTGAACGCATTGAGTCGGGTAAGGTCAAAATGGAACGCGAAAATTGTGATTTGCGAGACTTGATCAACTCAGCTATCAATATCATGCAAGCTTTAGCGGATAAAGCAGGTGTCAGTTTATCTATTCAAAACTCTAATAGCTCATCTAATAGTTCATCTATTCAATTATGGGCAGATCCAGATCGGATAATTCAAACTTTAACTAATTTGTTCAGCAATGCGATTAAGTTTTCAGAACCAGGATCCACGGTTTATTTGATGACAGAATTACAGAAAGACCAGGTATTGGTAACTGTGCAAGATACTGGAAGAGGTATACCAGAAGATAAATTGGAGAGTATTTTTGAGCGGTTTCAACAGGTGGACTCTTCTGATTCTCGCAATCATGATGGTACTGGCTTGGGTCTGGCAATTTGTAAGAGTATTGTTCAACAACATGGGGGCAAAATTTGGGTCAAAAGTGTCTTGGGCCAAGGCAGCAGTTTTTATTTTACTCTGCCAATTTTAACTGGTTATGATAGATCCAATTTACAGGGTTTGGTCACCGATCAATTAGACTATGAAACACCCCTAATTACTGATGATAATTCTCCTTTAGTGTTGGTTTGTGATGATGATCCAATCACTCGCCAAGAATTAAAAAATCTCCTACTACAGGGTGGATATCGCGTACTTACAGTAGATAGTGGTGACCAGGCGATCGCTCAAGCAGTTATTCAACATCCAGATGTGATTTTATTAGATTTAGTTATGCCAGGAATGAATGGTTGGGAAACCATGGCTGGATTGAAAAAATGTTCAGATACTAAAGATATACCAATTGTTATTTGTAGTGTCTATAAATCAAGTCAAAACAATCCTAACCGTCAAGAAGATACCAATGCTGAAAGTGTCAAGTTTGCTGATTGGTTAAGTAAACCAGTGGAAGAAACGGACCTGTTAAATTCTCTCAGAAAGGTCGTATCTGAACCCTCAAAAAGGCTGAAGATATTAATTATTGAAGATGATCATGACCTAGCAGATCTTTTGGCAACCTTGTTTGATAGACATGATATTGAAACCTTCATTGCCAAAACTGGTAGGGAGGCAATTCATCTGAGTCAAAAGGTTAATCCTGACCTACTAATTCTGGATTTGATCCTCCCAGAAGCTGATGGTTTTACGGTTGTTGATTGGTTGAAGCAACATGATCAACTGTTTAGTATTCCCGTGGTTGTCTATTCTGCAAAAGACCTGGACGATTCAGAACGTCATCGGTTAAAATTGGGACATACGGAGTTTTTTACCAAGGGGAGGGTCACTATTCAGGAGTTTGAGCAACGAGTTATGGACCTGTTACAGAGAATTACAACTAAGCAATAACCAGGGTAAAGTCATAGATTATGAAAAAGCGCATCTTAGTGGTTGATAATGAGCAGTATATTCAAGAAGTGGCTAAAATTTGTTTAGAAACCGTTGCAGGTTGGGAGGTGCTAACAGCTAGTTCCGGTAAGGAGGGAATCTTGCAAGCTGAGAATCATCAGCCAGATGCAATTCTATTAGACGTGATGATGCCTGATATGGATGGATTATCAGCTTTTGAAAAACTACAAGCCAATCCAGTAACCCAAACAATACCCGTCATTTTGTTAACTGCAAAAATCCAAGTTAATGATCGTCGTCGTTATTCCCAGTTAGGTATTAAAAGTGCGATCGCCAAACCATTTAATCCTTTAGAATTAGCTCACCAAGTTGCAGCAGAGTTAGATTGGAATTTAGAATGTAACAAGACTAAATGAACTATGATTGTTAATCATAACATTTATATTACTCCAGAAGCATATCTAAAACTAGAAGAACATAGTCAGGTTAAACATGAGTATATTGACGGAAGCATTTACGCTATGTCCGGTGCCCTGGATGTTCATGTAACCATTTAATTAGTCCTAAAAAACCGCGAGTTGAGTGCTTCCGCAGGAATGATCAAGGAATTTGGACTTTACAACACTATACAGGTCAACAAACATCATTTTCCTTCCCCACTATTCAATTCCAGGCAAAAATGACTGAACTCTATGAAGATGTCAACTTCCAGATCTTATAGATTGGGTTCAAAAAACCCAACCTAAGTCAAATATAATGGCTCAAAATTTCACAAACTTCCTGATCACTAGTTTGAGAAAAGTCGTCATACCAAAATCCAATTGCTGAAAAAAACTCAGGAGTCTGTAAACACACTACCTCATCTACCTCTGACTCCAATTCCCTATAGGTACTTGCTGATGCTACAGGAATTGCTACCACAATTTTGCTGGGCTTTTGCTGTTTAAGAACAGCAATAGCTGCTCTTATAGTCGCACCAGTAGCAATACCATCATCTACTAAAATGACTGTTTTGTTTTCAACCTTAATTGGTGGAGCATTTCTTCGATAAGTTTGTTCCCGTCGCTTTAGCTCTTCCAGCTCTTGAGATACAACAGTTTCAATCACATCTCTATCTATTCCTAAGGTGGCAATTACATCACGATTGAATACCCTAACCCCCCCAGCACCAATAGCACCCATAGCTAATTCTTTTTGTCCGGGCACACCAATCTTTCTGACGATACAAACATCTAGGGGAGCATTCACAGCTTTAGCAATTTCCCAACCTACGGGTACACCACCACGGGGTAGCGCTAGTACTAGTAGATTTTCGCAGTTGGCGTAATCTATTAGACTTTCCCCTAACATCTTTCCAGCTTGAATACGATTATGAAATTTCATCA
Organism: Raphidiopsis brookii D9; assembly: GCA_000175855.1. GTDB lineage: Bacteria > Cyanobacteriota > Cyanobacteriia > Cyanobacteriales > Nostocaceae > Raphidiopsis > Raphidiopsis brookii. The sequence continues at coordinate 17,802 of ACYB01000006.1, forward strand.
GCATCAACTCCTACTACTAGGTCTACCTGGGGGTCTACCTGGGGGTGTGACAATTTCCCACCCTTGAAAGTTGTGGAAAGTTGTTGTTTCCCCCAAAAATTATTAGTATGGCTAATATATCTCTAACCTTCTCAGATAAAAACCACAGGGAGTGTAGATTTTACGTCTATCCCCAGGAGTAATTACTATGTTGCATAAAATTTTAGTTGCTTTAGAAAATCCGGATCAAAGCCAAAATATATTTGAGCAAGCTCTATTTTTGGCTCAAGTGAGCAGTTCTGAAATCATGCTACTTCATGTTCTGTCTCCCCTAGAAGATCCCTACCTCAACCCCATATTTCTTCAACCGGAGACTATCTACCCCTCCCTGTATGGAGAAACTATGAACAAGTATATGCAAGCATGGGATCAACATAAGCAGGAACGACTCAAATGGATCCAATCCCTAATGGAAACTGCCACTGGTAAGGGGGTAAAGGCTGAAATGCTCCAAACCGTTGGGGATCCAGGTCGTGTCATCTGTGAACAAGCTATAAGCTGGTCTGCTGACCTAATTATTGTGGGACGCAGGGGAAGAAGGGGAATCAGCGAGGTGGTTTTGGGTAGCGTGAGCAACTATGTTCTACATCATGCTCCCTGCTCAGTCCTCACTATCCAAGGTGCAATTCCTGGTTGATTTTTTGACTCTCCTAATTTTTTTAATTTTTTTTTAATTTTTCCCACCCCATTAATATGATAAGTGAACAATTGAGCTATATCTACTGGGGAGGAAAATTTTATAAAAACTTTAGTTAAAGAAAGTAAGCAACAAAAATTAGCCCAAAGGTTTGGTTTGGATAATATTGAAATAAAGACCCTCCTGATTTATAAGTGCTAACTACCAAAATATCACATAACAAACTACCAAACATCCCAATTTAAAACTAGAGGTATCAATGAGTTTCGCAAATAACAAAAAAACAAACGAATATAAGGAATTAAAAGAAAAACCACATTGGCAAGGGACAACGGTCACACCAGCTACAAAAACTACCACCAGATCTAGGGATACTAAATCCCAGGAACCAGTTCAGGGAGCAGACATGAGTGATGATCTCAATCGTGGTAGGGTGGCTATTTTTATCGACGGTCTCAATCTATTTCATGCTGCTCTTCAAATAGGCATTGAAATCGACTATGTTAAATTATTGTGTCGTTTAACTCAAACCTCTAGACTATTAAGAGCTTTTTTTTATACTGGAGTTGATACTAGTAAGGAGAAACAACAGGGGTTTTTGTTGTGGATGCGTCGTAATGGTTATCGAGTGGTAACCAAGGATATAATTGCACTTACGGAAAATGGTAAAAAACCCAAATCTCAATGTGGAAATTGCTGTGGATATGATTACCTTAGCTCCTTATTATGATACTGCTGTACTAGTCAGCGGGGATGGGGATCTAGCCTACGCTGTTAATGCTGTCACCAGTTTAGGATCGCGGGTAGAAGTTATAGGTCTGCAAACTATGACTAGCGATAGTCTCATTGATGTGGCAGATTATTTTATTGATTTTGATAGCATTAAACAATACATTCAGAAAGACTCCCAATTTGGCTACAATTATCGTTCTTCGCCGACTTCTCATCTTTGACGGGGAGGGCTATTGACTGGGTCCAAATATAGTGTATGATCTTATGGAAAGATTTATATGTTCGCGACTTTAGTAAACTGGGCATGGTTTTTAGTCACCAAGTGCATGAAACCCATAGCCATAGTCGCCTGCAGCGTAGGCAAACCAGAATGCCCACCTGGACTTTTATCCATTAAAGCTGTTTATTGTTTATAACATTCTGGCTCAGACTATATAAGTGCAATACATGAGGACTGTGATACACAACTTAACCAATCAATTACAGTTAACATTAGTAATTACCTACACACTAATGGGTAGCTATTTTTTTGCCAACTGGTTTACATTCTCTCACCGTCACCCTGCATCAACCCCGGAAGAGAAGTTCTTATCACTAATTATATCCTTAGTGACCACTGTTTTCTGGCCTCTGATTATTCCCATATCCTGTGTAAAAATTCTCAAAACCCGTCAACTGCGATCGGATACGGTTATTCCTCTACTTTTAGTACTGTTGGGTTTAACGGTCTCTTATATAAGTTGTCAGTTGTTGAAACTGGTATATTTACCAAGTTAACGCCGGATGGGAAGATGGAGGTAACAAGAGATTTTGTACTAAACTACTCCACGAACAAATCCGTAGAGTAGTTTATTGATCTACTGCATGCCAGTGGGAAAAATTCCCGGTTTGACCGCAATATTGATGGTTTGTCCATTACGACGCAAGTCCAGACGTAAATTTCCTCCCACTTGGGCCAATTCTACAGCTTTCTGTACAGCAGAGCTGTCGGTGATCACTTCACCATTTAGCCTAACAATAACATCTCCAATGCGTATTCCAGCTTTCGCTGCAGGTGAATTGGGAATAACCCTAATGATTAATACTCCCTGATTTTCACTCACAGTCAACCCGCTATTAGGATCGGAATTGATTCTTTGTCTTAAATCTGGGGTGATGGAAACCATCTGAATTCCTAAATAGGGATGTTGAGCTTTACCTGTGGTTATTATTTGATTAGAAATACGTTGTGCCGTGTTAATGGGAATTGAAAATCCTAATCCTTGTGCACCCTGAATAATGGCCGTGTTTATACCAATTACTTCTCCTCGGGCGTTTAGCAACGGACCACCTGAATTGCCTGGATTAATTGCAGCGTCAGTTTGAATAAATTCGACCCGCTTATCGGGAACCCCCACTTGATTACTGGATCTACCAGTGGCACTAATAATACCTGTTGTTACTGTGTTATCTAGTCCTAAAGGATTGCCAATGGCGATCGCCCATTGTCCTGGTTGTAACTGTTCCGAGTTACCTAGGATGACTGTTGGTAGATTTTTAGCCTCGATTTTCACCACCGCCACATCCGTGAGTTGGTCTGCTCCCAGTACTCTACCTTCAAAGGTTCTTCCATCTTTGAGGGTGACAGTTACCCTATCTGCACCCTCTACCACATGAGCATTAGTGAGAATACGACCATCATCGCTAATAATAAAACCCGAACCAGCTCCCCTTTCTACCCTATTTTCCCTCCGTGGTATCCTAGGACCAAAAAAGCGTCGTAGATCCTCAAATTCATCTGGTGCTTGAGTTCTTACGGTGCGGGAAGAGTTAATTCTCACTACTGAGGGGCCAACCTTGCGAACCACCTCAGTCACAAAATTACCGTCTTCATTTCCCGGTAGTGGTGCAGCATGAACGCTCTCCACACCAAGTTTGGATCCACTCTTGGTCAAAGCTTCCTGATTATTTGTTAGATAACCACCTGTCACAGTAATCCCTGAACCTAATAATATTAGGGATAGGGAGGTCAACCCTTGTTTCCAATATTTCCAGGGTGAATTATTGCTGTTTATAGTTAAAGTATTATCTGCTGGTTGTTTTCCCTTAGACATTTTCCGATCTCAAAAAATATAGGCCGTTACTACTAATGTAGATATTTTTGGCTGGATTTTGTTCCCATATCCAGCTGACATCAACTAGAGAATGTAAATTTTTGATAAATTTTGAGAAAATCTGTTAAGATAGTAGGCATCTTAGATTTATAGTAACTTTACCTAGGGGGTTTTTGAAAAGACTAATTCTGTTGGTTTTAGCAGTAGCCACCGTTGGTGGAGGAGTTGCAACCTATACTTTTAATCATTCTACTAAGGCCAGTAGTGCTAGTACCGGGGAAGTGGAGGAAACTTTGCCTGCTCCCACTTTGGTGACAGCATTGGGGAGATTAGAACCGGAAACACCAGTGATTAAATTGTCTGCACCCCTAGCACTAGATGGGGACAGGGTGGAAAAAATCCTCCTTCAAGAGGGTGATGTGGTCAAAGCAGGTCAGATAATTGCCATATTAGATTCCCGGAATAAATTGCAAAGTGCGGTCGAAAGAGCACAAAAACAAGTGAATGTTGCTCAAGCTAAATTAGAGCAAATTAAATCAGGTGCTAAACCAGGAGAGATTCAATCACAAAAAGCGAATGTAGAAAAGTTAAAGGCAGAGTATGAAGGCAACAAGAATGCTTACATACAAACTATTGCTAGGATAGAAGCCCAATGGCAAGGTGATAGAACTGCTCAGGAGGCAAATATTCGACAATTGGCTGCGGAACTGAAAAATGCTAAGTCGGAATATCAACGTTATCAACAGTTATATTCTCAAGGAGCAGTTTCTAATTCTTTAATTGACAGTAAACGGTTAAATGTGGAGACCAGCGAACAAAAACTAACCGAAGCTAGGGCTATTTTGAAACGGATTAATACCACCGCTAGTAAACAAATGGCGGAAGCTAGGGTAGAACTGAAGAGAATTAGTAACACTGGTACGAAACAAATTAGGGCAGCTGAAGAAACACTAAATAGTATTGCCGAGGTTCGTGCTGTAGATGTGAATTTAGCTAGAACAGAACTTGAAAGTGCCATTTCAGTTCTTGACAGTGCTAAGACTGATCTGGAATCAGCTTTTATTCGCGCTCCTATGAGTGGTAGAATTCTGAAAATTCATACTCGTGTGGGTGAGAAAATTACCGCATCAGGTATTGCGGATTTTGCCCAAACGGAAAAAATGTCAGTGGTAGCAGAAGTTTACCAAACTGATATCAATCGAGTCAAGATTGGGCAAAAGGCCAAGATTATGAGTCCTACATTATCAGAAAAATTAGAAGGTAATGTAATTCAAATTGGTTTACAAGTCAATCGTCAAAATGTGTTTAGTAACCAACCTGGTGAAAATCTAGACAGTCGAGTGGTTGAGGTGAAAATTCGCCTCACTCCCCAGGATAGCAAAAAGGTTGCTGGACTAACTAACTTACAAGTGCAAACAGCAATTGAATTGTAATTTTTTCTACCTAAATTCATTTAGGAATAAACTTTACTAAAATAAAATCTCTTATTTAAGTATGTGTAAGGTCCATGATATCAAAACTTTTTCTTAAAACCCCTTTAGCGTGGCGACAGCTGATGAAAGAAAGAACCCGATTGGCAGTAGCTGTAGCGGGTATTACTTTTGCTGATATGCTGATCTTTATCCAGATGGGATTTGAAAGTGCTTTATTTGATGCAGCAATTCAACCCCACCGCAAATTGCTGGGAGATTTAGTGTTAATTAATCCTCAATTTAATAGCTTGTTTTCCACGAAAAGTTTTTCTAGAGATAAACTATATCAAGCACTAAGTTATGATGGGGTAGCATCGGTTAATTCTATTTACATTGGTACGGCACAATGGCGTAATCCTCAAACGCGGATTGATCGACCAATTTTGGTTTGGGGAGTTGATCCCTATCAACCCGGATTGAGATTTCCCGAAGTAGAAAAAAATAAAGATTCTCTCAAATCACTCAATCATATTATGTTTGACCAAGCTGGTCGTCCCGAATATGGTGAGGTTGGTAAAATTTTTCAAAAAACCGGTAACTTTCAAACGGAACTGAATAATAATTTGGTCAGCGTTAGGGGTTTATTTAGTAATGGTGCTTCCTTTGCAGCTGATGGCAATGTGGTGGCTAGTGACTCCACATTTTTACGATTATTCCCCCAACGCAAACCCGATCAAATTGAAGTGGGACTAATTAATTTAAAACCCGGTACAGATATCCAAAAGTTAAAGGCACAACTGAAAATTGGGTTGAACCCTGATCCTAGTAAACCATTTGTGGAAGTGGGCACAACAGAGGATTTTGCCCAAAAAGAAAAGAATTATTGGGCTACTAGCACGGGGATTGGGTTCATTTTTGGTTTGGGTGTAGCGGTGGGTTTTATTGTTGGTATTGTCATTGTCTATCAGATTCTTTATTCAGACGTTTCTGACCATCTTCCTGAATATGCTACCCTCAAGGCTATGGGTTACACTGATTGGTATCTTTTAGGAGTTTTGATTCAGGAATCTTTATTTTTGGCTGTTCTGGGTTATTTGCCTTCACTATTCCTCTCTTTGGGATTATATCAATTAACTTTTGTTGCTACCATGTTACCCATTACTATGAAAGCTGAACGGGCAATTAATGTTTTTATTTTAACGGTAATTATGTGTAGTATTTCCGGAGCGATCGCCCTAGGGAAACTTCGTTCTGCTGACCCGGCTGATATTTTTTAGATATTTTTGAAATAAGGAGAATGTTATGTTAGGAATTAGCTATGATGCAAAAATAGCAACTCAGATGGTAATTGAAGTTTCTCAACTCAATCATTATTTTGGTGAAGGTGCTTTAAAAAAACAGGTTCTATTTGATATTAATTTACAGATTAAATCTGGAGAAATTGTAATTATGACAGGTCCTTCTGGTTCAGGTAAAACCACTCTCTTATCTTTAATGGGTGGTTTACGTTCTGCACAAGAAGGTAGCTTACAGATACTCAACCAACAGGTTTGTGGTGTTAGTAAGAGAGTCTTAACCAAAATGCGAAGACAAATAGGCTATATTTTTCAGGCTCATAATTTAATGAGCTTTTTAACTGCAAAAGAGAATGTAAAAATGTCCTTAGAACTGCACCCTGAGTATTTAAATCAAGATATTAATACTAAAGCTATAGCAATGTTAGAGCAAGTTGGACTAGGCGATCGAGTTAACTACTATCCAGAAAGTTTATCAGGAGGACAAAAGCAAAGAGTTGCGATCGCTCGTGCATTAGTCAGTCATCCCAAAATAGTACTAGCGGACGAACCAACTGCTTCCCTAGATAAACAATCAGGAAGGGATGTGGTGGAGCTAATGCAAAAGTTGGCTAAAGAACAGGGTTGCACGATTTTACTAGTTACCCATGACAATCGGATTTTAGATATAGCAGATCGAATCATTTATATGGAAGATGGTCAACTGCGTTGATCAGGAAATAAAGTATAGATCCATTACCAACAAACTGTTGTACCATATATAGTGTATGGCTTAAAAAAATTTAGTCAATAAATTAGGGGAGATACTTATGAAAATTTGGATCAATGAGCAGATCGATCCCTCAGGGATGATTCATGCTTGTATAGCTTGTTATGATGAAGACCAGGCTAAAGAATGTCATAATTCCTTTAGTCATGGCTTAACGGAAGGACAAAAAGCTGCTGGTTGGATAGCAAAGTTACGCACGGTAGAAACCTGGGACGAAGTACCAGTTAATGCTTTAAAGCTGAATTAGGTGTGGAGTAGATATAGTTTTGCCTGAACTTGATGATGATTATGGGAAGGTTGATTTTTGAGCAGTCTTCAGAGTTATGATCATAGACAATTAAAAAACAAACTTGCAAAAACCGATTAAATGTGGTCAACTCTCTGAGTGTTCGCACTTCCGATCCCAGCTATCCTATTAATTTGGTTGGCAAAACAGGACAAGCTGTGTACATTTCCATTCATAACCCCAGTCAATATATCTGTGCCAACTGCGAACAGATATTGCCAGATTGGAAACAACAACAATTCTTATGGGTGATAGTTGTATTACAACAATCAAAATATCCGCTGGTAGAAATGACTGGGGAAATAGAAACAGAAAAAGAAAAACTACGGGAAAAGTTTATCAGGTTTGGTTGTGATGTGACTTTTAATTTACGAGATCAAGGTTATACTACCGATTTAATTGATCCCCGCACGGGTTATCCCCTACTTTCCCATCCGGGTCTGATTCCCCATGATGACACTGCAGTTGCTAAAGCATTGCTAAATTATCCCGTAATTAAAAATAAATGCTGTGTCTTGGTTCATCCCCAGTGGGGTACCGCCGTTTATCCCAGTGTTTTACTTTCTAGTGCGCCACCAGAAGTAATCCTATCGGTCATTAAATCTATTGCTCCCTTACATGGTTGGATGGAACCTGATAATTAACTACCTGTGAACAACCCTAAATATGTTTTGGACGTCTTAACTGTCGGGAATTAATCGGAGCCAAAACTTTATTTAAACCCCGCAATTGTTCCGCTGTACCCATACAAATCAGGGTATCTCCAGATATTAATATTGTATCCCCCGTCGGTCCCCCAATCAAATTTCCATCACTCCGCCGAATTGCTAATACTAAAGCACCAGTTTGCGATCGCAATTTTGCCTTTTGTAGAGTCTGTCCTAGGAATGGACAATCACCATCCAGTAAAAATTCTTCCATGTATAACTGTCTGTCCGTCCCCGAAAGTATACCATCAACAAAATCTAGTACCTGGGGTCTTAACGCCGCTGCTGCCATCCTTTTACCTCCAGTAATATATGGTGAAATTACTGTGTCAGCTCCCCCACGTTGTAGTTTTTGTAATGACTCTTCCGTACTCGCTCGGGCGATCGCCCTGATTTGAGGGTTGAGGGTTTTTGCCGATAATACAGTATATAAATTTTCAGCATCAGAGGGCAAGGCCGCGACAATGCAAACAGCACGTTGTATACCTACCTTCGACAGGGTGTCATCCAAGGTAGCATCACCTTGATAGACTATATAACCCTGGGACTCCGCCTGTTGTACGGATTCAATTTTAGAATCAATCACTACAAAAGACACGGACTCGGACTGAAATTCTTTAGCAATTTGTTTACCGGTGCGACTAAAACCACAGATAATGTAGTGATCTATTAATGATTCCATTAAACGCCTTTGTTGTCGAACTTTAATGCCTTGTTGAAAATAACCTCCAATTATTGCCTCCGTAAACCTATTAACTATGTAACCAATATTAATTACACCCATTAATATCAAGGCAATAGTAAATAAACGCCCGTGACTACCTAGAGGATGGGTTTCCCCATATCCCACAGTAGCCAGGGTAATTACGGTCATATAAGCAGCATCCTCCCATGACCACCCTTCCACTAAACAATACCAACAAGTACCAATAAAAACACCACAACCAGAGCCAAAGCACCAGCCATTAGCTCCTGCTGAATCCGTTTATATTTATCTTCCAGGGTGGAGTACACAGTTAATCAGAAATTAAAGAGTGAAATGTCAGAAAACCTAAAAATTTAAAAGTTTATGAAACTTTTATCAACCCTTTACAATAATATATAAGATAACGGATAATTTCGAAATATTCCGGAAAAACTGGCAAATCAAATAGAGTATTGACAATTAAAAAATTTATTGGAGGTGCGGTAGTGAGTATCCAAAGTTTAGTTGAACAGCCGATGATCCGCCCAAGTCTGTCTGATGCGAATGTGTTTAGTGTGGATAATTTTAACCAAGTGGTGATGTCCACCTACGGACGTTTTTCCATTGCCCTGGAACGAGGTGCTGGTTGTAGAGTTTGGGATACCCAGGGCAAGGAATATCTTGACTTTGTTGCTGGTATAGCTACTTGTACTTTAGGACACGCTCACCCAGCTATGGTAGAAGCAGTAACATACCAGATTCAAAAGCTACACCATGTTTCCAACCTCTACTATATTCCAGAACAGGGGGAATTGGCCAAATGGATAGTAGATCATTCCTGTGCTGACCGAGTATTTTTCTGCAATTCCGGAGCGGAAGCGAATGAAGCAGCGATTAAACTTGCCCGGAAATATGCTCACAAAGTTCTAGACATTGCCCACCCCATTATTTTAACTGCTCATGCTAGTTTTCATGGTCGAACCCTAGCTACGGTCACAGCTACCGGACAACCCAAATATCAGAAAAACTTTGATCCCCTAGTTCCTGGGTTCCATTATATTAAATACAATGATATCAAGGAAGTAGAAGCAGCAGTTAGTGAGTTAGATGAAGGCAATTATCGCGTTTGCGCAATTCTCATTGAGACCTTACAAGGAGAGGGAGGAGTTCGTCCTGGCGATAAGGAGTATTTCCAACGCTTACGAGAAATTTGTGATGAAACCGGCATTTTATTAATTTTCGATGAAGTCCAAGTAGGGATGGGACGCAGCGGTAAATTATGGGGTTACGAACATTTAGGTGTGGAACCAGATATTTTCACCAGTGCCAAGGGGTTAGGTGGAGGTATTCCCATTGGGGCCATGATGAGCAAGAAGTTCTGTGATATTTTTGAACCCGGGGAACATGCGAGCACATTTGGTGGCAATCCTTTTGCTTGTGGTGTAGCTTTGACAGTTTGCCAGACCTTGGAAAGGGAAAATGTTTTAGAGAATGTTCAGGAGCAAGGAGCCCATTTACGGGAAGGACTAAAAATGATTGCTCGCAAATATCCTCGCCATATTTCCCAGGTACGCGGTTGGGGACTAATTAATGGTATGGAAATTAAGGAAGATAGTCCCTTAACCGCATCGGATGTGGTCAGAGCTGCTATGGAGGAAGGGTTGTTACTAGTACCAGCTGGTCCCAAGGTAGTTCGGTTTGTACCTCCCTTAATTGTTACAGATACTGATATCAATCAGGCATTACAGTGTGTAGAAAGGGCTATGGCGAGAATTAGCGATAGACTGATGTGAGCGTGAGTGGGGCACGTACCATTCAGTCCCCCTCTCCTCCCTTCCACACAATATCCTTAGTCGTGTTGGGATTTGGTAACTTTAAGGAAACTAAACCAGCTCCCAACACAAAAATCATTGATGTCCACAAACAACCCACTAACCCAAATAACTGATAAACCAATCCGGATAATACTGTTCCCGCTAGACGACCACCAGAATTGGCCATGTAATAAAAACCAACGTTTAAAGCTACTTTATCATCATCAGTAAATGCCAAAACTAAGTAGGAGTGAACCGCAGAATTAAAGGCAAATACCACCCCAAACAACATTAGTCCACTAATCATAACTATATTGGCAGGTAACCCGCTTTGAAGAGCTAGTGCTATGATACAAGGAACAGCTGTTAAGGTAAACGTCCAAAATTGAATATTTTTGGCTGTTGGTGCCCGACCAGAACCAAATTTCTTCATTAAATTGGGAGCGAAAAATTGTACAATTCCATAGCCAATTACCCAGGTTGCTAAAAATCCACCTACTTGATAAAAAGACCAACCTAAAACTTCACGTAAAAATACTGGTAAACCAACTACAAACCAAACATCACGGGAGCCAAACAAAAAGAATCTGGCTGCGGATAAAACGTTGATCTCTTCACTTTTAGAAAATAGCTGACTGAATTTAACTTTCTTTTTAATTTTCCCCATTCCTTTGGGTAATAATAATCCTGTGAACATAATCAAAAATAGTGCGCCTGCCATAATTAAGAGAGCATTGACAAAGCCAAATAATGATAACAAAACACTACCAATAAAAAAACCAATTCCTTTTAAGGCATTTTTAGAACCGGTTAAAATTGCCACCCATTTGAATAGGGAAGATTGAGCATCTTGAGGAACCACTAAACGAATAGCACTTTTGGAGCTCATCTTAGTTAAATCCTTAGCAATGCCAGAAAATGCCTGAGCTACCATCACATAAAGAACTGCTAACCACTGTACCCAATCTGCATTTAACCAAGACAACATTAACAAAGAAAAAACTTGTAAACCTATACCACTATAAAGAGTAATTTTCAGACCTAATTGGGATCCCACCCATCCACCTAAAAAATTAGTAACGATGCCAAATATCTCATAAAACAGAAATAAAAAGGCAATTTGTAAGGGTGTATAACCAATTTGATTAAAGTATAACAAAACTAGCATTCTCAATGCGCCATCCGTAATGGTAAAACCCCAATAGGCCAGGGTAACTACGGCATAATTTCTCAAATTTGCACCTGAATCAGCAGTATGGTTCATATATTTTTGTTGTATTACTGATGCCAACTTAAAGCTACTTTGCGAGCTAATTCAGCCATCCGATTAGCATAACCCCATTCATTGTCATACCAAGCCAGGATTTTGACTTGAGTTTCATTGACAACCATTGTGGAAAGTGCATCAATAATGGAAGACCGAGGATCATCTTTATAATCAATGGAAACTAGGGGACGTTCCTCATAACCCAAAATTCCTTTTAATGGTTCCTGCTCAGAAGCTGACTTTAATAAGGCATTAATTTCTTCTATGGTAGTTGGACGCACTACCTCAAATACACAATCCGTAAGGGAAGCATTTAATAGAGGTACACGCACAGCTAGACCATTTAATTTGCCATTTAATTCGGGATAAATGAGTCCAATCGCTGTAGCTGAACCGGTGGAGGTGGGAATCAATGACATACCAGTAGCTCTAGCACGACGCAAATCTTTATGGGGTGCGTCAACTATGGTTTGGGTGTTAGTATGATCATGAATTGTGGTGATAATTCCATGCTTAATCCCTATACCTTCATGAATGACTTTTACCACTGGTGCTAAACAGTTGGTGGTACAAGAAGCAGCTGTTAAAATATGATCTTCTTTAGGTCTATAAAGATGATCATTTACCCCCATCACAATATTTAATGCTCCCCCTTTTACGGGTGCAGCAACAATTACTTTACTCACTCCTCTTTGAAAGTAGGGACTGAGAGTTTCTAGGGTTCTAAATTTTCCTGAGCATTCTAAAACAATGTCCACGGAAAATTCTTCCCAGGGAACTTCTCCAGGTTGGGAATACTCGCTAAAGGTCAGGGATTTGTCACCAATAAAAATTTGGTCTTTTCCTGTTCCCACTTCGTTTTGCCAGCGCCCATGTACGGAATCAAATTTCAGTAAATGAGCTGCTGCTTCTACACCGCCTTTGAGTTCATTTATATGCACAAATTCTATCTCTGACCAATCCCAACCAGCACGCAATACTAAACGTCCTATACGCCCAAAACCATTAATTCCTACCCGGATTTTCACATTAAAACTCCTTCTGTTTACGCAATAATTCCCCAATAGTTAAATTGAATTCCGACTTACCCCCAAATACCGTTCCAGCTTTACCATTGTGTAAATGCACATAACCAATATTGTATGCTTCCTTGGGTAAAGGCACAGAGCCAACGGAATTAACTATTGCAGGTGCTTTTTTTAAGTAAAAATCTACAAATTTATACAGGTCTGCCCGATGTTTACCTGACCACAGATTCACATAAATAAATAGAGGTCTGGATAGAGGTTGATACTTGGATTTTCCTACTGTTTCTGGGGATGGTAATATGGGCCCTTTTTTGTTATCAACAGCTACTAGTTTCAATTTGTCTTGATTTTTTTTGTAGTAAGCATAACCGAAATAACCAAGGGCATTAACATTTTGATTAACACCCTTAACTAACACATCATCATCTTCACTAGCTGTATAATCATTACGACTAGCTTTTTCTTTACCAACTATTGCCTCAACAAAATAGTCATAAGTACCAGAATCCTTACCTGGTCCGTATAATTTTAATGGGCGGTCTGGCCAGGAAGCACGTACTTGATTCCACTGGGAAATTTTCCCCTGGGATTGGGGGTTCCCAGATCTTTCTCAATTCATCAACTGTTATGTCCTTAACCCAGTTGTTCTGAGGATGCACCACAACAGTTAAAGCATCAAATGCAACGGGTATTTCTATATATCTGACACCATTTTTATTACACTCTGCCATTTCTTTGGCAGAAATTGGTCGGGAGGCATTATTTATCTCTGTTTCATTCCTACAGAATTTTTTAAACCCTCCCCCCGTACCAGAAAAACTTACTTGTACTGAGGTTGGATTTTTCCCATCCTTGCTAAACTCTTTAACTATGGCTTGGGTAATTGGATATACAGTGCTGGAACCATCTATTCTAATTGTAGATGCTGTCTGAGAGTTAACATCTTTTGTTGCTTCTACTGAACTGTTTTTGTTCACATCAGCGGTGCAACTGGCGGCCAATGTTAACATTCCCACTGTGATCAATAATCTTACTGCGGTTGGTTTCACTGGTTTATCCTAACATGGTTACTACTGAGTAATACTAAATAGTATCTGTTGACCATTATTTCAAAAAAATTTAGATATGTCAATTATGTCAGGGAGAAAATATACAAAAATTAACCATAACAATTAGGTTGGGATCTGAAATCCTTCAGTTCACGCAAATCATGATGAGATTCTTGGTTTTCATCACTACCTTGAGCGATCGCCCGTACTAAAGTAAAAAAACTACAGCTATAGCCACATAAGGGAGATTAAAATGCTTGCCCGTCAAATTTACGCATCAATTTTTGACTAAGCGCTTCTGCCAAAGCTATAAGATTGGGTAAAACTCCCCATATAAAAACGGGGATTTTTACCCTGGAAAGAATTACCCTTGTTGAAAGAAAATTATGAGTGTAGGATTGGATTTGATCCCAAATACCATGATGGAATACTTATATTATCTAGGCAATGCTAGTCTCACCCTAAGAGTTGTTCAGCACCTCTATAATCGACCTCAAATGCCAATTTCCTTTATCACCATAATTCATCAAATTGATGGTTGGGTAATCAGGATTAAATTAAAAGAGGCAATTTCTACTCAAGAGGATGGTGATTTCCGAGCTTTTTGTAATGAGCTAGGGATTAGCTATGAACCGCCAATGAGATTACAAATGGCATTTTGGAGTTTAGAAGCAGGTCAGAATCCCATAGAAGTAATGCAGCGCTACCAAATAGCTATTGTCTCCCATGGTGGTTCAGAAAGAGAGGAAATTGAGGCATTTAGACAACAGTTTGTTAGAGGTTTAGGCTATTGTCCAGAAACCTTGGCTTGAAAGCAGGTGGAAGGAAATCAACTTTGGTTATCCCTTCCACACACTAAATACTACTTAATCTTGCTGATATATCAAAAGCGGATTCTATATAATCTAATAGTATAAACTCGTATTCTTGAGCAGACAAACTAGCCAATGCTTTTGATTGAATTACTTGCTTTTTAGAAATAGACTTTTTATAAAAAACGCTAGCTACGTCAAAGCGACAAGAGTAGTCTGCTTTATCTGGATGGTTGGCTAAAAACATTTCCGCCGCGATCAGGATTTTCCTTTGTTTGTTCATGGTAACCGAATCTTTCCCTCCCGCATCCCAATTACCAGCGCTACGGGTTTTCACTTCTACAAAGGCGAGGATGGGTGTTTTGCAATTAACACTTGTTGGTCTAAGAGTTTTATTGTCATACTCGGCAATAATATCCACCTCACCCCAAGGACAAGAAAAACGACGGTGGAGAATTTGCCAACCGTTGGATTTTAACCATTGGGTTACTAGATCTTCTCCTATCAGACCAATTTTGCTATGATTAAATGAAGGAAGTTTAGACATCAATGTACAATTCGGATGAATATTAAACGAGTTTTTAAAAATCGGATTTTTCTAGTGATCCTCAATTTATCTTTGTTGGTAATCATACCCCTAACTTGTCTAGTAGGTCTAACATCAACAGCTCTAGCACTAGAATACAACAAAGAAATTTTGATCGGAGCAGATTTTTCCCAAAGAGACTTAAGAGATTCTAGTTTTACCAAAGCCAATCTTCGTCAAAGTGATTTCAGTGGATCTAATCTCACGGGTGTCAGTTTCTTTGCTGCTAATCTGGAATCAGCAAATTTCACTGGTGCTGATTTAACCAATGCTACTTTAGATTCTGCACGTTTTATTGGGGCTAATTTGACTAATGCTATTTTAGAAGGTGCATTTGCAGCTAGTGCTAAGTTTGATGGTGCAATTATTACAGGTGCGGACTTTACTGATGTGTTGTTACGTCGTGATGAACAAAACAAACTATGTCAATTGGCAAAGGGAATTAATCCCACCACAGGTAGACATACAAGAAAGACTTTATTTTGTCGATAGTCTATCATTCAAAATAAACTTGGAATTATCTGTGTGATATTGTGATATAATGTCTCCCGTGGTTGAATATTACTCAAAGCACCGCTAGAACGCGAGTTTGGGCTTTTATATTCAAAAAAATGGAAGAAACAAACGTGAAAACATCGAGGTAGACACTCCCAACCCTTGTATTTTTCTTGGCGATCGCCAGATAAAATTCAGAAACTAGGTTTTAAATTTCTATGAAGCAACTACAAACAAGACTAGTATTTATCATATTTAGTATTTTTTTCACCGGATGGTTGATTTGTGGACTATCAATATGGTCCCTGGAATTTAATAAAGCCAAAAAAGATATCCTTCGCACTGCGGGAATCCTTTTAGATACAGCAGCAGCAGTTAGAGACTATACATCTAATCAAGTTCAACCTCAATTTAATCTGATTGAGGCAGGATTGAAAGTACCTATTGCTGATCAAGCTGCTCAAGGCGGTAATAACCAAGCCCAAGGCTACCAACCAACAGAAGAAAAGGAAGTACCTGAGTTTAATAGAGTTACTGTTCCTTCCTATGCTGCTCAACAAGTTTTAAACCAACTGGAGAAAAACAAGATCGGATATAGCTATCGTGAGACTGCCATAAATCCAACTAATCGCAAAGATCTAGCAGCACCCTGGGAACTGGAAATTATTAATTACTTTGCTGCAAATCCCAAAGCACCACCAAAAATGGGCGAAAGGTTTGACACTTTGACTAAGCAAAAAACCTATTATATTGCCAAGCCAATTCAAATCACTAAAGAAAGCTGTTTGGTATGTCACAGTACACCTGAAAGGGCACCTGCTTCCCTAATCAAGACTTATGGCAGTGAAAATGGTTTTGGGTGGAAGTTAAATGAGGTAGTAGGAGCTAGAGTAATTTCTGTCCCCTCTATTGTTCAGTACAACGAAGCTCGCAGATCTATTGGCTCTTATTTATTGGCGATCGCCAGCATATTTTTAGTTGCTTATACTGCAGTGATTGTAATTATATACCGTTCAGTAACCAAACCACTAGATTTTATCACCCACCTCTTAGAAGAAGTTAGCCTACATCAGACGGAGGGGGCACAATTACCAGAGGATAAATCTAACCCCCTAAATAATCTAAACCGATCCATAAATCGTCTTTTGATTAGCCTTAATAAGGCTTTAAAATCACCGCAACAATAGTAACAATGCAATGTTTTTAATAATCAGTAATTGGTCGCGGACATGAAAAATTTTCTTCTGCTTTTTCAAGCTGGATTAACTGGATGTCTTTTGTTTTCTTATGTTTTCGTATTGAGTAACCCCGAACAGATTTTACCAGTAATCATCGAAATACTCAAAATTGTTGTTTTAATTAGCATTAGTGTGGTCTTTGTTAACACAATTTCTTTTTTAATCATTGATTTTTGGTTCACCCACAAGCAAGGAAAACAACCATCCAAATTATTGAAGTTTACAGTTTCCGTCGTTCTTTATGGCATAGCTGCTGCTGTAGTTTTACAAATTTTAGGAAAAGACACAACTCAATTCTTTACTACATCTGCCTTATTCGCAGCAGTGGTTGGGTTTGCCATGCAAGAACCCCTAGGTAATTTGCTCTCGGGTGTTTTTCTGCAAATAAACCAACCTTTTCAAATTGGCGATTGGATTGAATTTCAAGCATTAGATGGCATGATGGTAGAAGGGGTTGTAGAATCGGTTGATTGGGATTCTACAGATATTCGCCAAAAATCCGGTGAAATTACTTATATTCCTAACGGGTCAATAGCTAAAAACCTAGTAAAAATGGCAGCTGCGGGTAACGTCTATCGTACGGTAGACTTCACCGTTCCTCCCAATATTCCCCCCAACCAGGTTATGGATATTGCCTGCAAAGCCTTGATTAATCAACCTCCAGCAAATGTTAATCTGGATAAGCCTTTATTTGCTAGAATGTGGTCCTACGGTTTGGAGGAGATAAACTATAAACTCTTCTACTATCCGAAAAATTACAGTGAAGCAGAAACCCATACAGACCCAGAAATTCGTTGTCGACTTTGGTATGCTCTCAATCGTGCTGGTTTAACTACTGAATATCAGCAGTCGGAGAAACAACATCTATTGCAACTGGTTAATGCTGTTGAGTTTTTTAGAGACTTAAGTCTGGAAGCTAAAAGCTTAATCATTGAGGAATCTAAAACCTTGTTATTTGACAGAGAGGAGTTATTGGACAATCAACAACTATTTTCTGGGACGATGTTTCTGCTGGTAAGCGGTTCTATTCTGGTACAAAATAAACTAGTTCATACTTCTAAGGGTAATATTACTATTCCTCTAAATCAAAACCCACAAAATGATTATCGCGCCAGTCTTGCTCTCAAACCACCAGTGATTGAGCAGGTGTCTGTGCAACTAGCTAAGTACATAGGTCCAGTGGCCTTTTCCCTAACTAAAGAAGCAGCTAAAACAGCTCCCTCTCTATATAGTCTTTATTCAACCCTCTCCAGTGAGATTCACAATCCACAACAAAGAGAAGAGTTTCTCCTGCACCAACCACCAGCACCCACGGAGGAATTGCTAGCAGGAGATTTCTTTGGGGAGATGTGTCTTTTCCTTGGACAACCTTTACCCAAGATCAAAATCACTACCATAGAGGAAACCCAACTTTTAGGTATCACTCCCAATGCACTTTTGAGTGCCCTAGACCGGGATGGTATAGATATTAGTGTTATTGCCCAGCAAGTTAGTAACTACTACTATAGTTATTTAGTTAGTTCTCTACAGGAACTACCCTCAGAAATGTTAAATGGAACTAGCATTCTAGAGCAAATACAGCAGTATTTTCATTCGGTCATGGCATTAAAAATTTGACACGTTAGACTTAGACAGGAGGGATTGGGTATTTTCCATCCCCTCACCAAGGGTGACCTAAGCAAGAGTGCTAATTTTTGGTGAATTTATCCTTTCTCCAATTCCTGGAGAATTTTACGATACAAATATTCCACCTGCTGTCTTTGCTTTTCCCCCAGAGAAGCATAATGGGCTAAACCAGGAGCACTATTAACTTCTAGCAGGGTGTAGTCTGTTAGGGGTTGGGTAATATCTTGAGTAAGAATATCTACACCTGCTAATCTCAATCCCATGTCCTTAGTAATATTAATTCCTAGTTTCTCAAAATCGGCATGGATATTTTCAGTTAGATCTATTGCTTGACCACCGGTAGAGAGATTTGCATTGTCTAAAAGATAAACCACAATTCCTTGGGAAACTACACTTTGAAAGCTGAGATTTTGTTTCTCGAGGTTTTTAAAAATTCGGAAGTCAGCTAAATCAATTAGTATCTTTTCACCGATTTTGAGCAGGTCCTCTCGTTTTGTCTTGAGTAGTTCTACAATGGTTGATTTACCATCTCCCATTACAGACAAGGGAATTCTCTGATAAGCAGCTATCACTTCATTATCTAATACTAAAATTCTAAAGTCATTCCCAATATAAAATCTCTCAACGATTAGGGCCGATTGTATATTAAATATTTTTTTTGCCACTTCATAATATTCGTTTTTGTTATGTACTTTGGTAACCAGAACTCCTAAACTGAGATTCAAAGGTTTCACAATTACGGGTAGTCCTAATTTTTTTGCATACTGCCAACCATCATCTATATTTCTGGGATTAGCTACCTTGCGACATATTTTATCATTAAAAAAGGTTTTGCCTTCTGTCACTCTATAGCCAAGGCTACCTAAAAAGTAATTAGAAAAGGCTTTGTCTTGGGCTAAATTCGCTGAACCAAATCCATTAATATTAAATCTTGTATTATCAAAAACAGTTCTTTTACCATTTCTAAAGGTTATGTGCCCTATTAGCTCATATTCCGGCTCTATCAAAACCTTTGCACCTATTTCTGTAGCTATCTTCTGCAAAATCGATGCTGTGAATCTCATAGTTTCTTCTTTAGCTATATTCTAAAAAACTATATAATAACAAAGTGCCATAGTCAATCAATAAAAGGCGCTAGTGTTTAACCCCTAAAACATACACTAACGCCGATTAAATTTATAGGGTTGAATTATGCTCTTTACCCCCTACAAATGACCTAAATTTAAGGAGCTGCATCTTGTTGTATAGTTAATTGATCCAGTTTCAACCAAATGTTTGGTGTAGGCACTTTACCAAACTTCACCAAAGCGTAATCTCCCTTAATATCCACCACTTCCCCGGAACTTTCAAATAAATAGGAAGGAAAGCGCCCATCACTAGCTTTAGCTTCCAGACTATTTTCTAATTTTTCGCGCAGGGCACGAACCATATTTCCTTTTTTAATTGCCATAACTTTCTAATTTATCTTGCGGTTTGTATTGCATTGCAGGAGCAGAGCTGAGCCAAGAAGAATCAAGTTAAGTCATAGATTTCTTCAGCAGCTCAGTTCTTGCTGTTTTTTGCCCAGGTATAGGTTAGCGCAAATTAATATGCCAAGCCCATGCTGCGAGTTGTTTCTGCCCCAAGGTAAACCCGAATACTCAAAAAGTCAGTTGGGCAAGCCGTTTCACAGCGCTTGCAACCTACACAGTCTTGAATGCGGGGTGAAGAAGCAACTTGAGCGGCTTTACATCCGTCCCAAGGAACCATTTCTAGAACGTCAGTGGGGCAAGCGCGTACACATTGAGTGCAACCGATGCAGGTATCGTAGATTTTTACGGTATGAGACATTGAAAAAACTACTCCTTTGGTGGTGTTCTTCTCTGGAGAAGGAATAATATCAAGGCATAGTTTACCCCAGTCCAGGCGAAGCTGTAAGTAAAAGGCTACATAACTTTAAACAATTTAATAAGCTCCCCCAACAAAAGGATTGACTGGTATGGAATTTGCCATCTCTCCATAACTCGAAGAAATTTTAAAGAAATGTAAAGCTTTGCCTCAATTACTTAGGGATCAACCTATATTATAGCTTTAGCCATAATGCCATAGATAGGGATAAATAAACATCGACTAAATTATGCATCCAGACTCTTTAGCAACTGAGATAATTTTGACCAGTCCACGGCGGTATCTTGGTAGGTTACAACTTGATTGGGCTCCTCAACCGGGAAATTATTTGGATTTTGAGGGGAAAACCTATGCCGTTTTAGAACGCCATCACAGGTATCAGTTCCGAACCGGACGCTACAGGTTACACAGGATTGCCATTTATGTTCAAACGGCTAAAAGACCATCAGAAAAAAGTTTTAATAAATGGACGTTGGGTAGTGGGGGATGCCAGTTGTAAGTATAATGCCCACTCAGAAATTATTCGTTGTGCTATCAAACCAGATGGTCCTTGTAATTCCTGTGGTTTTAAGGAATAGTTTCTCCCACTGTCAAACGACTACCATTGACAAAATCCCATCCTGACTGAAGTTTTTTGCCTATTGGTTGTACCTCTTTCAACCACAAGCAACCCTCCCCAGTTTGGATCACAGCACCCAATCCTTTAATAATACTGAGGACAGACCCTGGCGGTGCTAATTGGGCGGACAAATCAGGTACTTTCTCAAGTTTGGACTGGATTTCCTTTGGCAACTCCTGAATGTAAGCGGACTCTAGGGGAACAGTGGCAACAATTTTTAAAGGTTGATGACGAAAGGTGGTGATGCAGTTGGGGTAAAATCCTCGGATCTGATTGTGTAGTTCTATAGCTGTTCTTGACCAGTCTAAATAATAGTCTTCTTTATTAATTAGTGATGCGTATGTAGCTAAAGAATCATTTTGAGGAATTGGTGTAATCTCTCCATTTTTAAATTTGGTCAAGGTTTCTATTAATAGGTCTCCACCAATTTCAGCTAGTTGATCGGCAATAATTTGAGCATTGTCTAATAGTCCAATTGGTAAGCTGGCCTTTAGGAGCATATCTCCTGTATCCATGCCCGCATTCATTAACATAGTTGTCACACCAGTTTTTATTTCTCCTTTATGTATGGACCACTGAATGGGGGCAGCACCTCTATATTCCGGTAAAATTGAACCATGTACATTAATACAACCTAATTTTGGCATGTTAAGGATTTTTGTAGATAGAATTTGCCCATAAGCAACTACTACAAAGAAATCCGCATTAAGTCCCCTTAGTTTAGTCAATGTCCCAGAATCTTTTTTAATTCTTTCTGGTTGCCATACAATTAGATTATGAGCCTTAGCCAAGGTTTTAACTGGAGAGGGTGTAAGTTGATTCCCCCTTTCTCTGCGTTTATCCGGTTGGGTGATAACTGCTAAAACCTGAAATCTAGAATCATTCAACAACTTTTTTAAGGTGGGAATAGCAAAATTAGGAGTCCCAAAAAACACTATTTTCATCGAAGATTGGTTAATTTTGGTAAAGTGATGCAAAATATCTGGCGTTGTAACACCCCGTCGAGTTATCATTTTTCATAACATTTGTACTCTTCCTTGCCCAGCACCTTAGATGTCATTAAGAGTAAAAGCCATGCTTGAATCCCTACCTCAGTCAGGATGGTTCCACGCCCATCCGCGTTTTAATCGAGTTGTAGTTGTTATACTAATAATATCACCTATCTTGGGTACATCAGCCTATTTTAACCTAGCAGGACAATCACAAGTAAAAATAGAGAAAAGTACCTTAGAATCGAGCGGGTCTCAAGATTTCTCTGGATTTAATTCCCCATCGGCCAAATTGGGCGCCACTTTACCGATCATCCAGACACCTACACCTAATAGAAGTAGTTTTGTGTTTTCCCAAGCTAAAATCCCTAACAACAAACCAGATGGAATGAAGCTAGACACAGAAAATATGGTAAGCGTGAAGGAGATGGAAAAAGGCACCGGTACTAAAATAAATAGATCCCCTATATATGATAAGGGGATTAATCATCCGAAAAGTAAACCTTATCCAGATCAAAGTAGTGCTACGAGTGTAATCCCTTCTAGTGCAGGAAGTCCACAAGTATATTTAGAAAGTGCACCTCAAATTTTACCCACAGAAGAGCAGGTAAGCATACCCAACGAAGTGCCAACAGACCCCATGAATAGTCCCCATCCCATACCCTGGAAGTGGATCGTAATGACCCAGGAAGCAATTGGTGGTCAGGGACGTTCAGGAGTGCGCCAATATCGCAGCTCTCCTCTGGTATCTCCTGATGGTAGATATGCGGTTTATAGCCGGGTACAACTGGAAGTAGAACCGGAAATGTACAATAGCCAGGTTAGTAGTATGTTGTTTATTGAAGATAGACAGACTACAAGATTGAATGTCCTGACTAAAACATTAGACACTGTTGATATGTTATCAGACAATGGAAAATCCACCCCACAGATCAACAACCAAGGTAAGATAGAGATTTTAGTCCCTGTTAGTTGGTCAGAAAAAGGGGATCGGTTTTTGGCCAGGAAATTTGTGGGCACTTTCAACACAGCAGATGTAACAGATAATGCAGTAATTTGGGATCGCCAACAAAATACAACCACCACAGTAGTTCCCCCTCAAGGAGCAGGGGATCATGAGAAAATTGCCATTTTATTGGGTTGGAGCAAAAAACAACCCAATTATGTGCTGTTCCGCTCAGGTGAGTTAGGAGAAGAAAAATGGCCACTAGTACAAGTTAGTGGTGATGGTAAGAATGTTAATATGAGCATTAGTGATGATCAACCCATAACTTTTGGTAATAAAAGACAAAATATTTGGTCGGATCCTGAAATTGCTGCTAAATGAACAATCGATTAATAATCAATATCAAGCATCAAATCTGGTATTCTTGATCCCCGGTGATCAAAACCGGGGTTAGTAGCTGAATAACCTTTTCTATCCTGTCTCTAACTGGGAGTTCTTGTTCAAGCAATGGTTAGCGCAATCTGCCCAGAGCAAACGTAAGTACTAAAGACGATTTTTTTGGAAGATAAACCGCTAACTTCCCTCTACATATATTTGAGCATTATTGCCTAGATATGCGTAGATTTTTACAAGCGGTGGGAACATGGGAACAGTTTAAAATCAAATTAACCAACCTTTTAAACGTTTAGCAATATGAGGGCGACGCAATTTTCGCATGGCTTTACTTTGAATTTGACGCACCCGCTCGCGAGAAAGATTAAAGATATTTCCTACTTCTTCCAGGGTGCAAGGTTCACTGGTTGTTAATCCATAACGCAGGGAAATTACGTCCTTTTCCCTAGAAGTAAGTACATCACCTAAAACCTCCCATATCTCCTGACGCATCATGTTTTCATTCATTTTAGCTTCTGGAGATTGGTTGTCCTCATCTTCTAATAGATCCATTAATTCCGTATCTTCCTCCTTACCTACACGATGGTTTAAAGAAAGTGCTTGACGACGCAATTGTTGTAATTGACGAAGTTGTTGAACTGTCATTTCCAAGAATTCCGCCATTTCCGCTTCCGTTGGGTTACGAGCAAATTTTTGTTTCAGTTCCCTTTGAGCTTTTTTCAGCTTGTTGAGTTTTTCTACAATATGAATCGGTAGTCGAATGGTTCTAGCATCATTGGCTATTGCCCGTGTAATAGCTTGTCTGATCCACCAATAAGCATAAGTTGAGAACTTGTATCCCTTGTCGGGGTCAAACTTCTCTGTGGCGCGATTTAGCCCCATTGCTCCTTCTTGAATTAGATCTAGAAAAGGCACTCCCCTATTTAAATATCGTTTGGCAATAGATACTACTAATCTCAGATTAGAGCGAATCATTTTCCGCTTGGCCACTCTTCCCTGATACAGTCGGTTTTCTAATTGTTTCTCATTTAGATCAAACTTGTTGGCTATTTCACCTTTAGTGGCACTGTGACCAAATTGTTCTTCTAAGGCAGCTTGCAAATCCTTAACTTCTTCTAAGAATCTTACTCGATGGGCCAATTCCACTTCTTCATCAGGTTTGAGTAGGGGGTAACGGGCCATTTCCTTAAAAAATGCTCCCACAGCATCATCATGTTCGGTTTTATTATATCCCGAAGGACGGACGGCAGCCATTTCATCCCCATCTCGCTCATCTGATTCCAAATTTTCCAAAATTGAGGAATCTTCAAGTACTACCGCTTCTAAACCATCTAGTGATGGTTCTTCATGTTCGACAGCATTATCCAGTATTTCCATCGTTCCCAAGTCAGCAAGATTCATAGGTTCCTTTCGGGATAGTTGCTTTGTTTGGTACATAATTAATTGACGGCTGCTCATTTGATTTGATAATAGTTAGTTTTCTGTCAGTATTCAGCTAACGGCGGTTAGCCATTTTCTTGAGTCAATAATTCTGATCGGATCATTTAGTTAATAGCCATTTAATAATAATTCTCACTCCTAATCGCTCATTTTTACTCCTGAACTCTTATTTGTTTCCTATTTATATCCATACCAACTCTCAATGATTGACGCAACTTTTTTGTTCTTGCTCCCTACCCCCTTATTTTTATTGGTTAACAAGTGATAAGCTGATATGAAATTGTTATAATCTCGACTTGTATTGTTTCAACACTTAAACAAACATAGTTACCCTAAATAACCACTCATAAATTAATCCTATCCTTAATCTTCTTTATTCTGGGCAAAATGTGTCAAACTCCCTGGGACATAATCAATGTTAAGGGAAATAACAGTGCCATCTACAATACTTATCGGTTGAATTTTCATGTAGTTTCATCTGGTTTCATCAGTTCAGTGTGGTTTTTTAGGATTTACATGCAGTCAACTTAAGTCCACTTCCAAATTACAGAAATCATGACTTTCAATCCGGACAATATTCATTGACCAAAGCATGTCACATAAAAAAAACCTGCATATCTATCAAGAGGTGGAAAACCATACCACTTATTGAGTAAATAAAAGATAAATAAAAATTAAATAAAAATTAAATAAAAATCAAACCAAAAACAACAAAACTGAGGATTTAATATTTAATATACTCATTTTTAGAAAATGATATTGACTCTAAGGTAGAAATTAATTCTGTGATTCAACCCTATAGGATTGACATTATTAAGTATTAGGAGTGAAAAAAGTATTGCCAAATACTGTTTACCTGTAGTAAACTAGAAGGTGGCATGTAGGTAATCCCAGGGGTTTTACCCCGAGATCATCCCATTCGATATCTATTGAAAAAGCCGAAAATTATGTATATTCAGCAATCTCGGGCATTAACTTTATTTTCTCTTGTGGCCGCCGAACACAAAACAGCATACAAAACCACAACAAACCCTTACCCCTGGATTGAGGTGTTGGTAGATCTGCCAAAAATTTCACAACCTGCTAGAAACAAAAATCGGCAAAATAAATTATCCCCTAATACACTGGAGCAAAACCAGATAGTGACAGATACAATCTTAGAACAAGATATATTAAATGAAGGAGGTGAACCAGAAGAATTTATTAAGGAAGAAACAGATTATCAAAATTTATTGATCTATCAAATACCAGAAACCTTAAACATTAACCCAGGAGATATTTTAACTGTTCCCTGGGGAACACAACAGTTAGGAGCAATAGCAATTCGCTTACTATCTCAACTACCATCAGGAATACCACTGGAAAAAGTTAGGGAGGTAAAAGATATAGTTAGCAAAGAATTTTTCCCTCGGACTTATTGGGAATTACTTGGTCGTATTGCTACCTATTACTATACACCCTTGATTAAAGTAATTCGGGTGGCATTACCACCAGGAATATTGGAGCGATCGCAAAGTCGTTTGCGGCTAAAACGGGAAAATATCCCCCCAGGAGGGGAGGAATTTTTAGGTTCCCAAGCTGCTCGGGAAATTCTGAAAGTATTGCAGTCCCAACCTGATGGGGACTACAGTTTTCAGTATCTCAAGCGTCAGGTACGGGGTTTTGACAGGGGTAAAAAACAATTACTAGATAGAAATTGGGTGGAAAGTTACTTTAAACTCACACAATCAAAGCCACAGACCCAATTAGCAGTTACTTTGGTGGATCATGGAAGAGAATTGAGTTTGACCAAACGACAACGGGAAATTTTAAACCTCTTGGCAGATCATGGGGGTGAGTTATGGTTAACAGCGTGTGTGGAAATTTGTAAAACCACACCACCTACATTAAGATTGTTGGAAAAACTAGGTTGTGTGGTAATTGAAGAGCAGGAAAGATTACGTAGGGAACAAGGGCCCAAAATGGGCAAGGACCAGGCTAAAACCCTAACCCCAGATCAATCTCAAGCTCTGGAAGCTATTATAGCAGCAAAGGGGTTTAATAAAATTTTGTTACATGGGGTCACGGGTTCAGGAAAAACAGAAGTATATCTACAAGCGATCGCCCCTTTGCTAGGGGAGGGAAAATCCGCTCTAGTCTTAGTACCGGAAATTGGATTGACACCCCAACTAACGGATAGATTTCGGGCTCGGTTTGGGAATAAGGTTCAGGTTTACCATAGCAACCTTTCCCGAGGAGAGCGTTATGATACCTGGCGACAAATGTTTACTGGCAGCTCCCAAGTAGTGATTGGAACTAGAAGCGCCGTTTTCTCTCCCTTACCTAATCTAGGAATAATTATTTTAGATGAAGAACATGATAGTAGTTTTAAACAAGACTCTCGAATTCCCACCTATCATGCGCGCACAGTAGCCCAGTGGCGTGCAGAATTGGAAAATTGCCCCCTGATTTTGGGGTCAGCTACTCCTTCCCTAGAAACCTGGGTGGATGTTACATTACCCCCCTCTCCAACTCATAATCAATATCTATCTCTTCCTCAACGTATCAATTCTAAACCTCTACCACCAATAGAAATTGTGGATATGCGTCAAGAGTTGAAACAGGGAAATCGCTCTATGTTCAGTAGAACCTTAGAACAAGCACTACAAGAATTAAAGGGTAAAGGACAACAAGGAATATTATTTATCCACCGCCGGGGACATAGTACATTTGTTTCTTGTCGCAGTTGTGGATATGTTTTAGAATGTCCTAACTGTGATGTTTCCTTGGCTTATCATCATCTGGAAGCAGGGGGACCAGAACTATTAAAATGTCATTATTGCAATTACGGGCGATCGCACCCTAAACTGTGTCCAGAATGCGGGTCTCCCTACCTGAAATTTTTTGGTAGTGGGACCCAGAAAATAGTGCAGGAAATAAATCGACAATTTCCCGATTTGCAAGTGATCCGTTTTGATAGCGACACTACTCGTAATAAGGGGTCCCATCGTAAACTATTAGATCAATTTGCTAAAGGTGAAGCGGACCTATTAGTAGGAACCCAGATGCTCACAAAAGGGTTAGATTTACCTCAGGTGACCTTAGTGGGGGTGGTAGCAGCGGATGGACTACTACATTTATCAGATTACAGAGCAAGTGAACGAGCTTTTCAAACCTTGACCCAGGTTGCAGGGAGAGCGGGAAGGGGAGAAGAATCGGGGAGGGTGATTATTCAAACCTACACGCCAGAACATGCGGTAATTGCTGCGGTGCAAAACCATGACTACCAGTCTTTTTGTCGTGCTGAATTGGCCCAAAGAGATGCTTTAAGTTATCCCCCCTGTGGGAGGCTAATCTTATTGAGATTAACCAGTTTAGATCCTATACAAGTACAGAATACGGCTCAAATCATTGCCACAACCTTCCCTCACCAACCAGGACTAGAAATACTAGGACCAGCTCCAGCTAGTATTTTGAGGGTGGCTAATCGTTATCGTTGGCAGATATTATTAAAATTTGCCCCTAATATCCTACCACAAATGCCAGACTGGGGACAAATTTTTCAACTGTGTCCACCGGGTGTTAGTCTGACAATTGATGTAGACCCTCTTAATATAATTTAAAATTGCCTCCCCGGTGGAGTTGACTGGGAAATATACCAGCTTAAAAAATCCATAAATATCCAGAAAGTAGTAAAACAGAAATGATTGAGTAATGGAAACACAAATAAGTTCAAAAATACGTAGTTATGCAAAGTGTCTTACAAATCCTTATCATTCTGGGAATTGTCGTACTAATTACTCCCATCTTGGGTAAGTACATAGCCGGTATTTTTCTAGAACAGTCAACAATCCTCGATGGTCTTCTCAACCCCGTAGAAAAGATTATATATCTGGTCTGCGGAGTCAATAAGAAACAGGAGATGACTGTGGGACAGTATATTAAATCTGTTCTTGTCAGTAACTTTATAATGGGGATAAGTGCATATATTCTTATTTCATTTCAGCAACTGCTGCCTTGGAACCCCAACAACCTAAATGCACCAAGATGGGACACCATATTACACACCGCCATATCCTTCCTAACTAATACTAATCAGCAACACTACATACCGGAAACAACACTAAGCCATTTTAGTCAAACAGCAGCACTAGGTTTTTTAATGTTCACCTCAGCAGCTACTGGATTAGCAGTGGGAATAGCATTTATTAAGGGATTAACCGGAAGAAAACTGGGCAATTTTTACATTGATCTTATTCGTGCCATCACCAGAATCTTATTACCCATAAGCATAATTGGGGCGATCGCCTTGGTAGCATTAGGAGTGCCAGAAACCCTGGAGGGAACATTGGTGGTCAAGACATTGGAAGGGAGAACCCAATATATAACCAGGGGTCCAGTTGCTTCCTTTGAGATGATCAAAATGATAGGACAAAATGGAGGGGGCTTTTTTGCTGCCAACTCGGCCCATCCCTTTGAAAACCCGAACAGTGTTTCCAATCTAATAGAAACCATAGCCATGATTATCATACCAGCATCGCTCATACATAGCTACGGCGTATTTGCCAACAATTTGAAACAAAGTTGGTTACTATTTTGGATGGTATTCCTAATATTTGTGGTTTTTATCTGGGTGACAGTGGCAGGTGAAATGCAGGGAAATTACTTAGCCAACCAAATTATAGGTATAGAAATACCCAATTTGGAGGGTAAAGAAATGAGATTTGGAGTAGGAGAAACCGCATTATGGGCGGTGATAACAGCTACTACTATGACTGGAGCAGTGAACGGGATGCTGGATTCATTTATGCCCCAGGGGATATTTTGTAACCTATCAAGCCTATTTCTCCAAATGGTTTGGGGTGGACAGGGAACAGGTACGGCTAACCTATTCATTTATTTAATCTTGACTGTATTTATCACAGGCCTAATGGTAGGAAAGACACCGGAATTTTGGGGGCGTAAAATTGAACAGCGGGAAATATTTTTAGCCAGCGTGATCCTATTGATTCATCCCATTATCGTTTTAGTTCCCAGTGCCATTGCTTTGGCCTACCCCAACTCCCTCTCAGGAATCAGTAACCCGGGATTTCATGGTATTTCCCAGGTAGTTTATGAATATGCTTCAGCTTCAGCTAACAATGGTTCAGGACTGGAGGGACTACAAGATAATACATTATGGTGGAACCTAAGCACTAGTTTAACCATTTTACTAGGGCGTTACGTTCCCATCATAGCCATGTTGCTATTAGCCAACAGTATGTCTAGCAAATCAACAGTTCCCCAAACCCATAGTACCTTGAGAACTGATTCAGTAATGTTTACCACCATTACAGCCTGTTTAACCATGATTCTAACCCTACTTACCTTTTTCCCCGTTCTAGTCTTAGGTCCGGTGGCGGAGGGTTTAAATCTGGTATCTGGAAACTAGTTAATCCCTTTAAGCCCAACTCCTCACCTATGAACTCCATTGCAACTAGGCGCAAGCAAAGATCCTCTCGTTCCCGAACCAAGGGTGGAGGTTTGAATCGCCAAAAATCGCGATTTAGCAATTTAGCGATTTACATACAAGCAATTGGGGATAGCATAATCAAGTTATCCCCGCAATATGCCATTGAAAATCCTATCATGTTTTTAGTGTGGTTAGGAACAATCATCACCCTAATAGCGACAATTTATCCGCCTGCATTGGGAACGGTTAATCAAACCAATCCTCGACTATTCAATGGTTTGGTGACCACAATTTTATTTTCCACGGTTATTTTTGCCAATTTTGCCGAATCTTTGGCACAGGGAAGAGGTAAAGCCCAGGCTAATGCTTTACGAAGAAGCAGAAAAGAAACTACGGCTAACAAAATTGACCTTGATGGTACTATTACGGAAACCCCTTCAACCCAGCTGAAAAAAGGTGATACGGTTTATGTGTCAGCTGGTGATATGATCCCTGCTGATGGTGAGGTAATTATGGGTGTAGCCTCGGTAGATGAATCAGCTATCACTGGTGAATCCGCCCCAGTTCTCAAGGAATGCGGTTCAGATGTGGCCAGTTCGGTCACTGGGGGTACACGGATTATTTCCGATGAGTTAATTATTCGCATTACCGCCGATCCTGGTAAAGGATTCATTGACAGGATGATTGATTTAGTAGAGGGGGCCCAACGGCGCAAAACACCCAATGAAATTGCTTTGACTATTCTGCTGTCAGTGCTGACATTGGTATTTCTAATTGTGACAATTACTTTACCATCATTTGCTTACTATGTCAAGTCTCCCATTAATATCACTATACTTGTTTCTCTGTTAGTAGCACTCATACCCACAACTATTGGCAGTTTACTCAGTGCCATTGGCATTGCGGGTATGGATAGAGTTGCACAATTTAATATTATTGCTACCTCTGGACAAGCAGTAGAAGCCTGTGGTGATATTAATACGTTAATTTTGGATAAAACTGGTACAATTACTTTAGGCAACCGCCTGGCGGAGTCTTTTATCCCTATCTGTGGACATTCAATCACGGAAATTGCCAATGTGGCATTAGCCGCTAGTATATTCGATGATACTCCTGAGGGTAAATCTATCATTAGACTGGCGGAAAAACTGGGTGCTAAATTTGATATTGATCGCCGGTTAGCTCAGGGAGTGGAGTTCTCGGCCAAAACCCGCATGAGTGGAACTAATTTACCGGGTGGTCATGAGGCGAGAAAAGGTGCTGTGGAGGCGATAAAGGCTTTTGTTCGTTCCCGTAATGGTCAGCATACCCCAGAATTGGAGAGTGCATATCAACAAGTATCCCGCCAGGGAGGCACACCCTTAGCGGTTTGTCTGGATGATAAGGTCTATGGTGTTATTTATCTGAAAGATATAGTCAAGCCTGCTATTCGTGAGCGATTTGACCAACTGCGACGGATGGGGGTACGTACGGTGATGTTAACTGGAGATAACCATATTACGGCTGAGGTAATTGCTAAAGAAGCAGGAGTGGATGAGTTCATAGCTGAAGCAAGTCCGGAAGATAAAATTCATGTCATTCGCTCAGAACAAGCTCAGGGTAAATTGGTGGCTATGACTGGAGATGGTACTAATGATGCTCCTGCTTTGGCACAAGCGGATGTAGGTGTAGCTATGAATACTGGAACCCAGGCAGCTAAGGAGGCTGCCAATATGGTAGATCTGGATTCTGACCCCACAAAACTTATTGATATTATCGCCATTGGTAAGCAATTACTAATTACCCGTGGTGCTTTAACTACCTTTTCTATTGCCAATGACATTGCCAAGTATTTCACTATTATTCCGGTAATTTTTGCTACTGCTAATCTCCAGAGCTTAAATTTTATGAGGTTAACTAGTGTTAATTCAGCAGTTTTATCAGCCCTGACCTATAATGCTATGATTATTCCTGCTTTGATTCCTTTAGCATTAAAGGGGGTGAAGTTTAGACCTTTGACAGCTAACCAGCTATTGCAATGGAATATTTTAATTTATGGTGTGGGAGGAGTAATTGCTCCTTTTATTGCTATTAAACTTCTAGATCTGATATTTACCTTTGTGGGTTTAGCTTAATTATGATGGCATTTATCAAAGAAGTTTTTCGCGGGATACGAGTACTTGTATTAATATGGATATTAACTGCAATTATCTATCCTTTGGGAATATTGAACTTAGGTCAGTGGGTTTTTCCTTTTACGGCTAATGGTAGTATCTTGTTCAACATTAACGCTGAACCAATGGGTTCGTTTTTGATTGGCCAAAGTTTTACATCAGAACAATATTTTCAAAGCCGTCCCAGCGCTATTAGGTACAGTCAAGGCAAAAAATCTGGTCCCTATGGTATATCTGGAGGGAGTAATCTTTCTGCTAGTAATCCACAGTTGATTGATAGAATTAGTCAGGAGGTTAGCCAATTAAAAGAGGAAGACCTTAAACCTATTCCAGACCTAATTTACACTTCTGGTTCTGGTTTAGATCCCCATATTTCTTGGAAAGCAGCAAGACAGCAGTTACCAAGAGTAGCAAAAGCACGCGGTATGAAGGAAGATGAAATAGAAGGCTTAATGTATAAGTACACAGATGGCAAATTTTTAGGTATTTTTGGTGAAGCAGTAGTGAATGTTTTACGCCTAAATTATGCCCTTGACCTTCAGTCTGTCAATCAGGGGGAACAGGAACAATGAAGGAAATAATCCGCCCAACTCGTGTTATTGGTTTAATGAGTGGTACTTCCGTAGATGGTATAGATACCGCTTTAGTGGAAATATCTGGTACAGACTTAGACCTGAAAGTAGAGTTGTTGGCGGGGGAAACTTACCCCTATCCACCCCAACTACGGACTAAAATCCTCTCCATCTGTGGGGGAGAACAAATTTCCATGCTGGAGCTGGCTACTATCGATGATGAAATAGCTACGCTTTTTGCCCAGGCGGCCCAACATATTCAGGTTGGTTACCCCCCCGCTACTCTCATTGGTTCTCACGGTCAGACGGTTTACCACAGACCCACAGGAGAGGAAAATCATGTTCCCCTGGGTTATAGTTTACAGCTGGGCCGGGGTGCTGTTATCGCTCGCCTCACTGGTATTACCACTGTTAGTAATTTTCGTGTGGCAGATATTGCAGTCGGTGGTCACGGAGCACCCTTAGTCCCTAGAGTTGATGCTTTTCTCCTGAGTCATCTTCAGGAGTTTCGCTGTATCCAAAATATTGGTGGCATTGGTAATATTACTTACCTACCTCCACGCTCTGATGGTTGGCTAGGCAAAATTATGGGTTGGGACACAGGTCCAGGAAATAGTTTGTTAGACTTAGCTGTGTCTCATTTTACTAATGGTCAAAAAAGTTATGATCACAATGGGTCCTGGGCAGCTAGTGGTTCTCCTTTTTATCCATTAGTTAAACAGTGGTTGAGCCAAGATTATTTCCATTTAAGTCCTCCTAAGTCCACTGGTAGGGAGCTATTTGGTGTTGATTACCTTTATCAGTGTTTGCGAGACTGTAATCACTATAACTTGTCTATCCCAGATGTATTAGCAACAATTACTGAACTAACAGCTGCCTCTATTGTTCACAGTTACCGTGAGTTTTTACCACAAATGCCACAACAAGTCCTATTGTGTGGTGGTGGCAGTCGCAATCTCTATCTGAAAAAACGACTGGAGGCATTGCTGGATTCAATACCAGTTACCACCACAGATGTCATGGGATTGAACTCAGCTTTTAAGGAGGCGATCGCCTTTGCTGTGTTAGCTTACTGGAAGCATTTAGGGATTCCTGGAAATTTGCCCCTTGCTACGGGAGCAGAGCGGGAGGTCCTTCTAGGCGAAACTCATAGTCTGTAAAGTTTTATGAACAAAATGTGTTAAGGAATGGGAATTATAGTTTGATGGAGTGGGGGATGGGTGTAGTCCGAGAGGAGAAGGTTAAAAGCCGAGACCAGTTTGAGTGCAAGTTAAAGTTAGGTTTTGGTCCCGAACTCTTCTCCTATGCCATGGAGCCTAAATCCAATCCCCACTGGTGTTTGAGTAGTTCCTTATAGGTTGCTTCTCTTACTACCATCTGTTCGTAGAGTTTTACGAGGAACTCTTGGGCCTGTTCATGACTCATTTCTTTGACCTGGCTGGCAAAGGAGTAAACGTTAAATTGCTGTTCTAAGGAAAGCTGTATTGGTTGATTCATGGCTAAAACCTAAAGAGCAACTAGTAATAGTGGTATGGACGGAAGACCAGCTTTTGGGTTGGTCCGGTTTTAATCTGGTATGTCACTTGTTAGAAACGATAACAGTTATTTGACAAATTGCCCAGTGTGATATGTTTCGGGTTTCCGACCTACCATCGGGATGGTCGGGTTATTGGAAAGTTTATGGTTATGGTCGAACGGTTGGGGGATTGGGTGTATAAATTATTAAAGGACTGACAGTTAGGTTGAACAAACCCGTCGGATGATGGGTTTGAACATATTTCTAGCAGGTTGCTTGGGGGAAAAATGCTCGAATTGAACATTTTCTCAGGTTATTCTTGTTTCTCAGCAGCAACCAAGATAACGGTGATGTTGTCCTTACCCCCTTTGGCTTTAGCTGCTTGCACCAGGGATGAAGCTGTTTGCCCTAAATCTAGATTCTGGTACAGCTGGAAAATTTCTTCGTCCAGCAGTTCTTCGGTTAATCCATCGCTACATAAAAGCAGGCGATCGCCTGGGTTAAGTTTAAAGGACTGAACTTCTGGATCGCTGAGGTCTGCTCTTCCTAAACAGCGTGAGAGGACGTGGCGGTAGGGATGAGAGCGGGCTTCTTCGGGACTAATTTCGCCTATTTCCATGGCTTTAGCGATCCAGGTATGATCTTGAGTAATTTGGCAAAGTTGGGAGTTTGTTAAGAGATACAAGCGAGAATCCCCCAGATGGGCACATATAGGGGGTTCGGGGGAACGGAAAACTACGACCACAACGGTTGTTCCCATGTCGGAACGTTCTGGGTGAGAAAGTTGGTCTTGTAAGATGGAGTTATTGGCTTGGGATATAGCTAACCTTAGTAAAGACTGGGTATTTTCGGGGGAGTCCCATTGGTTTGTTAAATAGGCTTGAATTTGTTGAATCGCGATTCGACTAGCTTCCTCACCTCCAGCATGACCTCCCATACCATCAGCAAGGATAAAAAACGTCCGTCGGGGTCTATGTAGTAAGCATCTTGATTATGAGAACGAATAAGTCCGGGATCGGTTGCACCGGTAAAGTTAAGTTTCATAATTTTTTATCAAAATATGTATGTGTAACCACTAATACTTCTGATCATAACGATCAAGACGGGAGACTAGACGCAAGAAAATAAAAGATATGCCAGCAACTATCAACCCTGCTATTGTAGCTAACCAGTAAAATCTATTGACTAATAGGATAGTAGCTGAAATAGTAAAAGCACTGATAATCAGGGCGTAACTAATTCCCATTTGAATATTACTTTGTCGTCTTAATAGACGTTCTGTTTCCAGGGCACGCACTCGCAACCGGATGTCACCTCGTTCCAGCTTCTCCAGGGTATCTTCTAAACGACGTGGCAAACTTAATGCGCTACTACTAACCTGTACAGCTTGACGACTAAGCTCATTTAAAAAAGTGTTTGCTTGACTAGCACCATTATTGTTATTCATAAGCTCCATTGCATAAGGCTGGGCAACTGCCATAAAATTAAATTCCGGGTCTAGGCCCTTTCCTACCCCTTCTAAGGTAGAAAAAGCTCGCATGACAAAAGTGAAAGTGGCTGGGAAGCGAAATGGCTGATTATAAGCAATTTCATACAAGTCCTCACTGATGGTAGCCACGGATTGGTTTTCAAAGGGTTTGTCCATAAAATTATCCAACATATACTGGACAGAACGTCGCACAGGACCCATATCCTCCACCGGAGCGATCGCACCCAAATTAATTAGTGATTGTACTACTCGGTCACCATCTTTTTGAGCGATGCCAAATAAGGTTTCCATCAGTCCTTCCCGAACATTGGACTTAATAATACCCATCATGCCAAAGTCGTAGAAAATTAAGGCTCCATCCGGACTTACCGCCAAATTACCGGGGTGGGGATCAGCGTGAAAGAAGCCATTATTCAATAACTGGTGTAAATATGCCTGAGCTCCATAACGAGCGATCGCCTTTCTATCCACACCTGCAGCTTCTAATGCTTCATACTGACTGATTTTAATACCAGGAACATACTCCAAAGTGATAATTTTAGAAGTGGTATACCGCCAATATACCCTAGGGACCTTCACCCAGTTATAGGACCGAAAGTTGCGCCTAAAAGTATCCGCATTGCGTCCTTCATTGAGATAATCGATTTCCTCCCAAAGAATGCGACAGCACTCCTCATAAATGCCCATCCAATCTCTTCCTCTTCCCCACTCAGGATGATTTTGGAAATAGTTGGTGATACCTTTAAGTATTTGTAAATCAATTTCAAAGAGTTTTTTCAGTCCTGGTCGTTGCACCTTGACTACTACGGTTTCTCCTGAGTGGAGTTCAGCCTTATGAACCTGTCCTAAACTAGCAGCAGCAAGAGGTATGGGTTCAAAACTAGCAAAGAGTTCAGCAATTGTTTTACCCAATTCCTGTTCAATAATTTTGGCCACCTGTTCGTAATCAAAAGCTGGCACGCGGTCTTGTAACTTAGACAGCTCATCCACATACTCGCTAGGGAAGATATCCGCACGGGTGGAAAACAACTGGCCAACCTTAATAAAAGTTGGTCCTAGGTCTAAAAATGTGTTTCTTACCCAGACCGCCTGGGCGTAGCGTCTAGCTGCTTGTTTAGCCTCCGTTACACCCCCAGGATAACTCCATGCCTTATTATAACGCCAAAGTTTAAACATGAAGGTCAAAACAAAAGACCAGATATCCACAAAGCGGCGTTTACTGGAGTATTTTTCCCGATTCCAACGGTAAGCCTTACCCGAATAACCTTGTTCCATATTTATTTTGTAGTTTGTTTTGTACCGTTGGGCATTAGCCATTTCACACTCCGCTCTCTCAAGAATAGCAGAATTTAATGGTTTGGTAGGGGGCAAGTTTAACAATAAACCTCCTATGTTTTGTTAAAACATTACCCACCACTAATATTCTATCAACAAACCGGTCTATATCTATTTTGCCCCACTGCGATACTTTTGTAACTCAGTCCGCAACAAAGCAATTTCTGCTCGTAAATTATCAATTTGAGCTTGTAAGTCTGTTACACTATTAGCATTGGTACTAGTAGGGGTAGCACCTGTTTGTGATGCTTCCGCTGCTCGACTAGCACGTACCCTCACTTCTTCCGTAAACTGGTGCAGTTGTTCTTTCATCTCAGCATCAAATTTACCCAGTTCACTTAAAGCGTCAGTCAGGGTGACCTCTAGACGCTCATTAATTACTTCTGCTACTGCTCTACCCAAAAAGAAGGCTTGCACGAGATTATTAGACATAAATTTTTGTAAAGTTGTTCCGTAAAAAAATTATAACCTCCATTCAGCGGGTGTTGATGAAAAATTCAGCAGTGAAGATTAATTGCACTAATCTGATTTAATTAAAAGTGTATGGTTCCGAGAAAGACTGCAAAGAGCAGTCTTTAACCGCATTAAGATAGCGGCGCAATAGGAGGATTTGGGGAATATCAAATCTATAAGTAAGATTACCCTGCTT
This sequence comes from Raphidiopsis brookii D9, assembly GCA_000175855.1. GTDB lineage: Bacteria > Cyanobacteriota > Cyanobacteriia > Cyanobacteriales > Nostocaceae > Raphidiopsis > Raphidiopsis brookii. The sequence goes on from ACYB01000006.1 coordinate 55,791, forward strand.
TTGAAACAAGGGTGTGGAGGAAATTGCCCGATAATCAGGATTTTCCTGAGAATTTTTGGTCAACCACAGGTAGTTAAAATTCTCTGTAACTCCATCCTCGGAACGGGGATTTTTCCTAGTGATGGGTACTAACCCACTGGGTAACTGACCTTCCAAAAAGGCTAATAGACGCTGTTGACATACGCTGGTATTAATACCACGACCTTCCAGGAGTTGCAGAATCTCACTCAAGGATAGGGAAAGGGTAGCTTCCTTGCTCGGGATATCTGGTATAATGTTTAGCAGCTCTGAAAACAGAAAATAATCCGTATATTGTTGTCTAGATATTTCCAGAAATTGCGGATACAATAGTGCAGTAGCCAAACCATAAGCCACTCGACTGCACCTGCTAATGGTTCCACTTCCTCTGGGATGTAAGTCCTGTATAATTTTACCGTTAGGCAGTTTTTGTCCTAGCCAACGCTTAATGGTAGGTATGCTACTCACCCCACCAGAAATGACCACTTGAGTTATGGACTCCGCTGGTACGCCTTTAGCTACTAATAGTTTGTTCAGTTCTCGATTCAGACGACGTACGTAAGGTACAAGTATTTCCCTTTCTAGATCTTGGCGGTACAATTTCCAGCACTGATCTGCTAACTTGAGAGTAAATAATTCTTGGTGCTGTAAAATCAGTTTTATTGCCATAGCTGCATCTAACATTCCTCGCCCCAACACAGAACTTTCTAGTCTCTGCTGTAGCATAGTTCTAGTTAATGTATCTGTTTGGGCTGACTGCGGTAATTCCAAACCTGTTAAATTTAAGCTAGACCACTCTACCTGATCTAAACCAGGGGTTGTAGGTTCCCAATGCCATGAATTATTTTCACTTTTCCTATTGTCTTGTTTTGTCTCACCATGGGGTTGGTGTGTTTTTGGTGGTAGTAGCAATTGACAAATAATATCCTGTTCCATTGCTTTTCCACCGTATGCAAAACTGTGCAAAGTCAGGTTTCTGTGGGTTAATTTACTCAAATCCTTTGGTAGATCAACTAATACCATTTCTGTAGCACTTGCACCAATGTTCAAAGTGAGGGTAAAACCTTCACTCAAACCAGCAGTGGTCTTGAGTGGGTGTATACCCTCATTATCCCACACCTGAACTGGTTTGGAACTACTGGGATCTAGCTCGGGTAGCAAGGTGGCTATGGCCTCCTCCACAAAAAATATTTGGTTAGCATGGGAAACCAGCTTACTGGTTAATATGGATTCTCTGACATTAAATCGGTACTGTTCTGACCAATTACCTGGACAACTACAAATAACACCTCTTAAGTGATTAATCACTTGCAATAACACTTCTTTATCCATGCCTGTAGCATTAGCAGTTAAGGCTGGAGTTGTACTAGTGCGATCTGATTTTAGGGTTAACAATAACTTTGACAAGGAGCGCACAACCCAAATTAAAGGACTAGAAGAAAATTCGTTCAGCTGCAATACAGGTTCCCACTTTTGTTGATTGTTTTTATAAGAAACACCAATATGTAGAAATGGTTTTAAGTGAGTAGAATAAAGTTCTGGTTTGGTTTCTACTGATATGGAAGAATCCTTGTTTATATCTATTCCCGTATTGGAACTAATATTTTGGTGGGTTTCTAGGTTTTCTGATTCTGGGTGAGGGGTGGATCTAGTTGGTAGATATACTTCTGCTGGCAATCGAAAAGACTGGGTAAAAGTTGTTTTACCTGATTTATCTTCTGCGGACCAATAGATGGGGTGGACAATTAATTTAGCATGATTTAACAAAGCGGCAGAAATTCCCGTTGTTCCCAAGTCAATACCCAAATACCAAGATGAATTTTCATCATTGGGAGATTCTAAGAGCATCATTCCCTGATCCACAATGTCCTCTAATCCATCCTCACTTGGGTTGGTAATAGAAAGGGAGTTTTCTACCTGTGTAATCCTTTCCCATGTTGAATCTAGGTCCCAATCAAAACTGGTGATATCACAATTAGCACTTTCTAGCTGTTGTGCATCTGCAAGTTCAGATGTATCTAACATTTCATCATTTGTACTAACCCTATCGCCCAAATCTAGAGGATTTTCTTCAGGAGAAGTTGCAATATAACCAGCAAATAAGTCTACTGCCAAGTCCTCCTCAATTTTTTCTTCCCGGTCGGAAAAATCCTGATCAAAATTCTCCCAGATTGATGTGATTTCCTCATCCTTGGAGAATTGATTATTACCATCATCCACCAATAAGTCAGTCAAAACAGCGATAGTATCATTACTATCTGGTTCAGTTTCCGATGGCATAATTATACTAGCAAATTCTGCTTTTGTCCCCGAATCCTCGGGCAATAAAGATTCCCATAATTTCACTGGTTCATTGCTATAATCGGTAAAAAGACTTGCATAAAGTTCATCAACTTCATCCTCTAGATTAGGACTTGCATAATTGATTGGGGGTGAACCTAAATCTGAGATTTCCTCATTGGGTTTAGCCTGGAAACTAGCAGGTTGGACGGGGAAAGTTGGTACATTATTTTGCAGATTGTTTTGTAGACTTTTGATAAAGTCTGTCATTAATTGTTCACCCTCTATCCCCTGACTGTGCATTCTAGTAAGTGACTGGGATAGGGACTGGTAATAAGAATTTATATTACGTTCTAATGCTTGAAAAATAACGTTAACAGTTCCATCCAAAGATAACAACCGTTGGTCTAACTCCTTGGTCAAATTAACTAACCTTTCAATCCCGCTAGTTGATCCTAAAACTGCTTCCATAGAAGAGTTGTTTATTACCGGGTTATTCTCACCAGAGCTTAAACCAATGTCTTTGATGCCAGTTGTTTTTAAGTGGACAATTAGTGCTGGTACAGTTTGACTAATTATTTGTTTTATTTGTTCCTGGTTTGTTAATTGCTGGGATGAGGAAAATTCTCCACGTTTTTGCTCTAATTCTCTAATTTCCTGGCTGAGATTGGCCCTTTGTTGCAACATAGTAGATAATTCGGTCTGCAGGGATTTGAATAAACCCATCATTTCCCCTTGAAGCTGTTCTGAAACCAAATTAGTATTTTCTTGTTTATTCTCATGCAAGTCTAGGTGTGACTCTTCTTGTTCTCTATTAACATATCTTGTTAATAAAGAGGATAATGGTGCAGATTGGGGTTGATCAGTAAAAACCTCTTCTATAGACTCAGTTTCATGCAGATCTACCAAAAAACGGCGTATTTTTTGTAAAATGGTTCTTTCATCCTGTCCTTGACCAGATAGCAATTTGGCTAGAGGGTTACCACTATTAGAGAGCAAGTTATCAATATCCAGAATTAGTCTTTCAATTTCATCTATGCGGGAGGTCACTTTAAATTACCTTAAATTAAAATTACGTTAACTAAATAATATACTTTGGATATTAATTATATAACGACTTGTACACCATTCCCATTCCCATTCCTCATTCTATGAATATTGCTAATTCTCCACTAGATCAGCCAGATCGAGAATCTAAAATCTCTCAACTTCCAGTTCAGGTTCCCTTGAGGTTAGTGGAAACGGCTATTTTTTGCCAGCACTTCTGCTCTGGTTTGGTTTATAAACTTTTACTTTCCCTTGGGTCCAGTTTTACGTGTATTGTTCTCAATTCCTATTGCTTTAGTTTATTTACGCTGGGGTAATCGTGCTTCTTGGATGGCAGCTATCACCTCTGGATTACTACTTTCAGTTTTGACTGGACCTGTTCGGAGTCTTCTATTTATTATGCCCTTTGCTTTTTTGGGTGTGTTATTGGGAGCAAGTTGGCATCGTCGCGTCCCTTGGTTTGTTTCCATCACTTTGGGCACTATATTATGTACATTAGGAGTGTTTTTTCGTCTCTGGTTACTTTCTATCTTATCTGGTGAGGATTTATGGATTTATCTAACTAACCAAGTTACGGAAATTCTCCAGTGGTTATTTCTTAATCTACGTATATTAACTCCTCCCAGTACTTTGGGGGTTAAACTAGCAGCATTGCTACTAATTGTGATTAATAACTTAATTTATATGTTTATAGTCCACTTAGCAGCATGGTTACTATTAGAGCGTCTGGGAAATTCCATACCTAATCCACCACATTGGATACAAACATTAATGAATTATGAAGATTAACTATGATTAATACTTATACTCAAGTTAGTCAAGGTGAAAGATGGATACGAGATTATAAATCGGGTGCACCAGTTTTTGCCTGTGTTTTAGGTTTTACAGAAACCTGTTTGATTCCAGGTATTTCCGCTGCTGGTTTGACCCCAGAGGATAGAAAATATACTGCTTGTGCAGACGCTGAATTTTTGTACTATGGTGCCAATCATCCATCCCAATATTCCCTACCTCCCTTAATTGCTGGTGCTTCCCCAGTTTTGATTTCCCGCGCTGTCACAGCAGGGTTACAAATACCAGTTTATTTATTTAATGCAGGTCTACCCCTTATCCCCTCCTCCCCCTGTATTGATTTAAGTGGAACCGTAGCTCGGTGTTTAACTACGGCTAGATCAATAGAATATAGTACTGTTCAATACTTGCTAAAACAAGGACTACTCTGGGGTGAAAAACTTAGCACTAATATTACATCCGGATATTTAATTTTGAGTGAGTGCGTTGTTGGTGGTACTACTACTGCTCTATCTGTTTTAACTGGTTTGGGAATTGATGCAGTTGGTAAGGTTAACAGTAGCCACCCCATTTGTAATCATGACCAAAAATGGTCTGTAGTCCAATCTGGTTTAAATAAGATAGGTAGTTTTAGTGATCCTTTGGAAATTGTAGCCGCAGTAGGAGACCCTATGCAAATAGTAGTAGCTGGAATGGCGATCGCTGCTAGTCGCAAGTGTGGGGTTATACTAGGCGGCGGTACTCAGATGTTAGCGGTTTATGCATTGATGCAGGCAATTGGACAAGTTCATTCTTTATCCTGGCAACCGGAAGCAATTGTAGTGGGGACAACGCGCTGGGTCGTAGAAGATACTAGCGGAGCTACAATTGATTTGGCTTTGAGTTTAAGTAAAAATAGGTTTGCTGAAGGTCAAATTCCTCCCCCTCTTTTAGCTACACAGTTGAGTTTTGCCAATTCTATTTACCCTCAATTGCAAGCTTATGAGCAAGGATTTGTCAAGGAAGGTGTGGGCGCTGGTGCAGCTTGTATAGCTGCTTCCATGAGTTATGGTTGGCGACAGGAGGAAATTTTAATGGCCGTTGAATTGCAGATGAAAAATATATATAAAAATACTTATTGAGTATTAATGAATTCTCATTCGTAACAACTGTTCTTCCAATGCTGCAATTCGGTTATAAGCTGCCGTTAATTGTGCAGTGAGGCGTTGGATCTGAACTTCTGGTGTGATGGTACTATCTCCTCCGTGCAGACGGTTATTTTCGGGAAAAATACCATCAGTAATTACATCCTTATGTTCTAAATCCCTAGTTGAACTACTTGGGATTCTAACTGAGAAGTGTTCATTTTGGTTAGTTTCTGGATGACTATACTCGTTTGGATCTAAATAGCAATTTGCCAACCCTTGGGACAGTTTCCTGTCAAGGCTTTCAATTACTTGGTATAGAGCATCTACTTTCTGGCTTAAAGTGAGTATTTGCTTTTTTAATGATTCCATTGAATACCTCTGATTCCCAAATATTATTTCCATGTTATTCAACTTACGGACATTGTTAAAAATACTTAGGATTTATTTAATCTTTCTTCAAAGTTAAGAACGGGACTATGGGGAATATAATTTAGCTTAAAGGATTGCTATATGGAATGGAGGAAAATATGGCATCGGACTTGCTAATTCGCCAAGGTGAACTGTGGGATTTACAGGTTCTGGTTGAATTTAACCAGGCATTAATATATGAAACTGAAAACAAACCACTACCCATTAATGATATTAATGCAGGTGTGGAAACAATATTAAAAAATCCCACTTTAGGATTTTATCTTTTAGCTCAGAAGAATAATCAGGTGGTTGGGTCCCTAATGGTGACTACAGAATGGAGTGACTGGCGTAATGGTTTATACTGGTGGATTCAGAGTGTATACGTTGATCCGCATTTTCGTCGTCAAGGGGTTTTTAAAGCCTTATATCAAGCCGTGAAGCAGCGGGCAAAAACCCAAGCAAGTGGGCTGAAAGTTGCTGGGTTTAGACTTTATGTGGAAAAAGAGAATGCAATTGCCCAAAGGACTTATCAGTCCCTAGGAATGGAAAAAACCCACTATGAGATTTTTGAAGAATTGTTGGAACCTAAACATTTAAGACGATAGCCAACACCATGAATAGTTTCGATCAAATCCTTGGGGGCTCCCACATTAATTAGTTTAGCTCGTAGGTTCCTAATATAGGTTTTAATGGTTTCTTCTTCTGGTGGACTTTCCGAAGCCCAAATTTGGTCAATTAGACTACTCCGAGTAGAAATACGTCCATTACAACGCAATAGGGCTTCCATAAGAGCAAATTCTTTAGGTGTCAAATGGATAGGTTTCCTTCCATATAAAACTTCATACTTGCTAAAATCTAGGGACAGGTCACCCCAGGTGAGAGTGTTATTAATTACAGGCTTCCCTCGGCGTAATAATGCCCGAACTTGGGCCATTAGTTCTTGTAAATTAAAGGGTTTGACCATGTAAGAGTCCGCCCCAGCATCTAAACCCGTAATTTTATCGCTAATTGTATCCCGAGCAGTGAGCATGAGAATGGGCAAAGTACAACCATGGTCACGCAGTTTTTGGCATAGTCGAATCCCGTCTAGTTTTGGTAGGGTAATATCCATAATGATCAGGTCATAATTTACTACTGGTAGGTCTTGTAATCGCCTCCAAGCGGCTTCACCATCCTTGACACATTCTACTTCATACCTTTCCATGGTTAGAGCTTCTGTCAGGGATTCTGTTAGGTAATAATCATCCTCTACAACAAGAATCCAGATCATTGTTTAACTGATGTTTTAATTTGACTTTTTTAAACTTTCCGCTATCAGCAGTTTTTCGTTTAATATTTTTAGTGCGACTTGATACTGCTGATCATCTAAACTGCCCACTTCTTCGCGGCTAATTACTGATTGTTTAACCTCTACATCTGGCTTAATCCCTAATTTATTAATATCTCGATGGTTAGGTGTTTCATATTTAGCAATTGTCACCGCTAATCCAGAACCGTCACTTAGTTCAAATAAGGACTGAATTAACCCTTTACCAAAAGTAGTTTCACCAACTAGCTGGGCCCTACCATTGTCTTGTAAAGCACCCGCCAAAATCTCGCTGGCACTAGCAGTGCCCTGGTTGACCAAAATCACTAGAGGATCTTGAGTTAAGGCTGGACCAAATGCTTCAAAACTCCCTTGTATACCTTGACGGTTAACAGTATACACGACCATTCCCGAGTCTAACCATTGACGGGCTACCTCAATTCCCGCTTGTAATAGTCCTCCTGGATTATTGCGCAAATCTAAAATGTAAGCTGTCGCTCCCCGTTCTTCAAGGCTATTAATTGCATTTGCTAGTTCCAAGGCAGCATTAGCATTGAACTGTGAAAGACAAATATAACCAATTGCTATTCCTTCCGGGGAAAGACGTAAGTCAGCTAGTACAGGATTTAATTCAATGCGATCGCGCACTAAAACTACTTCTTGATTTGGTTGTCCCTCGCGACCAATAAGTAGGGTAAGTACTGTGCCAATGGGTCCACGCATGCGCGCTGCTGCTTCATCCACGGTGATATTTTCCGTGGATAAGCCTTCAATTTGTAAAATCCGATCTCGTGGTTTTAAGCCCGCTCTTTGTGCAGGTGAACCCTGAATAGGTGTAATTACCTCTAATATACCAGTCTCAGAATTAAGAGCGATTTGTAAACCTACACCAGTCAACTCTCCAGAAGTGTTAACTTGTAAACTGCGATACTGATCAGGGTCTAAAAATCTGGTGAAAGGATCGTCTAGACTTTTAAGCATATCTCGCACTACTTTATATGCTGCTTGATCATTTCCCAGAGGTTGTTTAAAAGCTCGTTGTCTTACCCTTTCCCAGTTTTGGTTATTAAAAGTTGCATCTATATATGAACGGTTAACAATTCGCCAAGCCTCGGCTACTAATTTTTGCTGCTGTGTTAAAGCAATAGCTGATGGAACAAAGTAGCCAAAACCCCAGATGAAAGCTAGGCTAAAAGCCAAAAGTAAAAGAAAATCCCCATCGTAAGAGCCATTTATTCATGGAGCTTTTTTCCTCTTATTCCTAACTAAACTAATTATTAACCTCCGGTAGGGAAGTTTTTAATGAAATTTCACTCTCAATTATGTTACTTTTTTTATGGGGGTGTCTTGTAATCAATTCTGAAGGTAATTATTCTTCAGATGACATGGAAAAGCACAACCAGCAAAAAAACGATAAAATCTTCTTGAGAACCAACATTTTTCACGTTGGGTTGCAAGGAGACCGCAATATATTCCATATTTACAGAGTGTTAAGTTTCTGAAAAACCTAACAGTTTTGTAACCCAGCTGCTTCTTCTGCGCATCCCAATAGCTTTGGGACACTTATCCACCACAGGTAATTTGTAGGGAATTAAAATTATATGGCCAGCGTCTATGATTGGTTTGAGGAACGTTTAGAACTGGAAGCGATCGCTGAGGATGTAACCAGCAAATACGTACCACCCCACGTTAACATTTTTTACTGTTTAGGCGGAATTACTCTAGTTTGTTTTCTGATTCAGTTTGCCACTGGATTTGCCATGACATTCTACTACAAGCCTACAGTAGCAGAGGCATTCTCCTCTGTGCAGTACATAATGAACGAAGTTAACTTTGGTTGGCTAATTCGCTCTATCCATCGTTGGTCCGCCAGCATGATGGTATTAATGATGATCCTCCACGTTTTCCGGGTATACCTAACTGGTGGGTTCAAAAACCAACGGGAACTGACCTGGGTTAGCGGAGTAATCCTAGCAGTAATCACTGTTTCCTTTGGTGTAACTGGTTACTCATTGCCTTGGGACCAAGTGGGTTACTGGGCGGTGAAAATCGTTAGTGGTGTGCCAGAGGCAATTCCCGTAGTAGGGGTTCTGATTTCTGACTTATTACGTGGTGGTTCTAGCGTAGGTCAAGCGACCCTAACCAGATACTACAGTGCCCACACCTTTGTACTACCTTGGCTAATTGCAGTATTCATGCTGTTCCACTTCTTGATGATCCGCAAACAAGGTATTTCTGGACCATTGTAATTGCTGTAAAACTGTAATTAGTGGAAAATTGTAATTACCAGACACTTGAGTAATCGGGAGACAATAACTAAAAATGTCCACACAAAAGAAACCGGATCTAAGCGATCCTATTTTAAGAGCGAAACTGGCTAAGGGGATGGGTCATAACTACTATGGCGAACCTGCTTGGCCCAATGATTTGCTTTATGTATTCCCCATTGTAATCATGGGTTCATTTGCCTGTATTGTAGCCTTAGCTGTGCTAGAGCCTGCATTAGTAGGTGAACCAGCAAATCCTTTTGCTACCCCCTTAGAAATTCTACCTGAGTGGTATCTGTTCCCAGTGTTCCAGATTCTCCGCTCTCTACCCAATAAACTTTTGGGAGTATTGGCTATGGCATCAGTACCCCTGGGACTGATTCTTGTTCCTTTTATTGAAAGCGTTAACAAGTTTCAAAATCCATTCCGTCGTCCAGTAGCAACAACAGTATTCTTATTTGGTACTCTTGTTACAATTTGGTTAGGTATTGGTGCGGCATTGCCTTTAGACAAATCCCTAACTTTGGGACTATTCTAAATTAGTGAAGCCCTAATTTTGCTGGTCTCAGACTAATACCTGGGGGTTTTAAAAGTGTATGAGAGAGGTTAGGGAGAAATCTGTTTCCCGTGATTTCAACTGATATACTTTTGGAACCAACAGGTTATCAGCGGGTGCTAAATAAAGCTGTTAAATGGCTAAACAACAATTTTAGACTCAGGTCAATGCTTACTAAAGTGCAGCAAGACCGAACAACAGTAAAAAGCGACTTAAAGCTACAGAATCAAGTCCAGGAGTGGTTTGAAGCCTTTTGTTTACAACATCTCGTTCAAGAAGGTTGGTCAGAAAGCCAAATATACCGCATGAATTTGGCATTAGCAGAAGGATTTACCAACGCAGTGCGTCATGCTCATCGGACTTTGCCACCAGAAACAAATATAGAAATTGAATTGGGTTTATGGGTAGATAGATTAGAAATCCGGATTTGGGATTACGGTCAACCCTTTAATCCTGATCAGATACCAGAACCCCAACCCGGTACCCTACAAGATCATGGTTATGGATGGTTTTTAATTCGCCGTCTGGCAGACCGGGTAGTTTATGAACGTACAGATAATGAGAGAAACTGTTTGTTAATCGTAAAAAACCGTTTTTAAACGACCTTCAACTCTTGATACATTTGCTGCAAATCAAGAATAGTAAACAAGGTGTCAAAATGCAAGTTAAATGATTGATATAATTCTCTTCCTCCTTGAAGTCTGTCTACGAGAGAGACTACCCGATCAACCTTATAACCAGCTGCTGTGAGGCGTTCTACTGCTTGAAGAGCAGATTTCCCAGTGGTAACCACATCTTCCAAAACCACCACCTTAGCTGCTGGTGGTAAATTTGGACCCTCAATATAAGCCATTGTACCATGTCCCTTAGCTTCTTTACGAATAATTAGGGCGGGTATGGGTCTACTTTCATAAACAGAGACCACACTAACCGAAGACACAATGGGATCAGCGCCCAGAGTTAAACCAGCGACAGCTTGAGTATCCACTGGTAAAATATTAAGTATTAATCTACCTATAGCTAGGGCACCTTGGGGATGAAGAGTGACTTGTTTGCCATTAATATAGTAGGAGCTGCGCTTTCCAGAGGAGAGAACAAAGTCACCTTCCTGATAAGCAAGCTGACAGAATAAATCTAGTAACTTCCGACGTAGGAGGGTCAAATCACTTGTAGTTGACCAAATTGTAGAATCATGAGATGTTTCGGTAGAATAGAACATTAGCACTTATTAACTGTTAATGGATGTCTATGATTGGTTTTGCCCAATCCTTAAACCCATAATAATTAAATCCCGTTCCAGACCTGCCAAATCGGCAACCTTGGGTAAGAGTCCCCAGTGTTGAAAGCCAAATTGAGCAAATAGTTGTAAACTGGGTTGATTATGGGCAAAAATAAAAGCTAAGGAGAGTTTTTATTCCCAAATTGGGACTTTCATGGATCGCTTTTAGCAGTAAGGTTTTGCCCAAACCACGTCTGTGAAAGCTGGGGGAAATATAAATACTGATTTCAGCAGTAGCATGATAAGCTGGTCTACCGTAGAAGGATTGAAAACTTAGCCAACCACCAATATTGTCATTGACTTCCACCACCCACAGAGGACTGCGTGAAGGTACTCTTTCCTGAAACCATGTCATCCGACTTTCCAGGGTTACAGGTTCCAGATCCGCAGTGGCCATGCGGGTGGGAACAGCTGCATTATAAATGGCGACAATTGCTGGTAAATCTAACTCCGTCGCATTGCGGATAATCATCTCAAGTTAGTCCTATCTATATCCTTCCCACGGAGAAACTTCCAAAACACCATTGGGTTTGAAAACCACTCGAAAATGCGCCAGAGGTTCCTGATTTTTAGGGGCGGCTAAATTTGAACCATAGAGGCTTTGAAATATTTCTGGTAGGGGAGTTTCTGCATAATAGTCAAAGGCAACTTGGTTTAATGGTTCGTAGTCGGCAATGACACCGTTTTGGTTGATGGCTACTCGATATCTCAGTTCTCTGGGGAAGGAAGGTTTAACACTCCAGTTCTGCCTAATTGTCCGATATAGGGTTCGATTTAACCTCCTTATGGAACTAGAATCAGTAATTTTATCCCCTATAACATCTGGGGTACGACTATACCCAATCCACGGGCTAACTTGTAACTGGGCCTTATTTGTAAACACGACCCGAAATTGAGCTATGGGCTCTTTATTACTAGTACCACTGACAGGGTTGTATAACAACCCTGGTAGGGGGGTTGTCTCTATTTGATCACTAGAACTTTGATTAACTGACTTATATCCTATAATACGACCATCTGCTGAAACACCAACACGATAAATCAAGTTTTCTCTCACTTGTCCTCGATTTTCCCACTTTGAATTAATTTGGGTATACACTTGTCGGTTTAAAGACTTCAACTGGGAGGGGTCAGTAATTTCTGGAACAGTATTGAGCAGTGCTTCTAAATCTTGAATATTAGATGCTAGTTTGGAATCGGATACAGATGATGATTCTGATGTTTCCCGGTTAGTTGGTGTATTCTGTGCGTTTGGGCTAAACCGGGGTGGGGCAATAAAGCTTAGGGACAGGGCTGCGATAGCTAGACTGGACACTCCTACAGTAGCTGGCACTGCTTGTCTCAGTGCCACCTGACCAGACACACCATAACTCCTGCTAACCGGTTGTAATTGCAAGATCAGTTCTGGCAATGTTTGGCTATCGGCAAAAAATTGATCAACCGCCTCCACTAAATCAAATAGCCCAACCGTATTTATGTCTATTCTCAGGGCGTTCTCTGGGGACATACTAGAATCTGAATGTACAATTAGTTGGTGTCTGTCACTACTAATTCTTTCTAATTCCACTAACTCTGACCCCTTGCTGTGGGCGTGAGGATTAGGTACATTACTTAGAAATTCCTGTGCATAGCCACTTACGGACCTGACCAAACTCTCAAAAAATTCTCGGCCCCCACTTATGGGTTGATTGTAACCGGACAGGTAGCATTCAGCATTAATGAGTATGGACATCTCAGGACGACTCTGAGATAAGAGATTTGTCGAAGGAGCAGTACTAAATCCTTCTAAAAGGATTGTGCAATTAGGTAAACTATATTTACGTTGAATGTTCATTCTACCTCGCCGTCAAAAAGAGAAATCCAAAAGCGTTGCATACCTGCTGTACCAGTGCAAAATAGTAGTTTGGCTAATAAATCTATGGCAAGTTGATCTAACTTTTCATCAGAATTATTGGGTGTAAGTAGGACAGAACGTCTGGGATTCATGCGGCTTTTAAAATGGGTTCTAAATCTTTCTAAATAATTAGCCAGACGCAAATTATGGGACAGAGGAATTTGTTTTTCCGATAGTTGTTGATATATCATCAGTAGCTGACGAATCACCACTGTCAATCTTTTGGCCATATAAGAGGTAATAATCACTAGACACTTGGCCTCCATAGTAGTCAGGGGACGCCGGGTGTGGGCCTTGCGCAGCGGGTTAGCAGCACGCATTCGCCATAAATTAACCCGATTTCTGATCACCTGATTTAGTTCCAGTTCCTGAGCAAAGGTGAGTATGGCCTCCGAACCACCTAATTCTATGGACTCAATTGCCAGTAGGATTAGGTCAATGTCTGTGGCGGTTCTCCTAGGACATACTCCATTTACCAGGGGGGATCGGGCAAGTTCTCCAAAATTATTGGAGTAGAACTAGCAGTGGGGGGATCAAATGTAGTTGTGCTTGCATAGGAGTTCATGCTCTAAAATATCCTGTAATATACGAGTGAAAAATTTAGTATGGCAAGTTCGTGATCTTTGATTGCATTTTAGTTCCCACCATTCTACCATATTTTGTATTAACTGTGAACTCCAGACTAGTATGAACTTAAAATCTCTCATTCGTGACATACCCGATTTTCCTAAGCCTGGAATTTTATTTAGGGACATTACTACTTTACTTTGTGATCCCCAAGGTTTGCGCTATACTATTGACCTTTTGGCAGAAAAATGTGAAACCCTAGGAATGCAGCTAGATTGTGTTGTAGGTATGGAGTCAAGAGGTTTTATTTTCGGTGCACCTTTGGCTTATAAGTTAGCATCCGGTTTTGTCCCCGTCCGGAAAAAGGGAAAGTTACCAGCAGCAGTTCACAGGATTGATTATCAGTTAGAATATGGTACAGATAGTCTAGAAGTACATCAGGATGCTTTGACTCCTGGGAGTAGGGTTCTAATTGTAGATGATTTGATTGCTACTGGCGGTACTGCTAGTGCTACAGCCAAGTTGCTAGAAAAAATCGGTTGTGAATTAGTGGGCTTTGGTTTTATTGTTGAACTTAAAGATTTGCAAGGACGTAAATATTTACCTGATGTGCCAATTATCTCTCTAGTAGAATATTGATAGGTTATTAAAACTCAGAGTTGCTCATGACAAAGATTAAAACTCCTTTAATTAGGATTCCGAATTGGTTAATTAAACTGATTAACGACGAGACTTATATTTACATTGCTAAGCGTTTATTACAGGCTTTGCTAACCATTTTTCTGGCTTCTGCACTGTCATTCTTTGTCATGAAGTTTTCTCCTGGGGATTATATAGACACACTTAGGCAAAATCCCAAGATTTCCCCGGAAAGAATTGAGGAAATTAGGCGGCAATTTGGATTGGATAGAACTTGGTGGGAACAATTTTTATTATGGCTCAAGCAAATCATCACTAAGGGTGATTTTGGCACTAGTTTTGTTTACCAACGTCCTGTAGCTTCCCTTATCTGGGAAAGGATACCAAATACCTTATTGTTGGCAGTTGCATCTTTGACTGTTACCTGGGCGGTGGCTATTCCTCTGGGTATTATTGCTGCTGTTCAACAAAATCGGGCCACGGATAAGGTTCTTCAAGTTTTGAGTTATGCTGGTCAGGGTTTTCCTAGTTTTATTACGGCCCTATTTCTGTTGTTTGTCGCTCAAGTTACCACCCCTTTATTTCCAGTAGGTAATATTACTAGTCTTGACCATGCTGAATTGACATGGTTGGGTAAAATATTAGATGTTGGTTGGCATATAATATTGCCTTTGATTGCCCTAAGTATTACCAGTTTTGCTGGCTTACAAAGGATTATGCGTGGTCAACTGCTAGACACTCTCCGCCAAGACTACATTCAAACTGCCCGCGCCAAAGGACTACCAGAAAATCGAGTTATTTATGTTCATGCTTTAAGAAATGCTATTAACCCTTTAATCACTTTGCTAGGATTTGAATTAGCAAGTCTATTAAGTGGTGCATTTATCACAGAGAACTTTTTCAACTGGCCAGGATTGGGCAAGTTGACTTTACAAGCTGTTTTGGCAAAAGATCAATACTTAGTAATGGCCAGTTTAGTGATGAGTGCTGTATTATTAATTTTTGGGAATTTAATTGCTGACCTAATGTTAAAAGTAGCCGATCCTAGAATCAGATTAGAGGACTTATAACCTTGGCTACAGAAACTAGCGCTGCTGAATTAAGACCTTCAACAACGCTTCTTGTGAATTATAGGAGCAAATACAAAGTTCTCTAACCCTAATTAGTGGTTAATAATTGCTCAGATAAAATCTAGACAGCTTCACCATTCTTTTCACCGGTACGAATGCGGATAACACTATCAACCGGACTAATGAAAATCTTGCCGTCGCCAATTTCTCCGGTACGCGAAGCAGAAATAATTTTATCTACTACCATATCAACTTGGTTATCCTCAACCACAATTTCTAATTTGAGTTTTTGTAAAAACTCAACGGTATATTCAGAACCACGGTAGCGTTCCGTTTGGCCCTTTTGTCTACCAAAACCCCGAACTTCCGAAACCGTCATACCAACAATTCCTGCATTCACGAGAGCAATTTTTACTTCGTCCAACTTAAATGGACGAATTATGGCTTGTACTTTTTTCATTTTTTCAGTTCCTGAATTCTTCAGATGTTTATATATCTAACCAGATTTTTTGTCGGTAGTGTTAACCTAATTCATTTAACACTGATGAGAAATATATCTTATGTATTTTATATCACCTTTTTGGATTTTCTTCCAGGAGGGACTGCCAATCGGAAATGGCTTGTTCTGTCCACAACCAATTCCGAGTCAACCTCTCCACTGTAAATTGCTCAGGTTCTTTCTCAATTATCATTTGACGCAGTTTTATTGCTTCGTCAATATATTTTTGCCTTCTATTGGGAGGTTGATCATTTGCGGACTTATATAAACCCAAAGCCAATCCCCCGTGAGCAGTTAGGGAATCTAGGGAGACCTTATTAGATTTTAAGGAAAGATTAACTGACCTAAACCAGAAGTCATTAGCATAATTCAACTTTCCCTCAGCATAATAAGCAAATCCTAGTGCATTATTATACATAATAGAACTAGGTTGACTCTTGACTGCAACTTCCCAGTAACGTCGGGCATCATCAATACTATATTTCTTATCTCGCATTTGAGCGGACTGCCAAGCCAATCTTCCCCGCAAAAAATTAACAGCAGGATTTTTCCAATGTTTGGAAGGAATTGACGAAAGAGCAGTATCTGCAAGTTTAAAATCACCTCGGTCTAATAGCTTTTCCACAGCGACAAGACCTCTCTCTAAATTGCCCTGGCTCAATTCCGTTATTGCTTGGCTAGAAACAATTTCGGTTTTAGCTGTTTGTAGGTTAATTGCTTCCACTGTTTCCCGAGAGGAGGCAATATTTGGCATATCAGAGACCGATGAACGACGATTCCACCACCAGATTAGGGTAATAATCACGGCTAAACTACTGACCACCAACACTCCCAAATTAATTTGGGCTTACGGTCAATGGCAACTTTAGTTATTGGTGGTAATGGCACATCTGGAGAAACCCTTCTCCTAGGGTCTCTATGCAGCTGGTTCGATGATTTAGCAGTCTTTGAATCATTCCAACCATCAAATTCATTTTCCCCTCCGGTGCTTTCCTGTCCCTTAATTAGTATTCCTGGTTCAGCTTTGACGATTAGTTGTTCACTGGCAACTGGTTTATTATCAATTCTGCGCAACAAGTCCGCTACAATCGCTGCATCTTGGTCATCATTTTCCTGGTCATGGTTAACTCCACCCATTAAATCCCACTGACTATCCTCTAACCAGTCTAAATCTGATGTTTCTTTTGTTAACCCATAGTCCATAATCTCTTCTAGACCTGGGTTAGCTTCCAAATCATCTATTTTGTGTTCGGGTACTTCGCTTTCAAATCCGCTTATTGTTGATTGATAATCTCCAAAAAACTCTGAACTGCCAGAAGGACCTAATTGAGGTCTGACAAAACCCTCAAATTCCCTGTGTAAATACAACGTAGGCAAAGCCCAGTACACCTGATGGGAACCATAGGCGGAAATTAACCCCTGACGCACTCGACTTACACATAAATCCAGAGGGTAGCCTTGACGAAGATTACGATAGAATAATTGTGTTAATGTCAAAGCTACTTCGTCAGGAATGCGTTCAGACATAGCCAAAACACTACTAATACCTCTTTTAACTAAACTTTCCGTTAAGTTTTGCTCCCCCGTATCTCCTTCACTATCGGATTTAGCTCTGTAAGCTCCCAAACAGGAGTTAAACACGGCCATTTGAATATTATTATTGACCAGTAACCCTGCTAAATCATCACCAGTTAGTGATTCTGTTAGTCCTGTTCGACGACTGACTAGATAGATCTCCCCCCCCTGAGACCCTACATTACTATGACCTGAGTAATGAAGAACATGGTATCTTCCCTGTTCCAAGGACCGAGTTAACTCTTCTCTACCCGGTTGTTCTAAAACCGTTAGTTCAATTTCCGGTAAGTCTTTATTACTTTCCTTCTGAACCCAGTCATTACGATTTAACTCTGATTTCAAATTAAATGCTTCTTGTTTAAGTAAGTCAAGTTTAGCTTGATCCACAGGACAAGAAATTACCATTAACACTTTGATGAGATTTTCTTCTTGGCGTGTAGGTAAGCGTGTGGGACTTGACACAGAAAGAACACCGTTTTGATAGCGAGAGAAAGCAATATAGGGACCGGTAGCTACAGGACGGTCCCCCGCATGCATAACCTCCCACGGTAATCGTGCCAATTTGTTGTCTTTTAGTCCTAAGCGCAATCGCAACAACTGCTGTTGATTTTGGGCAACTCCCTGAGCTGTAATCCAACTATCTCTGAGGGTACCTTGAAACAGCGCATTATATAACTTTTGACCTAATGCCACAAGGTTTACAGAGCTTCTGGCAGTGCCCGCAGCGGGCTGGGTCAAGCCTTCCCCCTGTAGCACTGATTTTAAAGGGTCATTCATTAAATGTTCCGCAGCTGCTAACCATTCAGCTACAGGCCAAGTAACCAGTTCTTCTGCCAAGGGCACCCCAGGTGCGACTTGTTCCGTCCGCACCAAGTAGTCACTTTGCCCTACTGGGGTTACGGAAATGTGAAATTCCTGGGTCACAACCTCTCCTGTTTGCCTCCTAAAACTTGCTTCTTGCCTAAAAAGTTTCTAGTTTCCTTTTGTACCATACTAAATATTTTACTAACACTTTGGAAGGATTTTTTTGACAAATGTTCCCATTCGACCATCATTTTTTTCCTGGATGGTTTAGGAACTTTATCCGGATTTAACTAATTCACGCTGGAACACTTTAATGGTAGATGCACCTTGATCTTCAACTCCCCTAACTGGTTATGCGCCTTTAGGGGGTTTTTTATTGCCTATAGCCTATAAAATAAATTAAAATTAACCCAGCTCAAAATTTATCCGGATTGTCCTCCCCTGCTACGGGATATTAGGGTGGTAGATGCACCCTGATAACTAAATCTCCCCCTAGTCGGACAAAACCGCTGGGGGTTTTTTCTTGAATTTTTCACTCAGTCCCATGATAACTGTCTTTTGTCTTTCTTTCATTTTTAGCTGCTCTGAATCCCAAATTCAAGCAAATTCAAGATTTCCCCTAATCTAGATATCAAACTTTCCTAAGCGTTCTGGCTAAGGCTATGATGTACTTTAGCTATATTAGCTCCAAATAGTTCAATATATCTGTAAACTATGGAACGTGGTCTTTTTTGGTTACCTTTACTGGGGGTTTTTTTTTGGTTGGCTTGGCAAGGTGCAAGGGAATATCAAAAGGTTGAAACTTATCGTCTCTGGGCTGAAGGTTTTCAACGCTCTAAATATGATATTTATGGGGTAATTGGTCAAAAAGACAACGAGATTACCTGGGGAAAACCCACACCCCAAGCCATTGTTCAAATGCAGACCTTTTCTCTGGTGGATGTTCAAGAAGTCCGCCTTCTGATAGATGGTCAAGCGGTCGGGTTGGATAAACCGCCCAACAAGGGTCGTTTAATAGAACTGGAGTTCATATTTTACCCAGGTGCTGCTTTTGCTCCATCTCTAAACATACCTTTCACCGAGATTCCCTTGGCAGCTCAATGGGGTCATTTCTTGCAAAATAGGTTACAAAATTTACAAATCTGATTGATTAGTTTAGGCTTTTTGACCATTCCACAATTGCCTTTATTAGTCCATCAATGGTATGTTTTTGGGCGGTAATGTCTACTCGACCTAGTAAGTCTATACAAGTTTTGGATGTCTGTGGACCAATAGAGGCGATCGCACTTTTGTTTAAGTATTGTTCTGCTTTTTGAGGTAAATTATTTTCTAATAGTACACAGAAAAACTTGACTGTCTTGGAGCTGGCAAAGGTAATTACATCTACTGAATGATTAATCAAGGCCTGCTGTGCTGTGGTAGGTATGCTTTGGGGACAAAGAGATTCATAAGCGGGAACTTCCACCACTTGGGCACCTTTTTGTGTTAGTTCTTTGACCAAAATATCTCTCCCTCCACTTTCAACTCTGGGGAATAAGATCTTTTTACCTGCTAAATTTTCAGGAAAGTTGTTCACTAGGGAGTCAGCTATAAAGTCAGGAGGGATGAAGTCTGGTTCAATTTGGTGCATTTTCAAGCTTTGAGCTGTTTTTTCACCAACAGCAGCAATTTTAGTTCTATTTATTGCTCGTCTAATTAAGGCTTGCTGATTTTTATATTGCAATGCCATTCTCGCAAAAAAGGATTCGACCCCATTAGTGGAGGTAAAAACTAACCAATCAAAAGTGGATAATTCCAATATGCTCTGATCTAAGGATCTCCAACTGGAAGGAGGACCAATTTCTAGTGCTGGTAGTTCAATTACTCTTGCTCCTAAATTGGTTATTCCGTGACTCAATTCGCTAGATTGTCCTACTGCGCGGGTGACGAGGATGGTTTTACCGCTTAGGGGTGTGATGGGGATGTTGATTGACACGATTCAAGGAGGGGAAGCAATAACTAATCTATTCTATCTTTTTCTACACTTTTTCCAGGAATTTTCTAAGTCCC
The DNA here is from genome assembly GCA_000175855.1 of Raphidiopsis brookii D9. Classification (GTDB taxonomy): domain Bacteria; phylum Cyanobacteriota; class Cyanobacteriia; order Cyanobacteriales; family Nostocaceae; genus Raphidiopsis; species Raphidiopsis brookii. The sequence continues at coordinate 75,971 of ACYB01000006.1, forward strand.
ACAACTTCTCCAATCACGATTACAACGGGAGAAAGTGGTATGTCTCTGGTTTTTCCCACTATATTACCAAGTTCACCTATGCAAATTTTTTGCTTGGCAGTTCCAGTCCAACGAATAATCGCTATAGGTGTGGATTTGGATTTTCCATGTCTGAGTAATTGGTGGACTATTATCTCCAGGTTTTTTCCTCCCATCAAAATTACTAGGGTTTGTAATCTTGATAGAGCTTCCCAATCTAAAATTTCAGGATCATGTGCTGTAGCTATGGCAAAACACTGACTTAAAACTGTGTCTGTTAGTGGTATTCCAGCTAATAATGGCCCTGCTAGAGCTGAGGAAATTCCTGGAATGATTTCAAATTCACAACCTGCTGATTTTAAGGCGGTAATTTCTGCTATACATCTACCAAAAATAAATGGGTCTCCTGCTTTTAGTCTGACTACTTGTTTACCTTCTCGATAATATTTCACTAATAGGTTGTTAATTTCTCCTTGGGAGGTGCTTATACCTCCTCCCCTTTTCCCTACATCTAGTTTTAAACAGTTACTGGGGACAGAATTTAATAATTCTTCGTCTACTAGTGCATCATATACTAAAACTTCAGCAATCCCCAGCAATCTATAGGCTTTTACTGTTAGATACTCTATATCTCCTGGTCCTGCTCCTACAATATAAACTTTATTTCTGGACATTTTCTATCGGGTTAATTTAAAGAGATTAATTTAAAAGGGCACCAATGGGAAAGATTAGATATTCCAGGAAAAACATTTTCCAAATTAATTGATAAAACTTGGCAATTTCTTTTTTACTCTCCAAGTTCACTTTCTGACTTTTTAACCATAGGAATATTAGGGGTATGGTGTGACTGATGACTAGAAATGTGGGGTTAATTTCTGCTAACTGGAAGATACCAACAATAATCATTCCTATATAACAAAATGTTAGTAGCCAAAGGGCAAGATCAAATACCGCTTTTTTCCCCAGTTTTATGGTGAAGGTATTAATGTTATAACGCAAGTCCCCCTCTAAATCAGGTATGTCTTTAAATATGGCGATCGCCATGGTAAAAACCAGGATAAATAATGTTAAAGTCCATAGGGTAAAAGGTATGCCCTGGCTTCTTTGTAATAGCCAACTAAAATGCAGAAACAGTCCTAAGTTGACAATAGTTCCCCGCACGGAAAAAATACATAAGGCTGCCCAAAATGGAAATTGCTTCAACCTTAATGGTGGTAAGGAATAGGCGGTTCCAATTACTAGGCTAGTTACTACCATAACCAATAAAAATGGTCCACTAATCCAAGCTAGAGCTAGAGCTAAAATGCCCGTAGTAATCACAATGGACTTTCCCTGGTCTTCGGAGAATTCTCCTGCAGCTACGGGTAAATGAGGCTTGTTGATTTTATCAATATCTACATCTATTAATTGATTTAAACCTACAATATAAATATTTCCCGATATACAAGCTAACCAGGTAATTAAAATTTGGCTTAAATTTACTACAGAGAAACTAGAGTTAGTCACACCAATAGTCAGCAAGTATAAACCTAGCACACTTAGAGTTGTACCTATAATTGTATGAGGTCTAGAAAACTTCCACAAGCTGTGGAGCCAATTTGTGGCAACTATGGGCGAATTAGAAGGAGGAAACTGATTCATGGGCTATTTAACTCCACATAACAAACCAAATTTAATTAAACCCCGTTCATACCCACGGCGCATTAAACTAAGGGAGAGCGCCGCTTGAATTGTAGTCCAACCGGAAAACAACAACCCCAGGAATGCTTGGGGGGTAAAAGCAGAATCAATTACCACATTCCAAAAGGGTGCAACCCCAGTTGACCAATCAGCAGTCCTAATGTTTTTTAGTCCTAATTGACTGGCGATCGTATCATATTCCGGTAAAGAAATCACATAGGGTAGACAATAAGCTCGATAAATATCTTGCAGGTGCTTTTGTTCATCCCCACTCAGTGTTAAAACATCCGTGGGACGATGACACCATGTTACCATGATGAGTGTGCCACCTGGTTTTAACACCCGATAACACTCTTGCAGAAATTTCGTTTTATCTGGCATGTGCTCACCACTTTCTAATGACCACACTAGATCAAAGGAATTATCATCAAAAGGCATTTCTTGGGCATTAGCCACTAAAAAACTACTCCTTGATTGTAAATTGGCTTCCAGTGCCCTTTCTTTGGCTCTAGCGCATTGAACTGGGCTGAGGGTAATTCCTGTGGACATGGCATGAAATTTTTGGGCCAAGTATAGGGAACTACCACCTATTCCACAACCCACATCCAAGATATCATCTGCATGTTTTACTCCTGACCAATTTAGCACTGCTTCAATTAAATCAATTTGTGCTTGCCTACGTTCCTTTCTTTCTCTTCCATCCGCACCATAATAGCCATGATGCATGTGTTCACCCCAAATTTGTTCCCATAAACCAGAGGAAGCATCATAAAACTCTTGGATTTGCTGATAGATTTTTGTACTCATGTTCTTAAAGGTAAAAATCACTAAAAATCAAAACTCTGGAAAATATGTTTTAGAAGTGGCACATATCTGTTTAACTTAAAATATAAAGCAATTTTGTTTGCTCAATAAAAAAAAATACCTGAAAAAACTACTTAACTCAACTTGGTTATGACTGTTGCTCGGACGATATGCTTGGGGTTTATGGCGGTTATCTTATGTGGAACCATTTTGTTGATGATGCCTTTTTCCACTAGCAATGGTACATGGAACGACCCAATAGTAGCACTTTTTACCTCAACCTCCGCAGTCTGTGTGACTGGACTGTCAGTGGTTGATCCGGGTACTTATTTTTCCTTTTGGGGTCAACTACTGATTTTACTGCTAGTACAAATCGGTGGTTTGGGATATATGACAACTACCACCTTCTTGATTTTACTAATTGGCAAAAGATTTGATTTAAGGCAAAAGGTAGCTATTCAACAAGCTCTAGACCGTCCGGGTATGAGTGGTAGTAGCCAAATTATTCGCTCCATTATTGCTACAACTATAATTTTTGAGATTACGGGAATTTTCCTCTTGCTCCCCGCTTTTGTCCCTGACCATGGCTGGAGTTATGGAATGTGGTTAGCAATATTTCACAGCATCAATTCCTTTAATAATGCAGGATTTAGTCTGTTTAAAGATAATTTGATAGGTTATCAAACCTCCCTACTCGTGGTTTTTACAGTCACTGGGTTAATCATCTTTGGCGGAATTGGTTATCAAGTCATTTTAGATATGTATCTGTGGTTACGCGATCGCTTAAAAAGAAAAACCACATTCATGGCATTCTCCCTTGATTTTAAAGTAGCAGTTAGTACCACCTTACTATTATTAGTAGTGGGGACAGTAGCTTTTTTTCTCATAGAAATTAGAAATCCAGAAACATTTGGCAAATTTAGATTTTCCGATCAACTATTATTAGCTTGGTTTCAGTCTGTTACTCCAAGAACAGCTGGTTTCAACACCATTGACATTGGTAAAATGAGTGATGCAGGTCTATTTATTACCATTGCTTTAATGTTTATTGGTGCTAGTCCGGGTGGTACGGGTGGTGGGATAAAAACAACAACTTTGAGGGTATTAACCAGCTGCACCAAAGCAATACTTCAAGGTAAAGAGGAAGTTTGGCTCTATGAGCGCAAAATAGCCATAAATCTTATTTTAAAAGCCATAGGTGTGGTTTTCGGCTCTTTGGCAACGGTCTTGTCAGCAACAGTTTTGATTAGTTTGACTGACCCAAAACTAGAGTTCATTCAAATTCTTTTTGAGGTGGTCTCAGCTTTTGGTACAGTGGGACTATCCACAGGGATAACTGGTAGTATTTCTACTGCTGCTAAAATAGTTATAATTGTCACAATGTATATAGGAAGGGTCGGTGTTTTATTGTCAATGTCAGCAATATTAGGAGATCCTCGTCCCAGTAGAGTTCACTACCCAGAAGGAAATTTGCTTGTAGGTTAGTTTATGGACATTTCATCATTGAAGTTCTTTCGCAGTTTAAAACAAGACAATAACCAATTTGCAGTAATTGGATTAGGTCGTTTTGGTCGTTCTGTTTGTTCCACATTACACGGTTTGGGTTATCAGGTCTTAGCTACAGATGTGGATGAAAAAAGGGTATCTGAAGCATTAAATGAGTCAATTGTCGCTCATGCAGTGCAGTTAGACTCCACTGAGTCAGCAGCACTTAAAGAAGCGGGCATTTTTGAGTTTGATACGGTTATTGTCGCTATTGGCAACTATATTCAGGAAAGTATTATTACCACTCTTAATGTTAAGGAAGGTGGTGTACCCCATGTGGTTGCTAAAGCTTCCAGTGAGGTACATTGTAAGCTGCTAAAAAGAGTAGGTGCAGACCATGTAGTATTTCCCGAATACGAAGCAGGTTGTGCTTTGGCACGCACCCTAACTAAGCCGTCAATTTTAGACCGGTTTGATCTAGACCCAGATAATAGTATTGTAGAGTTGATTGTCCCCGATGAATTTCATGGTAAAACCGTGGCGGAAATTCAGTTGCGAAATCGTTATGGTCTAAATTTACTAGCAGTTAGTCAGGATGGTAAGTTTAAGATTAATCCTGACCCTGGTAAACGACTGGAACGTGGTTCAGCGATGGTAGTAATTGGCTGCAATAAGGATATTAATCGCCTACCAATTTAACTGCAACAAATTCTTGCTTCTGGTAAAATCAACATGGCATCACCAAAAGAATAGAAACGATATCTAGATGCGATCGCCTGGTTGTAAACATCTAGTAGTCTTTCTCGACCAATTAAGGAACTAACTAACATAAGCAAACTAGAACGAGGTAGATGAAAGTTAGTAATAAGACCTTCCACGACACGCCATTGATAGCCTGGATAAATAAAAGAGATTAACTTTGCCCGTATACGGTTGTAAGGAACCACTTTGGGCAGCACCTTCTAAAGCGCGAACTACCGTAGTACCAACCGCAATAATTCGCCCTCCAGCATTTTTGGTAGCGTAAATCTTCTCTACTAAGTCCCCACTAACTTCTATCCATTCTTCATGCATTTGGTGGGTGGTAACGTCTTCCACTTCCACTGGTCGAAATGTACCGACACCAACATGTAAAGTGAGAAATTCCTGTTGAATACCGCTCTCTCGCAACTTGACCAATAGTTCTGGTGTAAAGTGAAGTCCTGCTGTGGGAGCTGCCACAGCACCGTCGTGTTTAGCATATACAGTTTGATATTGCTCCTCCAGCGCATGAGAGTTATTAATATAAGGTGGTAAGGGAATCTTTCCCAATTTGTGTAAAAAATGGAGCAAAGAAACATTTATAGGCAAATCAAATCGCAATAATCTACCGCCCGTATTCTCATCCCGTTCAATCACCGTAGCAGTGAGTTGGGGTATTAATTTATTCACAGAGGATAATCCCTGATCATCAAAAATAATTTCAGTTCCGATATTAAAATATTTACCTGGTTTAACCAATGCTAACCAACAATTATGTTGTTTTTCTTCCAAAAGCAACACTTCCACTCTTGCTCCTGTGGACTTGCGACCATATAGTCGAGCGGGGATAACTCGTGTATTATTCATCACTAATAAATCCCCAGGTTTTAACAATTCTGGTAGGTCTCTAAAGATGTGGTCTAGTGGGGGTGTTAGTGTTCCTGCAGGGGGATTAATTACCATTAAGCGAGAGTTATCTCTGGGAACCACGGGGTTCTGGGCAATTAATTCTGGAGGTAGTTCATAGTCATATCCAGATAATGAGATATCTAGGTCACTATTTTGCATTCTTAATTCTTTGAATCAGGATATTTAGGAGCTATGTCTAATTGGCGGCCATAAGACTATAATTATAGCTTATGGTCAAATTACTTATTAAGTTAGTTCCTGGATAAATGTTGTGTCCTTTGCCCTACATAAACGGAACTTCACAAGTTGTGTATAAATGTGTATAGCGTTTATATGAAATTTGGTTGTGCTTTTTTCATTTTCCGCTATCGGGGTGTCTGTTTAACAGACATCCCTTGTTTTTAGTCCCTCGATTTACTGACTATTTAGCGATCGCTCGTCTCTTGAGTCTAAATCTCCACTAAATCTCCACTAAATCTCCACTAAATCTTCACAAATTTTTCATTCTTAATTTTATGATGAAGTAAATAGGAAACTTTTATGTAAGTAGGTCGGCCTACATATATTCTCTTTTTGGATCAGCAGGATAAATTGTTAAGAAACAGTCAAAAACTTGTAATTTTTATTACATCAATTTAACTTATACTTAACCTATGAATATTAGCTAAAGTCCGGATTTAGCAATGGTTTTGATGACTGAATGGAATATGTAGATCAAAAGCTCTAAAGTAAAAAGTTAAGTAATGTTAAACTTTAGAATTGAGTGGTAGACAAAATCAAATTGAATGTGATATTGTTTATCATGGTTAGGTGAAGGCATCGAAGTTGGGGGCAAAATAACTTATGCTTACTAGCAATACTGCTGCCAAAATTCTGAAACCGGATTGATATCGTGACGATTTTATTGGGTTTCAGCCCTATATTTGTAAAATTGGCAAATGTATTATACTAACCAAGCTGAAAGGTTTAGTTAGCTAATTCAAATACCGTTACGAGACAACAATAACAGTCTGAAATAGGGGTACTAAATGAGTCAAAAAAATGTGCTTTGCTTCGACGGAAAATGGAATCATGTGGTTTTACCACCAGACAATAGTGATTATTCCCAGGGAATTACAGTGGAAGCATGGGTCTGGTACGGTAGTTTTGGACAGAACTGGTCGAGAATTGTTGACTTTGGCAACGGACAAGGACGAAACAATATTGTTTTGGCTCATGCAGGAACATCTAATTCTCTGGCATTCCATACATTCACCAGTACGGGGGGATATGCTGTTGAAGTTCCCAATGCATTAGAAATAGGTAAGTGGGCACATGTCGCTGCTACCATCGATAAGTCTGGAGAAGCTAAACTTTACAAAAATGGTAAATTGATTCAAACGAAACCATTCCGTCTTCCAGACAATGTGGAACGCAAGCTAAACTACATAGGAAAGAGTAACTGGCCAAATAATGATGGTTTCTTTCAAGGTAAAATGGCTGAGGTCAGGCTGTGGAATGTTGCCCGCACCCCAGAGGAAATTGAACAAAACATGAACCGCCGTTTGAGTGGAAATGAGGCAGGATTAGTAGCTTATTACCCTTTGAATGGGGATGCTAATGATAAAACCAAAAATGCTAGGCATGGCATCATCATTGGTGCTACTTGGCAACAGGAAGAACTCCCTATTCAGGAGCCTAATGTGAATCAAAATCAAACAACAACTCAAACAACAACATTTATTACACCCGATAGATTATTACCGAAATATGATGCGGTAATAGTGGGAGCAGGGATAGCTGGAGCTATTGTTGCTAAAACATTGAGTCAACAGGGAAAAACCGTCCTAATCCTGGAAGCGGGAGAAGCTAAAGAGTTGACCTTGTCAGGATTTCAACATTATTTGGATACCTTCTATGGGTCCACAGAAAAGCATCCCAACTCTCCCTATCCAGAAAATCACTATGTCCAAAGTCCCATGGACGATAACGGGTATTTTGTAGAAAAGGGTCCAATGACTCTTAGTGGCTCTTATACTAGGGTCCTAGGAGGAACAACCATGCATTGGGAAGCGAAGACACCTAGAATGTTGCCCAATGATTTCAAGACCAAAAGTCTTTATGGTCAGGGTCTGGACTGGCCGATTTCTTACGACGACCTGATGCCTTATTATCAACAAGCAGAGTATGAAATAGGGGTTTCTGGAGATGTAGAAGAGCAGAAAAGCCTGGGCCTCAAGTTTGAAGACGGATATGTCTTTCCCATGGAAAAAATGCCACCATCATTCCTAGACCAGAAAGTTATAGAAAAGGTGGATGGCACAAAGGTTCAGGTTTGTGGCGAAACCGTAGAGTTAAAATTCTCCACCTTCCCCCAGGGACGTAATGGCATACCCAATCCTAAGTATAATCAGGGTAATTTATTTGTGCCTCAAGGGGTTAGCAGTGTTACTCCTGTTCAATATGGAGAACGTTGTCAAGGGAACGCTAATTGTGTGCCAATTTGTCCAGCTCAAGCTAAATATGATGCTCGTCGTACCCTAGCAAGAGCTCTAGAAACAGGTCGGGTTCACATATTACCAAAAGCAGTAGCTTTCCATATCAATTACAATCGTGAAAACGGCCGTATACAAAGCATTGAGTACAAGTATTATGGAAACGAAAAAACCGGTTCCGTTGATTCTCCTCTAAAAGTTGAGGGGACATTATTTGTTCTAGGAGCAAATGCTGTGGAAAATGCCCGACTCATGCTATCTTGTAATTTACCTAACACAAGTGGTATGATTGGGCGGCATTTAATGGATCACCCCTTCGTTTTAGCTTGGGCTCTGATGCCAGAAGTAACTGGAACTATGCGTGGACCTTTGGTAACTTCAGGTATTGGCACTTTGCGAGATGGAACATTCCGTGCCAAGCAATCTGGATTTGCCATGGATATTCACAATGATGGTTGGGGATGGGCAACCGGATCCCCTGATACGGAATTATTTGATGCTGTTGATCACAAGAACAAATATGGTGCGGAATTGCGCGAAACTCTGATTAATAGAATCTCGCGTCAACTGTTACTAGCATTTATGTGTGAAATGCCTCCTGATATCAGTAACCGTGTAACCATCGATCCGAAGTACAAGGATAAGCTAGGTAATTATCGCCCGGTAATTAATTATAACTTGCCAGA
>ACYB01000005.1 GCA_000175855.1 Raphidiopsis brookii D9
GCCCAGACCACCAGCTAAGGTCCCCAAATCATCACTAAGTGAAAAAGGAGGTGGGGTTGCAAAGACAACTAGGAGGTTTGCCTAGAAGCAGCCACCCTTGAAAGAGTGCGTAATAGCTCACTAGTCAAGCGATCCTGCGCCGAAAATGAAAGGGGCTAAGTGATGTACCGAAGCTGTGGGATTAGAAATAATCGGTAGGGGAGCGTTCCGTAGTAGTGAGAAGCAGTAGCGGCGAGCAGCTGTGGACGAGACGGAAGTGAGAATGTCGGCTTGAGTAGCGCAAACATTGGTGAGAATCCAATGCCCCGAAACCCTAAGGGTTCCAGAGGCAGGTTCGTCCACTCTGGGTTAGTCGGGACCTAAGGCGAGGTCGAAAGGCGTAGTCGATGGAGACCGGGTCAACAATCCCGGACTACAATATGGGAGCAAAACTAGGGACGCATGAAAGATAGCCACACCCTGAATGGATTGGGAAGACCGTTACGACGGTCGAGTGGTAAAGGAAAGTGCCAAGAAAAGCTAGGGTTGTGATGAACATATAGTACCCGTACCCGAAACCGACACAGGTAGGGAGGTTGAGAATACCAAGGGGCGCGAGATAACTCTCTCTAAGGAACTCGGCAAAATGGCCCCGTAACTTAGGAAGAAGGGGTGCCTGCCGAAAGGCAGGTCGCAGTGAAGAGATCCAGGCGACTGTTTACCAAAAACATAGGTCTCCGCTAACTCGAAAGAGGACGTATGGGGGCTGACGCCTGCCCAGTGCCGGAAGGTTAAGGAAGTTGGTCAGTGGAAACATAAAGCTGACGACCGAAGCCCCGGTGAACGGCGGCCGTAACTATAACGGTCCTAAGGTAGCGAAATTCCTTGTCGGGTAAGTTCCGACCCGCACGAAAGGCGTAACGATCTGGATGGTGTCTCAGAGAGAGACTCGGCGAAATAGGAATGTCTGTGAAGATACGGACTACCTGCACCTGGACAGAAAGACCCTATGAAGCTTTACTGTAGCCTGGAATTGTGTTCGGGCTTGGCTTGCGCAGGATAGGTGGGAAGCGAAGAACTTCTCCTTGAGGGGGGAAGGGAGCTAACGGTGAGATACCACTCTGGCGAAGCTAGAATTCTAACTCATCACCGTAAGCCGGTGAGAGGAAAGTTTCAGGTGGGCAGTTTGACTGGGGCGGTCGCCTCCTAAAAGGTAACGGAGGCGCGCAAAGGTTCTCTCAGCACGCTTGGAAACCGTGCGACGAGTGTAAAGGCAAAAAGAGAGCTTGACTGCAAGACCAACAAGTCGAGCAGGGACGAAAGTCGGCCTTAGTGATCCGACGGCGCAGCATGGAATGGCCGTCGCTCAACGGATAAAAGTTACTCTAGGGATAACAGGCTGATCTCCCCCAAGAGTCCACATCGACGGGGAGGTTTGGCACCTCGATGTCGGCTCATCGCAACCTGGGGCGGAAGTACGTCCCAAGGGTTGGGCTGTTCGCCCATTAAAGCGGTACGTGAGCTGGGTTCAGAACGTCGTGAGACAGTTCGGTCCATATCCGGTGCAGGCGAAAGAACATTGAGAGGAGTCCTCCTTAGTACGAGAGGACCGGGAGGAACGAACCGCTGGTGTACCAGTTATTCCGCCAGGAGTAGACGCTGGGTAGCCAAGTTCGGAGAGGATAACCGCTGAAAGCATCTAAGTGGGAAGCCCACCTTAAGATGAGTGTTCTCACTACGAGAGTAGGTAAGGTCACGGGGAGAAGACCCGTTGATAGGCTTTATGTGGAAGTACAGTAATGTATGTAGCAGAGGAGTCCTAACAGACCGAGGGCTTGACCTCAGAAATTGAATTTACTCTTATCGAAATATATGCAGTCTTCAGGGTTTTGAAGTGGAAACTTTGAAACCGAGAGGTTTTCCTGGTGTCTATGGTGCGGTGGAACCACACTGATCCCTTCCCGAACTCAGAGGTGAAACGCTGTTGCGGCGACGATAGTATGGGGGTTGCCCTATGTCAAAATAGCTCGATGCCAGGTTTATTATTACACAATCGCTCACTCCATTTATTATGGGGTGGGCGGTTTGGTTTTAATTATCCCAATTACCCGTAAAATTACTTATTTTGCTGGTAACAATTTTGTCACCTTGAGTTTATAGCTACCAACTCCAGTTTCCCCAAAAGATCTTACCCTGATAATATATTTCCCGGTTTCAGTGATGCGGACAAATAACAGGGAATTACTGGTGCCATCTGGACCATCATCATTTTCTCCTACCGTCGAACCATTGGGACCTAAAAGTGTGATAATTGTATCGAAGTTTTCCGAAGACGCATCAATTACTAGGTTATCTCCCTTGTTCAGGTTAATTTGATAATCGCGAGCAAATCCCCCCTGACCTGTGGGAATATCCTTGATGGTTAATTTATCTGTAATCTCCCCTTCTAGCTTTAATAGAATCGGATTATATATATTATCCTTACTATCTCTATTTCTAGTCTGGGCGATCGCCTGATGAGAGTAAATAATTATTGACAAAAGAGTTATGGGTAGAATAAGTACCTTGTTAAGAAAATGCATACAGTAGCTGTTCATAGTTTGTTAACAGGTTATGAATAAAGTATATATTCTATGGACCATGCTTAATAGCTTTGGCTACAGTAGCGAAACCAATGACATTTATTCCATAACCATCGAGGGTATGTGTAGCAGAATTAGCGGTTGCTCCTGTAGTGTAAATATCATCAACTAACAATATAGGTTTACTAGGATAGTGATTGACAAAATCCTTACCCAAATCAAAAGCACCCATTAAGTTCTTTTGCCTTTTATCAGCTGATATTTCAAATTGTGGTTGTGTATGTTTGATTCTCATTAATCCATGGGATTTTAACCTGAGCCCTGTCACGTCACAAAAACCTCTGGCAATAAGCTCAGATTGATTAAAACCTCGTATTTTCATTTTATCCGGGTGTAATGGTATGGGTACGATTACAGGAGCTGGATATTTACAGCTAGAATTTAACAACCATGATCCTCCTAAGAGCTGGCCCAAAAAGAGTGCTATTTCTGGGCGGTTTTCATATTTCATCATGATAATAGCCCTTTTTAATATTCCCCCGTAGTTACCCCAAGTAAAAAGAGGTATGGGGGATGAGCAATTGGGGTCATGTAAACAACTTTTTTGCAATTGTTGATTACAGTATGGACAAAATAAGTTTGGTGTATTACGTTGGCAAAGAGGACAGGTGTTCTGCAAAAAGAGATTTAGTAAACCTTTCAGCATAGTCATTAGCCATTACTGATTGCATCCCCAATGTAACACAATTATTTCTACTTCACAAGAATTTCTAGCGTTTTCTACAATTGAAATAAAATGTTTTCAACCCTCACTTTACCAAATGGTCAGGTGAAACCTATAATTATTAGCCATCATTAGTTTACGTACTTATGTCTAAGGTTCTTGTTTCCGATCCAATTGATCAAGCTGGTATTGATATTCTCTCTCAAGTAGCTACAGTTGATGTCAAAACAGGCTTAAAACCAGCCGAATTAGTAGCAATCATTGGTGAATATGACGCACTCATGATTCGTTCGGGAACCCGGGTTACAGAAGAAATTATCGAAGCTGGTACCCAATTAAAAATTATTGGTCGTGCTGGTGTAGGTGTGGATAATGTTGATGTGCCAACTGCCACTCGAAAAGGCATTGTAGTAGTTAATTCCCCTGAAGGAAATACCATCGCAGCAGCAGAACATACCCTGGCAATGATGTTATCCTTATCTCGTCATATTCCTGATGCTAATACCTCCCTAAAAAAGGGAGAATGGGATAGAAAAACCTTTGTTGGTGCAGAAATATACAAAAAAATTCTAGGTGTTGTTGGATTAGGAAAAATAGGTTCCCATGTAGCTCATGTGGCCAAAGCCATGGGTATGAAATTATTGGCCTACGATCCTTTTATTTCTACCGAAAGGGCCGAACAAATTGGTTGTCAACTGGTAGATCTAGACCTACTTTTTCAACAAGCGGACTATATCACCCTACATATTCCAAAACACCGGAAAACAACCAACTTAATTAATGCTAAAACCCTAGGTAAAATGAAACCCACCACCCGCATCATTAACTGTGCTAGGGGTGGTATAATTGATGAGTTGGCCCTAGCGGATGCCATTAAAAACGGTAAAATTGCTGGTGCTGCACTAGACGTATTCCAGTCTGAACCCCTGGGAGATTCCCCCCTGCGATCGCTGGGCAAAGAAATAATTCTTACGCCTCATTTAGGTGCATCTACTACAGAGGCCCAGGTAAACGTCTCCATAGACGTGGCGGAGCAAATTAGGGATGTATTATTAGGGCTACCAGCTCGCTCAGCAGTAAACATTCCCGGATTAGGGCCTGACATTATAGAAGAGCTCAAACCCTATATGCAGTTGGCAGAAACCCTAGGTAATCTGGTAGGACAATTAGCAGGTGGGAGAATAGAAACACTGAATGTTAAACTTCAAGGAGATCTGGCCACCAACAAAAGTCAACCCTTAGTAGTAGCAGCATTAAAAGGACTACTATATCAAGCATTAAGGGAACGGGTTAACTATGTTAATGCAACCATAGAAGCCAAAGAAAGAGGTATTAGAGTCATTGAGACTAGAGATGCTTCAGCTAGAGACTATGCAGGTTCATTGCATTTAGAAGCTACAGGTACATTAGGAACTCATTCTGTCACTGGTGCTTTATTAGGAGAGAAGGAAATACACCTCACAGATGTAGATGGGTTCCCTATCAATGTACCACCCAGCAAATATATGCTATTTACCCTGCACCGAGACATGCCAGGAATTATTGGCAAATTGGGTTCCTTATTGGGGAGTTTCAATGTCAACATTGCCAGCATGCAAGTGGGGAGAAAAATTGTGCGTGGTGATGCGGTTATGGCCTTGAGTATTGATGACCCATTGCCAGATGGCATTCTGGAAGAAATTAAACAAGTTTCTGGAATTCGGGATGCTTATACAGTAACCCTATAGATTTGGGTTGGGGAAATGGGGGAATTGAGTATGAACATTAGTAATGACAAAAACATAATGACAAATACCTGGTGGGAAATCCAAATTTTATGTACACCTGACTTGGAAGATTCTATCTTTTGGCGCTTAGAAACCTTAGGTTGTCGGGGCGTTGCTGTGGAAAAAAAGGATAGGCTTCTATTAATTAGAGCTTATCTCTCCACCTTACAGACACAATTATCAGACCTCACTAACTTATCAACATTATTACATGAAGATTCAACAGCTATTGGTTTACCTACCCCCGAATTAAATTGGCATCAAATTAATGAAGAGGACTGGTCTACCAGTTGGAAGCAATATTGGCAACCTCAGGAAATAGGTAATCAGTTTTTGATTAATCCTGCATGGCTACCCATACCCCTATCCACATCCAGATTGGTTATCCGTCTTGACCCGGGAGTAGCTTTCGGTACGGGAAATCACGCCACCACCCAATTGTGTCTGGAATCTTTAGAAAAATATTTAACTCAAAATAGTGATCCCCAAGTAATTGCAGATATTGGCTGTGGTTCAGGTATTTTGGGCATAGGCGCACTTCTACTAGGTGCGAAAAAAGTCTATGGGGTAGATAATGACCCTTTAGCAGTAGAATCGACTAATAGTAATTGTATTTTGAATCATCTCAATCCAGAAAAATTAACCTGCGCCCTAGGTAGTGTACATACCCTAACAGAAATTCTCACTGAACCCCTAGATGGCATAGTTTGCAACATCTTAGCTGACGTAATTATTGAGTTAATTCCACAAATGACGGACCTGGTCAAACCCGGTTCCTGGGGAATATTTAGTGGTATTTTAGTAGAACAGTCTCCATCCGTAATTACCATATTGGAAAAAACAGTTGGGTACTAGATAAAGTTTGGCAGCGTCAAGAATGGTGTTGTCTAAACGCTAGAAGGTAATTAGAGGACCTAAGTCCCCCAATTATTCCCTAACTATCAAATAACTGTCAAATCAAAGCTTTTAAACGTTCAATTAATTGAGGTGCTTGTACTACACCCTCAATTTTATTAACTGGCTGACCATTTTTAAACAAGATGAGAGTTGGTAATGCTTCTATGCGATATTGAGTGGCTAATTGAGAATATTTCTCAGTATCGATTTTCACAACCCTTAGCTGACCTTGGAAATGAGTATTAACCATCTCCAAGATGGGAGTCATCATCTGACACGGACCACACCATTCAGCGTAAAAATCGACCAGCACGGGTACATCGGATCCCGATAACATTTCTTCAAAGCTATTAAATTGTTTTTTAGTTGTCATAACGGTACACACCTAACAGTTACTGCTTTCTCAATAGTAGTTGGCAACCAACAAAAATCAACCTAAATTAGACGTTCTATCAGAAGATCTCCTAACGGAGGGAGTAGGGAACAGTTGGGCAAAACTGCACCTGCTCCACCAAGGGAGTATAACCTAACCATGGCGTTCCCGATTGGGAAAAGTGTTGAGGAGACCCACTAACGACAAAACGAGTGGGCATAGGTAATAGGTGATTTTTGATGTTTAGTATTTCTAACTCTCGCTGACAGACCCTAACAACATGAACTGCAGGATCTACCAGATGAATGTGATTTGGTATGAGAGTCTTTATTATAGGTTCAAGTAAAGGATAATGAGTACATCCATAGATTAAAGTATCTATTTCCTGTGCTAATAAAGGTTCGAGATAGGATTTAGCAACTGCAAGAGTGTAGGGGTCATGAAGGCGATTTTGTTCGATTAAGGGAACAAATTCAGGACAACTTACTTGCCATACCTGAACATTAGGTTTAAGTTCCATTATTGCCTGACGATAGGCATTACTTTTAGCTGTAGCAGGCGTGGCAATCACACCAATCCGCTTACCCACATTTACAGCAAACTTAGTAGCAGGCGAAATCATTCCCAAAATAGGGAATTTATATTCCAAACGAACTGTTTCTAAAGTGAGAGCGGAACTGGTGTTACAGGCCATAATCACCATTTTCACCCCCTGTTGTTCCATCCAATTGAGTATTTCCCTGACATATCCTAAGATTTCCTTTTGGGAGCGGATACCATAGGGAAGATGGGCCGTATCCCCAAAATAAATAACCGACTCATTAGGTAGTTGCTGATAAACTTGTCGCAAGACTGTTAATCCACCCACACCACTGTCAAACACACCAATGGGAGATTTGGGAATTTCCTCAAGAGTTAGAAACTGGTTGCTGATTTGGGGATTATCTTCAAAAGTGGGATATGGGTGCATAGAAGAATAGAGACTAGGTTAGCATACTGCATACTATAGAATACCAGTTCATCTTTGTTTTAAATACTGGAGAATTCCCTGAGCAATGGCCTGGGCCATTTGATTTTGATAGGTAGACCTTTGTAAATTAGCCACATCCTCTTCTCCCGTCAGATAACCAAGTTCTACCAAAATCGAGGGGATAGAATTTTTTCTCAGGACATAAAATCTTGCCTTCCTGACTCTTCTGTCCTTGACATTGACATTTTGCAAAATTTTGTTGTGAACAGTTCGTGCTAGCTCTAAACCACTATCATAATAATAGGTTTCTAATCCGCTGACCTCAGGACGATTAAGACCTGCTGAATTAGCATGAATACTGACAAATATATCAGCTCCAGTGCGCTGTGCCATTTCCACCCTTCCTGGAAGGGTAACAAAGTAGTCAGCATCTCTGGTTAATACGGTCTCTACACCATTTTCTTGCAGAATTTTAGCAATTCTTAGGCTAACGGGCAAAATAATATCTTTTTCCTGGACCCCAGCAATCCCTATAGCTCCTGCATCTTTGCCACCATGTCCTGGATCAATCATAACTAGCAATTTACCGTTAGGGGTGGTACGACGAGGAAGGGGATTGTTTTCTGGTTTGGCGTTGGGATCTGGTAAGTGATTACTTCCATCTGGACCCAGGGGGGGTAAGCCAATTGGCGATCTTACCCTTTCGATTGGCAAGGACAACATGCCGTTGTTAGTTCGATTAGGTTGACCAATACGAACTCCTGATGCTGGCTGTACTAGAATAATTACATTGTTTAACGTCCCAGACTGGACACGCAGTCCTAATACTGGACTGTTAGGTGGTAAATTGACTCTGGAAGCTTGAGGTGCTAATTTGGCATTATTAATACTAATGCGAAACATGGCGGAACCTCTGTCCCAACCTGTGGTTACAGATGATTTGTGACCACCTTTAATTAATAACTCTGTACCATTGTCGCTTAACTGCACCGATTCAATGATATCAGTCCCAGTTTCATTATTATTTTCTACGTCATTAATATCAGGAAAATTAGGGGTTAGGGTTTGACCTCCCTCCCGTGAGTTAACAAATCCCTTCACTGGTGAAATCACCAGTCCATCGCCAACAGTGCTTACTTCCCAATCGGGACTTTTTGGATCTACCTTCAAGCTGACTTGGACTGTGCTGGGTGTAGTTCGCAATTGGATCAGCTGAACCCGAGTAACGCCATGACGATTAACCAAGATGCTTCTTGCTGTTAATTGTGGGGACAAACTCGCACCCGCAATATTCATAAATATGGTAGTCCGGTCAACACTGCGGTTGATTCTAGCTTGGGGGGAGATACCACTAGTGCGAATGAAGAAACCATCTCCAGTAGTTTGTAATTTTTCAACTTGGGTTTTTCCCGCTGAAGAAAACTCTGGTGGAGATTGGGAAGAATCTATGGTTGCTAAATTATAATTGGAGTTGTCATCTTTATTATTGTTATCCTGTGGGGTGTTGGAGAATACCCGCTCTAGTTTTGGTAGTTGCACTATCCAGCGACTACCAGTGACAGGTGTAAACTTGATAGCTTGAGGGTCAACCGTATAACCCGGATTTAATTCCACTACTACACGGGTAGTTTGGGGATCAAACTGTCCTATGCGAACTACACGAATCCCACCACCTATGGGTCGAGCAACTTGGGGTTGACCAAATTTGGTGTTAGGTAAATCAATTACCAATCGCGTAGGGTTAAAAACTAATTGAGCTTGTGGTTGAACGGTTCCAGTTGTTCTAAATTCTAGCTTGTTTTCCTTAGCATCAAACCGCCAAGAGTCAAATTGAGCCGCTAAACTAGGTGAAGACAGTAAAAGAACTGTTCCAATTGTTCCCGTTAGTAAGTAGTGTAGTCTCAAATCCCTTCTCCTATGTTTAACATCATAGACTTAATCAATATCCCAATCTGGGAATTTTGCCAAGTCGTGGTTGCCAAGTCTGTAGATAACCATCTCTTGGCTAAGGCTATATGTCGGGACGGTAATATACAAATATAAGTTTCAAGTTTCCCCATTTCCCCTATACCTCTGAGGTGGAATCTATTGCAACCGAAGATTCCCCTTGGGGAAAGACAACTCGTAACAGGGGAGGAGCTAAAAAGGTGGTGATAATTACCATCATAATTATTGCTGCTCCTAAAGGTTTGGAAAGCACTCCACTAGCTGCACCAACTCCCGCAAATACTAACCCTACCTCACCTCTGGGAATCATACCTACACCAATGGCTAAACGGTTAATACCTGGCTGACCAAAAACGGCTAAACCTGTAATCACTTTACCAATAATCGCTATTGTAATCAGGAAGGTAGCCATCACCAGTCCTTCTCTATTGGTTGGTATAGCTGGATTTAACACTCCTAAATCTGTTTTCGCTCCTACTGCTACAAAGAAAATTGGCACTAACATGTCTGCAATTGGTATAACTTGCTTCTGCAGTTCCTTTCTCTTTTCTGTCTCCTCTAAAACTAATCCAGCTGCAAATGCTCCTAATATCGCTTCTAGATTAATAATGTCCGCCAGGTAGGACATGATGAACGCAAAAATAAAAGCGGGAATTACCACTCCCCCTGGTCTTCAACACATCCGCGATCGCCACGAAGGATTTGTTAAAAATATTACCGAGGATTACGGCACCAATAATAAATCCAGTAGCGCTGGCTATTAAATAAATTACGTTACCCACATCAACCGCACCATCTTTAGCTAAACTGGCAACCACCGCCAAAACGATAATTCCTAAGATATCATCTATGACAGCTGCACCAAGGATAATCTGTCCCTCTTTGGAATTCAACCTACCAATTTCCGAAAGCACTCTGGAGGTAATACCAATACTAGTAGCAGTTAAAGCTGCACCAGCAAAAATAGCAGGTATTGGGGCAATGCCAAAAATTATCATCAACCCTGCTGTACCCGCTGCAAAGGGAACAGCTACTCCTACCACTGCGACGACAAACGCTTGAATGCCAACTTCCATCAAATCTTTTAAGTTGGACTCCAACCCTATTTCAAACAGAAGAATAATTACACCCAATTCGGCTAAAACGGAAATTACCTCCGATTGAGCAGCAAATACTGCGGGTGTAGCTTCTGGTGTTAACCCAGCGGTAATTTGCAAGAAGGACATAATCAAGGAACTGGAGCTATCGGTACCACCTTCTGGAAATACTAGTAAATGTAGGACTGATGTACCAATAACTACACCTCCCACTAATTCACCCAGAACCGGTGGAAATCCTAATTTGTTGGATAGTTCACCCCCTACCTTACTAGCTAGGTAAATAACTACTAAACTGAGGAGAACTGCTGCTACCACCATGGTATTGTCCACCGGTTCGTTGGTAGAGCTACCTAAGAGGGGAATAGTAAACCTCGTGAAAATGGTCACATCAATTGTATTTATGAGTGGCATTGGTTTTATAAATGTTTATGAGTTTTTTGTCCTTACCTTTTTATATCACTTTCCTCATATTTTTATCTGTGGTTTCAAATTAGATCGCTATTCCAGTTTTATACCGGTTAGGAAATCCCTTGTTCAATCTCAATGCGATCGCTCCTCTCTTTAGTCTAAACTCCAGTTATAATGTTAGCCTTGACATTCCTCAAAAAGCACAAATTATGGACAACAGCAATACTTTAGATTTAATCACTGGAGGACTAGCAGTCCTCATTTTACTAGGTGGGATGGTGATGATGTTTACCACTGTCTTTACCACTAAAAGATAATCCCATATTCCCTATATTTTACCGGTAAATACCCGCTCTGCTGGACCGGTCATATAAATTCTTTGATCAGTTTCTGACCATTGAATTTCTAAATTCCCTCCCGGTAGTTCTATAGTCGCCATGCGATCGCATAAATTATTCAAAACTCCAGCAACTAGGGAAGCACAAGCACCTGTACCACACGCTAGGGTAATACCTGCTCCTCTTTCCCACACTCGCATTTTTAAGTGACTAGGATTAACAACCTGAATGAACTCTGTGTTAGTGCGTTGAGGAAAAACTGGATGATGTTCAAATTGAGGACCAATAATTTCTACGGGAATACTAGCTACATCCTCCACAAAGGTAATACAATGAGGATTCCCCATGCTTACACAGGTAATATGCCAGGTTTGCTTCCCAATTTCTAGGGGGAGATTAATTACCTTGCTGTCACCAGGTACTAAGGTTGTGGGAATCTCCTGAGCGAGTAAACGGGGTGAACCCATATCTACCTTCACTTGACCATCATCAGTCAGTTGGGGTCTAATTATACCAGCTAGAGTGTGAATCAAATAGTAGTCCTTACTGCGGGAGATTCCTTCTAATTCGGTTAAAAAAGCAGCTAAACAGCGAATACCATTACCACACATTTCCGGTTCCGAACCATCGGAATTGAAAATTCTCATGGTGTAGTCTGTTCCCTTTTGACCAGGAAGGGCAAAAATAACACCGTCAGCACCAATCCCAAAATGGCGATCGCACATTTTTATGGCCATTTCGGGGTAATTAGGGAGTTAGGTCACAACGATTGTCAATCAGAATAAAATCATTGCCCAAACCGTGATACTTTGTAAATTCTATGGTCATTTTCGATGATCAAATTTAAATTGTTGCTAGTCAAACTAATCTAACCTTATTTCTTCTGTCCCAAAATGCCACCCATAGAATTTGACACTACTCTACCCAGTATTCGACAAATACAAAACTGGATCAAGCAGAAAACTACTGTGCAGTTTAAATTGACTACCGGTGATACTATCACTGCTAGGATTTTTTGGCAAGATGTCAACTGTATATGTGTGGTGGATTCTCAAGATGACCATATTACAATTAATAGACTGGCTATTGCCTATTTAAAGGTGTCCCATGACAGCAATCCACTAACATAATAGATATTCAAATTCATTCATGAATATCGGATACGGCTTGTATAGCAAAAGGCTTATCAAGTAACTGTTGCAACTGTTCTGGGTAATTTTGAGGCAAATTACCACATAGTAAAACCTGATCCCCAACTCTCAGATCCACATTGGTGGGATTGCCACTTAACTTACCATCCCGACGGATTGCTTGCACTTTTATTCCATGATCTTTATAAACCAAATCCGCCAAATTATTACCCAAAATGGGAGAATTAGACCGAACTGTTATCCACTGACAAGCACCTGCTCCCCCTGGAACTGCAATACTACCCTGGGCAAAATCTACTAAAGCTGTTAGTTCCTCATCTGCACCCACCACTAACAAGCGATCGCCTGATTGTAGTCGTGTACCATTATGGGGATAATCTATTTCCGTGCCATCAGCACGACGAATGGCCATTAAACTAACTCCAATGAGACGACGCATATCCAATTCCTCTAGGGTCATCCCAATTAAAGGAGAATTAACAGGTAGGTCATACCAACGACGGTTTAAATCCTGGGTGACTTTTTGTAGATGTTGGGAAACTTGAGCAGCAGAGCATTCTGGTCGTAAGTCCAAATAATGATCTTGACGTATTTGCTGCATTTTTTGCCCTATTATCTCTTTCCCCAATCCCACATCCATTAGTAAGTGGGAGGCCATTTCCAAACTAGCTTCAAATTCTGGTTGCACTACCTCCTTCGCACCCAACTGATAAAGTACCTCAATATTTTTATCCTGAGTAGCACGCACCACTAAATCTAATTCCGGTGATAACTCCAAAGCCCTTTTTAAACATAGACGAATGCTTGTAGGGTCAGGAAGAGCGATCGCCATTGCTTTGGCATAGTTTACTCCAGCAGTTTCTAACACGTGAAAACTAACTGCATTACCATATACATAAGGTATTCCCGATTCCCGTAACTGCTGAATTCGACTTTCTGATTGTTCAATCACTACTACGGGTAACTGGTAGGGTTCTAGCAAGCGCACCAAATTTTGACCGATACGACCATAACCACAAATTACCACATGATCTTTGGTAGGTAGGTCTTCTGTAAAATCCTCTGGTCGTTCATCCACTAAATAAGGTTTCAACCAAGGTATAAACTCTACTAAATTAAATAAAAATGGTATGACTCTGAGTACGAAGGGAGTCAACATTAAAGTAACAGCTGTTGTCCCCACAATCAACAAATACACGTGATGGGAAACCAGTCCCAACACCTGACCCTCACTAGCAAGCACAAAGGAAAACTCACCAATTTGAGCCAATCCTAATCCGGCAATCAAAGCTGTTTTAAGTGGGTAGCGAAATAATTTAACCAAGGGGTAATAATTAAAAAACTTCCCTAGGAACACCAAAGCTACTAAACCGAGAATCAAATCTAGATTTTGCCATAAAAACACCGGATCAATTAACATCCCGATGGAAGCAAAAAACAAACTGGCAAAAACATCTCGTAGGGGTTCCACAATCGTTAATGTTTCGTCTGCATATTCCACTTCAGAAATCATTAACCCTGCGACAAAAGCTCCCATTTCAATAGAAAGACCCAAATATTCAGTGAGGATAGCAATAGATAAACATAAGGTCACCACACCCAATAGGAACAACTCTCGACTTTCCGTGCGTGCTAAAAAACGCAATACACGTGGCATTATCCAAATACCAGCAACTACAGCACCAGCTGCAAATAAAGCAATGCGCACGATAGCGGTGAACAGTGCTAAACCTATAGATTCTCCTGGTTGATGGAGAGCTGGTAAAATTGCTAGCATTAAACCTAGAGCTAGGTCCTGAATCACTAAAATCCCCAGCATCACCTGAGCATGAGTTGTCTCTGTTTCATTACGCTCCATCAAACATTTGAGAACAACTGCTGTAGATGAGAGAGAAAGAATAGAACCCAAAAATACACCCTTAGCAGGTAAAGTTTCCCAAGCACCGGTAATACCACAAACAATCACAGTAGTAATAATAGTGAGAATAATTTGTAATCCCCCACCGCCCAACGCTATAGCCTTTACCTTTTTTAGCTGACTAAAGGAAAATTCTACCCCCAAGGCAAACAATAAAAAAGCTACACCAAATTGCGCAAGAGTTTCTACTTGCACTACCTCCCTAATTAAACCCAGTCCGGTGGGTCCAACAATCATTCCTCCCACCAAATATCCTAGGAGGACAGGTTGTTTCAGCAAAGCTGCTAACATTCCACCACAAGTAGCGACAGCAAACACTGAAACCAAATCCACAATCAACCGAAAATCTTCTTGCACGGAGGTTCCATCATAAATATAAAGATTATTGATCTTAGTTTACAAAACTTTTCATTTTTTTATCCTGGAGAGTGTGGGAAAAATACTCATTTACCCTCCACCCACAATGGTAACAATTTCCAGGTGGTCACCATCCTGGATTTGGGTTTGTGACCAAAATTGATGGTGTAAAATTTCACCATTGTATTCCACAGCTACCAACCGAGGGTTAAAACCCAGTTTTTCAAGTAATTCTGGTAAAAAAGTTGCTGGTGGAAAAGTTCGACTTTCTCCATTTACTTGTAAGGTAACATACATCATTTTTTGTAAACCCCAACTTTTTGAATAGTTTCTATTGGCCCGATCTTAATCCTAGGGCAATTTTGCTGTGTTTTTCGATTTGTCCCATCACTTGTTTGGCCCTTTCAATAACTACTGGTGGCAAACCCGCTAGTCTCCCCGCTTCTATCCCATAAGACTTATCCGCACCACCAGGTTGCACTTGATGCAAAAAGATAATTTGGTCTGGTAATTCTTTCACGGTTACTTGATAGTTGGCTACGTTACTAAGAATACTTGCTAACTCGTTTAATTCATGATAGTGGGTGGCAAAAACAGTGCGAGCTTTAATCTCCGCTGCTAAATATTCTGCTACTGCCCAGGCAATTGATAAACCATCAAATGTTGCTGTTCCTCTACCAATTTCATCTAATAACACTAAAGAATTAGCAGTGGCATGATTTAGTATGTTAGCGGTTTCATTCATTTCTACCATGAATGTGGACTGACCCGTGGAAAGATCATCTACTGCACCCACACGAGTAAAAATGCGATCGCAAATTCCTAACCGAGCAGACTTAGCGGGTACAAAACTACCAATTTGGGCCATTAACTGAATCAAACCTAACTGGCGTAGGTAACAACTTTTACCACTAGCATTAGGACCAGTTAAGATAACTAGGTCAGGATAGGACACAGTTTGCTCTTGGGGATCCTGAGGTAGGGTTGTTCCACTACCGAGTCTAGTGGAGTTGGGAACGAAAAATCCTGCAGGTAAGGACTTTTCAACTACAGGATGACGACCATCAATAATTTCTAACTCCCTTCCCTGTAACATTTGGGGACGACAATAACCCTGATGTACTGCCAATTCTGCTAAACCACATAATACGTCAGCAGCAGCTACCGCACGAGAAATGTCCCGAATTGTTTCTGCATGGGAACCAACCTCATCCCGTAGGTTAGCAAATACTTCATATTCCAACTGATTTAAATCATCTCTAGCTGTTAATATTCTAGCCTCCCTTTCTTTTAATTCGGGGGTAATATAACGCTCTTCATTGGTTAGTGTTTGTTTACGAATGTAATTCTCAGGAACTTGATCAGACTTAGAACGAGAAATACTAATATAATAACCAAAAGTCTTATTGAATCCCACCTTTAAAGTGGGAATTCCCGTTCTTGCTCTTTCATCAACTTCTAAGGTTGCTATCCAATGTTGATCTGCTTCTACTGTGGCTTTCCTCTCATCTAATATACGATCAACTCCCGAACGAATTAAACCACCCTCCTTTAACTGGGTTGGTGGTGCTTCCACCAGATAAGCATGTAGCTTCTTACCCAGCTCTTCAACTATAGGTGGAACTTTTTGTAGAACCTTGAGAAATGGCGATCGCGCCTGTGCTACCAGTTGTGACAACTCGGGTAACCGAGAAAAAGAATCAGCCAGCGCCAGTAAGTCTCGCGCATTGGCGGTTCCAGAACCTGCGCGACCTGTTAATCGTTCCAAATCATAAATTTGCCGTAATAATTTCCGTAAATCTTGACGCAGGGGGGTGTTTTCCACCAACTCCTCAATAGTATCTTGTCGTGACCTAATCCCCTTAATATCAATAAGAGGTTGTAACAACCATCTTCTTAAAGCCCTTCCTCCCATAGGGGTAGTAGTATGGTTTAAGGCCCACAAGAGAGAGCCATGAAATGTTCCATCGCGTACCGTCTGGGAAATTTCCAAATTCCGGCGAGTTTGGTGGTCTAAAATTAGATAGTCATTGAGAATATAACTACGTAATAGCTGGAGAGGTACAGAATTTTGCTTTTGGGTGTCCTCAATATATTCCAGTAGTCCACCTGCAGCGCGAACTGCCAGAGGGAGATGCTCACAACCAATACCTTCCAGGGAGCGTAATTTAAATTTTTGTAATAATTTACTCCTAGCTTCCCCCTGGGAAAAGGGCAATTGGGAGCGCAAACTATAACAAAATGTCGGTGGTAAACATTGAGGAAGGGAAGGTGAAGTTTCTCCTGGTCTAAGTAGAGTTCCCAGATCTGGCGCATTGGTGGGAAAGAGCACTTCCGCAGGTTGTAATCTCATCAGCTCTTGGGTAAGATTTTCCAACTCACTGCTCTGGGTCGTCAAAAATTCCCCTGTTGAGATATCAGCGTATGCTAGACCCCAATGATTTGCAGCAATTACTACAGCTGCTAAATAGTTATTGCGACTAGCTTTAAGCATACCCTCTTCTAACACAGTGCCTGGCGTAAGTATACGGGTAACTTCCCGTTTTACCAAACCTACTGCTTGGGATGCGTCCTCCACTTGATCACAGATTACTACAGCATAACCCTTTTCTACCAATTGAGTAGCATAACGCTCCCAAGCATGATGAGGCACACCTGTCATAGCTATCCGACCAACATCACCACCATGTTTACTGGTTAAAACTAGTTCTAATTCTCTGGATACAATTATTGCGTCTTGGAAGAAAGTCTCAAAAAAGTCGCCCACACGGTACATTAGCAGCGCGTGAGGATATTTATCTTTCATTTCTACGTAGTGCTGATACATTTTACTCAGCTTACTACGGTCTCCTACCAGGTGGATATCATTAATGGGGATGGTGGGTAGTTGAATTTCTGGTGTGGTCATAGGAGATGCAGAGTTTTTTAGCACTTTATTTTTGCACTATTTGCCATTATAGCTTTAGAGATGGGAACTTGATGATTATTTAATGTTTCTTATTAATGTTTTTTAACTCATAGCTTTGACCTGAAGGTTAGGGTCAGCTAGGGGTGGTGATCTTTCCCTCCATAGAATCAGTCTGTAATTGACCCTGTCGCCAAATATCAGCAAAATCCTTGATAAAACTGGCAATAGGAATAGCTATTAACAGTCCCAGAACTCCACCCAATTTAGCTCCAACCAGTAAAGAAATTACTACCCAAACGGGATTTAAACCCGTCAAATTTCCCAATAGTCTAGGGGCAACAATATTAGAATTAATTTGGTCAATTGTTACTGCTATTAATGCCACTTCTACCGCTTGCCAAAAGTTTTCTAAAGCTATCAATAAACTTACAATCCCAATGCCAATACCCGTGCCAAATGGAAAGAGGGAGAAAAACCAATGGTAATTCCAAATAATAAGGCTAGGGGGAATTTTCAGAGCTATAAATGTTAGAGTTACGGTCACTCCCAAAACCGCTCCCAAGGTAGCTTGTCCAATGAAGTAATTCTGAAAATCTTCTTTTAGTAAAGCTCTGGCTTTCACCCCTAGGTAGGTAGGTAACCATCCATATAGACCATCCCACAATTTCTCCCCGTTTAATATGAGGTAAATGGTTAAAACAATGGTCAGGATTAAGTTTAGCAAAAACCCAATTGTGTCAAATGCAAAACTTAGGATTTTACCGGTAAAAGATTGGATTTGATTAGAAATTTTTTCTAACAATTGTGTGGCTATACCAATAATATTAACAGGTAAGTCCTGTTGGGTAGCTGCCCAATCCAAAAATGCTTGTAATTGCTGAGTTCCAGAACTTATCCAGGCGGGAAGAATATTGATTAACTCATTCAGTTGCTGAAAAATCAAAGGTAGTAAAATCACGCCTATGGCTCCCAACATCACTATTGTAAGAAGTAAAACACCCACAATAGCTAAGATTCTGGGAACCCCTAGGCTGTGAAAAAATTTGATTGGATAATTTAAGACAAAAGATAGTAGAACAGCTAGAACAACAACACTAACCAATGGTTGAAAATATTTTATCACCTGAATGAGCAACCATCCATTCAGAATAATTATGGGGAAAGCCAAGGCAAAGGTTAACCAACGAGGTAATTTATTTGTCATTTCCATAAAAGTACATACCAATTCCCAATTAGCTATAAATGAAATCCAGCATGATTTTCTGATGAATGTGTGCTAAGTATCTTACCTGACCAGCTTTGTGAGAATAGCAACTACCAGCCATAATATCTTGATCTGTTAA
This sequence comes from Raphidiopsis brookii D9, assembly GCA_000175855.1. Classification (GTDB taxonomy): domain Bacteria; phylum Cyanobacteriota; class Cyanobacteriia; order Cyanobacteriales; family Nostocaceae; genus Raphidiopsis; species Raphidiopsis brookii. Next base: position 18,762 of record ACYB01000005.1, read on the forward strand.
TAAGGCCATGTCCCAACCTTCATATAGGGTGAGTTGTGATAACTCTGTTAGTAATGGTGCATGAAACACATGACGAATCACGTTGTCATCAGGATAAATACCAAACTTTGCAAACGTTGATAATTGATAATCTATTTCCTCCTTGATTTCCCGCACCAGTGCTACTTCCGGGGTTTCACCCAGTTCTAAATGCCCACCAAATAACCCCCAACAACCGGGAGCGGCAATATGGGGAATATTATCTCTTAATTGCATGAGATACTGGTGATCTTGGTAGAGAATGACTATGGACACCTCTGGTATTTGATGATTGCTCATAATGACCCGGTTTATTCCTCTTCTAAGTAAACTTCTCCATATTCCTGCTGATGTAAAGTAATACCCTTATATTTTACCTTACCTTTTATTACTACCTCCTGTCCTAGCTGTAAATTATTTTGATTTTGCCCAGAATTTTGATTGATCACAACCCAGATCTTACCAGTAGAGTCAGCAATTTGATATGCCTGCTCAGCAATCAAAGGAGCATGTTTTTCAATCCTCCCTTGAATATAAACTATAGTTTCTGGGTGGTTCACAGGTTTAATCTTAGCAATGGGCGTAATGTTGGCCCCCATGAAGGTGCGTGAATGAAAATTGATCAAGTTACCCTTAGCACAACTACTAATCATTAAAAGTAAGGCTAAGGTTAATACTTGGTAAACAAAACCGAGACTGGTAAGATTAGCAAGTAGTCTAGAGTTGGTTAGAGGAAAGAATTGTGGCATAAATCCGAAACTGATGACGACTTTTTTCCTGTTTTGATTTATATTATCTATATTTCATTCCTAAAAACCTAGAACTTTTTACCTTGAATGGGAGCTTAATGCCTGTTTTGTGATTAAGATAGCGGAAAAGATCAATAACAATGGAAACGAAAACTGCGAAGATCCTTGATGGTAAGACACTAGCCGCAAAAGTTCAAAAAGAACTGGCTAAAACCATCACAGAAATACAACCCAAAATAGGCCGTCCCCCTGGTTTAGCAGTGTTGATGGTGGGAAATAACCCCGCTTCAGCTACCTATGTAGCTAACAAAGAAAAAGCCTGTTATCAGGTAGGAATTGCTACTTTTGGTAGACATTTTCCTACGGAGACTAGCCAAAATGAACTAGAACAAATCATAGAGGAACTCAACCGTGATCAGCGGGTAGATGGAATTTTAATCCAGTTACCCTTACCCAAGCATTTGGACTCTATTGCTCTGCTACATAGAATTCTGCCAAGCAAAGACGCTGATGGACTACATCCAATTAATTTAGGGCATTTAGTCCGGGGAGAAATAGGGATGCGCAGTTGCACTCCAGCAGGAGTGATGAAACTGTTGGCAGAATATAAAATTCCCTTAGCAGGAAAACAAGCAGTAGTAATAGGACGTAGTATTTTAGTAGGTAAGCCCATGGCACTAATGCTATTGGAAGCTGATGCTACAGTTACTATTGCCCATTCTCGCAGCCAAAACTTAACAACTATTACCCAAAACGCTGATATTCTGGTAGCAGCAGCAGGTATTCCCGGATTAATCACAGCAGAAATGGTAAAACCGGGCGCAGTTGTGATAGATGTGGGAATAAACCGCATTACTGATGGCAATGGTAAAGCTCACCTAGTAGGTGACATTGACTTTGTCTCCACTGCTCGGGTGGCAGAATATATTACCCCTGTTCCCGGTGGTATTGGCCCCATGACAGTTGCCATGTTGCTGCAAAATACTGTTTGTAGCTATTTACAAGTAGCCAATCAGCAGTAATTAGCATTGATCATTGTTTATCACCATCAACTCAAACTTTTAGGACTCCCAGCATGGTAGCAACGGATAAAATTCAAAAAATATCACAGCCAGCCCAATTTAACCTCTATGCCTATCTTGGGGAACGACAGCAGCTTTGTGATGCAGCTCTGGATAAATCCATTCCGCTAGTGTATCCAGAAAAAATCTATGAGGCCATGCGCTATTCGCTCCTAGCTGGAGGTAAGCGTGTACGCCCCATTTTGTGTCTTGCTACTTGTGAAATGATTGGTGGTACTATAGGAATGGCTATGCCAACAGCTTGTGCCATGGAAATGATTCATACCATGTCCCTAATTCACGATGATTTGCCAGCTATGGATAATGATGATTATCGACGGGGTAAATTGACAAATCACAAGGTCTATGGGGAAGATGTAGCCATTTTAGCTGGTGATGGACTGTTGGCTTTGTCCTTTGAATTTGTAGCCACCCAAACCCCTCAAACCGTACCACCTGATAGGACTTTACAGGTAATTGCCAGAATGGGTAGTGCTTCTGGGGCTCCTGGGTTGGTCGGTGGTCAGGTGGTAGATTTAGCATCGGAAGGTCAGTCAAATATTTCACTGGAAACTCTCAATTTTATCCATAACCACAAAACAGCAGCACTATTAGAAGCATCCGTAGTCTGTGGGGGAATTATCGCTGGTGCTTCTCCACAAGATATACAAAAATTGACATGTTACTCTCAAAATATTGGTCTAGCATTCCAAATTATAGATGATATTCTAGATATCACTGCTACCAAGGAACAACTCGGCAAAACCGCTGGTAAGGATATTGAAAGTGCAAAAGTCACCTATCCTAGTTTGTGGGGAATTGAAGAGTCAAGGTTGAAGGCCCAAGAACTTGTGGAAGAAGCTTGTGCTCAATTAGATTTTTATGGGGACAAAGCAGTCCCTCTACAGGAAATAGCTCATTTTATCATTAATCGCAATCACTGAATTCTTGTTCACCTACAGTCAAGCTACAACCCACTTTCCTTCAACACACAACTGCTGCTCTTAATTCCATCACCCCACCAAAATACCATGCAGGACATCGGCGATATTTTCTACAACCGAGTGCTACTGGTCGCACTTGTGGCTTGTTTTGTTTCACAAGGATTAAAACTCATTTTTGAATTTATCAAACACCGTAAATTAGATCTCCGTGTTTTGGTTACCACTGGAGGTATGCCTAGCGCCCATTCGGCTCTAGTTACAGCTTTAGCAGCTGGTGTAGGGCAAACTATAGGTTGGTCATCTCCAGATTTTGCCCTAGCTGCAGTTGTGGCTATTATTGTTATGTACGATGCTACGGGAGTTCGCCAAGCAGCAGGTAAGCAAGCACGCATCCTCAATCAAATGGTTGATGAGCTCTTCCATGAAAAACCAGAATTCTTTCAAGACCGTCTTAAGGAACTTCTCGGACACACGCCCCTTCAAGTCCTAGCTGGCTCGGTTTTAGGAGCCACTATCTCCTGCTTGGCAAGTTACTGGTTAACTAAGGCTCCTTCTTAAAACTTTGGGTTTGCTGAAAAGTCATCATTTCAGCAGGCCCTAACAACTCATTTTAATGTTACTACTGACCGGAGTAACATTACTTTTCTACCATCGGCTAAAATGGCAAATAAACCATTTTCGTTCAGCTTTTGTAAGGTTCTGTAGGCTTCTGTTTGATTAGTAGTATATACCGCCAATAAATAGGGACGTTCTCCGTAGGAAACTAATCCTACGTTACCCCCGACAATCTTTTGTATATTGCTGGCCAATTCCGGTCGTCGGAAATAATCTACCAAGACCGCAAATCCATCCCCTAATACGGTTGGATTATAACTGTAATTATAATTGGGTTTTGGCGGTTCCGATCCTATTGGTTGGGCAATAATGGCCGGCAAACCTATAACGTTGCTGACATATTTTGCCCAGCGATTAGCATCTTCAACTTTCTTAAAACCACCTACTCTTGTTACTACTTGATCTAGGTATTTACAGGTTACAGATTTTAGTTCCGATGGCAAAACAGTGCGCAACTGTTCTTGGTTATTAGCTGTGGGGGTCAGAAATAATAACAAATACTCCTCCCCACTGGGCGGTTGGCAAGCAGGAAGGGTGACTTGAGACAGAACCGAACTGGGATAGCTAACCATCCCAACTAAAAATGCACCTAAAGAAGCAAGCGCACACGATAAATTATTTGGTAGGTTCAGTTTTAGCTTAGTTTTAGGTAAACGTATTTGCATAGTTTAGTAAAATTGCACCAAAGTAATTATTCTTGGTTTATATGTTCACTTATTTACACATTAGTTAAAGAAGCTAGGGGGTCATGAATAGTTCCCAAGGGAGTGGTAAATTCCCCCTCTATAACATGTTCTAAACGTAATTTTAACCAGGTAATAAATTGAGAATCAGTAGAAATAATAGCTACTGGTAGTTGGGGACATTTTTTCTTAATATCTGACATTTCGGGCGCTTCCAAAAAGGCAGGATTTTTTACTAGCCAGAAGTCTATTTCTTTTTCTCGCTCGTGGTAATTACGGATGCGTTCCCTTAAAACTTCTTCTAGTGGTTCCTCCTCGAGGAGAAATTTTTGACTAGCTAACACGTAATGATACTTTCCCATTTTTGTTTTGATCTGTTTATTTAAGTTTACTTAGGTTTTATATAGCCCTAGCCACTTGCATCAGGGGTTCTAACTTTTGCTCGTTGTCTCTCTACAGCGTTTAGGCTAAAGCTATATATGTAGATTTCGCACTGCGAAATTGCCATTAGGGACAATTATTTTCTGAACCTGTCTATTCTACCACCCGATGTGAGTTTTTGAAGGAAATAATCTTTTTAAATGTCACCTTTGGTGGATCTGAGTACACGTGAATTCCCCATTGCCTGTTTCATTTCTCGTACTGCTCTTTCTATTCCCACTAACGCAGCTCGACTAATAATAGTATGACCAATATTTAACTCCTCCATCCCTGGAAGTGCTGCTACAGGAAACACATTCCAATATGTGAGTCCATGACCAGAATTAACACGTAAACCAGTAGCAATAGCCTGCTCGCATCCCTTGGCTAATAAAGCTAGTTCTTGGTGACGAGTAGTTTCATCTTTAGCCTCGGCATATTTTCCTGTGTGTAGTTCGATAAACTTCGCTTGCACCTTGACAGCGGCCGCAATTTGTGCAGGTTCAGCATCAATAAACAAACTCACCGGGATGTTAGCACTTTGCAATTTGTCCACTATCATTCCTATTCTAGCAATCTGTCCCAGAATATCCAAGCCACCTTCCGTGGTGATTTCCTCACGTTTTTCCGGAACTAGAGTCACATAATCCGGTTTGATGTCTAAAGCTATGGCTAACATTTCATCAGTGGCGGCCATTTCTAAATTTAAGTGGGTTCTGACCGTTTGTTTTAATAACCGCACATCTCTATCCTGAATATGTCTTCTATCCTCCCTTAGGTGGGCCGTGATCCCATCTGCACCCCCTAACTCCGCTAGCATCGCCGCAACTATGGGATCCGGTTCAATAGTGCGTCTGGCTTGACGAATAGTAGCTATATGATCAATATTTACACCCAGTGTAGGCACTTCTACTCTCCCTTATTTTAAATAGCTTCTAAATAACTTAACAGATCTGCCATTTCCTGGAAACCAGGCTGAAACTTAGGCATGGGCGGCGTTTCCCCACTAATTACCTGATGAATCAAGCCATAAGTGGACTTGCGCTTGGAGACCTCTTTTAAGCTCGGACCCACCAGTCCATTTCCTTGCCAACCGTGACAACCAGCACAATTTGTTTGAAAAATGGCTTCTCCTCGTGCTGGATCTCCCACTAGAGATAGCACATTTTTTACAAAAGGATCCGATATATTTACTACTATATCAACCGTAAAAATAGTTATAGGAATAACAATTATTATCACTAAAGCCAATAAGGGTGTCCAGTGAACGGCAATCTCGGTTTTTGTTAGCTGCTTATCCAAAAGTTTTTCAGGTCTAGGTTTACAAAAAACTGTGATCAGTGATCATTTATCGGCCGTTGGGCGTTTTATTTCACTCCCAATCCCTACCACCCAAATTATGACAAAAAACTTTCATTTTCTACACAAACCTTAAGATTTATTCATATCTGGGAATTAAAACCTATACATAACTCCTGGCACTAACAGCGTTGACTTCTCCCCGCGCTAAAGCGACGGAGATTCATTAGAATTTTGCTTAGACAGACACTTCTTACTCGAAGCGTGCCACAAGCGTACTCTAATTGGCGCAGTCAAAGTAGAACTAGTCCAAATATTGTCGATACTTTTTTCTATCTCTGTCCAATCAAAATTTGTTGGCATCCAATCAAGAAAATCACCTCCTTGCATTTCATAGTATTTATGTTAACATCTTGGTTTATGACTGTCAATATATAAACCAAGATTATGAGAAAAGATTCTGTAGGATACAGACACAACAATCACTCAGTAGGTTTAGCTACAGTCTGGATACCTAAAAGACGCAAGCCAGTTTTGAAGGGCGTAGAACTAGGCTATCACTAGATATTTGAATCAGTCGCGGTTGATAATGGTTGGATTATTAAAGCCAAAGAAATCGCATCCGACCACGTGCATTTATTGGTTGAATATGATGAAAATACTGCTATTTGTGTTTTAACCAGGTTTTCGCTAGAATCAGAAAAGAAGCTAATTTGAATATTTCTAAAGAGGAGATTTATAGTGGTTGAGCCCCTACTTTCCGGAATTGTTCTAGGTTTGATTTTCGTCACCCTGAGTGGACTTTTTTATGCTGCTTATAGGCAGTACAAACGACCTAGTGGATTAGGTGGTTAATTCCTTACATCAGTTGTGAGTTCCCAGTGATGGGGAAGTATCATAATACAATGCCCCATCACTTTCACACTCTTCTCTACAGCTATAAAAAGTTAATGATGTGTTACCATATTTCCTTTGGCGAATAACCTGCCATACAGGTATTATTGGCACTTTAAAATCACTGCTATGTTCCACTGCTATTTCACCGTCTTTATGTAAAAGTTTAAATCCCGCGATCGCATTTAAAACTTGGTCATACAAATCACTGGTGTAGGGCGGGTCAAAGTATATCCGATCAAATGTTTGACCCGATAGTTTTTTTAACTGTTGAATAACATCTCCCCGCAGGATATGAAATACCTGCTGTTCAGTAATCAGATGTTGCCAGTTTTCTTGAATAATTGTACAGGCGTGACTAGACTTTTCAATACCCACAACTAACTTAGCGCCTCTACATAAAGCCTCAGCACCCATAGAACCACTACCAGCACATAGATCTAACCAGCGACACTGGTCAATCTTTCCCTGCCAAATATTAAAAACTGCTTCGCGCACTCTTCCACTAGTGGGTCTGGTGTTTTTCCTGGCAAAGTTTTCAACAGACGATTCCCGTAAATTCTCAAGCTCATTGACAAGGCATTATTACTAATTTGGTCTTTGGTCCTGAATTAATTTCCTAGTTCTTGAGGTAATTGTTAATTTTTATTAAGCAGGAATTTTTTCACGAACTTGAGCGACAAAATTTGACAGAACCTGGAGTCCAATATTAGAGGATTTTTCCGGGTGGAATTGAACCGCCAGAAGATTTTCTCGAGCGATCGCAGCGGTGACAGTTTGACTACCGTGGGTAACCGTTGCGGACTGAACTTCTGGTTCGAGGGGATCAACATAGTAGGAGTGAACAAAATAGACCCAGGGTTGAGAGGGCAAGTGTTCCCACAAAATGCTGTTGGGTTGAGTTAGTTGTAGTTGATTCCAGCCCATCTGAGGGATAGCAATACCAGCTTCTGGTCGGAATCGTCGTACCTTCCCCCGAATAATTCCCAGTCCTGGTTCGTTTCCCTCTGCACTGGACTCAAATAGAATTTGCAGTCCTAAACAAATGCCCAAGAAAGGTTTCCCAGAGGTGACGACATCTTTTATAGGTTGTTCTAAATTGCGGGAGCGCAAATTTTGCATAGCCGGATCAAAAGCTCCCACCCCTGGCAAAACTATAGCATCTGCTCGAGCTAGTTCCTTTCCACAAGCAGTTACCCTGGCAATTGCCCCAGCTTTTTCCAAAGCTTTGCAGACCGAGTGTAAATTTCCCATATCGTAATCTACGACTGCAATGACTGGCATTTAGTGACTCCTTGTAAATTTGTTCGGGAAAACATTTATATTCTAATTCTAGATAATATTTGTTATGTGGCAAAAAATATTATTAACTTCTTTTCACAGTTAGCTAGGAAAATACTCTCACCAGCGCCACCAGTTATTACTTTAACTAGCCAATATGGCTGGTTTTGCCTATAATTTCACTTTTTGGCGGACATTACCTGTAGATATTGTTCTGTCTACTTCTGTGTATTCTATCCAAAATCAACCAACTCAAATCAAGGGATATTATTATTTAGGATTATTTAGACCAAGTTTGTACTATTTTTGTACTATTGATTTATCCAAATTGTTTGGGAGATAATTCTCTAGTTATAGTACTATAATCGTGGTATTGTACTGCTGCTGGTTTTCTAGTTTCTTATGTTGTTAGTATTACCGGATCTGATCCTTACCCAAGCAAATCCCACCGCATCACCAGAGGTGATACAAAATCAACAAGTGCGGTCTTTACCAGGAAGTTTAGATAATGTTCCAGTTTTTAATAGCAATAGTCCAGAACTGGTGTTAAGAGAAGGAATTTTACTTTCTACCTTTCCCCCCCAAGACAAAAAAAATCCTGGAGCCCATTTAAATTTCCCATTTCGTGGGCGATTTGATGTTTTTTCCCACCACGTGGCTAAAGCGGATCCACCAGAAAACTTACGTTCCCTGTATCACGCCATCATTTTACATAACCCCAGTCAAAATACCGCTACTGTCAATATACTGCACGCTGCTAGTTATTTAAGTCAGCCCGATGCACCCTTTATTCCTTTAGAATCTTTACTTCCTAACTACTCTGGAATGGTTTTTGCAGGTCCTGGTAGTCGGGTAATGTCTGACATATTGAGAGGAAAACGACAAGAAAGATTCCCCCCTCAAATAATCATTCCCCCAGGGGAAAGTCGAATTTTATTAAATTTACCAATTCCGGTAGGCGAACTGACACCCCCTCTCAATGGACGTTCAACTTACATGCGATTATGGAGTAATGAAACTGTTTATGCTGCTAGTTTAGCCATGTTCGGTAAATTAAATGCTGATGGTAGTGAACGGGCTCCAAACCAAGCGGAATGGGAAGATTTACTCAATAATGGCGATTTATCCACCCCTAGGGATAAAATTCCCACCCCCATTGAGGGCACTGCTAAACCAACTATTTATGGTAGGGTTGCAGGAGTTGCTCGTGGTTCCCAATGGCGAGGATTCCTAGCAGACACTCCCCAGAGCCCATATCTAACTATTCCCAAACCAGGTCGGGCTTTTTCTTATGTTTTAAGTACACTACATGGTGGCACATTAGGCACAGGGCAAATTCAAAGCGCACCTATGTTAGTTAGGTATCCTGACACTGCTTATTTTGCTCATGGTAACTATGGCATTCAATATAGTTTAAGATTACCTCTGTGGAATAACTCCAACACCCAACAGAATATCACTCTAGCTTTACAGACACCGATTAAAGAAAATCAGCTCACAAATCCTGGGTTACGCTTTTTTACCACTCCCCAACGGCAAGTTTTTTTTAGGGGGACTGTGCGCATACGCTATCAAAACGAAAAGGGTCAACCCGCAACCAAATTCGTCCATTTAGTTCAAACCAGAGGTCAAGTCGGCGTTCCTCTAATATCTGTAAATATTCAACCGGGAGCTTCTTCCTTGGTGGATTTTGATTTTCTTTATCCCCCGGATGCATCTCCCCCACAGGTATTAACCGTGTCAACACAAAACTAGTAGTATGATTTATTTTTAGTTGCTTTTATAATTGGCAATGATGAGCTGGAGGAAGTGGGTGGTAGGTAATATTGGAAGGTCCTTCCTTCCTCCCGAGGTGAACGCTGTTGCGCACGGGATAATTTAGAAGCCAGTTTCAAACCTAAAGCTACTCCTGTTGTCCCTAATCCAAATGCAAATAATGACCAACTATCATCCAGTCCACCAATAAGTGCATCCACAATACCCATGGTGATTAACACACTAATGATGGGATCCTTTCTATAGAATGATTTCAAAAATTGAGGTAATATAGCGTTCATAACAGCTTACTTTCCCTAAATGGTGTTACTCTAAATTGGTAATGGTTAGTCCGCATACCATTGTACATCCTATTTCTTTCATTCCCAAAAAACTGTCCCTATTTCCCCAGCTAGACCAATTATGCTAACTATTTCAAGCCTAACCAAGCTAACACGCCTTGATTAGTCACATACTCAATCACTACCATTAAAATAAAACCAATCATTGCTGCTCTTCCATTTAATCGTTCAGCATACTCATTGAAACCAAACTTGGGTTCTTCCAATTTAGGGGTAATGGTTGGTTGTGGTTCTGTCATCATCAAAAGCTCCTTGGTGTGAATGAAGTTGTTTTATGAAATAGGGATCTCATTTACTTAAATTATATTCCGATTAGGAATAGATCAACCAAAATAGATCCCTGATGCAATTTGGGAATTTTGATTAATCCAATGGGAACTAATTGGCGGAATGCTGCAATCTATAAGTCAACCAACTATAATTAGAGGTAATTAGAGGTTATAAATGCAAATTGGTGTTCCTAAAGAAACTAAAGATCAAGAATTTCGCGTAGGTTTAACTCCTGCCAGCGTACGTGTTATTACTGAAAACAACCATAGTGTATTTATCGAAACTATGGCTGGTTATCCTGCGGGCTTTACGGATGAAGATTACCTGGCAGCAGGGGCACAAATAGTAGCATCTGCCGAATCGGCATGGCATCAAGATCTAGTTGTTAAGGTAAAAGAGCCATTAAGAAGTGAGTATCAATTTTTACGAAAAGATTTAGTACTGTTTACCTATTTACATTTAGCTGCTGACAGGGAACTAACAGAACATTTGATAGATTCGGGAACTTGTGCAATTGCTTACGAAACCGTGGAGCAGGTGGGTACCAATAGACTTCCCTTACTGACACCAATGAGTATTATTGCAGGAAGATTAGCAGTACAATTTGGTGCCAGGTTTTTGGAAAGTCAACAGGGAGGTAGAGGAGTACTTTTGGGGGTGTTCCCGGAGTTAAGCCCGGTAAAGTGGTAATTTTAGGCGGTGGTGTGGTGGGGACAGAAGCTGCTAAAATTGCTGTGGGTATGGGCGCTGGGGTGCAAATTTTAGATGTGAATGTGGAGCGACTCTCCTATTTAGAAACCCTATTTGGTTCAAGAGTGGAACTGCTCTACAGCAATTCTGCCCAAATAGAAGCAGTTGTTAGAGAAGCTGATTTGCTAATTGGTGCAGTGTTAATCCCAGGAAAAAAAGCTCCAATTTTAGTTCCTCGGAAATTGGTTAAACAAATGCGTCCTGGGTCTGTAATTGTGGATGTAGCTGTAGACCAGGGTGGATGTGTGGAAACCCTATACCCCACATCCCATAGCAACCCAGTGTATGTTGATGAAGGAATTGTACACTATGGTGTTCCTAATATGCCAGGAGCTGTTCCTTGGACATCTACGCAAGCACTAAACAACAGTACTTTACCATACGTGTTACAACTAGCTAACTTAGGGCTAGAAGCATTAGAAGTTAACTCAGCTTTAGCCAAGGGTTTAAATATCAAAAGTCATCATCTCTTACACCCTGCGGTACAGGAGGTATTCCCAGATCTATAGCTTTAGCTCTTGACATTTTGCATTAGCTTTTTCATAAGCATCTAAGTAATATTGATCACCCAACATTAAATCACCGTAATACTGGTAGGGTGGATCAGTATATATTGGTAAAGGATTGTCTTCTGGATAGTCTTCTTCTGATTCTTCGAGAATTGCTTTTAATTTCTTCAGGGTTAAAACTTGTGCGGGGAAATACCAAATATTTTCAGCTTTTCTTTGCAAATAGGCAAAACTAGGATCGATAATCACATCTTCTAATTCTATCCAAGCATGTTCTATAGGTTTATATGGGTGTCCGGTCAAGGCTAAAAAGCCTTGAACATATTTAGCACCTTCTGTTACTAGTAATGCTTTATATGCGTTTTCAAAAGGTTTCTTAGCTTGACTTTTGATAGTTTGAGCAACCTGTAAAGACAGGGATTCGTTTAATAATTTGCTCATGGTAAGTTAGTTATTTTTAAGGAAAAGGGGACCAAAACTATAAAACACTATAAAACTAAAAACAAGCGACCAGAACCCCATGCTAACTTTGCCATGATGAAATGATCGCTCTTATCCAATTAATCAATTGACACCTAGCCAAAGGAATCAATTGTTATCATCTTATATCAACATCAGATAACGGGGGATAGAGTGTTACCCCCATAGGGTGTCTGACCCCCCATGGGATGGTGTTGGTTGTAGTATTTGTTGCAAGGTGGGAGCTAAGTTGGGCAAAGGTACTTCTATTTGCTCTCCCGTACTCAAATCCTTTAAGCATGATTTGGCGTTAGCAGCTTCCTGACTACCAATGATGACACAAAATCTAATTCCCTGTTTATCTGCTAACTGAAATTGCTTACCTAATTGTTTTTTCTCAAAGTTAGTGACAACATTAATTCCCGCTCGTCTTAATTGTTGTGACACCTGTAAATAAATGGGCATTAGGTCTTCTTGAATATTTACTACCATTACTTGAGCGGGTGTGGGTGGTAATTTCTGTAAAATATCGGCTTTTAATAATCGATTAATTAGTCTAGATAGTCCTATGGAGATCCCTACTCCTGGCATTTTTTCACCCAAAAATATTCCCACTAGTTCTTCATATCTACCACCAGAACAAATACTACCAAGGGATTCATGTCCAATTAGGGTGGTTTCATAAACGGTTCCTGTGTAGTAGTTTAACCCACGCGCAATGGATAAGTCAATACAGAAACGTTGGGCGGGTACTCCTAAATTCTTCACTCCATCAATTACCGCTTCTAATTCACTTACTCCTAAGTTTAAGTTAAATCCTTCCGCTTGGGGTAAATTTACTGCTAGATGTTTGAGTTTGTCTAAAACATCATCCACATTGCCATCAATGTTGATAAATTCAATTATCTTTTGGCTTTGTTCTAAAGAAATACCAGTTTTTTCTAGCTCCTGTTGAACTTGAGATTCACCAATTTTTTCTAGGTTATCAATAATACCAATACAAGTTTTAATTTGCTCCTGGGCAACCCCCAGAGATTGAAAAAAGCCCGAGAGAATTTTGCGGTTATTAATACGAATGACAAAATCACCAATATTAATGGCTGCAAATATTTCCGTGATAATTGCTGGCATTTGGGCATCGTATAACAAACTTAGCTTGTCTCGACCAACTACATCAATGTCACACTGACGAAACTGTCGAAAACGCCCATCTTTTGCCCGTTCCCCCCTAAATACCATATCCATTTGATAACGGGCAAAGGGGAAAGTTAATTCATTTAAATGACGGGCTATATAAGCAGCTAAAGGAACAGTTTGATCAAATTTTAAAGCCCTAGCTTCCGCACCAGTTTCCCCAGATTTATCTCTTTCTAATTGGCGGTTCGGTGGTAAAATTGGCTCAATTCCATATATTATATTATCCCCTTGATTGCCTTTGGCTTGCAGTACCTCTAGCCTTTCTACCGCTGGTGTTTCTATGGGTGTAAAACCATAACTCTCAAATACTTTACGAATGGTGTCTAGTAAGTATAATTCTAGCCGCTTTTCCCCAGGGAGAAATTCGGGAAACCCGCTGGGAGTAGCAAAGTTAATTTTCTCGTTTCTTGTCATCTTTATACCTGGTTTTGTTAATCCTTCTAATTATGGTTCATCATCCTGGGAAATTTGCAGAACTACTAGGGTCATATCATCAGTGTTTTGTTTATCAGTTCCAATAAATTCCTGCACTTTATCAAATAAATAATCCACTATTTCTTGGGGCCCGTTACAATAGCGACAAGCAGCATTAAATGAAGTAATGAAATTATCTTCACTAAAGCGATCGCCACTTGCAGCTGCGGCATCCGTCAAACCATCAGTATAATAAATTACAGTATCACCTGGTTCTAAGAGAGCTTGACCACTTTCATATTGACTGTTAGCATCGAGACCAATAAGCATGCCCATTGTGTCCAGTCTAGTCACAGTTCTAGATGCGGCATGCCACCACAGAGGTGGGTTATGGGCGGCATTACTATAAGACAAAACTCGGGTTCTTGGGTCATATTCAGAATAGAACATAGTAACAAAACGGTTCGAATTTTCTAAATCAGCATACATAACCCGGTTTAAATTTTGCAAAATTCCTGCTGCTGAATTACCGTGAAGTACCTCACCCCTGAGCATTCCTCGCAACATAGTCATAATTAAACCTGCGGGAACACCTTTACCCATCACATCCGCAATCACTACAGCCCAACAGGTGTTGTCTTGACTCAGATGGTGGGGAGGGTAACTGGTGGTGTGATTGGTGGCAATAAAATCATAATAATCTCCTCCCACGCGATTCGCTGGTTTAAAACGTGCAGCCAAGACAGCACCGGGAATATTAGGACATAAACGGGGCAAAAGTCTCCGTTGGATTTCTGCTGCGATTTCCAGTTCTTGATCCAACAGTTCTTTTTTCCGCAGCTCTACGGACAATTCATCATTGCCAATAGCTACTCCAGTTTGATCAGCAACCAGTCTCACTAGTTTTTGCCTGGTCTCTGTCCAACTGTAATCAGGATCCCGACTTAGAACATATAGCCAACCCCTTTCTGTGTGTTTAACTATAATTGCCGTGCCAAAAACCTGTACATCTGGACCCAAATACATTTGCATTTGGTCGTCCAGTATACTAGTGGTTGTGACTGGCACTGAACTGGGGAAAAGGGTAATTTGACTACTGGCAATTTCCAGGGCTTTACGGATACTTTTCCGTTGCTGACTATCTTGCCAATGTAACTGTTCTAAGGTAACTTGACCATTGGGTTTATACAGAAACAGGGCACTACCATCCGCATCCGTTACCTTAGCAGCCATAAACGGAATTAGTTCCAGAAACTGATTTAAATTGTTGAAACTTCTCAAGGCAAATCCCAGAGAACTCAGCAGCTCTTGAATTTTGTTCTGTTCCCGATGTAACCTAGCCACAATCTCTTTTAGTGCCACCATTGGGGTGACATCTCTAGTGGCACTACTATTGATTTCTGTGGATTGAGAAGGAAATTGGGACACAGGCTGCTATTTTCTGTAAGTGTTAGAATAAATGAACAAGCTTTTAAGATTAGTCATTTTAGCAAGGGCATCATAACCGAATATGTAACTTTTAGGGTATTTTAGGTTAGAAATTCCAGGCGGACATTTTGAATCGTGTGTATGTGTATATGCTCACTCTCCAATGACTAAAAAATAGTTCTAGTGTGAGATTTTACCAGAATTTGTCCATTTTTTACGAAAAAAAGAATTATTTTTGATAATTTTTATTTCCAACCTATCTCCCCTATCCCAGTTTAAAAGTTTTTAGTTTTTTTGTTAGTTTAAGAGAGCCTCAACAAACTCATAACTGGAGAATGGACGTAAATCTTCAATTCCTTCCCCAGCACCTATAAAGCGAATTGGTAAACCTAACTGTTGCACTACTGCCAAGGCCACTCCCCCTTTGGCTGTGCCATCTAACTTAGTTAAAACAACACCACTAAGTTGAGCAGCTTGAGAAAAAACTTCAGCTTGTCTAATTCCGTTTTGTCCTAAGGTGGAATCTAGGACCAACAGCGACTCTACACGGGCATCGGCGGCTTTCTTGTCAATAATTCGACGAATCTTGCTCAGTTCATCCATTAGGTTTTTCTTGTTTTGCAGTCTCCCTGCTGTGTCTACTAACAGTAATTCCGTTTTCCGTGATTGGGCAGCTGCGATCGCATCAAATACAATAGCAGCAGGGTCAGTATTTTTACCGGGGTTGGCAATCACTTCTACACCACTTCTACTTCCCCAAACTTTTACCTGCTCCACAGCAGCAGCGCGGAAAGTATCAGCAGCAGCAATTAAACAGTTATATCCAGATTTCTGAGCTAGGTGAGCAATTTTACCAATAGTTGTGGTTTTACCAGCACCATTCACCCCTGTAATTAACCAAATAGTGAGTTTGTCTTTTTCTGGAGCAAAACCCGATCTAGGTGCTGATTCCAGAGGTTTCTCAAGCATATCCCGGAGGATTTGCTTGAGATAGGCAATTGCTTGTTCGGGGGGGGTAACCTCATCGCGAAGTTTTTTCTGGAGGGATTGAATAATCAAATCAGTAGCTTCAACACCTACATCAGCCTGTAGCAGTACTCCTTCAATTTCTGCTACTGCGTCTTGATTTAGGGGGCCTTGTCCAACAATAGCTTTTAACTGATTTAGTATATTACGTCTAGTTTTATCCAGTCCCTGACGCAGTTTTTTCAACCAAGTAATTTCCTCTATGGAAATGTCTTCTGCTCGTCTACCCTGGGCGGCTAAAACTTCTGCTGACCAAACAAAGCCATCGTCAAATTCTAATTCAGGAATTGCTATTGTGATGCTAACGCTGGGCATAACCGTAGTTTCTGGTTCAGGAACCTCCACAGCAGTGGCAATTAATCTCTCTTGTTTAGCCTGTCTATCTGCAGTTGCTCGCTCTAAAAAGGATAATTGCGGATGTCCATCAATTCCCGCTTCCGGTGGAATATGGTCCGTGTCTGAAATCAATTCTTCACCGACATCCCTACTGGTCACCAGAATCTCATCTTTAACCGTTACCGGTGAATTGACAGAGCTGTCTTCTGATATTTCCCCAATTTCTTGAGTAATTTGATGGATTTCTGAAGTTTCACTAGTTGTAACTGAAGATGCTTCATCAGTTACAGTCGTACTTTCTTGATCTTGAGACTGTTGTTTTTGCTGAATATTCTTATAAGCAGCTTTGGCATAGGCCAACAGATCCGCTGGATCAATTATTGTTTCCGGAGCTGATTCTGGTGATACTTCCTGATTAGATGAAGTTTCACTTTGTACTTGAGTTTCCGTAATAGCGGAAGAATCATCATGTTGACGGCGAAACCAGTTAAATGACATTTTAGCTTGATTAAGTATGATTATTGTGATTTGATCCTTGGAGGATTGACAACTCAGAACCACCAAGGTATATAATTAAGCAGGTTGTTTCTGTTCTGTGACCCGACGTAAAACACCATTAATAAATCGATGTCCATCATCGCCACTATAACGTTTAGCCAGCTCTACTGCTTCATTAATAGCAATGCTGGGAGGAACCTCCATAAATTTCATTTCAGCCACAGCAATTTGAAGTATATCTCTATCTATTTGAGCTAGTCTAGTTACTTGCCAGTCTACCAGTGCTTGGGAGATAATCTGATCTAAAATAGTTCGATTCTCATCAACAGTAACCACAATTTCCTTAGCGTAATTGCGAACTTCCTTATCTTGATTAGCCAATTGAATCAACTCAGGGAAATCAACAGCTAAACCCAATTGATTAATAGCTGTTTGAGTGCAGCCAATGGCTTCTTGAAGCATTGTTCTAGCCATATTTAAGTCAGAGGCACGGGTTTGACTAGTTAATAAACGGTCATTGCTGCGCTGTAATTCAGCTGCAGCACTATTTAATGTATCCTGTACTTCTGCCGTTAAAGTGCGGACAGCACCAAGAACGAGCTTGGCCATTAGTTGGTCGTCTGGTAGTTTCTGCAATTTTTTAGGATTGACTGGCAACTGACTAAGACTTAGTAGAGCTAGTTCTCTAGCTATTTGTTGAGGTTTACGAGGTTGCATAATCTTACATAATAATATGGTAGGAATAAGAAATTAACTACAAGTTAAAACCAGGATATTGTTAGGTTGTTAGGTCAGAAATCAGGTTCAACACCAACCAGATGGCTTTTGCTTTCTGTGGTTAGTGCTGGAGTTGTTAAGGGCAATTGGGACATAACTATACCATTGCTAGGCGCGACTATACCGCCAGATACAATGATTTTAAATGCATCCTCTATAGACATTGTCAGATTGATTGCTTCATCTTCTGGAACCACTGCGTACCACCCAGTAGTGGGGTTAGGAGTAGTGGGAATAAAAATGCTCAACATGGGACGACTCAATTTTGCTTGAATGTCGCTGGCAATTACACCAGTGACAAAGCCAATAGACCATATTCCCCTCCTAGGATATTCCAATAACACAACTCGACGGAATTTGCCATTGGAATCTTTGAGTATGGTCTCTAGCAATTGTTTGAGAGTTTTGTAGACTTGACCAGCTAAGGGAATTGCGTGCAATATCCTCTCCCCAAAGTCAAGCAACCATTTGCCAAAGATATTCCGGGCCATTAGACCAATAAATAGAATGCTAATTAATGGTACTGCTAAACCGACTAAAAAGTTCAATAAGTTAACTAGTATGGGGTTTAGTCCATCAAAGGGGTTAAGCTGTTTAGGGATTTGGGTGAGAAAGTTAATTACCCAGTTGGCAATCGTAATGGTTAACCAAATGGTGGTTGCTAGGGGTATTACCACCAACAAGCCAGCTATCAAGTCATTTTTTAAGTCCTGTTTAAGCCGTTCCATGACCAAGCCCGGATCCTCCTTGTTTTGGCTACTAGAATTTTTGTGATTGATTTCCACACCACAAATCCTTATTGTCAGTCCAGATAAATGAGTCCTAAGTTTAAGATTTATTACTTGTTTCTCATTATCAGTTGCTTTAGTCCTGCAAATAGGCACGCTAAGACATATTGCCTGTAAATTATTGTTGCAGGTTTTCGAGGTATTATTAATCCTAGCGTTAATCGTAGCTAATGATCACCCAAGATTTTGGTTTTCCTTGTTATTGAACCTACGTGTACTAGATGTAGTTTTTAATCCATTCCAACCGATGATAATGTAACCAATAGATAACAACAGACTGCCAATTCCTATTCTTAGTCCAGACTTCCAAGCATTGTCTTTAGCTTGTGTTTCTGCTTCCCTTTGGCGTTGGCGAATTTGCTCGATTTTTTGTTTGGCAATTTCATTGGGATCGGTCTGCTGGGCAATAAATTTATCTATGTCTTGCGGGTTGGCTTGCAGTTTCTTGAGTAACTCTTTCTGTTCCGGGGGAAGTTGGGGGTTGGCTATTGCTTGTTTATATTTTTGTGGATCTTTAAGTATTTCAGTAATTTGTGCCTTCGCCTGAATTTGAGCCTGTTGTAATTGAGCGCGACCTTGGTCATTATTCAGCTGACCCTGGAATTGGGCCAACTGGGTATTAAGTTGGGATTCTGCTTGTTGAGCATCTTGAGCAATTTGATTAACTTTTTCTTTACTGACCTGATCCACAGTTGTCACATGCAGGGGAAAAATCAACAAAAACATTAGACCAAAAATGCTAGAAAGTATTAAGGAAGGAAATTTAAAATCCATACCCGAATTTTTTCCCTGTTCATTGGTGTCCAACCAGTGGGCAATGAGAATCATTGCTAAACCTACCATGGGGACAACACCACGATCTACTAATGCTGTGGTTAGACCAACTTGTGCTTGTTTATCTGTAAAGTTGAATCCCAGCATCAAAATCAAAAAATCTATGAAAAAAGATAAAATACAAACTATCCCCACTACTTTGAGAGTGAGGGAAGTATGAGAGTTGGTAGGACGATTAGCCATATTTTCCTAAGTCTGTGGTGAAGAAAACTGATGGGTCTATTAAGTTATCTAAGTTATCTAGAATATCAATATCAGTCCAAGCAGGGGTAGTTGCCGAGATGGATAATTGACTTTGATACAACCCAATTAAGTAATGACCATCATTCATAAAATATATCATACTGATGATACTGGCTCATCACGATATGGTTTTTAAAAACTGAAACTCGTATTAATTAATAGCAGTAGGCATTATTTTTGATCACAGTATTTTCCCTAGCAGTTCTGAGGGAACCCAAAATTGTGGAGACAATAACACAGCGTTTTGCCGTTCCACCCGACTTCATAGACAGAGTAACTGTCCCCAAAGGAGGTTTTCTGATAGCGCCTAAATCATCAAATTGAATATGTCTAATACCATGAGACTCTTGTAAAGTTGTTTCCCGATCTAATTGAACAGCAGAATCTAAACTATGCCAGACCGCATTAGCGGGATGAACTAAAATTGGGTGAACGGCCCATTTAACTATACCATTTTCTTGTTTAAAACTAGCTTGCCAAGTAGATTTTTCTTTTTTAGCCTGACTTTGAGCTTGACGCAATGCTTGATAAACTTGTTCTTGAGCCACATTGAGATGATAGTTTGTCAAAAAACTTAGCCAGGAGGGTGTAACCATTGCTGATAGAATACCAATTATCGCTAAAACCATGAGATTTTCCCACACAGTAAATCCTGGCTCTGATGTTTGGGTGTTCATAGATAGTGTTCCTCTTTTGGAAAAAAGACTTTCTCAACAACTAAATTAATAAACTAATTAACAACTGCTATTTATAGAAAAAACCCTTTCCCTTCACCTGAGTGCTAACAGTGGGAAAATAGTGACTTAGTTGATTACTATTGATATTTAAATTATTAGGAATGCGAGCTAAAGCATCTCCCCGAATAAATACTTGTGCCGTTGCATTCAGTCTATCTACGCAGGCATAAAAACTAGTCATCCGACCAGTTGTAGTATTACTAAAATTGGATGAAGTAACCCTTGACCAAGTAATTTTAGGGTTAGTAGAGTCCGGGGGACAAACCGCAGGAGGTATATTATTAATTCTACTGTCAATATAATCTACTAAAACTATGGGGTCATTAGTATATCTAGCACTGTGCTTTCTCCAACCATTCATGATTTGTTCTAAATTACCTGAATTATTGAGATTAAAAAGAGAAAATCCAGGTTCAGGACAAAATTCTGGGGGATCAGAATTAGAATTGCCCTTTATAGAATTGCCCTTAATATATGTTCCCGGATATCCATTGCAATCAACTATTTGATTAAACTCTCTAGTATTAGCCAGAACACCATCTCTAATTTTCCATCTAGCAATACGAGCTGATTTTGACCACTCAGATCCGGATGCAGTTGTATCTCTGATTAAATAATAAACAACCAGAGAATAAACAAAAGCATCATCTTTGATTGAATTTCCGGGAACTGGTAAAACATTTTCTATTGTTTCCTGTCGCCAAAAAACCAGCACAGGAACCCTGTCTATACCGGTAGGAGTAGAGGGTAATTGGGATCTGATAGCATTTATTCCCTGAGCATCATAAATATAAATTGCCTGTTTTAAATCATTGGCAATATAGTTCAAAGCTGTTTGAATTTCTGCCCCAGTAGTTATTTTGGCTTGTTCCTGTCGGTTTATTTCGATCACATTAATTAGTAACCTTAATAGAAGAGTAATACTGATGACTCCTGTGGTCAAACCAACGAGTAGTTGCACTATGGTAAATCCATAGAATGAACCATTTTTTGAGGGCGTAAGTAAGGAGATTATTGACATAGGGTGGAACTGGAATAAGTGGTGGGTGCGATCGTACCTAAACGCTGACATAGAGAGTAAAAAGAGGTTTTATTATTGGTTACTTCCGTGGTCATTTGTATTAGTGGCACCTGTTTATTGCCAAGATTATGACTTATGGAAGATGAGGTGGATTTATTAATTGAGATTTGTTGAGTAAAATCAATATCTGCTCTAAAAACTCGTATGGACAAAAGATAACTCTCATTTTTGGAACTTGTGGCAATTGTACCCGCTTGAATATAAAACAAATTATTGGAATTATTTTGGCATCCCGTAAAACTAATTATGCCATTTTGGTTATAACAATATAAGCCATTTGCTGATGTTGGTGCTGGCATTTGCGAGCTGGTAATCAAATAATCTTGGGGACTGGTAGAAATATTCCTGGGAGCTTGTTGACTAGGAGTAATTTCAGATATTACTTGTGGCGTGACAATGGAACCCATTTTCACCCCATTAACAAATGATGTTACTGCTTGAGCAGCCATTTCCACGCGCCGTGCTTGCATACGGATGGCTGTGGACATAATCCATATTGGAGTGATTACCATTAATAATAAAGATACAGTGGAAATGGCCACTAGTGATTCTAAAACAGTAAAACCATCATATTCTGAATAACAGGGTAAATATTTTTTGAGATGACTTAGCATATTTTTAAAAATAATCTAAGAATAATCTAAAAACAATTAAATCGTTGATCTGGATCAACAGCGTAGGTTGCATCACTGGTTTGTTTGGCACATAAAAGGGTTTGAATCCATTCATCATCTCGACCAACTTGACGAAAATAGTCTTTGGATAACTTTTGTGATTTTATAGGAATTTTTTGGGCAAATAAATCCAGTGGTTGAGATAAAAGTCCCACATCATAATGCCATTGTCGTCTAGGTGGAAGATGCCCAGAACTTCTACCAAAATTCACGGCAATTTTGTATTGAAAATCCTGGGGTTGACTGTTAATAGATGTGCTATAGGTTCCCGTGGCATAGTTACTCCTTTTCATTTGAATAAATGCACCATTGATTGTCAGATCTATAGGGGTAGTATTAGGGCTCCAATTTTCCAATAAGCGGAGTAAGTTGGGTAACCCCCATTATCTTCCATTGGACGAGCTGGATTGTCTCCCGTAGCAGCAATAAAATTCACAGTAGTTGGGGTTGCTATCTGTAACCAATGACTATGTGAACCATTGGTAATGCTGTTAGTGTTATGGGGGTCAGTTAGGGTGGCAAAGGGTTGATTAATTTGTAAAACTGGTTGCCAAAAACCATTGAAATCAGGTGTTAACCAGGGAATGAGAAATCCTTGATTATTTTCATTGACAGCTAATCTTGGTAAGGTGTTACCTGAAAAAGCAAAAGTTTTAATTATCTGATTATTATCCACTCCATAAACAGTTAGGGGTTGAAGTAATTTACCTGTTGCCAGATTTCTTTTGAAAGCAATTCTTTTAGGCAAGTTTATGGCTTCCCAACCATTAGATGGTGGATGATTATAACCAAGACTTCCAGTTTTAATGGCAGTTATTGGTAGACCCTCTATATTACCTTCTGGTTGTGCATTGTATTCACTTCTAGAAAATCTACTAATTACCCATTGTGTTGGGTCATTGTTACATATATCAGTATTAGACACTAGACAAACCTCTAACAGAAATTCTCTAGCTGGTATTTGTTTAACTATGGGTGTGACAAAGTTGTGAAAATAGGAACTACCTTGTGTACCGTTAGTTGTGGGATCCAGATCGATATTTGGTATACCATTGATATCATAATTTCGGGTTACTGTGGGAGCATAAGTGTTATATTCAAAGTTGGGAGGACGATTATTTAGGGATGCAGTATGGCCAATATAATTATTCCAATCATAGTCTCCTTCATTGCGAAACCCAAATCTAAAGTTCTGAGAAAGTAAGGTAATGGAATCTGCTAATATGGCAGCATTTCGCCACTCATCACCTACAGTACAAATAGATGGTCCAGAATCACTAGGAATTAGTTTAGGATCGCCAGGACGACAAGCAAATTGACGGTTTACCTGACTACGATTGTAAAAATTACTCCAATCAGCTGCTAAGGTACTGGTAAATTCTTCTTGGGTATGTCTATTGAAATCACCTTTAATATAAACCGGTAAGTTAGAAGCTAAAATCAAACCCTTTTCCTGTCTTATAAATGTATTACTTGATCCACGGAAAAGTTTAGTTGGTGAACCATCACTAGTGGTAATTAGAATCCCATTAGGACGACGAGTAGGATCAAGTTTATAATCCAGAGAACTTTCTGATTTAGCAGATATTCCTCCACTGCTATCTGGTAGAGCATCATCCCGAGTCGCATAAATAATTCCACTATTGGGTAATAAATACTCATCGGTTGATATTCTGGTTGTGCGTAGCTGATTTAAGTCTATGACTGTAGCACGAATTTCTAACGGTTGTCTATCTCTCAGAGGTAAATCGTAGGGTAAATTACTATCCATTTGTACCCGGTTTGAGGTTTGATTAGCTCTGATTTCTCTGGAATCTAAAAAAGCTATTTCCTTAATTGCACCATGGGGAATGGGAGGGTTACTCAGAGGACTTATACTACCATCCATAATTTGTAAAGCACATAAGGCAGTATCTATGGCAGACTTTTCTGATAAGGAATAGTTGTTTTTTGCTAAAGCATTTCTCAAAGGTTCATTTACCCAACGTCCATTAGGATATTGCAACTCGGCTTGATATCTGAGTAAATTTGCATAAGCATTAACATTTCTAGTGGGAGGTGGATAAACAATACCATTGTTTGATAATCCCTGGGGAGATTTTTCTATTCCTCCTGCATTGGGTAAGCTCATCATATTTGTTGCTGTGCTGCTATTTGTAGGAAGATAAAAACTACTAATGCAAGCTATGGGGGTGGGGTTAGTCTGGTTATAGTTAGTAGATTTATAGTGGTAAACCACCGTAGCTCGCATTTTTAAATAGGGGGTTGTAATGTCTGTTTCAGAAAGTTTAGGTAGGGTAAATTTTAAGGATGAATCATACATCCAGTAGGGATCAATGGTTGTATTTGGGTATTCTTGAGATGTTTGTGGTATGGGTAAGATATCGGACCAAATTTTTGTTGAAACATCTACAAAGTTCGTGCTAGAAGCAGTATGATTTCTGGGTAAATATATTCCAGAACCAGTAACCACACGCAAACCACCAATGAAATTTTCCTGTTGTGGATTTTGGGGTACTTGTGCTGCTGCATATTCCCAATCTCCATCCCTTTCTATTGCAGCTAAATCAGCTAAGTTATGCAGGGTGGTATAACGAGTTCTTGGTTGATTACTTAGATCCCAATTAATATCTTTGAGGTTTTGAGTGTGGTTAATATCGGTGGTAAAAAAGCGATTTTGTGGATAGTTCCACCACATTTGGGGTAGATTGTGACCAACTATAACCCGGTCTCCTAAATACTGCTCTACTCCCCCTAGTTGTTTTTGCAGTTGCTCCATGGGTTCTGTTGCACTAGGTTTGAGTAAATTACCACCAATATTCCCACTAATATTTAATGATAATTCACTATGATTAGTTCCTGTAATTCCATCACTAGCAAATGGATAAATCCATCGATCTATGGGACGCAGGGTATCACCAGTACCTTGTAAGGGATTATGGATCTTATTTACATCGCTCTGTTCACTGCCAAAAGGTACTTCTTGAAAAGGCACACGGCGGGTGCGTTTTTGAAAATAGAGTTCTAATTCTTTACGGCGAATTTGGTCATACTGATCGTTTGTATATGCTGTTCCTAATTGCCTTTGTTTTTTGGTGATTCCCTGTTTTACTTCTTGGGGGTCGGTGGTCAAAGAATTGGCTAGTTGGGTATCTACTAACTTATTAATTCTTTTTACATAAGCCAGACTGTTATAGGCTATGCTTCGTGGTGAATTAGTAACTGATTTATGGTCTCTAATTCTGGGGTTGTATCCCGCAACTGTTTCTGGATTTATGCCTTTATCCTTAAATAAATCTATGGTGGTTGCTATGGATAAATCTGTATTATCTGTAAATCCACCCGCTGCTAAATTCCCACCTACGATAATTTTGGAGTTTTCTGGTTCGTAAAAGCAAGAACTCTGACTACTAATTTGATAGAGTCTAATTGAGCGGGAAGCTGAACCAGTTAACAAGTTACTATTGGTAAAAATTCTGCCATTAATTCTGAAGTCTTCATTGCCAGTAATTTGTAAGTCATCTTCATAAACAATGGCGTTGTTACTAGATGGAAGTTGGATTCTCTCTTGCTTATATTCTAGAGCATAAAATGCTTTATTTTCTGAGGATATTTCATAGTTAATTTGATTTTGTGTGGGTATGGTCATCTGGCTAGTAATGGGAACTGTAACAGTATAAACAAAAAAGGCTTTTCTCATTTGTCTACCGATTATTAACCACCCGTTTGTATCTACTAAATTACCACTTATTGAATTGAAATCCTGACATCGAGAATTAAAATCGATTGGATTTATAGGTAAAGATCTAGCTTCTAAAGTGTTTCTAGCTCGTATGTATTGCTGATTGCTTTGAGGAGGATTTTTAAAATAAATGCCATAAAGAGTGTAACTGTCAAATTTACCATTGTTATTAGTGTCTACGGGAAATTTCCAGGCGGTTTTTAAGGGTTCGTAGTTTTGCAAGTTCAGGGTCAGATTAGTCTCATCACCAAAGGTATATTCGTCTAGGTGATTCACTAGGTTATTATATAAGTCTTGATCTGAAGGTAAAAATTGGGTAATTCTAGGATCTGCCAACATTTGGTTAATCTTGGCTCTTCCCCTATCTATTGCGGGAGTCGCTGCATTGATTACTGTTTGATTAATCCTGGTATTATGAGCATGTTTAGCTCTTTCAAAGGAGCGAAATATAATTGCCATTGTTAGTAACATTAGGACCAGGATAACCATGGTTGTTGTGGGCAATACAAATCCTTGGTTTTTTAAGGTTTGTCTCCTTTGATATTTCAAAATAATTTTTAAAAACCATTTTATAAAGCTTTTTATAGCTCTTGCTAAAATAGACACAACTTGAGCGATCGCCTTAGCAGATTTTTTTAGTGATGATCCGGTAAGAATGACACTTTTTAGCCATAACTATGAGTCCCCCTCCATAAGCCCATGACTTTTGAGTAATTGGGTTAGTTGGATAAACTTAATATATCCAACATATCTAATATAGATTGTTATCTCTTGGCGGGGATTTTATGTACAGTATTTACACTGTTTTTTAAAAAAAAGGACTGAATATTGAAAATTGGGAATTCACTGAAGGAATCTTGGGTATGATAGATTTTTGTCAGCAATCCCCTAATTAAAATCCCCTAATGAAAAACCATAAGATCAAAAACATCAAACTCCCCGAACTCCTAGCACCTGCGGGTAACTGGGAATGTGCAAAAGCAGCAGTAGAAAATGGTGCGGATGCAATTTATTTTGGTTTAGACAAATTTAACGCCAGAATGCGATCGCACAATTTTACTATTAGTGACTTACCGGAATTAATAGAATTTTTACACTTACGGGGAGTGAAGGGATACGTTACCTTAAACACCCTAGTTTTCACTTCAGAACTCCAGGAAGTGGAGCAATACCTCAAAACCATGATTACCGCTGGTGTGGATGCTGTGATTGTTCAGGATGTGGGTATTTGTCGTCTGATTCGTCATCTTTCTAGTGATTTTCCTATTCATGGGTCAACCCAAATGACTATTACCAGTGCTGCTGGGGTGGATTTTGCTAAATCTCTGGGATGTCAATTAGTTGTTTTAGCGCGAGAGTGTTCAATTAGTGAGATTAATAAAATTCAACAACAAATATTAGAGAAAAACATCCCCTTACCTTTAGAGATATTTGTACATGGTGCATTGTGTGTTGCTTATTCTGGACAATGTTTAACCAGTGAAGCGTTGGGGGGACGCTCCGCAAACAGAGGAGAATGTGCTCAAGCTTGTAGAATGCCTTATGATTTAATAGCAGATGAGAAAATTGTTGACCTAGGTAATCGCAAATATTTACTCAGTCCTCAGGATCTTTCTGGAATAGAGGTATTACCGGAGCTAGTAAACTGTGGAGTAACATGTTTAAAAATTGAAGGTAGATTAAAAACACCTGAATACGTTGCTAACGTTACTCAGGTTTATCGACAAGCATTAGATAAAATTGCCAAATTATGTGATATTCATGTAACTGCTACATCTCAATATATTACAGATAACCACGATTATAAAAGTTATAACAAGTATCCCTTAGAGATGGCTTTTTCCCGTGGACTTTATACGGGATGGTTGAAAGGTATTAATAATCAAGAATTGGTACATGCAAATTTTGGCAAAAAACGCGGGGTTTATGTGGGAGAGGTAACGCGCATTAAAAATGAACAAATAACTTTAAAAATAGTTGCACCTATTAAAGCTGGTGATGGAGTGGTATTTGACTGTGCACATCCGGAATTACCAGAAGAAGGAGGGAGGGTATACACAGTCACACAAAAAGGAAAAAAAGAAGTAGTGTTAACTTTTGGTAGGGATGCTATCAATCCCAGCAAGATTCATATAGGTGATAAGATTTGGAAAACCAGTGACCCAGAATTAGATAAAGCAATTCGTCAAACCTACACAGGAGAAAATGCCAATTTTACCCAACCAATTCATCTAGAATTATTTGGGGAAACAGGAGAAAAATTAATAGCTATAGTTGGGGATGAAATTGGTAATATTGTCAAAGTAGAATCAGAAATGCTGCTAGTTGAGGCTCATACTAAACCCTTAACTACAGAAAAATTGCAAGAACAATTTGGACGTTTGGGGAATACACCATTTCATTTAGGAACTTTGAAAAACAAAATTATGGGTAATGCGATTTTACCGGTTAGTCAGTTGAATAAAATGCGTCGAGAACTGGTGACAAGATTGCAAATTCTTAGAAGTAAACCCCAAGTTTGGCAGATAAATCATGATCATCAATGGCAAGATATGCTCAAGATTGTCACAGATGATAAGAGTGTAACTAATTCAGGTGTTTCTTTGATAATACTAGTCAGGAGCATGAAACAACTCATGGCTGTGTTAGATTCAAATATTGAAACAATATATTGTGAATTTGAAGATCCTCGTAAATATCAAGCCGCAGTAAAACTCTGTAGGGATACCCAAAAATCTTTTAACCTATATATTGCACCTCCTCGCATTACTAAACCAGGTGAAAATTGGATTTTGAAACAGCTAAAAGATTGTCAAGTAGATGGTTACTTAGTTAGGAACTATGACCACTTAGAATATTTTAGTGGTGCAAAGTGTATTGGTGATTTTTCTCTAAATATTGCTAATCCCTTAACTGCGGACTATTTTCAAAAACAGTTTAACCTGGAACGATTAACTGCTTCCTATGACTTGAATATTAATCAACTCATGGATTTAATTACCAGTTATACGCCAAGATTTTTAGAGGTAACCATACATCAACATATCCCCATGTTCCATATGGAACACTGTGTATTTTGTGCCTTTCTCTCCCAGGGAACAGATTACACAAATTGTGGTCGTCCCTGTGAAAAACAAGAACTAAAAATTCGTGATAGAGTAGGTAGCGAGCATATAGTCAAAGCAGATACGGGATGCAGAAATACTGTATATAATGGCACTGCACAAACTGGAGCAGAATATATACAAAAACTAATTAGTGTGGGGTTGAAAAATTTCAGAATTGAATTTCTCCAGGAAACACCAGAACAGGTAACCCAAACCATCAATTATTATCAACAACTGATTCAAGGGGAAATCACCGGTTCACAACTTTGGAAAACCTTAAAATTACAAAGTCAACTTGGTGTAACTCGTGGTGCATTAACCAATCACTATTGAATTGAGTATCAATAACCGAAAATACTGCCACTGCGTGGAGGAATATTGACCTCAATATTCTTCTCGCTCCAGAATACTTCCCCCTTACCATACAGCAACTTGCTTAATTTATTTGCCAACTTACTACTATCTATACTAGCTTTAACTGATTCCTCACCTATATTGACAGCAATCATTAACTCCTGATTTTCCCAAGTTCTAACAAACACATATAATGTGGTGTCCGCATAAATAACTTGATAATCTCCTATCCTTAAAGCTGGATATTGATGACGCAAGGAAATTAACTGTTTATGAGTTTTCAGGATTTCTAAGTTCCATTTATCAATTATAGGAAACCCTCGACGACAATCGGGGTCTAACCCACCAGGTAAGCCAACTTCGTCTCCATAATATATACTGGGCGATCCAGGAAATGTCAATAGTAATAGGGTTGCCAATTCAACAGATGTAATATCACCACCAGCAATAGAAATTAATCTGGCTGTATCATGACTTGCCAGTAAATTTAGTTGGGTTAGTTGAATTTCCCATGGGTACAGCTTTAATAGTTCCTGCATTTTCTCAGCATACTCAGCTGCAGATAAAGGTGGAAAAGCTTCATAATCACGTCTTTTTACCATTTCTAATTGCACGCGATCGCCTGCAGTAAAAGCAATAGTAGGACCAGTAAATAGATAATTCATTACGCCATCAAATTGGGTTCCATCTAACCACTGACGGGAATCTTTCCACACCTCTCCCACAATATAGGCATTGGGATTAATGGCTTTCACCCGTTCTCGGAATTCTTGCCAAAACCCAGGAGTTTCAATTTCATTAGGTACATCTAAACGCCATCCATCAATGCCAAATTTTATCCAATATTCGGCAATTTGCATAATATATTCCCGCACATCTGGATGATCATGATTAAATACTGGTAAAGAACGAATATCTGCCCAACTTTCATAATTTGCTGGTGCATCACCTGTATAGGGTGCAAGTGGCCAACCTTGGATCTTAAACCAGTCTACCCAGGGAGAATGGGGTCCATTCTCTAATATATCATGGAAGAAGAAAATCCCTCGACTTGCATGATTAAAAACTCCATCTAACACAATCTTGATATTGCGTTTATGCGCCTCGTTTAACAACTCTCTAAAAGCTCCATTTCCCCCTAATAACGGATCCACTTGATAGTAGTCATGGGTATGATAACGGTGATTACTTGCAGACTGAAAAATAGGAGTAAAGTAAATAGCATTAACTCCCAAGTTTTCTATATGGTCTAATTTTTCTAAAACACCCCACAAATCTCCACCTTTATAACCTTGTAAAGTGGGGGGAGCATCCCAATCTTCCCATTGGGGATTACTTAATAAACTAGGTTTAAATTGTTTACCTTTAGCAAATCTGTCAGGGAAGATCTGATAGAAAATGGCGTGCTTGACCCAGTCCGGTGTGTGAATCTGCATAAATCTAGGTAAAAAGTGAAGATTTTTGCCAGCATAACATATAACTTTAGACTGTTGCTCTTATGTTATTTTTTATATTATCTTTAAGTGCAAAATTTTACAATGCCTATACATATAGCTTAGAAATAAATTAATGCATAAAAGTAAATAAAACTGAATTGAGGATAGTAAAAATGTCTTACAGTGATTTTAAGTTAAGCCAAGTTGTTGACGACTTTGGATTGACAATTAATGAAAGGTCGGGACTGTTTGCAGAACATCCCCAGACAGAATGTAGTGATTTATTGAAGATCATTCTCAGCGAAAGTATTGATTTAGCAGTTGCAATTAATACAGAAAAAGCTCGTTCGGAAATGATCATTAGTCCAGTTTTACTGGAAGTAAGGCGAAAATTAAATTATCAAATCAGCTTGTTTTCCGGAATTGATTTTAATGTTGATCCTCAACGAGGACTAAATGGGTTTTGTGATTTTCTCATCAGTCTTTCTCAAGAACAACTTTTTGTTCGTGCACCTGTGCTTACCCTAGTGGAGACTAAAAATGAAAATCTCAAATCTGGCTTAGGACAGTGTATAGCGGAAATGATAGCAGCTCAAGAGTTCAATAGACAAAAACAAAATCAGCAGATAAAGATTGTTTATGGTGTGGTGACAATTGGTACTATTTGGCAGTTTTTACAACTAGAAAATCAAGTGGTTTCTATTGATTTAAGCGAATACTATATCAAGGATGTAAACAAAATTCTAGGAATATTAATCAGTACAATTAATAATATAACTAGAATATAACTAGTTGATACATGTAAATATTAAATAAGGGATGTGAAAATTCTTGGCTAACATTCTTTGATCCCCCCCTCTTATCATTTGTAACCCATAGTCCTAAACTAAAGATGAGAGTTGAAAGGTAGTCTGGAGAAATTTTGTGAAAAGAGTTTTAGCAATCATTCTAGGTGGGGGAGCGGGTACAAGACTGTACCCCCTGACTAAGCTCAGGGCTAAACCAGCAGTACCTGTGGCTGGTAAATACCGGTTAATAGATATCCCCGTTAGTAACTGTATAAATTCAGAGATTTTTAAAATTTATGTTCTTACACAGTTTAACTCAGCGTCCCTAAATCGTCATATTGCTCGTGCTTACAATTTTAGTGGCTTCAGCGATGGTTTTGTAGAGGTACTAGCAGCACAACAAACTCCGGAAAACCCCAATTGGTTCCAGGGAACCGCTGATGCTGTACGTCAGTACATTTGGATGTTAGAGGAGTGGGATGTAGATGAATTTCTGATTCTTTCTGGTGATCATCTATATCGGATGGATTACCGTTTATTTGTCCAGCGTCATCGGGAAACCAATGCTGATATTACCCTTTCCGTAATTCCCATAGATGGTCGTCGGGCCTCGGATTTTGGTTTAATGAAAATTGACAATGGTGGTCGGGTAATTGACTTCAGCGAGAAACCCAAAGGTGAAGCTCTGGCAAAAATGCAGGTAGACACCACTATTTTGGGTCTAACCAGCGAAG
This sequence comes from Raphidiopsis brookii D9, assembly GCA_000175855.1. Lineage (GTDB taxonomy): Bacteria > Cyanobacteriota > Cyanobacteriia > Cyanobacteriales > Nostocaceae > Raphidiopsis > Raphidiopsis brookii. The sequence continues at coordinate 51,025 of ACYB01000005.1, forward strand.
AAGCCCGATCACAACCCTACATTGCCTCCATGGGCATTTATGTCTTTAAAAAAGACGTTCTCATCAAACTTTTAAGGGAGTCCCTAGAAAAAACCGATTTTGGCAAAGAAATTATCCCCGACGCTGCCAAAGATCACAATGTTCAAGCATATCTATTTGATGGTTATTGGGAAGATATAGGTACAATTGAAGCCTTCTACAATGCTAACCTGGCCCTAACCCAACAACCAGTCCCTCCCTTTAGCTTCTATGATGAGGAAGCACCCATTTATACCCGCGCTCGCTACCTACCACCTTCCAAATTATTGGACTGCGATATCAAAGAATCCATGATTGGCGAAGGCTGTATTTTGAAAAACTGCCGCATTCAGCATTCGGTATTGGGAGTGCGATCGCGTGTAGAGTCAGGTTCCATAGTTGAGGAATCTTTAATTATGGGTTCAGACTTTTACCAACCCTCCGTGGAACGAGTATGCAACCTAGATAAAGGAGACATTCCTTTAGGTATTGGTACGGATACAATCATTCGCCGAGCGATCATTGATAAGAATGCCCGAATTGGTCATAATGTCAGGATAATCAACAAAGACAACGTCCAGGAAGCGGAGCGAGAAAAACAAGGTTTCTACATCCGTAGCGGTATAGTTGTCGTTTTAAAAAATGCTGTTATTCCCGATGGAACTATCATCTAGTTAGGGAACTAACCTAGCAATATCCCCACAAGCTTGTGGGGGTAATCTCTCCCAACTAACTAACCTCTAAAGTACCATAATTACTCTGGAAGTGTGAGGGAAAACAAAAATAAATTTTTGCCATGCTTTGCTAATTTAGGATCACTATCTTATCCTAAAAAAGACATGACCTATATTTCTCCTATATTGTATTATAGTAATGTATTGTAGTAAGTAGTAACAGGAGGCTTGTGGATGGCTGGAACCGATTTTAAAGACTATTATTCAATTTTAGGAATCAGTAAAACTGCCAGTCCAGAAGAAATTAAACAAGCTTTTCGCAAACTAGCTCGTAAATACCACCCTGACGTTAATCCTGGAAATAAACAAGCTGAAGCAAGATTCAAAGAGATTAATGAAGCCTATGAGGTTCTGTCGGATCCAGATAAACGGAAAAAATACGACCAATACGGTCAATATTGGAAACAAGTAGGAGAAGGTGGTTTCCTGGTGGTGCGGGGAGTAGATATGAGTGGTTTTGACTTTGGTCAATACGGCAGTTTTAATGATTTCCTCAATGATTTATTTGGTGGGGTAGGACCCCGCAGCTCAACCTCTTCTCGCTCCGCTGGTCGACCCGGTGGTTTTGGAGACTTTGGTTTTCCGGATATGGGTGCCCAAGATAGTGAATTTGTCATTACCCTAAGCTTCGCCGAAGCATTTGGAGGAGTACAAAAACGATTCAGTTTAGGAAATGAAACCATTGAAGTGCGTATTCCTGCAGGAGCAAAAACTGGCACTCGTTTACGGGTGAGGGGTAAAGGTGCAGTTAACCCTAAGACCGGACAAAGGGGAGATTTATATTTAAAAACAGAACTATCACCCCATTCATTTTTTCAACTTGAAGGTGACCAACTAATTTGCGAAGTGCCAATCGCACCAGAGGAAGCAGTTTTAGGTGCGACCATTCAGGTTCCCACACCTGATGGTCATGCTAGCGTAAAATTACCCGCAGGAGTGCGTTCTGGTCAGTCTCTGCGCTTACGTGGCAAGGGATGGCCCCTACCCAAGGGCGGTCGTAGTGACCAGTTGGTAAAAGTTGCCATTGTACCCCCTAAAGACCTCACTCCCCAAGAGCGGGAATATTACGAGAAACTGCGTGCTATCCGTAGTTATGATCCTCGCGCTCATTTACAGCAAATTAAATTCTGATTCTGGATCACCCCAGGGAACAGAAGTAACCCCGTATTTTTTCGGGCAACGTAGAAAATTTAGTATTTTCTACTTTTTACACTTGACGGAGTAAATTCACCCACAGTATGATATAGGTGTTGATTAAAAAACTTCTTGTTTGTAGGGAATGACTGCTTGTCATCTCATTGAGTGGGTTAAGTAAACATAAAGGATATCTTTGTGGTAACCGGTAGTCCAGGAATAAACAATGCGCCATTAATGCATTAAGAATAGTCGGTAGTGCGCAACTTTCAGTTTAAACCCTAGCGAGTTTCTGTTAGGAAAGAATAAAATTAGGAGATATATATTATGAACAGCAAATTCTCAGCCACAGGTTTAGTAGCAACCCTAGCCCTATCAAGCATTTTGGGTTTAGGACATCGTCAATTAAAAGCCCAATCATCAGATGACGCATTCTTTGATCCGAGCGATCCCAGTCAATACAACGGAACTAAATTTACCTGTGTAGCCCAAGGTAGCGACTGGTCCACAGTTGGACAGCGCCCTGGTGGTAGACCAATTCCCATAATTGTGTGGACAAAAAAAGGAGCCCAGTCCTTTGGCGAAAATTATAATCCCAAGAGCCGTTGTGAAATCGTCACAGCCAACCTCAACCAAGCGGTAGAAGACAGTGCTGGTAAGCTTTACGACGTAGTCCTAACCTGGGGTAAACTTGGCGATGGCAAGACTGTTATTTGCGCACTTTCTTTAAAGGATAAAGGAGGTTGTGATGGTAACAATACCCTGTTTGCTCTGAAGCCAGAAAATGCCAAGGACCCTAATAAGGTTTTAGAAACCCTGACTCAAATTAGCATTAAAGGTTCCAGTGCAGGGACTGTTCGTGAAACAACAAGTCGTTTGAGTGTAAACCTGGGCAAAGTTGTCTCACAAGCAGCCAAGCGATTGCCTCAAGAAACACCCAAAACTCGCACAATTCCCGGAAATAGACCCGTTAAAGATACACCCGTTAAAGGTACTCTGTGACGAGTTGGTAACAAAACTTTGTATTAGAAGTTATCAGCATCGGGAACTTTCGCAATTCCATACTAGTCAATTTTTTCTAGGATGCACACAACAAAATTAGGGAGTCATTTAGGAACATTATGAACATTATATCAAAATCACATCTAAAATCTTCCGTAGTTATGGTAACCCTGTCCATCTGCGGTTCCTTGTCAGTTACACTTCCCATAGGTGCTCAGGTGCCTCCAGTGGCACCAGTCATCTATGTAGATCCCGCTAATGGGTTGAATGTTGTTGGCAATGGTAAGTCCCCAACAAATCCATATAAAAGCATTACTTTTGCCCTGGATCAGGCCCAATCGGGAACCATAATTCAGTTAGCTCCTGGTAGCTACACTAACGAGTCCTTTCCCATCCGAGTCAAACAGGGTGTTACCTTGCGGGGTGATGAATCAACCCAGGGCAAGACGGTGGTGATTTCCGGTGGTGGGGATTACAACAGTCGTAGGTTTGCCAAACAAAACGTGACAATTCTTGCGGGAGAGAATAGTACAATTACTGGTGTAACCGTGACGAATCGGAATGACAGAGGCACGGGTATATGGGTAGAATCAACTAACCCAGTGATTAAGAATAGCACATTTACCCAAAATTCCCGGGAGGGAGTATTCTTGATTGCTAGTCCCAATCCTACCGTGGAAAATAACCAGTTTATAGCAAACAATGGCAACGGTATTTCTGTAACCAAATCCAGCGGGGGGAAAATTAACGAGAATGTATTTGAAGGTAGTGGCTTTGGGTTGAGCATCAATGATGACTCCGCACCAGTATTGACTAAAAACCAAATCCTAAACAACAAAGATGGACTACTTATTACTGAGACAGCTAAACCATCGTTACGGGGCAATGTAATTAAGAATAACCAACGGGATGGCATAGTCATCACTCTTAATTCTTCCCCGGACCTAGGCACCCGGAGCAATCCAGGTGGCAATGTCATCGTCAACAATGGTCGCTACAACATTTATAATGCTACCACAACTGGTGTTGCCATTTCCGCACTGGGTAATACCATAGACGACTCAGGGATTTTAGGTGAAGTAGAAATAGATGGAATCCAAATTACAGGTAGCAAAAAACCAGTGTCATCCGACGACCCAAATTTAGCCCTGTTAAAAAGATGGCAATTAACAGCTGTTTCCTGCAACTCTGGTCCAGCAATTGACATCTTTATAGGTGATAGACAGTATTGTGTCAGTCCCCACCCAGACCTAACCGCTAAGGCTTATGAGTACAATCCTACCACTGGTACCCTCAGAGCTTTAAGAACTGGCCCACGTGGCAACTCAATCATACGACCTGGCTTGTAGATTTTGCTCCAGCAAGACCTGAAACTAAAAGCAAATTAAGGAGATATTATGAACAGCAAATTCTCAGCTACATTTTTAGTAGCTACCCTAACCCTATCAAGCATTTTGGGTTTAGGAAATGGTCAATTAAGAGCCCAATCATCAGATGATGAATTTTTTGATCCGAGCGATCGCAGTCAATACAATGGGACTAGATTTGCCTGTGTAGCCCAAGGTAGTAACTGGGCCACAGTTGGACAGCGCCCTGGTGGTAGACCCATTCCCATAGTTGTGTGGACAAAAAAAGGAGCCCAGTCCTTTGGCGAAAATTATAATCCCAAGAGCCGTTGTGAAATCGTTACAGCCAATCTTAACCAAGCAGTGGAAGACAGCGCTGGTGATCTTTATGACGTAGTCCTAACTTGGGGTAAACTTGATAATGGCAAAACTGTGATTTGCGCACTTTCTTTAAAAGACGAAGGAGGTTGTGATGGTAGCAATACTCTGTTTGCTCTGAAACCCGAAAATGCCAAGGATCCTAATAAGGTTTTACAAACCCTGACTCAAATTAGTCTTAAAGGTTCTAGTGCAGGGGTTGTTACTGAAACAAAACCTCGTTTGAGTGTAAACCTAGGTAGGGTTGTATCCCAAGCGTCCAAACGCTTGCCCCAAGAAACACCCAAGACCCGCAAAACTCCCAAATCAACTATAAGGTAGATAGAGATTATGAGTAGGAAATTCTCAACCACATTTTTAGTAGCTACCCTAACCCTATCAAGCATTTTGGGTTTAGGACATGGCCAATTAAAAGCCCAATCATCAGATAACGCATTTTTTGATCCGAATGATCCGAGTCAGTATAACGGGACTAGATTTGCCTGTGTAGCCCAAGGTAGTAACTGGGCCACAGTTGGACAGCGCCCTGGTGGTAGACCAATTCCCATAGTTGTGTGGACAAAAAAAGGAGCCCAGTCCTTTGGCGAAAATTATAATCCCAAGAGCCGTTGTGAAGTTGTCACAGCCAACCTCAACCAAGCCGTGGAAGATAGCGCTGGCAATCTTTACGACGTAGTTTTGACCTGGGGCAATGTTGGTGACAAAACTGTTATTTGCGCACTTTCTTTGAAGGATGAAGGAGGTTGTGATGGTAACAATACCCTGTTTGCTCTCAAACCCGAAAATGCCAGGAACCCTAACAGGGTTTTAGAAACCTTGACCCAAATTAGCATTAGAGGTTCTAGTGCAGGGGTTATTACTGAAACAAGGGGACGTCGTCCTAATCGTGCTAGCGTAAACCTAGGTGAAGTTATCTCACAAGCAGCCAAGCGCTTGCCCAAACAAACGCTCAGAACCCGCCCAAATCCTGGAGTTAAACCTACTGTTAGGCCTACTAGAGGTGGTCTATGACGAATGGCGGTTCTTGCATAATTGCTAACAAAATTGAAAGCGTGGGATAACCAAAATTTTCCACGCTCCACCGAGAAAAGAAAGAGGCATTATGAAATTTTCAGCAGCAGTTTTGACTACTTTCCTGACTGTATCAGCTATAGGTTGGCATGCTGGTATGGTGAGAGCTGTACCAGTGGAAAGTGGAGATAACCCCCCACTATCCCTGCACCCGACAACCCATCAAACTCACAACAGACTGATGGTGATGAAGGCTACAGTGGAGACAACCCACCCACTACTCCTGCATCCAACAACCCATCAAACTCACAACAGACTGGTGATGATGAAGCCTACAGCGGGACAAAATTTACTTGTGTGTCCCAAGGTAATGGCAAGTGGGCTACCGTTGGACAGCGCCCTGGTGGACAGCCAATTCCTGTAATCATTTGGACCCAATCAGCTTCCAAATATTTTGGTAGCCAATTTGCCCCCGAAAACCGGTGCCAAATCGTCACCAGCAAGTTCAATACAGCAGTGCGAGAGAGTGGTGGTAGCCTTCAGGATGTGTTGTTAACTAGTGGCAATGTTAATGGTCAGGTTGTTATTTGTGTAATTTCCGACCGAGATAATGGGTGTCAGGAGAAAAATACCCTATTTACCCTGAAACCAGAAAATGCCAAGAACCCTGATAAGGTTTTATCTCAACTCTTGGAGATTAGCACTAAGGGGTCAGACGGAGGTGTAATTACTGAAACAAGAAGTAATCGGCGGCGGGTTACAGTCAAACTCAGTGATGTGCTGTCAATAGCAGCTCGACGCTCATCTTCTTCACCCGTTAAAAGGCCAAAGGTTCAAAATAACCGACGGAATCAACGTGGTTTGTAAAGTAATTGTGGGAAAAAGGAATGGTACATGATGAAACTATCCACGACAGTTCTAGTTACTAGTTTAGCCCTAACAGGAACTTTGATTCAGTTTGGGGTACAAGCTAAGCCCCCTACTGAAACCTACAATGGCACCAAGTTTACATGTGTTTCCCAAGGCAATGGCAACTGGGCTACTGTTGGTCAGCGTCCCGGTGGTGGTCCAATTACCGTAATTACCTGGACAAAAGAGGGTTCTAAATATTTTGGGGACAACTATACTGCTCAAAATCGTTGTCGAATGGTAACTCCTAAATTTAATCGAGCTGTGAAACAAAATGGTGGACGTCTGAAAAATGTAGCTCTAATTAAAGGTATTGTTAACAATGAGACAGTTATCTGTGTAGCTTCTACAAGAAGTAGAACAGGTTGTAATGCTGAAAATTTCTTGTTTACTCTTAAGCCAGAAAATTCTCAAAAAGCCAATGAGATTCTGGCACAACTTACGGGAATTGGTAAATTGGGTTCCAGCGCAGGAGTTATCTGGGAAACAACCGGTCGTCTGCGAATTGAATTGAGTGAGGTTCTCGACCATAATCTTGACCCACAACCCCAGCATTCTGACAAAATAACACCACCAGCAGACTCTAATCGGGGGTTCAAACTATAAATTCTACCCGGATGAGAAGGAATTAATCAACCGCTCCTTTTTTGAGTGAATCACCGTGTTTTATCCCATGTCTTTTAGGTTGTCTGTGCTATTACTGACAACAACTCTTCCCACTGTTTTGTATTCTCAAACCCTACCTAACTTCCTGGCTTCCAAACCCCATCCCGGATTTGAATTTCCCGCCGCCAGGACTGCCAGTAAAGTAACAGTCAGAATTTTTACCAAGTCTGGATCCGGTTCAGGAGTAATTATCAACCGTCAAGGAAAAAGCTACACGGTTTTGACCAATGATCACGTAGTAGTGGATAGTCCTGAGAGTGGTTATGAGGTTTTAACACCTGATGGCAAGATTTACAAAGCTCACCAGTTGCCAACGGTAAATCCTGATTCCCTGGATCTAGCACTGGTGGAATTTACCAGTGGGGAAAATTATCAAGTTGTGCAATTTTCCCAGTCGCCAAATATATCTGGGGAAGTGGTATATGTATCTGGGTTTCCAGCGTGGCATTTTGTTTTTAATCGGGATACTATCAGCAAAGTGGAAACAACCCGCAATTGGGGACTGGGTGCTTTCAAGCTACGACCAGGCAACATCAAAATGTATCTTGACAAGACCTTGGTAGGTGGTTACAAGTTAGGTTTTACCAATGATTTTACCCAAGGGATGAGTGGAGGCCCTGTTCTAAATCAACAAGGAGAGCTTATTGGCATCAGTGGTTTATTAAAATACCCATTTCAGGGGATTAATGCCTTTATTTTCACTGATGGAACCAGGCCAGAAAGGGAAGAATACCGTAGAATCGAGTCTTTAAGTTGGGCTATTCCTATTTCCACTGTGGTTGGTTTTCTCCAAGAGCAAAAAAAATAATAGAATTATCATTATCAATCATAAGCAAATATTTATGATTTTTGACACTATTCCTACGCAAAAACACTGTGGGAGAAAAGTAAATGAATTTAAGTATTACAACAAAAACCCCAAGAAAAACTACGATAAAAACTGCCAGAATTAATCTTTTTCTACTGGCTAGTGCACTCGTAACTGCTATTACATCTACTACTTCGTTAGCCACAGACACTATCAGTGCCCAGGACATAGCACAAATTGCTAAGAAGACATCTGTACAGATTAATACAGAAGGTGATATTACTCCGGGTGGTTCAGGAGTGATTATTGCCCAACAAGGTAATCGTTATTCTGTACTAACGGCCAATCACGTGGTCTGTGATATTATAGACAGGCCGGGAAAAATTACCTGTGCTAAAGACATTACCTATTCTGTAAGAACAAATGATGGCAAAGAATACCCGATTCAATCACAGGACATTATAGTCCTACAGTCAACCAAAAATGATCCTGATTTAGCCCTAGTTAGCTTTGTAGCTACAGAAGAATATCCCGTAGCTAATTTAGGTGATTCTGACCAAATGACAGAAGCATCAGATGTGTTTGTGGGGGGTTTTCCAGCAGTATTTGGTAAAGTTGGATCAGCCAGAGATTTTAGTTTTAGTAAAGGGATTGTTCTTTCGCGTGGTAGAACTTCTATTAATGGGTACAGTTTAATTTACGATGCCAAGACCCTGACCGGGAATAGCGGTGGACCGGTTTTTGATATTAAGGGTAGAGTGGTGGGAATTCACGGGTTAGCAGACGCCTCGAATAAAAGTAAAACAGAAACGGGAGAACTAGTATCACAGAAAACCGGATTTAATGCTGGCATTCCCATTAATACTTTTTTGAACTTCAATAACCCCCTGGTTAAAGATCTGCCAATTAAAAGGAATACCATTGCTACTGGGGAAGCGCCACAAGAACGTTTAAATTCTCCCCAATCTGCTCGAGATTTCTATGCCAGAGGTATTACTAAGCTGGAACAGTTTAATTATAAAGAGTCTTTAGCTGATCTTGATCAGGCGATCAAAATTGACCCCAAATATGCAGAAGCTTATTTCAAACGCGGATATGCTCTCAGTTGGCTGAGAAGATACGAAGAAGCCCTTTTGGACTTTAACCAGGTAATTGCCTTGGATCCAAATTATTTGGATGGTTATCTCAACCGTGGCTGGACTTATATCTGGTTACAAAATGACCAGGCCGCTCTTGAGGATTTCAATCGGGTAATTCGTATCAATCCTAATTATGCTGAGGCATACGCCCATCAAGGTATGGCTTATATTAAGCTGGGCAAGTATCAAGCTGCCCTAGAATCTTCTAAACAAGCTATTAGGTTGGATCCTAATAAAAGTTATGGGTATACGATTCAAGGTGATGTATTCAATTATCTTAAAGACTATCCTGCTGCTATCAATGTTTCGACTTTTGCAATTAAAAATTGATCCAGATGATTTTAATGCCTACATAAATCGTGCTTTAGCATATACTCTCACAGGTAATTATTCAGACGCTCTTGTGGACTATCAAAAGTCCGCAGAAATTTTTGAAAGACGTTACACCAGAAAACCTTCAAACTAGATAACCAAAAATATCTGGTATTGAAGGTGCATTACCTACCCTAACCCACTCTAAAAGAGCGGCGATCGCACTGATAGCGACAAAATTCCCTACCCCTTGAGGTCCTGGGAAGTAACCTGGATTATTCGTCAGAGTAGAATAAAAATCGCTGAAAGGGTTATACTGCAACAGCTACGGCAATAAGGGTTAATGAGCGATCTCGCGTAGCGAGTGCTTAACAAACGCGGATGGTGAGTACTTCGCGATCGCCCAGTAGGTGTTGCTACGAAGTTTGTTAAAGCAAATTGTTATTCGCCTAACCCAAAAATATTTTGGTGCCAGGTATCAGAAATGCCTGGAATGGCAAGGTTTGGTGGAAATCTGGTAGTTTGCAAATGTTTACAGATGCTGGGAATCTATTGTGTGTTACACTCTGCATGTCTGGATAGGACAGCTGCATGTGTCTCGGGGAGGGAAGCTCTCACGCACCAACGACGCACCCACCCTAAAAATCCATCTCCAAAAACTAACCCAAACACCCACAACACTAACAAAAATGGCCACAGCAATGGCCACAGCACATAGACCACAGCAACCAGCAGCAAACCAAACCCCCACCACTCATTCCAAACCCTCTCTGGAGACGTATAGAAGATATCAGTGAATATAGCTTTTGGTAGGTGACCTGATGGTACTGTTTGTGAAAAGTTTAAGTCTTCATAAGAGAGCCATTTTCCTGTACTCCTCCATCCGATACGGTCTCCTAATGATTTATATATGTTTCTACTAAGCCCCTTTGTGGAATTCAGGCTTTGGTATATCTGGTACTGAATGGATATACCAAATTTACCTTGACTGTATTTTAACCACAGTTCGTCGATGGTCTGCAATCCTTTGCAAGGAAAATTTTCTACATCTTCTTTTCTTAGGTAACCTTCTTTTTCTCGGTTTGCTACCTTTAACATGATTTTTCCGGTTTCTATATCTGCTTGCCTAAACTTTTTGGATTTTAATAGTCTATCTAGTCTTGAGAATAGAGGTCTATAACGAGATGATTTAGCTAATTTAGTATCTTTTGAAAGCAGTAAGTTATAAACAGCATCTTTAACCTCCCAGGAATCATCTTTTTCTAAGATTTTCAGTAATAAATCAGTTAAGTTATGGTTAAGTTTGATAGCTTTTGTGTAATCGTCAATGGCACCCTGCTTATCTCCTAACTCGCTGCGTGTATTCCCACGGTTATAGTAAGATTCGGCATCATTAGGATTAATTTTGATGTCTTGATTATATTTATCTAATTCTCTATACTTTCTCAATATTTCTAGGTATTTATCTCTGTGGTTTTTAAATATGGAACTAATCCAATTTTTTGATTCTTTAATAGGTAGATCAAGGATAATTTGTGGTGTTATATTCTTGGAATTAACTAGTAATTTGAGTAATTTACTACTAATTTTAGATTGACTAATTTGGTAAAAGTATGCAGCTAGGTCATATTCTTTTATTTCAGTAAATAATTTACCTAATATCTTATATTTTTGATATTTCTTGTTTTTCTTATGG
>ACYB01000004.1 GCA_000175855.1 Raphidiopsis brookii D9
GTTTTTAATATTAATTAATCCGAAATTACGAAAAAAAGACTGCGATCGCTGTATGGAAAAGGGTTTTTAAAAAGTCATTTTGCAATTTACCACCGACTTTGAAAACGCCCTGTTTGGGTAGTTAAGAAAGGCGATCGCCCGAGTGCTTCGCCCTTTACTTAATCAAAACTGTCAACTACACAAAGAAGCTAGTAACGGGAATAGTACCAAAACTTGGCAACACACCACTGTACCCTGTTATATTCACTAAGAGGTTTGAGATCGATTAACATCAGAGCTAAATCACCCCATAATTCCATGCCATAAATCCATAATTCTCCGTAAAGAGCAAAGCTAAAATCACTCTGACGTGAGTAGTTGAGGTTAAAAATATTATGCTATAATAGTAATCCTCGCTCCTCTTAGAACGAAGAAATAAAGAATGTCGATTTGAAATGGAGTTACCTACGATGATGTTTCCTGATGAATTCTCTCTTATTCAACCGGTAATCCCTATTGATACTGGTGGATTGTCAACCTCCTCATCAGTTGGGTATGGACTGGACTTAGAACAATCCCTACAATATGGAAATCAACAAATTCAGTCCCTATCAACTACAAATTTATCACTACTTGACAACACTCTTACCAGTGCGCGCAACATTGGCAGTCTTACCGGTAGCCAAACCTTCTCGGACTTTGTTGGCAGCAGCGACACTAATGATTACTACCGCTTTAATTTGATCCAGTCCAGTAACTTTAATCTCAGTTTAACTGGACTAAGTGCCGATGCGGATACCCAATTATTAAATAGCAGCGGTACTGTAATCCAAAGTTCCCAGAATGCCGGTAGGGCAAGTGAATCCATTAGTAGATCCCTAAGTGCTGGCACTTATTACGTAAGAGTTTACCCTAATCTTGGCAATACTAACTATAGTCTCACTCTTTCCGCTGCTCCTGCAGATCAAGCTGGTAATACACTAGCTGCTGCCCGTAACATTGGTACTCTTAGCGGTAGCCAAACCTTCTCGGACTTTGTTGGCAGTGTTGACACCAATGATTACTACCGTTTTGACCTCACCCAAACCAGTACCTTTGGTCTATCCCTGAATGGACTAAGTGCCAATGCGGATACCCAATTATTAAATAGCAGCGGTACTGTAATCCAAAGTTCCCAGAATGCGGGCACGACAAGTGAATCCATTAGTAGATCCCTAAGTGCTGGCACTTATTACGTAAGAGTTTACCCTTACAGTGGCAATACTAACTATAGTCTCACTCTTTCCGCTGCTCCTATAGATCAAGCTGGTAATACACTAGCTGCTGCCCGTAACATTGGTACTCTTAGCGGTAGCCAAACCTTCTCGGACTTTGTTGGCAGTGTTGACACCAATGATTACTACCGTTTTGACCTCACCCAAACCAGTACCTTTGGTCTATCCCTGAATGGACTAAATGCCGATGCGGATACCCAATTATTAAATAGCAGCGGTACTGTAATCCAAAGTTCCCAGAATGGGGGTACGACAAGTGAATCCATTAGTAGATCCCTAAGTGCTGGCACTTATTACGTAAGAGTTTACCCTTACAGTGGCAATACTAACTATAGTCTCACTCTTTCCGCTGTGTCGAGTCCACCACCACCCACATCTGGATTCAATTCTACCTACGGCTATGGAATGATTAACGCTGCTAGATCTGTAGCTGCTGCTTTAGGACAAAGCAGTCCCTTCCCTGATGTAGCTAATCTAGGGGGAAACAATTGGGGCAATGATCTAGTCGGATCACCAGAAGTTTGGTCTCGTGGTTATACTGGACAAGGTGTGGTAGTAGCGGTAGTAGACACTGGTGTGGACTATACCCACTCTGATCTGGATGCCAATATTTGGGTCAATACCAGAGAAATATCAGGTAACGGGATCGACGATGATGGTAATGGTTATATTGACGACATTCGAGGTTGGGACTTTGTCGGCAATGATAATGATCCTCGAGACGGCAATAGCCATGGTACCCACGTTGCTGGCACCATTGCTGCGGAAAATAATGGTACTGGTGTCACTGGTGTTGCCTACAATGCCCGTATTATGCCTGTAAGGGTGTTAGATAATAATGGAAGTGGCAGTAATCTCGGTGTAGCCAATGGTATTCGCTATGCTGCTAATAATGGTGCCCGAGTAATTAACCTGAGTCTGGGTGGTGGTTATAGTTCCGACATTTACTCAGCCATTCAGTACGCCACTACTAGGGGATCCATTGTAGTTATGGCTGCTGGCAATGATGGATCATCCCAACCTGGTTACCCAGCTTACCATGCGACGGAGTACGGATTGGCAATTGGTGCGGTTGATAGTAGTAGCAACATTGCCAGCTTCTCCAATCGGGCTGGGACTGATAATGCGATGCGCTACGTGGTTGCACCTGGGGTAAGTATCTACTCCACAGTTATTAACAATGGCTATGCCACATATAGTGGCACTTCTATGGCTACACCCCATGCAGCTGGTGTGATCGCCTTAATGCTAAGCGCTAATAGTTCTCTTACTCCAGCTCAGGTGCGCGACATTGTTACTAGTAGAACTACTTATCTTGCCGGTGTGAATTCTTTTGGGGTCGCGACAACATCCTACTCAACACAGTATAATAGGTCTAGTCTTGATTACGATCTACCTTCTGGAAACCCTGGTGTTGAGACTGTTCAGGTGTCCAATAATACTATTAATAATATGATCACTACTAATTATTACCCCTCCTACCTAAACCAGAGTCTTACCTTTAACCTCCCCCTAATGATCTCAGTCCCACAACTGATTCCACTAGCATCAACCCATCAAGTCAAGATAATGATTACGTCTACCTGGAGGATAATGGTAACTACTCCTTCAATCTCTCAACTGTTCTGGGACTCTCGGGTAAACCAATGTGGACTATCCCTAGTTTAATTTAGGTAAGTAAGGATTGGACACTTCTAGCTGTGCTGCTATGCTAATCAACATAGCTTCAGCAGCAGGTTTGCCAACTAATTGCACACTCAAGGGTAAACCTTGATCATCAAATCCCATAGGTAAGGCTATGGCGGGTAATCCTGTTGCATTTGCTAATGGACATGGTGCAATCCAATTAATGATTTTTTGAAGTGTCTCATCCGGCTTTAGTTGACTCCATTCACCAATTTTCATCGCTGAATGTAGGTAAACTGGTAACACCAATATATCTATCTGATCGAAGAAAGACACTATCTGCCGTGACAATATTTGCATTTGTGTTACTGCTTTTAAATACTCACCAGCTGATCCAGTTCTCTCTAAGAGAAACTGGTTGAGAGGTTGTAGTATATGTGCCGGTATTCCGGAAGCAGCTACTCCCGCTTGCCATACAATTTGAAATGGTTTGACTAAACCACTTATATCCGGACACTTTTCTACTACCTCATATCCCAATTCTTCTAATAATTGAACCGCCTTTAATACCCCCTGTTGACAGTTAGCATCTGCCTCCCCTATGGAAGAAATACTAGTGCTAAAAGCTACTCTTAATCCAGGTGTTTTCTCCTGGGTAGATGCCAAAAAGGAAGGTTCTGGATTACTTAACCAAAAAGGATCTCCCGGAAAATATCCAGAAATTGCATCTAGCATAGCAGCTGCATCAGCTACTGTTCTGGCCAGGGGACCACTGGTAGCTATGGTACTAGTACCAGGAGCATTAGTTACCCTTCCCCTAGCAGGTTTAATCCCTACTAAGCCGCAACAAGCCGCAGGTACTCTAATAGAACCACCCCCATCAGAACCTTGGGCGATCGCACATAATCCAGCTGCAACAGCGGATGCAGCACCACCACTAGAACCACCAGGAGTATATTCTAGATTCCAGGGATTTCTAGCTGGGGGAAAACCTGCAGGTTCAGTATAGGGATAAGACCCCAGTTCTGAGGTAGCTGTTTTTCCCAGGATGACAAAACCCGCTTGTTTGATTTTGGTAACCACCCCATCATCATAATTGGGGATGTTATTAAGTAAAGCTGGATTACCAAAGGTGCAGGCAACACCCGCTACAGCATTCAAATCTTTGATTGAAATGGGAACGCCAAAAAAGGGTGGTAATTCAGTTTCCTTGGTATTAGCTAGTGTTTCTGTTTTATAACGACTGTCAGCTATGGCTGAGTCCGCCATAACTGTGAAGTAACTACCCAATTGAGGGTTAAAACGAGAAATCCTGTCTAAATATAATTCTGTGAGTTCTAGAGGAGATACTTCTCGCCCGCGAATTAACCTAGCTAGCTCCAAAGCGGGGGTAAATGCTAAATCAGTCATCAGTTATCTGGGGATCTGGTTTAAAGTGATGATCGGTCAGTTAAAATTTCATAACCCGTTTCCGTGACTAACACAGTATGTTCAAATTGGGCAGATAAAGCATTATCAACAGTAACAGCAGTCCATCTATCACTTAATATTTTAGTAGTTTTTGAGCCAGCATTAATTATGGGTTCAATGGCCAAGGTCATACCAGCACGTAATTTAACATTAGGAATTTCACGAGTTCTATAATTAAAAACTGCAGGTTCTTCATGGAGGTTTCTACCCACCCCATGACCTGTGAACTGCTCTACCACATTAAATCCAGTTGTTTTAACATAGTCTTCAATCCCACCAGCAATATCAGCCAGGTGGGCACCAGCTTTAACCTGTTCTATACCTGCATATAAAGCTTTCTCAGCTACTTCAATCAGTTTTGCTGCATCCGGACCAACACTGCCCACAGCAATGGTAATGCAAGAGTCACCATGGAAACCCTGATAGTATGCGCCCGTGTCAACCTTTAATACATCTCCCGAGCGAATCACTTTTTTATGACTGGGAATACCATGTACCACCTCGTGGTTGATGCTAGAACATATTGAAGCTGGAAATCCATGATACCCCTTAAAACTGGGAGTTGCACCCATTTCTCGGATACGTTTTTCTGCGTGTGCATCCAGATCCGCAGTGGTCATCCCCGGTTCAACCAATTCAGAAATTTCTTTGAGAACAGTAGCAACAATCCTAGCTGATTGTCGCATGATATCAACCTCACGAGGAGATTTGATTTCTATTCCCCGACGTTGCTGTGATATGGAGGGTTTAGCCTGCACTGGTAAGGTAATTAATTCGCTGAAAATGTTCATCGTCTGATTTAGTCGCTGTTAAACAGCTAAGGTTTGCTCTGGTTGAGATTTGATTCCAAAATGGACCCAGTCCCCCACACTCCTATTCTAATACCTCCACGCTAGATTTGTTGACGCTTCCGTCACTCCGTCACTAAAAGCGATTCTCTGTTCGTCCAGGTACCTTACCTATCAAGCGTTCACCTGATAGATAGTAGGTAGTCTGTCCCAGGGCATAAATATGCAACTTCCTTTTTATCAATGAATATGTGCAGTTAAGTTTATCTGAATACTTGGTATAAGCATAACAATATGATAACAAGTACCAGCGTATGAATAATAATAAATTATTGATATTCTTAATATATTATTAAGAAAAGAATTCTGTGACTTGTAATACAGTTTTTCCACATTTTTAGTTGTTAGGGTAATATAAGCCTGTGCCTTATTTAGTGAAGGCTAAGATGCAGTATCTCAAAGATTAAAGTCTAGGGATCAGTTTCCATAGAACGGCTAATATAAATTTCTATATCCCAAGAATGAGGATTAATAAGATTAGCTCAGAGATGATGAGCAAAATCGAAAAAAGATTTTTTTGGTCTCGGTGAAAAAATTAACAAAAAGTTATCCAGGGAGTTTAAAATGCCAGTCTTACACAATAAAGTCCACTGTCCCAATTGTGGCAAAATGGCGGAGCGCTATTTTATTTCTGAGAGTCAAGTTACTAGAACCCAATGTTCAGCTTGTGACTATTTAATGATCAACTGTAGTCGCACAGGTAGAGTAATTGAAGCTTATGCGCCAGGCATTTATGCTGGAAAGATACTGGTTTAGCTTAAAATTAGCATATACACTTGTTGTTTAATCATCTTTTGCTGCTTCTCAGTTGACCGCAGGCTGCATCTGCTTCCAAACCGCGAGAATATCTGACGCTGACTGCTATTTTTTGCTGTTGCAGAATATTTACAAATGCATGGATTCTATCGCGGTTTGGTCTTTGATAGTCTGCTTCTTGAATGGGATTATAGGGGGATTAAATTGACGTGACTTTGAAAACCCCGCAACCGTTGGGATAACTCCAAAGCTTGTTCTGGTAAATCATTAACACCGGACAAAAGAATGTACTCAAAGGTGACCCTTCTTCCTGTAATTTCCACATATTGTCGACATTCCGCTAATAATTGTTCTATGGGGTAGGTTTTAGCACTAGGAATTATTTGTTCTCTTAAGATCTGGTTGGGTGCGTGTAGACTAACAGCAAGAGTAACTTGTAAATGGTGTTCAGCTAGTTGACGAATACGGTCACGAATACCTACAGTAGAAACTGTCAAAGAGCGTTGTCCAATTCCTAGATCTTGATTTAAACACTTGAGAGCTAGAATCACATTCTCTGTATTTAACAACGGTTCACCCATTCCCATAAACACAACATGACTTACTCGTTGTTGGAAATCTTCTTGTACTGTGAGTACTTGGTCCACAATTTCCCCACGATTGAGATTGCGTTTAAACCCACCTTTGCCAGTAGCACAAAAGTCACAAGCCATTGGGCAACCAACCTGAGTAGAAACACATACTGTTAATCTCTTATCACTGGGAATGCCAACGGTTTCGATAATTTCACCATCTGCTAGATTTAGTAAATATTTTACTGTGCCATCCGTGGCTGAACACTGATAGTTAACCGATGAGCGACCTATGGAAACATCGGTAACTTGTTCGCGCCAAGTTTTAGGAAATACAGATATATCACTAATTCTATGTACACCGTGGTGATAGATCCAATTATGTAGTTGCTTACCCCTATATCCCGGTTGTCCCTGCTGTTGTACCCAGGTGGTTAATTCATCCACTGAAGCACCAAGCAGGGGGGGGAGCAGAGGAGTTTTAAGAGGGTTAGAAACTGTTTGCTGACTTGTGGACATTTTTAGACATTGCTCTGAGTTTGGGTACTTTTTGATGACAAGCAGGAGAGAATTTGCCAGCAATGACAAATACTAAAAAATATGATATCATAAGTAATTCTCTATTGTGGTGGGTGAAAAATAAATATAGATGACCCAGCACGTCCGCATAGTCCGCATTCGGAATTGAATTTATGGCACTGCCAATTGTAGCAATTATCGGTCGCCCCAATGTGGGCAAATCTACTTTTGTGAACCGTTTAGCAGGGGATCAAACAGCAATAGTTCACGATGAACCTGGTGTTACACGAGATCGTACCTATCGTCCGGCATTTTGGCAAAATCGGGAGTTTTTGGTGGTTGATACTGGAGGTCTAGTGTTTAATGATAATACGGAATTTCTCCCCCTCATACGTCAACAAGCAATAACCGCACTCTCAGAAGCTTGTGCTGCCATATTTGTTGTAGATGGACAAGCTGGTCTGACTCCTGCAGATGAGGAAATTGCTGAGTGGTTACGTCAACAAACTGTTCCCACTCTCCTGGCTGTGAACAAATGCGAATCACCAGACCAAGGTGTTATTCAAGCTAGTGAATTTTGGGAGTTGGGACTGGGAGAACCTTACCCCATATCCGCTATTCATGGCAGTGGTACGGGTGATTTGCTCGATGAGTTAATTAAATATACTCCTCAAGTTGAAGATTTACAGGAAAATTCGGAAGTTAAAGTAGCTATTGTTGGCCGTCCTAATGTTGGTAAATCCAGTCTCTTAAATGCTTTTGTGGGAGAAGAAAGGGCAATAGTTAGTCCAATTTCTGGAACTACCAGGGATACTATTGATACGCTGATTGAACGAGAGGGACAGGCTTACCGGTTGATTGACACTGCAGGAATTAGGAAAAAGAAACATGTGGAATACGGGACGGAATTTTTCAGTATTAATCGTGCTTTTAAAGCGATCCGTCGTGCTGATGTGGTCCTATTAGTGCTGGATGCTTTGGATGGTGTTACAGAGCAGGATCAAAAATTAGCTGGACGGATTATTGAAGATGGTCGTGCTTGTATAATTGTGGTCAATAAATGGGATGCCGTAGAAAAAGACTCTTATACTATATATGACCATGAAAAAAGCTTAGAAGCAAGATTACACTTTACTGAATGGGCAGATACCATATTTGTTAGTGCTGTGACTGGACAAAGAGTAGAAAAGATTTTAGACCTGGTTAATAAAGCTGCTGAATCCCATAAACGTCGTGTCAGCACATCCGTGGTTAATGAAGTTCTCACAGATGCAGTCAGTTGGCACTCACCACCAGCTTCACGCAGTGGTAAACAGGGTAAAATCTATTATGGTACCCAGGTCAGTAGCCAACCACCTACCTTTGCATTGTTTGTTAATGATGCTAAACGGTTCAATGAAAATTATAGACGTTACATAGAAAGACAGTTTCGCAAGCAATTGGGTTTTGAGGGAACACCCATCCGCATCTTATGGCGTAGCAAAAAAGTTCGAGAAATGGAAGTTGGTACTCTTAACCGAGCAACTCGTGTCTGAAAGACCTTTTTATAGAAAGTTACTTGGGAATTTAGGAATTCACACATGGACTTATTGCGATCGCTTCCTTTGGGATTATATTTAGATGCTCCTCAAACTTGGCTACATAAATTAGATTCACGAGTGAAATTAATTTGGTTGTTAAGTTTTCTGACCAGCTATGTATTTGCCAACAACTACTGGCGTGTGTTACTAGTATTAATGCTGATTATTTTTACTTTGATTGCCAAAATTCCTCTCAGGGTATGGCGTCAACAAATGGGGTGGTTGCTAGTACTATCAATTATGGTGTTCGCCATCATTTCTATTAGTCCAGATGGTATGAGCATAGACTATCAACCACGCCTACCAGCAAGTGAACAAGTATTAAGTCCACCACCAGTTCCATCAGTAAAATCTGAGAATGGGAACAAGTCGAGCTTGCCAGCAAACAGCCAAAAAAAATATAAGTATATCTTATTTCACCAAGGCCCGGTTAAAATAAGTCGCCGGTCATTAAGTTTAGCAACTAGTTTAAGTACTATTGTATTTACATTAATCTATAGCAGTAATTTATACTTATTAACAACTGCACCAGAGGAGATCACATCAGGTATAGAGAGCTTAATGCAGCCTTTAAAAAAGTTGCACATTCCCGTCACTGAAATTACCCTGACACTAACCCTATCATTGCGATTTATTCCCCTAGTTTTAGAAGAAATTCAAAATCTAATCCGTTCTGTAATGACCAGGGCGATAAACTGGAAAAAACTGGGATTAAAAGGGGGTATAAGGGTCTGGTTAATTGTTATGGAAAGACTATTAGAGAACTTGCTATTGAGAGCAGAACAAATAGCAAATGCGATGACAGTGAGGGGTTTTACCAGTCCCAATGAACATCAGGTCAAATGGCACGAACTACAATTAAAACCACCTGATTGGTTGGCTGTGGCAGTTTTAATTGTATTTTGGGGATTAAGAATAGCTTTTGGTGCCCTTAACTAGTTTTTACCTGTAGTATTACCCATAGTATTAATACTAGAAGAAGGCGCAATTAGACGAAATGGGAAAAGAGGTGTAGAGGCGAATTGGGAATATTCGGGAGTGAGAAAAACATTATACTTATTAGCATCTGGTGTTAGTTGTGCGGCCATGGCTAAAGAAATCGCCTTCACATAATTGCGCACATCCGCTGATTTTGCTCCCACCACTTCTCGACTGGTAATGGGAGTGTTATTTGTGTTTAGAAAAGCATTAACTACTAGGGGATCCACTACACTGAAATGGCTAGCACCCACCGCAGCAGCTAACCACTTGGGAGATGGAATACGGTTAAAACCGTTAATTTGTTCGGTCAAACTTGGGGTGACATGGTCAGCGGATGCGGTAAATACTAGGGTAGGAACTTTTATCTTTGTCAAACCAGTTTCACCAAATAAGAGGGACGAAGCTGGTTTTAGAGCTACTATTTGTTTGACTCTTTGATCTTGTAGTTGATAGTTATTTTGTGGCAATTGTCTGGCCAGGCACATAAAACTTTGAACATCACTCAATTTACCAGCATTTTTTTCGCAACTGCTTTTTAGACTAGCAATTTGTAGTTCACCACCAGCTAATGCTAATGCTGTAGTCCCACCCAGGGAATAACCAACAAACATGACTTTATTAGTGGTTAGTTTTCCCTGTAAGGAATTATTGGGATTTTGGTTAACCTTCGCCAATTCATCCAGAACAAAACTTACATCCTGGGGAAGAGCTAAAAATTCTTGATAGTTCAAACCTACTTTGCCTTTATTAGTAAAAAAATTACTACCAGGATTTTGTAAAGCTGCAACCACGTAACCATAAGAAGCCAGATGTTGAGCTAAATATTGTAGGTCTGTACCTGCTGAACTAGAGCTATGAGAAAAGACAATTAAGGGTTTTTCAATATTGTTTTCACCATTAGTAGGATTTGACCAATAAATATCCACGATAATATTACGTTTACGTTTATCATCACTCAAGTTTAACCTAGATATTTCTACTTTCTGCGTTCCGGTTTGGGTGGGATCAAATGGAATATTTATGGATGGTTTTTGCCTATCAATTTGGGGACTGTTCATCAGTAGAAATTGCTGAGTCTGGAAAAAATCCATATTTAAAAACTTTCCTACCGTTAAAACCTGTGGTAGATTCAGTCTCAGAGTTTGACTAGGGTATGCTGCAATAAAACTGAGCATAGATAAACCTTCTGGTGAACTAGCAGCCAATATTAAACCGGATCTAACTGCTTGTACACCTGATTGATATTGACGACGATCAAAGACCGTTGCTATGTCGTTGATTACTGTTTGACCTAATTGAGTATTCAGTAACCAATTTAAAGTCACTACATTTATGGGTATTCTAGTTTTTAATCCTTGTACCAACCAGTTACGTTGTTCTTGGCTTAGTGCGCTAGTATAAATCTGTAGACTACCTGGCAATTGCCCAGTTTCCGTGGCTTTTTTCAGCTCTGCAACAGAAGTCGACTCTTCTAGGAATCCATAACGTATAGTTACCCTATCTGCTGCATAGACAGTGGTACACATTGTCAAATATTGTGTCCAGGCGATCGCACTTAATAGTCCTGTAAATATGGTAGCTTTTTTGTGGTTTTTTCTGGTTAGGGGATTCTTTATCATGGTTTTTAGTTATGGTTAGATTAATCTCTTTACTTAAAGTGATTGTAACCTCCTTTGGTGAGAACGACCAGATTAAATGGGTTTACAAAAACTTCATGTTTGTCACTTGTTCATAAAACAATTGCATCAATATGCGCCGTTTGATTATCTATGGTCTAATTTTTACACTTTCTTGCTTGGTAATTATCTGGTGGCCAGTCAATGATTCTAATTGCAGTCCCATAACCCTGGCAAAATTAAAAAAGTCTAATTTTCAGGTCACAGCTACTAAAGTTAGTGTGCAACCTTGGTTGGGTCAACATCATATATATGGAATATTTCAAGTCCCTGATCCATACAAGGAAAGTCAGTTTTTTATGTTATCTATTCCCGGAGGTCGTCAGTACTGTGCCCGTCCTTTTGGATACAGCGAAAATTACGATGATGTATTCGCCGAACCAGGAAATATTTTAATCAGATACTATGTACCTACTCGTATGGGCATAAAAATGATTTTTCAAGGGCTATTTTTTCAACTAAACAATCCTCAAAACTGGAGCTTGACCTTTCCTAAAACAATCTCTAAGGAATAGTCATAAAGATTAGCAGACGATGGCAAGTTTGACAGGTTGTCTTTTGACAAAATCACCAATCTGATCCCAACATACTGGTTATGTCCTAACTACTCAGGGATTGAGGACTTTAATTTATGTTGGACCTAGTGCTAATTACTATCCTGGGTTTTCTGGGAAGCTTTGGTCACTGCATTGGCATGTGTGGACCTTTAGCAGTAGCTTTTTCTTTTTCTTACCCGGAGAAAACTCAATCCTGGCAACGACAACTACAATTTCATATTCTCTTAAATTTAGGTAGAACATTTAGCTACGCTTTAGTTGGCACTGCTATAGGCACACTTGGTTCTGTATTGGTACAAGGTGGACAATTAGGTGGAGTTGGTAGTGAGTTACGCAGATGGATAGCAATAATTACTGGAGTGATGTTAATCTGGCTAGGATTAGCACAGGTTAAACCACATTTAATACCTAAAATTCCCATATTTCACCCTTTATTACAAAATAGTTTACATAATCGATTAAGTGCTGTAATGGTAAATTTATCATTACATACAAAATGGTGGACACCAGCACTTTTAGGTATGACCTGGGGACTAATGCCCTGTGGTTTTTTATATGCTGCTCAAATTAAAGCAGCAGCTACAGGAAATGGATGGCATGGGGCGATAACTATGTTGGCATTTGGTCTGGGCACCCTACCAACCATGTTAGGAGTAAGTGTTTCCACTTCCTTGATGACTAAAGACCAGCGTGGTCAACTATTTCGTCTAGGAGGGTGGGTAAGTATGATTATTGGTATAATTACCATATCCCGCACAGGGGAAACCATGGTTGACTATAGTGGTTATGCCGCCTTAATCTGCTTAATTTTGGCTTTAATTGCTCGTCCCATGCACGTTTGGTTACCAGCTCTTATGGGTTATCGTCGAGGACTGGGTGTGGGAGCATTTCTGCTATCATTAGTACACACAATTCACAAATTAGAACACTTCTTAGCATGGAATTTATCAGCTACTTGGTTTTTACCAGTGGAATTTCAGTGGGGAATGGGTGCAGGTGTTTTGGCTTTAGTTTTTATGACCCCTGCTGCTTTTACAAGTTTTGACTTTATCCAAAAGTCTCTAGGTCCAAACTGGCGTCGAATCCATCTTTTGACGATTCCAGCTTTAATATTGACTACTATTCATGCAGTTTTGATTGGTTCCACCTATTTAGGAGCTTTAAAGTTAACTATCTTTAATCAAATAGCAACCTTATTATTAATATTCATTATTCTCGCGGTTTTAATGATGCGATCGCCTTTATTTTGGTCAATTTTGAACTTAAAAAAATTCTATACTCCTTTAAAGCAAAAGAACTAGTTGATATTTTACAGATATGATAATTAAAGCAACTTTATACAGAAATAAAATAATATTCTCCTTGCTATTTGTACTAGTAACAGCAACATTTACCAATACAGTTAAGGCTCACACAGTAAAAGTATCAAACGATATAGGAGCTACTATTCACATTGAACCAAATGATCGGGCTCGTGCTGGTGAAGTTGCACTAACATGGTTTGCTTTAACCGAAAAAGGTGGTAAAATCGTGCCCCTAAGAGATTGTAACTGTCGCTTAACCATTTATGCTCAACCACATACACCCGGGGAACCCGCTCTACTTGAACCACCCTTAAAACCTATGAATGTGGAAAGATATGAGGGTATACCAGGAGCGGAAATTACATTTCCTAAACCAGGAGTTTATGAACTGCAACTAACGGGAAAACCAAGGACAGGAGAGAATTGGCAACCTTTTGAGTTAAAATTCGAGGTGATAGTAGCTACGGGTAAGCCAATAGTAGCAGAGGAACTGAAAAAAAAAGACCAAAAAAGCGGTAATTCGTCAAAAGGTTTAGACCTAGTTAAACCATTGCTTATAGGGGTAATTATAATTTCATCAATAGGGATTATAGTATTTTTATCAAACCTAGTAAAAGGTAAATTGAAACGCGATCGCGATCAAGACTAATCTCTTATGCAGCTACTAAGTGATTTTGTACTTTTAGTCTAAAGTCCGGAGATTACTGTAACTGTAATACTGTTAGGTATAAATTCTTTCTGGTTTCTGTTTTTAAAAATTCTATTTGTAAAGGTTGCCATTGCTGCCATAATTGATAGCGATTGGTAGCTAGGAAGGTAATCATTTCAGTTAAACTGGATTCACGTTCTGATTTAAAAATATTTACCAACCACTTGTTTAAAACTATGCTATCTTGCAGATTACCTAAAATTTCTTGAACTTGTTTAATTTGCACAAGCTCCTGTGTGAAGGATTGTTGGTATAAGTCGTCAAATAGATCTATTTGGTAGCGCACTCTTTTAGCATTTTTTCGCAGGTCATGGAGAATTTCTCCCTGGATTTGTAGGTTTTTTTCTAGCTCCTCAGGAGTCCATTTTACTGATGTAATCACTCCTGGATCTAGGGTTTCTGTGCCAATCATCCACCCTGGATGCAGGAGAAATCTGCTGATTTGCGGTAGAAGGAGTTCTGGTACTGCTTGCTGAATCTGCAATTGTGCTAGGGGACTGTAAATGGGTTTTTTTAGCCACCCCAGTAAGTCTCGTTTAAAGGATTTATATAGTTCAGATTTGAAGATTTTTTCCACCAATAAATAGACTAATTCTCGCTCTTGAGATATGGCAGAAAAAGCCCTTTTCAAAGAAGTTCGTTCAGGAGACGATAGGTGTGGTTGATAGTCCCGCTCTAGAATTTCTTTTAACACATCTAAATCCCTGAGCTTCCCTAAAGTTCTAGCAATTTTACCAATACTTTGATCATTCACGGATGAAGGTAATGCTAAAAACAAACTAAAACTGGTAACAGCAGTACGTAAACGTCGCATCCCCACTCTCATTTGATGTAACGCATTTGGATCGCTATCTTTCTTAACTAATTTCTCACATTTGAGGGTTTTATCAGCGATCTTGGTCAATGCTTGATGTCCAAAACTTCCTAAGCTTGTCGCTGGTAATGTTGTTAAATCTGTTGTCTTTAGTTTCATAAATTAGTCGAAATAGCTTGTAATGGACAAGAAGAAATACACTGCTCACAGACAATACACCGCGATCGCGTGAATGTTAATTTGTATGTTTCTCGGTTCAAAGATAATGCTTCCGTAGGACAAACCCCTGTACACAATCCACAATCAACACATAGTTGATCATCAATAAATATTTCACCCAAATTATGAGAAACAGCAATATGTTGCGATCGCATCCAGTCAATAGCTGCATCTAACTGGTCGATATCACCCGATAATTCTACCACCAGTTTACCAATTTGATTAGGAGCAACCTGAGCGCGGATAATGTTAGCAGCTACGTTAAAATCCCTCGCCAGTCGGTAAGTAACAGGGATCTGAATCGCACGTTTAGGAAAAGTCAGGGTCACTCGTTTCTTCATAGAAAAAACCACATTTGGCTAAATTTGATAGACTAGATCTGGAAAATGCCTAATTGCTTAATAATTATTAATAAATAAACCATGATTCCAGATGCACCCCTTGATCCCAACACCCCCACCCAGTCAACCCTGGGAAATCGGGTCAGAAACTTCCTCATAGTAATTGTAGCGATCGCCCTCACTGGACTCCTATTTTTAGGAATGAGAAACCAAACCAGTACGGTTTCCCTTCAGGAACTAGACCAAGCATCTACCCCCCTAGAAATAGCTATAACCAATAATCGACCCAGTCTAGTAGAATTTTACGCCGACTGGTGTACAGTTTGCCAAAAGATGGCACCGGACATAGCAAAATTGAAAGGTAAATATGGTGACAAGATGAATTTTGTCATGTTGAATGTGGATAACAGCAAATGGTTACCAGAAATGCTTAAATATCGAGTGGATGGCATACCCCACTTCGTCTTCTTAGGTCACCAGGGGGAAACTATAGCTGAAGCAATTGGTGATACACCTCGTAGCATTATGGATAGTAACTTGGACGCATTAATCACAGGTTCTCCCCTTCCCTATGTTCAAATGAATGGCAGAGCTTCTCAGTTTTCTGCTCCAGCTTCAACTAGTCAAGATGATCCTCGTAGTCATGGTGGACAAGTAGTTAATTAGTTCAGGTATTGTTGAAAAAATCAGGGGAAATGGGTAAATAACAGTTAAAACAGGTCTAAAAAATAGAATTATGATTGGTGTAGCAATAGTTGGCAGCGGATTTGGACAAAAAGTACATATCCCGGCATTTATTTCCCATCACAAAACTAAAATATTTAGTGTCTATCACAGAGATATTAAGCAAGCACAATCTCTAGCAACAGCTTATAATATTCCCCATTATAGCGACAATTTAGAAGAAATTTTGGCATTAGCAGAAGTACAAGCGGTGAGTATATCCACACCACCGTTTTTACATTACCCCATGGGTAAACAAGTATTAGCAGCAGGTAAACACCTCTTATTAGAAAAACCGACCACCTTAAATGTAAATCAAGCTAAGGAACTATATCAACTAGCAAAGCAAAAAAACATTATTGCCACGGTAGATTTTGAATTTCGTTTTGTTCCAGCATGGCAATATTTACATCAGTTATTGAGTGAAAACTATGTGGGAAATATTAGACTAATTAAAATTGATTGGTTAGGGTCATCTCGTGCTAGTATGGAGCGTCCTTGGAATTGGTATTCCCAAAGAGAGCAAGGTGGTGGAGCTTTAGGTTCCCTAGGTTCCCATGCTTTTGATTATATTAGCTGGTTATTTGGAGAAGTGATAAGACTTAATGCCTATTTAACCACAGCAATCAACCAAAGAAGAGATCCGGTGGATGGAGAATTAAAAGTAGTGAACAGTGATGATAATTGTTTAATTTCATTAGAGTTGGAGAAAGGAATACCTTGTCAAGTCTGTATTAGTGCGGTGGTGCAGGCTAAGAGAACTCATGCTATTGAAGTGTATGGAGACAAAGGGACATTAATTATAGCAAGTGAAAATCAAAAAGATTATATTTATGGGTTTAGGGTTTGGGGTTGTGAAATTGGGGGAAGTTTAACCGAATTGGAGATTCCTAAACAATTATTATTTCCCCAAGACCACGTTGATGGTAGGATTAGTGCATTTTTGCGAGTTGTAGACGAATGGGTGAATGGAATAGAAAACCAAAAACAGATTATTCCGTCATTGAAACAGGGAGTTTATTCCCAACTGTTGATGGATCTGTGTCAGCAATCATCTAATTCTAGAAGCTGGGTAGATGTGCCAAGTTGGGAATGATTTTGATTTATAGGATACTGTTCATTTTGATTTTGACGTAGATCTCCGGATAGATATGGATAGTTAGTGATGAATAATTCCTTACCCTTGTCTGCTTTCTCCTGTTTGTAGTTGTTCATTCCGTATTGCAACTCCCACTCATAAATATGGGCAAAAGAAAAATTCTGTCGCACTTGTTCACAATTATCGTAGGTGATCAACCATTTATGTGAGCACTCTTTCATCAGGTTGGCAAAGCGAGAATGGTCAAAACCCGTATGCAAATCTCCTTTTTTACCATAAAGCCTAGATTTAGCATTGGTGAAATAAGGTGGATCTAGAAAGATAAATACATCATCCCCTGGTTCAGTCAGTAGGATACTGTAGTCGTAATTAGTCACATGGGTATTAGTAAAACAACTATCCAGTGCTGCTAACCGCTCAATAGAAGAGTCTGTAAAGCGACTGTGGAAAGAAGCATTGCTATAACCTCCGCTTTCAATTGTCCCCGAAAAGGTAATTCGGTTAAGAACGAAAAATCGCACAGCTCGCTCCAGTGGACTCATTTTACTTGTGGGAGCTGGGGAGAGAGATTTAAACAAGGCATGTCCATCCGTTGTCTGTTTTTTTACTTTCCACACGGACTCGACTAACTGTGGTAGATTAGTTTTGACCATGGTCCAGAAGTAATATAGTTCAGGGTTGATATCATTTATCCAACAAGGTATATGATAGTGATTTTGTAAAACATAAAAGAATATGGAACCTCCCCCAACAAAAGGTTCGCGGAACTCTTTAAATTTAGGAGGTAGGTAGTGAGTAATTTGAGAAATTGCCTTTTGTTTACCACCAGGATAACGTAATGGACTTTTAAGCATAATGGATTATATTTCAAGACAAAAGGAACTTGGGCAAGTTTTTGAAAATTAATCATAAGTTAAGCCGTAAATTATTAAAGATTAGAATCAAATCCCAGGGTAAATCGTGGAGGTGATTCTATATTATTATAATATGTATGATTGTTTGAAAAATGCCATACTCTGGGCAAATTAATCATCCAATCTGATCACACAACACAATCTTTCCAAAGTTAGATACTGGAATTATGGCAGATTGATTTTTTCTCCCTTGAGACAATAGGTATTATTTCATCAGAAAGATGGAAAATATTAAATGTTTAGCAAAACTTAGGTTAGATTCAATAAACCTAAGGAGGGCAAGTTCCAATGGTGGCGGTTTTAGATGACACTAAAAAGAATTCCATGGCGGTAAAACTGGGTGATATGAAATTACTCCAACAGTTATTACTGGATAACGAGGAAAGATTTTTGCTAGAATGTACCGATGGCGAAATAGCAGGAATTATTTCCAGAATGCTAAATGATGACCGGAAAAACCTAGCCCTTCTTAATACTGTGGTTGACCAGTTTGGTATGGAAAAAAATGCCGAACCCACGGTGCTGCAAACAGTTGAAAAGGTTCGTCAACTAATGGCAAGCGAAGAACTCAGTTTTTTTGATAAAGTCTTTCAACATGAACTGTTAAAGCATCAACAGGTAATGAATGGAACAACAATTCATAAAGCCGCTCAGAAGGTCGGCGCTGATATCATGGTAGCAATTAGACCTTTAAGTGCCATTAATTCGGAAAATCGTACGCACCAAGAACAATTAAAAGGAATTTTAGAAATCCTCGGTGTCCGAGAACTAACAGGACAAGACGCAGACCAGGGTATCTGGTCTCGGGTTCAAGACGCAATTGCTGCAATTACTGGTGCGGTTACCCCCGGTCATGAAAGGGAAAAAGTTACTATCCAGGATGCTATCCGCCAAGATCACAATCAGCTGAATATATTGTTCACAGACTTAATGCAAAGCAATGACTCCCAAAAAATTCAGGAATGTTTTGTAAAAATTAACCAGCTTCTCACTGTTCATATAGCCGCTGAAGAGGAAGTGGTTTATCCACAAGTCCGTGGGTTTTATGGGGAAGAAAATACTCAACAACTATACGACCAACACGCTCTTTGGATTCCCTGGTGGGAAGAACTCAGATTGATTAGTCCTAGCACACCAGAATTTAAAAATAGACTTAGAGAAATTTGGGACCATGTTACCAATCATATTCGCCAAGAGGAAAATACAATGCTTGTGGCCATTGACAACAATATGAGTAGTAAAGAAACTGAACAGTTGGCTGCAAGATTTGTTTCGGTTAAGAATCAACTTGAGAAAAGAAATACAGGCGCTTATTATAGCCTTAGACAAAACGCCTAAAAACAACTAACAAACTAACCGTCCATCCACAACAGATGGACGGTTTAATCTTGCTTATTCAGCTCATCAGACAAAAATGCGGATCAGGTTTTGATTACAATGAAGAACCAAGTCCGGCGTAGGCTCCGTAAAAGAAAATACCTACAACAGTAATTACACCTAAACCCGCGACTGTGGCAACAACCCACAGGGGAATTCTCCCGCCTCCAGACATGGTTTTTTCCTCCCTTAACAAATCAACAAAAAATCAGCAGTATGTTTCCAGCTCGTTAACAGTTAGTTAAAGAAGTAACTGGAAAATAGAATCCCTAGAACGAAAATTAATAACAGTCCTAGGTATAAAGAAGTACGGTTTAGTTCAACAGGTTGTTGATTAGGATTAGGCGTTCTTTCCATGATTTACTCCTAGCGTTGAATAAACTGCATTGCTGCGATCGCACCCAAGAAGAAGACCGTTGGTACACCCAGGGTGTGAACTGCTAGCCATCTCACCGTAAAAATTGGATAAGTAACAGGTTGATTGACGTTATTGCTGGTAGCCATGTTCTTAAATTACTTTGCGATAAATGTTTCTACTTGTTTCTTAGCTTCATAACGGTTGCTAACAATTGGTACTTCTTGACGCACTTGAGTAAAATACTCATTAGGACGAGGTGTACCAAATACATCATAAGCCAGACCTGTGCTGACAAACAACCATCCAGCGACAAATAAAGCAGGAATGGTGATGCTATGAATTACCCAGTAACGAATACTGGTTACAATGTCCGAAAATGGACGTTCTCCAGTGGTACCTGACATTTAGACTACTACCTTTGCAAAAACTACTATTGATTCTATCAAAAAAAGGTCATAGTCCCCATTATATTTGGAAGGGAGGTGCTATAAAAGCACCTTAGTGATTAAGCCTAAGTTTGGCTTGATATTTTTCTACCACTAACTATGAGCTAATCTTTACTTAGCTTTATCAGCTTGCTCTACAGCTGCTTGAGATGCAGCCGTAGTACCCATACGAATTTCGGAAGTAAAGGAGGCCATACTAAAACCCCCAAAACGTTTAAGCACTCCCACACGCATCCGCAAATTGGGACTAGCAAACCATAGCCGCTCTTCCGAGGACATGGTTTCATACTCTGTGATCAGAGTTAATGCACCATCGTTACCCATCTTATAGGTTCCAGCTACTGGCATTTTTTCTGCATAACCCATTTCCCTCAATAGTTTACCTTCACCCGGTTTAAGTAAGTCGGGTACAGTGACTAAAACTGTGGAACCTTCATGTTTTGGTTGAGTCGATGGAGGGTATTATCCTTCGCACCTCTCGTTTAAATCTGGGCGTGCGATTTTCACCGCACCCAGCTTCCGATGTTCTTAGCTATAGCTTTTGCCTGGAGTGTTATAAAGGGTGTAACTTTGAACCTTACCATTTCCAGGAGAGTTTTGACTGGAGTTTACTTGTGGAAACGCCTTATTTATCAGTTGCTTACTGATTTGTCGGTTTTGTTTTGTTTCGCGATTAAACACCTTGAAAGCTCTGTACTTTATATGGTAGAGGGAAAATCTCGCCCCACTCATGTTGCAGTGGCGATGGTAATTTCTCCACTCTCCTACGATCAAGCTCAATTTCTGTGCCTTGATAGTAGCTCCATAATTCGAGTTGTTGACTATGTGTTTCACTTTCTGGCGAAAAGCTTGGAAGTCTTTTAGTCCGGGGACACATCTCAACTTTCCGTTTTTTTGCACCTGAAAATGCCAAGTGAGAAAATCAAACCCATCTGTCGCTGCAATTAGTTTGGTTTCTTCCGTAGCTAATTCTATGCCATATTTTGCCAGGGAATGACGAACAGTGTCAAGTATTGTTTCTGGATGATCCTGGGGTTGGAGGATAATCACTATTTCGCTCCCATACCAAACTAATTTGCCTATATCTTCTATTCCCTTGAAGAAAATATTAGCCAGCAAGGAGGTTATCGGGTTCTCCGCTAAAACACATTCTGACCTAATCCCCCGTTTGATTTCCACAGGAGCTATTAGTCTTTTGCAAATTGCTCTTGGGTTGATTTTTTCCAGAGATTTCCCCAAATCAATTTTGATCACTCTTGTTTGATGACCAGGAATTTCCGATAGATATACTTGTAACATTATTTGTACATCCTGGGGGGAAAATCCTCGTTTCCATCCATAACTGTGGAGGTGGAAATTAGTTTCATGAGCTGGCTCTAAGGCGTATTTAATCACCCAATGCCATGCTTGTTGTCTAATGGTAGGGGATAAAACCTCTGTAAGAGAATTTGCCTGTAATACTTGACGAATGGCCAGTAATTGTGCTGACGTAGATTTTAAGATTAGCTTTTGAAGAGACTTAGCCTTGCGCAGGTCTCCAACTCGAACGGCTTTGTACACTCGTTTTTGTAAGCGGAAGAGATTGCGGCGAAATTGTCGCCAGGGTAACCTCTGCCAAGATTCACTAACATTTCTGTTGTGTCTAATCATACTTTAACTCCAACTTGTGTATTCTGAACACCTCCGACCAATTACGGTCAGTCCTACCCGAAGTGAGGGAATTTTGCTTCTCGTCAAGCCTACTTGGGTTTTAACCTTCCCTAGACCCTCAATTCGTTTTTATTCGTTCCCCCGGTTAGATTGTTAGTTTCCTTAGGTGTAGTCAATTCAACTACTGGTTTCCCAAGACTCTGACCGCTAATCCAAGAAAATGCGGCGGGAAATATATCCAGTCAAGTCGGGTTTTAATATTGTGTCCCGCTTATGGGTAAGTTGCTTTTTTAGACTCTGTTTCACCGTAGAAACACCCCATTAGCACCAGTGTCATCCCACAACGGATGTCTGATTGCACCCTGTTCCCAGCTTCACCCTCCAGTTACCGAGTCTGGTCAGTGTGGGCAGATCGGGAGTCACACCTGAGTCTGGTGGATGGGACTTTCACCCATATCCAACTGAGAGTTCAACCTTCATCTACGTTCTATTAATAGTTGAGGTTGGTGAGGTTATTACGGATTAGTTACCGATGTTAGCCCACAACGAATCGCACTCTTGGTCCCATTCCATGGTTCCTTTCCAGGTGACTCTTGCTCCACAAGAAGCTGCATCGGGAATAATGGAATACTGTTCACACAGTTTAATTACTTCTGGATGGTCTACGGTGAGTATGTCTATTACAATGTCTGATTTACCATCTTCTGACTGTTTAAAGGCTAAATGGTGGCTAGTACGGTGGGAAAACCACTTTCCAGCACTTAATTCGAAAAACTCTTCCACATTCATGAATCTAATTATCCTAGAGGAAAATAGCTACTAAAGAAAATATACTCAAATATTTCCAATATTTCCATTTTAATCGGTTAACGACTAGACCATAGGCCCAAATTTCATACTCCACTTCACAGTGGACTTTTTTTTTAGGGATATGGTTGCAGCTTGAGAAACATGGGGATGACTATCCTTTTCTAAGTATTTTAGAGCTGAAATACTTTTAGCTGTGGGTAGGTTCCCTAGGGCTTCTGCTAATCGTTGTCTAACTAACCAGTCCTCTGATTGTACAAATCGCAAAATATGATCTACTGACTCAATTGACCTAATTTCTCCTAACGCTGAAATCGCTGCTTGCTGAATTACTATCTCCTCACTATCCAAAGCTTTAATTAGAATATTATATGCACGCTTATCTTTTATATTACCCAAGGCTACTGCTGCACTAAATCTAACTAACCATTCCGTATCTTCGTAGAAAGCTCTTGACAAAGGTTCTACTGCTCTATTATCTCCTAAATATCCTAGAGCCCCAGCTGCATCCGCACGAATCCCATAATCGGGATCGGTTTCTAGAATTCTCACTAGAATGGAATAACATTCTGAAGTTGATTTAATTCCTAATGCAAACACTGCCATAGAGCGTAGCTGTATGGATTCGTCATTAAGAACTTTTTTGATTAGGGGAACTGCATCCTCCGCAGGAACATGTCGTAATTGTGTTAGAGCTATCATGCGATCGCGCAAGTTCGGACTTGCTAACTGGGTGGAAATTTCCTCTAAGCTGGGAACATTCATTATTACATCACTTTTCCATCAATACCTATTCTAGTCTGATTTGAGCTGGGGGGAAATGTTTTATTTTAAACTGGGTGGTAAGAGCAAATTGTCAATTTGATGAATCACACCATTGCTGGCACTAATATCTGGTTTGATGATTTTGGCGCTGGTGCCTTTAGACTGACCATCACTTACATATACACTTTTATTTTTAGTCCTTACTTGAATTTGTTCTCCTTGTAAGCTTTTAATTGCCCCCGCTTTTAATTCCTCAGCTCCGATTCTTCCCACCACTACATGGTATCTTAATATGTCTACTAAAACTTGTTTGTTTTTGGGTCTAAACAAGTTCTGTAGCTCCCTTTTAGGAACTTTAGCAAATGCTTCATCTGTGGGAGCGAAAATGGTGAATTGTTCACCCTCTTCTAGAGTTTTTATTAGTCCTCCCGCTTCTAAGGCCCTAATCAGGGTTTTAAAATTACCTGTAGACTTGGCTACCTCAATGAGATTTTTTGCCTCCGTATCTTCTGGTATAAATATCGGTAGTTCCGGAGATTTTGGATCTGGACTGGTAGTGGGTTGGTCGGGGGTTGGTGGGGTAGTTATTGTGGGATTGGATTGAACTATCTCCACTTTACTCCCCAGAGATGGTAAATCCACACCCAAACTGATACTGGTTAATGCCAAAATCCCCAGGAACCCGGTGAATACTTTGACCTGACCAAATCTCCAACTGTTTGTCAAATTAGCTCTCAGTTTAAATTTCATAGATTTTGTTTGTTAGTTATTTTTTGCCGTTATTAGTTTAGTTGACCCGTATCATATTCTATGAGACTATGGGAGAAGAAATATTTAAAATATTTATTTCTATCCCAGGTGTTAAGGGTAATTAACTATTTATCCATTTACTAACTTTTATCAACTAATGCTATAGTTTAAGTATGGTTTACCTATTGATTGGAAAAGCAGTCAAAATTTTAGGTAAATTAACTAGTTATCCACTTGCTAACTTTTGGCAACTGGTGCTAAACTAAAAACGTATTTTTCCTTAACCTAATACTGGGAACCAAAGTTGTGTTGAGGAAGTTTAAAACATTTAAGAGAATATAATTAAGAGAATATGCTGGAATTATATCAATGGGAATTATCTCACTATTCTGAGAAAGTACGTCTATGCCTTGATTATAAAGGCTTGCAGTACCGCAAAATTGAAGTTACACCGGGGATAGGTCAGTTGGAGCTTTTCCGCTTGACTGGACAAAAACAGGTTCCTGTGTTGAAAGATGGTAGTAACTATATTGTGGATTCTAGTGAAATCGCTAAGTATTTGGATCTGGAATATCCCGATCGCCCTTTAATACCCAAGGAGGAAAAAAAACGCGCCCAGGCACTATTATTAGAAGATTGGGCTGATGAAACCCTTGGTGTTCTGGGACGTAAAGCTTTTTTTGCTGCTGTTAGTCAAGACCTGTCTTTTCGTAAATCACTTTTACCTCTATCAACTCCGGACTTTCTCAAATCCGTAGTGGCGGGTGTTCCCGGTGATATTTTGAGTGTCTTAGGTGTGGGAGTTGGCTTCACTCCGGATGCAATTAAATCGGCGATCGCTAATTTGAAGCAAGATTTAGAAATCCTCATGGAACTATTATCGGATAGTCCCTACCTATTGGGGGATGAACCCTGTATAGCAGATCTAGCTGTAGCGGGGTTATCAATACTATTGAAGTTCCCCACGGGTCCCTATTTAGATTTACCCGAATCTCTTAGAGGCAAGGGTCTACCCATTCTAGCAGACAATCTTGATTATGAGCGATTTTTCACTTGGCGCGATCGCATTTATTCGCAATTCAGGAAACCTTTAACGGGTCAAACTCCTGCTACCACTAGTGGTCTAAGTTCCATAGAAATTGATTAAATAGGACTTGTTGGTGACCTGAGCCGGAACGCTATAGGCGTTCTGGCATCAACCAACTAATTTTTTAGATCAACTGAAATGAGTTTAAAATGAGTTCTGGAAATCCATTAGGTTCGGTTATTAGAGGTTCGTTAACCAAGGGGTTAGAAATCAGATTACACTCTGATGTCTCCGTAGAAGATATGCGTGTTGGTAAATTTCTGGTCATCCAAGGTTCGCGTTCTCGTTTCTTTTGCATGGTAACTGATGTTGCTCTAGGAACAGCAAATGAACGGATTATAGCCAGTCCTCCCAATTGGGAAGATACTTTTTTAAGGGAGGTTTTGGCTGGTAGCAGTACTTACGGTATCGTCACCTTGGCACCAATGCTCATGTTTACACCAGAAGATACGGAGCATGCTTCTAACGGTAAAACTGCCCAGAATTCAGCATTTTCTGGGAATGGTTTGGCATCTTTTCAACCTCAAACCGCAACCACAATGGAACTGCTACCGGTAAAAACCATACCTACTCACTTTAGTCAGGTTTACGAAGCTGAGGAATATGATTTTCGCAAAGTTTTTGGATGGGAAGACGATCAGCAGCGCAAAAACTTCTCGATTGGTAAACCCCTGGATATGGATGTGCCAGTTTGTATTGACTTGAATCGGTTTGTAGAAAGGAGTAATGGGGTTTTTGGTAAATCTGGAACTGGTAAATCCTTTCTCACCCGGTTACTTTTAGCTGGTGTTATCCGTAAAAATGCTGCTGTCAACCTAATTTTTGATATGCACTCCGAATATGGTTGGGAAGCGGTAGCAGAGGGTAAAGAAGTAAGCACGGTCAAGGGTCTGAAACAACTATTTCCTGACAAGGTAGAAGTTTACACCTTAGATCCGGAAGCGACTAAGCGAAGAGGTGTTAGGGATGCACAGGAGCTATATCTCAACTATGAGCAAATAGAAGTAGAAGATCTGAAACTTTGTGCCAATGAGTTAGGAGTTAGTGATGCCTCAATGGATAGTGCCAGCATCCTATATAAACAGTTAGGTGACCGTTGGATTCCGGAATTATTGGGGATGACAGGGGATGACATCAAATTGTTTTGCGATGAAAATCCCGGTCATGTGGGGTCAATTGCAGCTTTGCAGCGCAAATTAATGCGACTTGAGAACCTGAAATATATACGAAATGCACGTAAAGATAACTATATTAAGAAAATAGTGCAATCTTTGGAAG
Source organism: Raphidiopsis brookii D9 (assembly GCA_000175855.1). Lineage (GTDB taxonomy): Bacteria > Cyanobacteriota > Cyanobacteriia > Cyanobacteriales > Nostocaceae > Raphidiopsis > Raphidiopsis brookii. Next base: position 26,480 of record ACYB01000004.1, read on the forward strand.
CTGGGAAAAATGTAGTGATAGAATTTGGAACACAGTCAAACATGCTATCATATATGTTGGTAACCAACATGATTACCAGACGTATACATGATCACTATGTTACCAAAGCGGACAAATTTTTGCACAGCAAAAATCCGCTGGATAAGCCAACACCACTAATGATTACAATAGAAGAAGCCCATAGGTTTCTTGATTCTGCAGTAGTTCAAAGTACCATATTTGGCACCATCGCTAGGGAGTTGAGAAAGTATTTTGTCACCCTTTTGGTGGTTGATCAGCGCCCATCGGGAATAGATAATGAAATCATGTCCCAGATTGGCACCCGGATTACAGCTTTGCTAAATGACGAAAAGGATATTGAGGCAATTTTTACTGGGGTATCAGGTGGTAGCGTACTACGTTCAGTATTAGCGAAGCTGGACTCTAAGCAGCAAGCTCTAATCCTAGGTCACGCGGTGCCAATGCCTGTAGTAATACGTACTCGGGCATACGATGGAGTGTTTTATAAAGAGATTGGTGATGTAGATTGGCAAGAGATGTCGGATGTGGAGGTTTTTACTGCTGCTAAGCTGGCTAAAGCAGATTTAGGTTTTTAGTTGCGAACCCGTGTGAGGCTCTTGCTTTGCCAATTTCGTAATATCCACCATGGAAAAACTAGGATTGGTTCGGTTATCAGGTAAGCTGTGGTAACACAAAAAACTACTCCTCAAGTCATAATAGAAGCATAGGTGTCTTGGTAGAATAGCAAATCCCCAGAGTTAATGATACAGCAGTGATGGGATTGTCGTAACATATTCCTGAGTTTTTAGGAACAAGGGTCGGGGTAACAGCGTCGTGATTACAAATACACTAAATCAACGACTGTGATAATTTTAATCAGCTTTGAAATCTAGCTTTGGAAATGTAGCTCGACTGAAAATATACCTCCTTATCATAGTAATCAGGAGATAAGCGAGGGGATAGTCCCAAGAAAGAGTGGTTTTGTATAGGTGTATATAGGTGTATATAAAGTAAGGGGTAAAGTACTAATGTCTACTGTTAAAAAAGAAAGTGATAATGGAAAAACCAAATTGACAGCGGATATGGTGCGAACCTATCTGCGAGAAATCGGTCGCGTACCGCTGTTGAACCGGGAACAGGAAATAATCTACGGTAAGCAAGTGCAGCAAATGATGATCTTAGTGGAAGCTAAGGAAGCACTAGCTAAAGAACTGGGGTATGAACCAAGTTTATCAGAATGGGCAATTTATGTTAACCAGTCGGAGAATGACCTAAAACATAAAATATCCACGGGTAAGCGAGCTAAGCAAAAGATGATTGAAGCCAATCTAAGACTAGTCGTAGCAATTGCTAAGAAGTACCAAAAGCGGAATATGGAATTTCTGGATTTGATTCAAGAAGGAACTCTGGGATTAGAACGGGGGGTAGAGAAGTTTGACCCTACCATGGGTTATAAGTTTTCTACCTATGCTTACTGGTGGATCCGTCAAGCAATTACCAGAGCAATTGCTCAACAAGGAAGAACTATTCGTCTCCCCATCCATATTACCGAAAAGTTGAACAAAATCAAAAAAGTGCAAAGGGAGTTGGCGCAAAAGTTAGGGAGGTCTCCTTCACCGACGGAGATTGCTAAGGAATTGGAGTTGGAACCTGCTCAAATTCGAGAGTATTTGAATATAGCTCGTCAACCAATTTCCCTGGACGTGCGAGTCGGTGACAATCAGGATACAGAGCTGCAAGAAATGTTAGAAGATGATGGCCTGTCACCTGAGCATTACACCACCCAGGAGTTTTTGCGTCATGACCTCAATAACCTATTAGCAGAACTGACTCCTCAGCAGAGGGAAGTGGTGACTTTGCGGTTTGGGTTAGAAGATGGGAACGAAATGTCTTTAGCTAAGGTTGGGGATCGGTTGAATATTAGTCGCGAGCGGGTTCGTCAACTTGAACATCAAGCTCTGACACATTTACGTCGTCGTAGGAGTAATGTAAAAGAATATGTTACTAATTAAACTAATTAATAGTAATTAGCAATTAGCAGCTGACGGCGATCGCTTGTTCTATAGCGTAGTTTCACCATCTCCTGCGATCGCTAAAAAGTCAGCAATCTTCTCCACTGCATTCTCCAATATATCCATTTCTTGTACTAACGCAAAACGTACATATCCTTCCCCACCTCGACCAAATCCTACCCCAGGAGCAACAGCTACCCCTGTTGCTTGTACTAATTCCGTACAAAATTTAATTGAATTGTTACTCCATTCATTAGGTAATTTTGCCCAAATATACATGGTGGCTTTTGGGGTATCTACTTCCCAACCGTTATTGCGTAGACTTTTGATAAAGCCATCTCGCCGTTGCCGAAAAATGTCAACTGTTCTTTTAACACTTTCTTGGTCACCGGTTAATGCGGCGATCGCTCCATTTAAAATGCCTAAATATTGATTAAAATCTATACTTGATTTTATTTGCTTTAAAGCTTGAATTAATTGAGCATTTCCAATGGCATAACCAATGCGGAAACCACCCATACTATAGGATTTGGATAAGGTAAAGAATTCTATACTGATGGTTTTCTCTGGATCTGCTTGCAAAATTGAAGGAGCTAAAGATTGAGAATTACTTATTCCTCCCTGGGTAAAGACTAAATCCACATAGGGGAAATCATGTACTAGGACAATATTGTGTTGTTGACAAAATTCCACAGCTTCCTTAAAAAAGGATAAGGGAGCGATCGCACCTGTGGGATTGTGAGGATAACTTAGGACCATCATTTTAGACTGACTGACAATTGCTGGGGGAATATCAGTTAGTACGGGTAAAAAGTTATTTGTTGGCGTTAATGGCATGGGATAGATTTGCCCACTAGCTAAATACACTCCACCTGCGTGGGAAGGATAACCCGGGTCCAACAATAGGGCAAAATCGCCAGGATTAAGAATTGCTAGGGGTAAATGCGCAGTTCCTTCCTGGGAACCAATTAGTGGTAAAACCTCTGTTTCTGGGTTTATGGGAATACCAAATTTCTGTTCATACCACTTAGCTGCTACTTGTCGGAATTTTTGAGTACCTTTAAACAGCAAATAACCATGAGTTCCAGGATCATGCAGGGACTGGGCGATCGCCTGAATCACATGATTTTCTGCTGGTAAATCCGAAGATCCTAGGGATAAATCAATTAACTTTTGTCCTGCAGCTATAGCTAAGGACTTAGCTGTATCCATATCCGAAAATACATTAGACTGTAAAGGTTGTAAACGTTGTGCAAATCGGATTTTATTTTTGGACATGGCAATAAAAGTAAATAGTTAATTATTTAAATTCTCATCCAACCAACCAAGAAGTTTTTCCTTGCCCATTACCCCCTCCACAGAAGCTTTTAACTCTTGAGATGCAATCAATCTCAATGCAGGCACACCTTCCACTTGATAGGTTTTGACGCTACTTGGATTGGGATCAACCTCCATCTTGACAATTTTCAGGCGATCGCCATATTTTTCCGCAGCTACATTCATCAATGGATCCATCAACTTACAAGGACCACACCAGGAAGCCCAAAAGTAGACTAACACTGGCTGATCAGCAGCTAGAACCTCCGATGCGAATTCAGCATCAGTGATAGTTATTACACCCTTACTCATAAAATTCTCCATGCGATTATTTACAAGTCAACCCACTGACCAGTTTACCCTAAACTGGTCATTATTGCTCATGCTGAAAAGTCAGGGAGAGTTAATTATAATTTATCCAGTTGTTTTCTCAGTTCTTCCAACTCAGCATCTATGGGTTCAGCGGATTTGCTTTTATCCTTTTGGGAAGTACTGCTAGATTCAGCAGGAGGTAATTCTCCCTTAGGTGTGGGAGCTGGTGATAGTATACTGGCCTTCAAAGCTGCCAATTCATCATCAATATCACTGCTACCTTCTAGACGAGCAAATTGACTATCTAAATCCGCACCTACTAATTCCGCTGTAGACTGGGCACGAGCCTCTTGCATGAGAACTTTCTCTTCCATTCTTTCAAAAGCAGCCATGGCACTATTACTATTCATATTAGTCGCCATTGAGCCAATCTGCTCCTGAGCTTTAGCAGCAGTGATTCGTGCCTTAAGCATGTCCTTTTTATTCTTGTACTCAGCAATTTTACTTTCCAATTGAATCATGCTCTTTTTAAGAGTCTCCACCTGAGTAACTTGCTGGTCTAAACTGGTCTTGAGAGCTATAGAGGTTTCGTTAGCACTTTTCTTCCGTTCTAAAGCCTGACGTGCTAGGTTCTCATCTCCTTTTTGCACAGCCAACTGGGCATTGTGCTGCCACTTACTCACTTCACTAACAGCATCATTATATTGTTTTTCTGTGCGTTTTTGGGCAGCTATGGCTTGTGCCACCCCCTGACGAAGTTCTACTAAGTCCTCCTGCATTTCCAGGAGGGCCTGTTCCAGCATTTTTTCTGGATCTTCCGCTTTATTGATTAAATCATTCAGATTGGCACTAACTACTCTCTTTAACCTATCAAATAATCCCATAATTTTTTCCTGCTTGTGTGTTTTTATTTGGAAGACAACGGCTTTATCAGCAAGTTTACAAAGCTGCTTTATTGAGATCAAGAGCTTGTGTAAAAACGAATATCAACATAACTCCAGTAAATGAGAAAAGATTAATTTCGTAAGCGAGCCTTGATTCCTCTAGCTTCTAGTTCCTGTAACCTTTGTTTGGCTTCCTCTGGAGTTAGGAATGCGCCTAGATAGATGTACTTTTGATTAGGTGACAAATAAGCATCGGGAACAATTTCCTTAGCTGCACTCAAGATAGTATCACTCTCATTATCAGTGATCAGATAATAATAGGGATTATTGACCGTTTGTGCTGCTACATTAGAACCCTCACCTAGCTGTAACTTTCGCCTGGGGACTTCCTGTTGAATTTGTCGTTTAATTCTTCCCCCACTAATACTAGCAAATTGGTTATTGGATGAGGTGGATGGATTAGATGAATTACCAGATGAAACCCCTAGGCCAGATCGAGAGGATGTATTTTGGCGGGTAGATTGAAGAGAAACCGGAACATTGGTAGATTTTGGAGGCGTTTTGGTGCCAGAAACCTGATTGACTGGGGAATTAGGTTGACTCGGGGATGGTAATTGCCCATTGTTTCCACTTTTCGACTGTGACAAGCTAGGAATTTGAGTACCAGAACTAAGTGATTGTGAACCAACAAAAGATTGGTTGTTCACTGGAGGACTTTTTGTATTCCTAGAGGTGTTAGAGGAGGAAACTTCTGGATTACTATTAAACGGGTTAAACTTACTTAAACTTAACTTAGACAGACTACGGAAATTAAATAGCACATAACCTAAACCTAAACTGGTCAAGAGCATGAGAAAAATATAAAAAACACCCAAGGGTGAGAGCAGACCACTCTTACTCCGATTAGATTTCTTATGATTTAACTTTTCTAGTGGAGGTTGGAAGGCTGATTTCTCCTCCAAGGATGGGGAATCTCCCAGATTGGGAAAAATTTCTTGTCTTGCTCCCTCCGGAAAGCTTGTGGTTGTGTCCGCATAACTCCCATCTGATGATGGAGGAGACACATATTCAGAATAACCTAGAGTGGGGTCTGGGGAAAAACCCTCTTCCCCGGATGGGACTTTTAACTCTACACTATCAGAGGTGACGTAGTTATTATCAACCGGTCGTGCACTATGACGGGTACGTCTGTATCTAACTAATTCCTCATCTAGTCGCACCTCCAAGTTTTTGAGTGCTGTAGCCAGGATGGGATTAAGCCTGGAAGTTTTGGGGAATGGGTTATGAGAATTGATTCTGGTATTCTGACTCATTCGACACCACACCTTGAAATTTAGATTATGAAATTTACACTGGGATTTGTACCGTATAGTCAACTGTATCAGTAAAACTGGCAAAAAAATCCTCAAAAATCATAAATCAAGATCTTTAAATTCAGATGTCGTTAAAATCCCTTAATCAAATTCTAGAGATTCTCCAAATAGAGTCTAGGTGTCAAGAAGAACCTTTGCTCAGGTTACTTAATTTTTGGACAGAGGTTGTTGGTGTGAAGGTCGCTCGGGAAACTCGTCCTCTTTCCATACGGCGTCATGTTTTGTGGGTAGCAACTTCCAGTGCTGCTTGGTCACAAAATTTAACTTTTGGACGCTATGCTATCCTATTGAAGTTAAATGAGCGGTTAAACCAATTGCAAATTCCTACTTTAACAGATATTCGATTTTCAACTGCACAATGGAATGAAATAGCACAAAACCAGACACAAGAAATTTCCTCTGGCCAAATAGATTCCCAAGAACATCCCAGCTATTTAGCAAAGAGTACTAATATAAATCATACTAATCAAATTGCTCAGCCATTGGTTTCAGCTAGGATGGTTTTTGAAAACTGGTTCAGGACTAAACAAGTCCAGGATAGTCATTTACCTTTGTGTCCCCAATGTCACTGTCCATCCCCACCAGGTGAACTGGAACGCTGGAGCATCTGTTCTCCCTGCGCTGCTAAGGTGATGAATCAAAACTTGAGGACGGACTCTTGAGTTAACTAGACAATGAGATATTTGCCCAAAATGCCGAATATAAGGTATTAACTTAATAACTTGAGGCAATCCAAAGTTAAATATTTGTCCTTGATCCCCAATAGCTTTTAGTCCAAAAAAGTATGTGCTTACTTCACCAATCATATAGAAATATGACAAAAATATAAAAACATAATAAAAATTATTTTTCGGTAAAAATCGCTAGAACCCTCAACACATAATAACTCCTCGGCTTTTTGGTCTATTTCTCCTGGGATCACAATATTAAATACCACTGGAAATAGTTATCAACCACCGTCAAGAGTAACGATTATGAAACCAATCAACCCGTTAGCATCAGCTTGTAGGTACTGTCACCATTACCAACCAGAAGGACGTAGAGGTGGTAATTGTAATCAGTTAAGCGCACCCGTACAAGGCTGTTGGAAAGCTTGCTCTTTAGCTGTTCCCGCTTTCGCACCTACATGGGAGTCTTTAGAGGAAAGTTGGAATTTACCACTGACTAAACCAATGTTACCAATTTTATCAGTTCCCGGTCATCTAGATACTAGGACCGAGAATATCCAAGTTGCAGAAGTTCAAGAAATTGCAAGCATTGAGGAAACTACTTTTTCCACTCTCCCCAGTTCCCGCTAGGGTAACCAAGGAAAATTCCGAAAATTTGGGGGGCGTTTTTGCAAAAATGCCTGTTTACCCTCTGCTGCTTCTGCGGTCATATAATAAAGCAAAGTGGCGTTACCAGCAAGCTCTTGTATTCCAGCTTGTCCATCGCAGTCTGCGTTAAATGCCGCTTTTAGACAACGTATAGCAATGGGACTTTTGTCTAGAATTTCTTTGGCCCAGTTTATTCCCTCCGTTTCTAGATCCTGAACCGGAACAATAGTATTAATTAAACCCATTTCTAAGGCTTGTTGTGCATTGTATTGACGACAGAGGAACCAAATTTCCCGAGCTTTTTTCTGTCCAACTATTCGCGCTAGGTAACTAGCACCAAAACCACCATCAAAGCTACCCACCTTCGGTCCTGTTTGACCAAAAATCGCATTATCTGCTGCTATGGTTAGATCGCACACTAGATGTAGAACATGACCTCCACCAATAGCATATCCCGCTACTAAAGCAATCACTACTTTAGGTAGAGAACGAATCAGACGTTGTAGATCTAACACGTTTAGGCGCGGAATTCCAGTGTGGTCAAGATAACCGCCTTCTCCCCTCACGCTTTGGTCTCCCCCGGAACAGAAAGCATATTTACCATCGGTATGAGGTCCCGCACCTGTTAGTAGCACTACGCCAATATTTGTATCCTCACGAGCATTACAAAAAGCTTCATATATTTCAAATATTGTTTCTGGACGAAATGCATTGCGCTTATGGGGGCGATTGATGGTTATCTTAGCAATACCATCTATTTTTTCATAGAGTATATCCTCGTAATGTTTAACGGTTTTCCAGTCGGATTTTATATGGCTCATCATATTAGGCCTTTAGGCTAAAAATTTTCTCGATAATGTCTTCTACGACCTTATCAGGTGTGGAAGCACCAGAAGTCACGCCAACAATTGTTTCTCCTATGGGTAGCCAGTTTTTTGTGATTGCTATTTCTCCGTTTAATTGCCGATGTTCAATTGCATTACTGGGTTTAATTCTGTCTACACTGTCAATGTGATAGGAAGGAATATTTCTGTTAATAGCTATTTGTTGTAATTGGGTGGTATTTGATGAATTAAACCCGCCAATTACTATGATCAGGTCTAATTTATCTTCAACCAGTTCCAACATAGCATCTTGTCTTTCTTGGGTAGCATCACAGATGGTGTTAAAACTTTGAAAATGATTGTTCAGTGCTAGGATGCCATATTTTTGCATCATGGTCTTTTCAAAGATTTTGCCAATTTGTTCTGTTTCTCCTTTGAGCATGGTAGTTTGGTTGGCAATCCCTACTTTCTCTAAGTCTTTATCTGGGTCAAAACCCGCTGAACAAGCTTTGGCAAACTTGGTTAAAAATTCCTCCCGGTCACCGCCATGGAGAATATAATTACTTACATACTCGGCTTCTTTTAAATTTAACACAATTAAATATTTACCAGCAAAGGAGCTAGTAGCTACTGTTTCCTCGTGCTTGTACTTGCCATGAATAATTGAGGTAAATTCACCTTTTTTGTGCTTTTCCACTGTGTTCCACACTTTAGAAACCCACGGACAAGTTGTATCCACAATTTGACAACTTTTGTCATGTAAGATTTGCATTTCTTGCACACTAGCACCGAATGCGGGTAAAATAACTACATCTCCTTGTTCAACTACTGAAAAGTCTTTTTTATTAGCAGTTACGGGGATAAATCCCACTCCCATTTCTTGCATACGTTGGTTAACCGAGGGGTTGTGAATGATTTCATTGGTGATCCAAATTCTTTCTTTAGGAAAGTGTTGACGAGTTTCGTATGCCATAGCTACTGCGCGCTCCACACCCCAACAAAATCCAAAAGCTTGAGCTAGTCGAATAGTGGTATTGCCTTTTTTAATCGTGTAGTTACTATTGCGTATTTCTTGAATTAGGCTGCTTTCATACTCAGACTGTAATTGGTTAGACACTTCTTCTTTGTGTCCAAACCCTTTTCGATTATAATTTTCTGAGTGTTGGAGTGTACGCTTAAAAGTTTTGGTATCCATTCTTTGTTTTCTACTAAAATCAATATTTTTTAATAGTTTGACATTTTCACCCATATTCTATACCACCCTGAAACAACCTGACAAATAACCTAATGGCTTTTTTCTAAAACCCGTACTTGTATTAGTTTTTATGTCTTTTGTGTGTTAGGATTGATATGTTAAAGTATTCTAGATTAGACAGTACGGTATAACGTAAGATATTCAATAAAAATATCCCCTTAGCAAAAGCCATGAATCAGATATGCTGTCTGAATCCTACTTATGAATGTGATAATCCCCCAATTCCAGACAACAATAGTTATTGCCCTACCTGTAGTAGGCGTTTGGTAAGATTGAAGACTCGTTATCAACCAGTTAAACGTTTAGGGGGCGGTGGATTTGCTAAAACCTACTTGGCGCTGGACACTCATAAATTAAATGAACTTTGTGTAATTAAACAGCTGGCACCTTCTTTAGGCAATCAAACAACACAAGCCTTAATCAAAGCTACAGAGTTATTCCTACAAGAGGCACAGCAACTACAAAAGTTGGCAGAACACACTCAAATACCTAGCCTATTTGCATACTTTGAAGAAGATCGACAGTTATATTTAGTAGAGCAGTTTGTTGACGGCAAAAATTTACTCGAAGAACTACAAACTGAGGGAGTCTTCAACGAAGCTAAAATTCGAGAGTTTTTGCAGGACTTATACTAATTTTAAGGTCGATGAAGGAGCGACCGGAATAATTGAGTTCGAGTCGAATGGCGATCGCAAAAACCTCTCTGGAGAATTTGTTCACATTGTGGAGTGTCGGAAAAACAATTTAGATTTTGCTTTTGTCCCAATTAAGTATTCTACTGCTAAAGATGCAAATTTACGCTGTTCAAACTCAAACAAACAATAGCCTTTCTAACTTTTAATTATATAGGCATTCCTGAAGAATTGCCAAGATATGCCTAAATATTTTTATTTAGCTAGGAGCCCCTAGCGGAAACTGAGGTGCTACTTAGCTATCACATAATTTTAGATGTTGATGCGATCGCTAAACTCGGAATTATAACCTTCCTCCCCATGTTCATATACATCCAAACCTTGATCTTCCGCTTCTTCCTGTACACGCAAACCAATGGTAGCTGAAATAAACTTCAAAATTAGCCATGTACCCACAGCAGCTATAACATATGCTACAGCGATCGCCCCTAACTCCACAAATAATTCCCCGAAATTGCCTCTCAGTAACCCGTCTTTTCCTCCTGAGTTAACCTCCGTGGTTGCAAATATGGCAGTTAAAACTGCTCCTATGGTTCCTCCGACACCATGTACGGGATAAGTATCTAAAGCATCATCGACATTGAGTTTGTGTTTTAAACTCACAGCATAGAAGCATACAAATGAGGTGATGAACCCAATTAATATTGCCGCTAACGGTGTGACAAATCCAGCTGCTGGTGTAATACCTACTAAACCTGCTACTGCACCTGTAGCCGCACCTACGGCGGTGGGTTTACCCCTCAAATTGGTTTCTAAGATTAACCACATCAATGCCCCAGCAGCAGCAGATGTATTAGTCGCGACAAATGCTACTGTAGCAATGGTGCCAGCAGATAGGGCACTGCCAGCGTTAAAGCCAAACCAGCCAAACCACAGTAAACCTGCACCTAGTAAAATAAAGGGGACGTTATGGGGTGGTGTTAAACGATCTGGGTGGTTCTTGCGCGGACCAAGTACAATAGCAGCTACCAGAGCAGATACACCGGAGCTAATATGTACTACAGTACCACCGGCAAAGTCTAAGGCTCCTAGACCTCCATATAACCCCAGAAATCCTCCCTTTGCCCATACTGCATGTGCTAGCGGGGTATAAATAAATGTTGACCACATCAGCACAAACACACAGTAGGCGCGAAAACTCATCCGTTCAGCGATCGCACCGGAAATTAAGGCTGGAGTGATAATTGCAAACATGGCTTGATAAATCATGTATGCTTGATGTGGTATAGTTGATGCGTAGGAAAGCACTTCCTGTGGTACTGAACCTTTTAAATATCCCGTCGTTTCTAAACCAACACCATTTAAACCCAACCACTGTAAACCCCCAATAAAGGGTAAGCCCGGAGCAAAGGACAAACTATAACCCCACAGCACCCAGGTTACACCAACGATCGCCATCAATACAAAACTCATCATCAAAGTGTTCAGTATATTACGCGATCTGACAAATCCACCATAAAAGAATGCCAAACCCGGTGTCATTAATAGCACCAAGGCTGAAGACATCAATACAAAAGTTGTATCTCCTGTATCGGGAGCAGGGGTATTTGTTTGAGCTACAGCATTACCTGCAAACGGAAATGTTAGCAGTAAGACAATTAGACCACTGATGACCAAAAATTTTCTCAGCACTTTCTTTTCCTAAATAAGGGCAAACTACTTACAGTATCATGCACGGTAGATATTATGTTTTTAAGGTTACTTAAACTACCTGTGTGCATAAAGTTAGCAAAAAAAAGTCCTGGTTTTAGTTCTTTAGGATACAAACTTTATATTTATTCATATTTACATGGTAGGTTGTTAACTATTAGACGCTACAATAAAAGACTATTTGTAATTCTGTATATACGATTTAAGTCTTGAATAACTTCGCCAGTAGATAAATAGCGATCGCCAAAATTATAACAAATCATTTTATCTAAAATATCTGCCAGGTGGTCGCTAACACTAACTAAGTCCCGCCAAACCACATTACCAGTTTGGGTATCCAATGGCAATTCTTGGGGAAAATTTCCAGTAATAGCTTGAATCCCAATCATACCCAAAGCATAAATATCACTAGATAAGCGGGGATGACCAGCCAATTGCTCTGGTGGTGAATACCCCCTTGTACCTATGGAAACCGTAGCTGACTCCGTACCAGGATTAATTTGAGGTTGAATTAATTTCACCGCGCCAAAATCTATTAAACACAGACGATTATCTTCATGGCGTCGCATAATATTGCTAGGTTTAATATCCCGGTGAATTACATGGTGTTGATGTATAAAAGATAAAATCTCTAAGATTTCTAGCAACATAGCAATGACAAAACTCTGGCTTTTAGCACCCGTTACTGGAGGTAACTCTTGACTTAAAGTATGACCTACTATATACTCTTGAACTAGATAAAACTCCTGTCCATCTTCAAAATAATCTAACAGTTGGGGAATTTGTGGGTGTGCACCCACGATGGCCAAAATTTCTGCTTCGGTGTTAAACAATCTGCGAGCAACCTGCAAAAACTTAACATCCTTCCGAGCTGGCATTAATTGCTTAACCACACAGGTATGATGCTGATTATTGTTTTGAGCATCTTCTACTAAATAAGTCCTTCCAAAACCTCCTGAACCCAGATTTCTTACAATCTGATAGCGTCCAGCTAACAGTAAATTGTCATCCCAAGATGTAGCAGCGTCAACAAAATCAAGTTGATCAAACTGATCAATTTGGGTAGGAGGTTGGGTTTTTTCCTCCCATAGTGAACTCATCTCCTCAATTGCTTGCTGTTGTTTTCGCACCTGGTCCAGAATTATCTGGTTCTGTCTTTGAACTTGATAGTTAGTATAAGCAATTACAGTAATACTACTAATGATCAAACATAGTATCGGTCGAATAAAGGGTATCCATATAGCTTGCCAAGAAAAAATAGTCACAATAGCTAAACTGAACCCAATAACCATAATTAGTGCTATTGTTATGGGTATAGGATGATGCCATTTTCTAGTCAAAATTGCACCAATAACTGCATAACTCCCAATCCATAGCCATTCTAACCAGTCTGACCAATAATTAATGACCGCTCTACCATCCAGTGCTGCACTAATGATTTGACTGGCCACCTGGGCGTGAATCATCATACGAGATAGCCTGGGGCTCTGATCAGATAAACTGCTATAGGGTGTGTAATATCCCGGATGTACACTATTAGCAGTAGTACCTATAATTACCAAGCGGTCCTTTACCCAATTTGGGTTAATTTTACCTGTCAGCACTTGTGTAAGTGTAACCTGCTGGGCTAGATCCTGGGGATGACGATAGTTTAATAAAATTTGATAGCCATTTGTATCCACATCTTGATAACCTCCCGCATTTTTATTCAAGCGGTGAAATATGGCTTTACCTATTTGCAATTCCTGATTTTGACCGAAGGTGTATCTTATACCCTGCTGATCTAAATATGTAATAGCTAATAAGGTTCCAAAGGAAAATTCCGTTTGGCATTTTTCGTCTTTCTCCGTGGGTTCAGCAAATAATAAACCCCGACGAATCAGCTGATCCACCTGATTATCACTAACCACATCATCAAACCCGATATTATCTGTGGGAATGTTACCAGGAGGAGGAACTTCTGACCTCCCAATATTACTTAATAGACAAGTGGCAATTACTTGACCTGATGGTGCCAAATTGTTACCTAAATCTTTTTGTTGAGGACGATAAATATTTAATCCCACTACTCTTGGTTGATAAAATGCCAATTTTTTCAGCAGTTGATTGACAGTTTGATCTGATAGGGGCCATTTTTCCCGTTTTATATCTTCCTCTGTAATTGTAATTAGCAACATTCTTGGATCCCTGGGTTCTCGATGACGGAGTCGCAACATTCGATCATAAATTCCTAACTCCATACTTTGTAACCACTTCATTTCCCCCATTCCCCATATAACACCTGTTACTCCCATACTGGTAGCAAGAATAACCGACAGGAAATTATGTTTACTCTTATTAATAGTGTTTCTATTAGTCATAGAAGCAATACGCATTTTTCTAACAAATCGACTAATCATGCTCAATTAAGGAAACACCTATCTCTGATGTAGCATTATCAAATGTGGAGCTTCTAGGTAATAACTCTCCATTGCGATTGTCAGCAGCCAGTATTTTATTATAATTGGAAGCAACGGCTAAAAATGATCCAGCCAAAATATGGATAGGTAAGGGTAAAGATAAGTTCCCTAACCAGTCAAAGGCCCAGCTAAACACCTCCGCTATAGCAAATAATAAGAAGAAGCATATCAACCAAACTATCATTTTTTCTTCCCTAGGATGCAAACAACTAAACCTATGCTAAATCATGGGGTCGAAATTGTGCAACATCAGTAAGCTTCCTCAGATCTCTTTCCAAGCGAATTAACAAGTCCGAGCGATCACTTTTCTCCATAGCTATGTGATCGGCAACTATGTTACCATAGTATTGGTTGTATTAAAGGAATTACGAGCTAATGACTTACTTAATTGCCAAAAAATCCTTATATGAATCTGATTATTTAGATTGGATTCAAGAGACCATATCTAAACTAAAAGCTAGAGAATTTGACCATGTGGATATTGACAATTTAATAGAGGAGATTGAGGATTTGGGACGATCTTATCGAGATGAGTTGGAAAGTCGTTTAGACGTGTTGTTATCACATATTTTAAAGCGATTATATGTTCCCTTACCAAATGATTACAATGGTTGGGAAAGAACTATTAGAGAACAAAGGAAGCAAATGAAACGACCTTTAGCAAAGTCACCTAGTCTTAAAAATTATTTGCCGGAAATTTTTGACGAAATTTGGCAAGATGTACTTAAAGAAGTCCGAGAGGATTATCCACAGTATGAGTTTCCCGATTTATGGCAGTTTGATCGTGATATTGATACATTGTTAAACAACAGTTTCTGGCATTATGGTTAATTAACCACCTGTTCAGAAATGAAAGCAGTTTCTAACCTAATTTTCAGTCATTATGAATCTTGAAGTTGGCATTATCATGGGTAGTGATTCCGATCTCCCTACCATGAAAGAAGCGATCGCCATTTGTGAGGAATTTTCCGTCAGCTACGAGGTAGCCATTGTTTCTGCCCATCGCACGCCTCTACGTATGGTAGAGTATGCCCAAACTGCCCATATAAGGGGATTAAAGGTAATTATTGCTGGAGCTGGTGGTGCGGCACATTTGCCAGGAATGGTAGCATCTTTAACTCCACTACCAGTAATTGGTGTTCCTGTACCCACCCGTCATTTACAGGGAGTAGATTCTTTATACTCTATAGTGCAAATGCCAGCGGGTATACCTGTAGCTACGGTAGCTATAGGTGGTGCCAAAAATGCTGGTCTTTTGGCGGTGCAGATTCTCGCTACTTACAAACCAGACTTGTTAGTTAAGGTTCAAGCCTATCGCCAGTCTTTATCAGATATGGTTATGGACAAACAAAATCGATTAAACTCATGACAATCAGAATCCTATTATATACTATATGAGAATTGTGTCCAGTGGGTAACTTACCCTGGTAGTCTAGATAGATGTGAATTTATCACCTGGTTTGACAAATTATTTTTATGACCTCAGTTTCTAGCCCTTCACGCACCATTCGTATTGGTTCTCGCAAAAGTGAACTCGCCCTAGTGCAAACCTATTGGGTGCAAGAGCAACTACAGAAAAGCTATCCGGATATTGATTTTCAAGTTCATACCATGTCCACCCAGGGGGATAAAATCCTGGATGTAGCACTGGCCAAAATTGGTGATAAGGGTTTATTTACCAAAGAACTGGAACTGGGAATGATCAATCAGGAAATTGATTTTGCCGTTCATTCTCTTAAGGATTTACCTACCAACTTGCCAGCAGGTTTGACCTTAGCAGCAATCACAGCACGAGAAAACCCAGCTGATGCAGTGGTATTCCACCAAAACCACCTGGGACAAACCCTGGATACCCTACCCCCAGGATCGGTAATTGGCACTTCCTCCCTCAGAAGACTGGCACAGTTGCGCCATAAATTCTCCCATTTTACCTTTAAAGATGTACGAGGTAATCTCAACACTCGTATGACCAAACTTGATGCAGGTGAATATGATGCTTTAATTCTGGCTGTTGCTGGTCTGGAAAGACTCAATATGCACCATCGTATTCATCAAATTTTACCCCCGGATATTTCCCTTCATGCAGTTGGTCAAGGCGCTTTGGGTATAGAATGTCGAGAAAATGACTCGGAATTAATTACCATTCTCAAAGCAATTGAACATCCACAAACACGCGATCGCTGTTTAGCTGAACGTTCTTTCTTGCGCTCTTTAGAAGGAGGTTGTCAAGTTCCCATTGGTGTAAACACAGAAATCGACGGAGAAAGTCTCACCCTAACGGGAATTGTTGCCAGTGTGAATGGTGAAAACTTGGTAAAAAATACAATTACTGGTGCTGCTGCTGATGCGGAAAAATTAGGTACTCAGTTAGCAAACATTCTCAGGGAACAGGGAGCAACGGAAATTCTAGAGGAAATATTTACTCAAATTCAACGCGGGTCTTGAAGACTGGGTAAACCTTTCATAGGAGAATAGAAACAGAGCTAGAAATAGCCATTTACTATGGTTCCTATTGAAATGAGAAACAATACTCAAACCTTCTTATTAACCCTCTACGACTAAACAATCACCAAATACCAATTAATTATGCGAATCTTATTTGTAGCGGCAGAGGCTGCCCCTATTGCTAAAGCGGGAGGCATGGGTGATGTTGTAGGTGCATTACCAAAATTCCTCAGACAAATGGGACATGATGTAAGGATCTTCCTACCCTACTATGGCTTTTTGCCAGATAAGGTGGAAATTCCCCAGGAGCCTGTGTGGAAAGGCTTTGCCATGTTTCAAGACTTTTCTGTCTATGAAACCATTCTACCAGGAACAGATGTTCCCTTGTACCTGTTTGGACATTCATCTTTTCTACCTCGGCGTATCTATTCAGGAGAAGATGAAGACTGGCGGTTCACCTTATTTGCTAATGGAGCTGCGGAATTTGCCTGGAATTACTGGAAACCAGAAATAATTCACTGTCATGATTGGCATACAGGCATGATTCCCGTGTGGATGCACCAGGATCCGGATATAACTACGGTTTTTACCATTCACAACTTAGCCTATCAAGGTCCGTGGCGGTGGTATCTAGATAAAATTACTTGGTGTCCTTGGTATATGGAAGGACATAATACCATGGCCGCAGCCGTACAATATGCGGATAGAGTTAATACGGTTTCGCCAACTTATGCAGAACAAATCAAAACTGCTACCTATGGTGAGCAAATAGAGGGATTGTTATCTTTTATCAGTGGTAAATTATCAGGGATTATCAATGGTATAGACACGGAACTGTATAATCCAGCTAATGATAAATATATAACTCAAACCTTTAATACCAATAGCTTAGACAAACGTAGAGCTAATAAAATTGCCCTGCAAGAGGAAATGGGTCTAGAGGTTAACTCCAATGCCTTTTTAATGGGCATGGTCAGTAGATTGGTAGAGCAAAAGGGTTTGGATTTAATCATCCAAATGCTTGACCGGTTTATGGCCTACACAGATGCTCAATTTGTACTCTTAGGAACAGGCGATCGCTATTACGAAACCCAAATGTGGCAGTTAGCATCTCGTTACTCTGGGCGGATAGCAACCTACCTACTGTATAATGATGCTCTTTCTCGTCGTATTTATGCAGGGACTGATGCGTTCCTCATGCCCAGTCGTTTTGAGCCTTGTGGTATTAGTCAAATGATGGCTTTGCGCTATGGTTCAGTTCCCATTGTGCGTCGTACAGGAGGACTGGTTGACACTGTGACCCATCATGATCCCATAAATCAAGCAGGTACAGGGTATTGTTTTGATCGTTATGAACCCTTAGATCTGTTTACTTGTATGATTCGTGCCTGGGAAGGTTTTCGTTACAAACCTCAGTGGCAAGAACTACAAAAACGTGGTATGAGTCAAAACTTTAGTTGGTATGAATCCGCCAAAAAGTATGAAGACCTATATCGTTCTATTTATGGGTTACCACCACTGGAATTAGAACTGAAAGCAGCTTAGGCAAATTGAATATAGATTGTTAACTTTTGCCAGCTCCGACTTTGGCACGGAAGTGCTTCCGTTTGAGCCAAATATGCCGAAAGTAGGTTGTACAGTAGTTAATGTAGTTCAAAAACCGGACTTATTCTGGCTTGGCCTCAAAAACAAAAGTTCAGCAAGGTTTAGCGATGTTAACTTCATCAGAAACTCCTATAATTGCGGCTGTAATATTAGTCGCTTTCGGTATTTTGGCTTGGGGCTTTTACCGTTCCAGATCCTTTGGCAAACTGGGGATCCTGGCTTGGTTGCAATCTGTTGTCTTAATGGCTCCGTGGTTGGTGTTCTTTGGTCTGTTTGCGGTTGGAATTTATATCAATATAGCAGGTGTGCTGTTATTACTTGTTGTTTCAACAAGTATATATATCTTCTTAGGTTGGCAGTTACGAAAAGCTGGTCAAGATGTAATTCTCAAAACAAAGGCCACAGAAAGAATTGCCAGCGAAACTTCACCAGCAGTAAGTCAGACAGAAAATGGCGACTCACCAGTGGTCATTGCCCAGGTCAAACTCGAGCCCATAACCATCCCAGAAGAAGATTTAAACACCATCAAGGGGATTTTTGGCATTGATACATTCTTTGCTACGGAAACCATTCCCTATCAGGAAGGAGCAGTTTTTAAAGGTAACCTACGGGGTGATGCACAAGAGGTTCATAAGCGACTGACTAAAAATTTAGCAGGACAATTAGGAGACAAATACCGTCTTTTTTTAGTAGAGAACACGGATGGTAAACCCGTAGTAATCATTTTACCCAGTCGTAGCGATCCACGACCCATGCAGTTAGGACAAAAGGTATTTGCTGGAATTTTATTACTGGCAACCATTGCGACCAGTTTGGAAGCTGGGGGTTTGCTGTTGAATTTCGACTTATTTACCACCCCATCACGCATTACGGAAGCTCTACCCATAGCTGTGGGAATATTGGCAATTTTGGTAGCTCATGAACTGGGACATTGGTTATTTGCCAAAAAACATCAAGTTCAACTGACCTGGCCTTTTTTCTTACCAGCGGTGCAAATTGGTTCCTTTGGAGCAATTACTCGCTTTGGGTCCCTCCTACCTGACCGTAAGGCTTTATTTGATATTGCTTTAGCAGGTCCTGGCTTTGGTGGTCTGGTCTCCCTGGTAATGTTGGTGACCGGGTTATTACTTTCCCACCCTGGGAGTTTATTTCAAATACCTAATAAATTCTTCCAGGGTTCAATTCTAGTGGGTAGTTTAGCACGAGTGATTTTAGGATCCACCCTACAAGCGCCCATAGTTAATATTCATCCTCTGGTGATTATTGGTTGGTTAGGACTGATCATCACAGCTTTAAACCTAATGCCAGCAGGACAACTGGATGGGGGGCGTATTGTTCAGGCAATTTATGGACGTAAAACTGCACGGACAACCACAATTGCCACCCTAGTGGTTTTAGCCTTGGTTTCTTTAGGTAATACCATGGCTTTTTATTGGGCAATTGTGATTTTCTTTTTGCAACGGGATGCGGAACGTCCCAGTTTAAATGAAATTACCGAACCTGATGATGCAAGAGCAGCTTTAGGTCTTTTGGCTTTGTTTTTAATGATTAGTACCCTCTTACCCCTCACCCCTGCTCTAGCTGGAAAATTGGGAATAGGCTAGTAATTTAGGGTAATTTAGGTGTTCCTTTGAACAGTCCTGGGAAATAGTTTTTGAAAACTAGCTTGTCGTTTAGCAACTGTTTCTTCACTCATGTTCCATAGGGTTTCATAAAAGAAGAAAGCAACCCCGGCAAAATTGCGATCGCGCGTTTTTTTTACCTGGGTTGCAATCTGCTCCATGGGAACGGAACGATTTTTTAAACCGGTTAAAATTCCTATGCTCACGGGTATATGTTTTTGGGCAGCTTTTACTTCTGGGTATTCTAATTCACTGATAAAAACCTTTAAATCATCTCTATATACTTGTAATACCAGTTCTTCTATTAATCCCATCTGTTCCCATTTTTGCCAGTCTGCTAAATAATATTCGTAGGAAAATCTTTGGGGATTGGGTGCAACAGAAACTAGACAGTTCTTTTTTGTTGGCTTTAATGGCAAAAAATACTCGCTTCATCAAGTTAGTAATTTTATCTGCTCTCCACTTTACCCATTCTGGATCTTGGAAATTTTCAGACGGTGCTTTCCCTTGGTGTTCCTGTTTGTATAACCCTACAGTATAAGAGTCATATCCCAGTTCCGAAGGCAATCCAAAATGATCGTCAAACTGAATACCGTCAATGTCATAATTTCTGACGATTTCTACAATTAAATTCTCCATGAATTTTTGCACCTCGGGATGAAATGGATTTAACCACACTCGGTCATGTATCCCTTCTTTTACGATTTTAGTACCGTCCCTGCGGGTAGTAATCCATTCTGGTCTTGCTTGGGCTAGTAGGGAATCAGCAGGAGCCATAAAGCCAAATTCAAACCAAGGAATAACTGTTAGACCTTGTTTATGTCCTTGAGTAGTTATTTCCCTCAGTATATCTCGGTTTTCAACCCTGGTGTGGGGTCTAAGGATTTCCCAATCACCCTACTGGCTATTTGGCTGGGATAAAGTGTATAACCCCAATTCCAGACTGTGGGGTAGACTGTATTAAAGTTCAACTTTCCCAGAGTTTTGAGTGATCTTTTTAGTCGCTCCCTGGCAAATAAAACATCACTGTCAATATTGGTTAACCACACACCTCTTGACTCCGATATTCCCATCTTTCCCAATCTTTTTTCTTTGGGAAACAACTATTTCCGCTCTCAAAGTTAAGGATGATATCAATACTATCATCATACTGATGCTAAAGATAAACACCAGTAACCCTGACTTTAGCTGCTTATTCACATTACACCTACTAAAAAATAATAAAGTAAAAAATCAGTTAAATTTTCCGGATGAGCCAAAAATTCCAAGTTTACTGTTATACCTAATTATATAGGCGTTATGAATATCAAGCTCGACAAATATACCCCTAGCAGTCTGGCCTCTTTATTTATCCTGCTGATGGAGGGGGGAATAACACCAAATCAAATTATGTCTGGTATTGTTCTTCTTGCCATCCAGAATTATGAATTAGAAGGCACTATGTTTTCTGCTAACTGTTTACATTTTCTAATGAAAGCCATACCAGTGGATACAACAGCAACAGGTGTGACCGAATTTATTTTATCTTTGGCGAATGAGTCTATTAACATTGGTATGTTATTAGACGCTTTTGCTTTCGCTTGTCAAAAGCAAGGTTCACGCAATATTGCCAGCTTAGTTAGTTTAACTTATCAGAGATTAGAAGCTGATAGAGTTATCTCTCAATTAATTAATGATCAATTGTAGTGAGTTTCTGAGAAAAAATGCTAGTCCGTCTGAAGATTGCATAGGTTAACGGGGTGCCAAGAAGCGCCCCCATTTTTGTTCAATGCTGGAAATTAGCAGGTTGGCGATGATATTATGATATAATAAGTAGTGTTTTTAGAGCTTCTAAATATAAGATATTTGTTAGTATTAGCCAATCTCAATGAATAAAAGACTGAAGATAATTGTTTTAGATGATGATCCCACAGGTTCCCAAACGGTTCACAGTTGTCTACTGCTCATGCAATGGGATGTGGAAACTCTCCGTTTAGGTCTCAAGGATCATGCCCCTATTTTCTTTTGTTTTGACCAACACCCGCTCCCTTACCCCAGAAGCAGCGGATAGAACCACTCGAGAGGTGTGTCATAACCTAAAAATTGCCCTAGCACAAGAAAATATCGAAGATTTTCTGGTGGTAAGTCGTTCCGACTCCACATTGCGTGGTCATTATCCCATAGAAACGGATGTGATAGCTGAGGAACTAGGACCCTTCGATGCCCATTTTCTGATTCCGGCATTTTTTGAAGGTGGTAGAATCACTCGTGATGCCATCCATTACCTAATTATTGATGGTATTCCCACCCCCGTACATGAAACGGAATTTGCCCGTGATTCAGTATTTGGTTATAATTATAGTTATCTACCTAAATATGTTGAGGAAAAAACTCAAGGGCGAATACCAGAAAGTGCAGTCACTAAATTTACCCTGGAAGATATCCGTCAGGGGAGTTTGAACAGATTATTAACACTACACAATAATCAGTGTGGAGTAGTTGACGGAGAAAGTCAGGAAGACCTGAACATGTTTGCGAGGGATATATTAACCGCTGCTACTGGGGGTAAACGCTTTCTGTTCCGTTCCGCTGCCAGTATATTAACCGCTTTAGCAAATTTGCCTCCCCAACCCATCGCCCCAGAAAATATGGCTAAGTGCGTGCGCGGTGGTAAGCCAGGAGTAGTAATTGTGGGGTCCCACGTGAAAAAAACCACCCAACAATTGGAGTCATTGCTAAAAATTCCTCAAACGGTGGGAATAGAGGTGAATGTGGCCAAACTCCTCTATGAATCGGTAAATGAATCTGGCGAACTTTTGGAAATTCTGCAGCAGGTAGAACAAGTACATCATGCGGGTAAAATACCGGTGGTTTACACCAGTCGTCAAGAATTGACCTTTCCAGATGTCAAAACCAGGTTAGACTTTGGCATTAGGGTTTCAGCGTTATTAATGGATATTGTCAGGGGACTGCCCAAAGACATAGGATTTCTCATCAGTAAAGGGGGTATAACTTCCAATGATGTTTTGAGCACGGGACTCTCCCTGACTTCTGCTAGGTTATTGGGTCAAATCTTACCCGGTTGCTCTATGGTAACCACACCATCTGATCATCCTCATTTCCCCCTTCTACCAGTAGTATTATTTCCAGGTAATGTGGGTAATACGGATGCCTTAGCTACAATTTGCCAACGACTAACCATTAGTAATCCAGTCAAGTAATTGGGAATTGGGGATGGATACTGGGTAGTTAGCAGTGCAAAAATACAAAAAAAACTGTCACCTATGAATAAAAACTATGAATTATCATGTTGGCAAGTCGGTAGCAAATTTGGAACCAGAGTCAGGTCATGTTATGAACAATATAGAGGTTAGTCCCCCGCAGAGGACTGAGTTGAATAGGGAGTCAATAGATGAGAACAGTCTTCCATCAGACTCACCCAACTACAGCATTAATCACAATATAAACCACAATGTTCAAGTCCAGATAAAAACAGAAGATGGTAAAATACTATTAATCTTGCCTACCGAATCCCAAGCACCAGCTAGTATGTTTACCTGGTCAGATATTTGGCAACAAATCCAACAGCGTCTTAAAGGTGGCGATCGCCTGCGTCAGCCTAATAGTGTATTACATTTAGTGGCAAAAGACCGCTTATTAGATAGTAGGCAGTTACAACAAATGAAGGACACCTTAAATGAGATGCAACTGGAATTAAAACTAGTAGTTACCAGTAGGAGACAAACTGCGATCGCTGCTTGTACCATAGGATGTTCTGTTGAGCAGACGAAAATACAAACATCCTTTGGTAATGACAGCCAAGAAAATCCGAAAGCCCTAGCAGATGCGTTGTATTTGGAAACAACTATCAGATCTGGGGGGGAAATTCGCCATCCTGGAACAGTAGTTATTTTAGGAGACATCAATCCTGGTGGTATTGTAATTGCGGAGGGGGATATTATGGTGTGGGGGCGTTTACGAGGGGTGGCCCATGCTGGTGCAGGGGGAAATAGGGAATCTTTAATCATGGCCCTGCAAATGGAGCCAACTCAAATCAGAATTGCCGATGCTTTAGCCAGGTCTCCGGAAAAATCACTAACTAGCTTTTTTCCAGAGGTTGCGTATATCACTAATAATGGTATTCGTATTGCCAGAGCTACCAGTTTTTCCAGGAATCAGCTAAGTAAAATATAGCTTTAGCCAGAAAGTTAACATAGCTCAAAAACCTGAGGATGAATCTAGAGGTCATCCACCTATTCAACTTAATATTTAGAATATTTAGCTTAATATATTAGTTTAATATTTAGATTTAGCCTAGTTTTTAACCTAAATATTGATTGACTACTGTTGCTGCCTAACTCAATTAAATCCGTTGCTATCATGAGTCGTATTATTGTGACTACCTCCGGTAAGGGAGGAGTGGGTAAAACCACAGTTTCCGCAAATCTAGGCATGGCCTTAGCCAAAACTGGGCGAAAGGTGGCCCTGGTGGATGCGGATTTTGGACTGAGAAATTTAGACCTGTTATTAGGACTAGAAAACCGCATAGTTTATACAGCACTGGAAGTTCTAGGGGGAGAATGTCGTCTAGAACAAGCTTTAGTGAAGGATAAGCGACAACCAAATCTGGTGTTGCTCCCAGCAGCTCAAAATCGTACTAAAGATGCTGTTACACCAGAGCAAATGAAATTGCTAGTTGATGAACTGGCGCAAAAATATGAGTATGTGTTGATAGACAGTCCAGCAGGGATTGAAATGGGGTTCAAAAACGCTATTAATGCTGCTCGAGAAGCTCTTATTGTCACCACACCGGAAATTTCTTCCGTTCGAGATGCTGACCGCGTGGTGGGACTACTAGAAGCACAGGATATTAAAAAAATTCATTTAATAGTGAACCGGATTAGACCAGCAATGGTGAGAGCTAATGATATGATGTCGGTGGAGGATGTACAAGAAATTCTTGCTATTCCCCTAATCGGAGTTGTTCCCGATGACGAACGTGTAATAGTCTCTACCAACAGGGGGGAACCCTTGGTGTTGTCAGAAACACCCTCCTTGGCCGCTGTAGCATTCGAAAACATTGCCCGCAGATTGCAAGGGGGAACCGTGGAATTTCTCGATCTTGATTCGGGCAATGACAACATCTTATTGCGCTTGCGTAAATTGTTGTGGAAATAAACTCAACCAAGAGTGATTCGCGGGGGTATTTACCAATTTTTTAAATCAGGGGATCAAAAACAAGAAAATCCTTGTAGTGTGTTTTTAACACTTTATCAGGGATCTTGTCAGATATAACTTATTTTTCAATGTTTTGTTTTTTTCAATTCTCGGCAAATACTAGCAATGATTGTTGAACTTTTAGAAAAACTTTTTGTTCGCACACCCGACACCAGTCGCAACCAGGTGAAGCGTCGACTACAAGTGGTTATCGCCCATGACCGCGCTAGCATAGACCCCCAAACCCTGGATAAAATGCGTCAGGAAATTCTGGAGGTTGTCTGTAAGTATGTAGAAATTGATACTAATGGCTCCGAGTTTTCTTTAGAAAGTGACCAACGTACCACTGCTTTGATCGCCAACTTGCCCATTCGAAGGATCAAGACGGTTACATCGGAATTGGCCATCAGTGATGGTTCTGCAGGGAGCTAGTGGCCACCTGCAATTTGAGTGTCAACACTTACTACTTGGCAATCACTAGTTCCGTACTACCTTTTGACCGTTTCCGGGTTAAGGCATTGTAAACCATGATACCAATAGCCTTAATCAAATTCCCTTCCAATTCTTGGAACATTTTCATGTTGATACTAAAAGCTGCATTGGCTTCCTCTACAATGCGATCGCCTGTTTCATTATCAATGGGCATGGCGTCCAAATTTTGTCTATATTTAGTTTTAAATGACTTCTCATCGCTAATATCTGCAAATTCATAAAAACTAGTACCTTCACCTGCTGTGAGGTTCATTGCGGTTACGGCAATGTTTTTGAGAATTTGTCCACCAGAAAGATCTCCTAAATAACGGGTGTAGGAGTGTGCAATTAATAATTCTGGTGCTGTGGCGGAAATTTCCCGAATACGTTTTACATAAGACTCACCAGCAGGAGATAATTGAATCTGCTCTCGCCAGTTATAACCATAATAATACGCTAAATCCTCTTCTAAACTGCGCTTGCGGTTTAGTTCAGGAAAATAAATCTTGCCTACAACCGGGTGGGTTTTGTGTTTTTCCATTTCCTCTTCCATTGCTGAGTAAATGAAATAAAAGTTAGCAACTAACTTGCGATATGAGTTTTTTTCTACAACTCCTTTGAGAAAACACTTGACAAAACCCACATTTTCTGCCATCGTATGTGCTTTTTTGGTTCCTACTCGTAACTGGGAGGCTAAATTGCTGCTCATGTTAAATTTCTCTACTTTAAAAAGTCAACTGTTGCGGTTTTTGCACCAATTTGTCAAAAATCCTACTAAAAAATTAGATTAGAACTTTATGATGAGAATTTACATTAAAATTCATTAAGCTGGGAATGCGTAAAATATTTTATACTCAATACTCCGGGTGAGACAAAAAATTGTGGAATAAATATTAACTTGTTATAGTGTAATCAAAATTCTGCTGATTTTTGGTGATGGTGTGGAGTGTTAAAAATGGTTTCTTCTATGAATCGGACTCAAAGCTTGGTATCGAAAGAATTGGAAACGGAAAGTAGTTTTGCGTTGAACCTAATACCTTTACCTGCAACACCTTTATTTGGCACTGATGGTATTCGTGGCAAAGTGGGAGAGCTGTTGAGTGCACCTCTGGGTTTACAAATAGGTTTTTGGGCGGGTATGGTTCTGCGTGATCACGCTGTGGATGATGGACCAATTATTCTCGGTCAAGACTCTAGAAATTCCAGTGATATGCTGGCCATGGCTTTGAGTGCGGGTTTAACTGCAGCAGGTTTAGAAGTTTGGTACTTAGGTTTATGTCCTACTCCTTGTGTAGCTTATCTGACTAGCATGACCTCCGCCATTGGTGGGGTAATGATTTCTGCTAGCCATAATCCACCAGAAGACAATGGGATTAAGATTTTTGGAGCTGACGGCACAAAATTATCCAAGGAATTACAAGTTGCAATAGAATCGGGACTGCGTGGTAAAACTACACTTAGTAGTAGTGTTAAACAATGGGGTAAACACTACCTAAGAACAGATTTAATCGGAAATTACGGCAAAGCGCTGCAACATCCGTTACAACATCAGGTGAATCTTTCGGGAATGAAGATAGTTCTGGATGTGGCGTGGGGAGCAGCTGTAGGACTGGCACCAACCATATTTACCCAGATGGGAGCCGATGTAATTTGTTTACATAACCAACCGGATGGCGATCGCATCAATGTGAATTGTGGGTCTACCCACTTGGACATTTTAGCGGATGCTGTAAAAGAATATGGAGCGCATATAGGATTTGCCTTTGATGGAGATGCGGATCGGGTATTGGCGGTGGATAATTTAGGTAGACAAGTTAATGGGGACTATATTTTGTACCTTTGGGGTTGTGAGTTGCAGGGGGAAGCAAAATTGCCAGACAACCTAATTATTTCCACAGTCATGGCCAACCTAGGATTTGAAAGAGCGTGGGAACAGCAAGGTGGTAAATTAATTCGCACAGCGGTTGGTGACCAATATGTGCAAGCAGAAATGCTGAAAACAGGGGGAATGTTAGGGGGGGAGCAATCCGGACATATTCTTTGTCGTCATTATGGTATGACTGGAGATGGACTATTAACAGCATTGCATTTAGCCTCCATAGTCAAAACAAGGGGACTGTCTCTAGCACAGATGATAGATGAGAGTTTTCAAACCTATCCCCAAGTCCTACAAAACGTCCGGGTGGAAGATAGGGAACAACGCTTGGGATGGGAAAAATGTCAACCTATACAACAGGCGATCGCTCTTGCTGAAGTAGCCATGGGAGATAGTGGTAGAATATTGGTACGTGCATCTGGTACAGAACCGGTTATTAGAGTGATGGTGGAAGCTAAGGATAGGGAATTGGTTAATTACTGGACTAGAGAAATAGTTTCACAAGTGCAGAAGCATTTGGGTTAAGACCCTATTAATCTAAGGGGGTTTGGGACCTAAACCCCCCAGCAGTTTCAAAATAACTGGAAAATATCCGCAAGGTTGGGAACTAATCTCAGATGAACAGGGTCAATGGGGAAAGATAGAATAGAAATTGATTTTATTGAGGCGAAAAACCATGAGAGTTAGCACTAGAAAAATTTTTAGCTTTGGGTTGGTCAGTTTGTTAATGGTGGGGGGAATTTCCCCTGTTGCTTTTGCTGCTGAAAAAACCCCGTTAACCAAAACACCAGTCAATACAAATATTGCACAAGCCCAGAGACAAGTTAATCAAACTACACAAAAAAGAAACTCACTTCAAAGGTTTAATTTGACCTCGGAGCAACAAGCTAAAATACGAGATATCCGTCGTGATACCTATAGTAAAATTGAGAGTATTCTTACACCAGAACAAAAGACTAAATTCCAAGCAGCAGTGAAACAACGTGAGACGGAATATAGCAACCCTGGTGGGTCAAAACGTGGTCGGGGGCTTAATGTTTTGCGTTCTTTGGGTTTAACTGATGAACAAAAAAATCAAATTCGCGAAATCAGATCATCATCTAGACAACAAATGCAGTCCATATTAACTCCTGAACAAAAAGCACAATGGCAGCAATTTCAACAAAGGAATCGTCGTCAATATAGGTAACAGGGAGATGGGGACATACCAAATTGACTTACTTACTTTAAATTATAAAAAATTATAAAAATCGATTATGAACCCATTCAATAGGGAGAAAATACAATTTTATTTGACAGATTTAACAACCCCAGTTGGGCAGATAATTAATTTCGTAATAGCATTATTAGTCTTGTTGTCATCAGCAATATTTGTAGTAGAAACCTATAATATTTCCCCTGATGCTCGCACGGAACTGAGCATCCTAAATACCTGTATATTAGCCATTTTTACTGGAGAGTACTTATTGCGTTTGTGGAGCGCAAAGCAAAAAAGCAAATATTTTTTTAGTGTTTATTCAATTATTGACTTGATGGCAATTATACCATACTTTATTGGGTTTGTGGATATTAGATTTATTCGATTATTGAGATGGTTAAGAATTTTAAGACTACTGAGATTCATCGATAAAAAGTTCCTATTTTTTAGTATTAGTGAGGATAGTGTAATTTTTGCCCGCATATTATTTACTTTATTTGCCATTATTTTTGTGTATTCAGGTTTGATTTATCAGGTTGAACATCCTATTAACCCTGAACGGTTTAGCACCTTTTTAGATGCTTTTTATTTCTCGGTAGTCACTATGACAACTGTGGGATTCGGGGATGTGACACCTGTTTCTGAGTGGGGGCGCTTATTAACTGTGTTCATGATTTTAACCGGTGTGGCCTTGATTCCTTGGCAAGTGGGAGATTTGATTAAAAGATTTTTAAAAACCTCTAATCAGGTAGAGAACACCTGTTCAAGTTGTGGTTTAGCTTTTCATGATGGCGACGCTCTATTTTGCAAAAGGTGTGGTGCAAAGTTACCGCAGGTTTCTCCCTCACCCCAGTAATGGTAATCAGAGTCCTAATTTTTCCAAAACCGGTTTAGTGGAAACAATATGACGTTCCAAACCCAGTAATTGGGGACTAATTCCCAAACCCAGGGCAATTAATTGGGGTAAATGTAAAATAGGCAATTGCAGTTTTTTCGATATCACTTTTTCTATTTCCGGTTGACGAGAATCCAGGTTCAAATGACAAAGGGGACAAGGTGTCACAATACAATCCGCACCTTTGGATAGAGCTTCTTCAATGTGCATTCCTGCCATCTTAAAAGACTCATTTGTTGCGTAGCTCGAAAGAGGCCAACCACAACATTGATTTCTACCACGATAATACACTGGGGTGGC
This sequence comes from Raphidiopsis brookii D9, assembly GCA_000175855.1. GTDB lineage: Bacteria > Cyanobacteriota > Cyanobacteriia > Cyanobacteriales > Nostocaceae > Raphidiopsis > Raphidiopsis brookii. Next base: position 56,182 of record ACYB01000004.1, read on the forward strand.
ACCTAAAACCCTAAATATGTTTTCCATTCCTTCAGGGTGGAATGGATCCTCATTAGGATGTTTTTCTGAACGCAGTAAATAACAACCATAAAACGCAGCACATTTAAGATTACTTAATTTACAAGTCAGACGCTGACCTATTTTCTCCAAACCGTAGTCTTGAATCAGAGCATATAAAATGTGTTTGACTTCTGTGTTACCCTGGTAGGGGGAACAGTTTTCTTTTGTTAATAGTCCATTAATTTGGTTTAAATAGACCGGATTATTTTCCTGACAGTGTTTAAGTCGTTCATTTACACGACCAATAACACCCTGGCAAGTGCTACAGTGGGTTAACAAGGGTAGGTTTAATTCTTCTGCTAAAGCTATATTGCGAGCATTAACAGTGTCCTCTAACAATTGGGAATCTTCCTTAAAGGTTCCTGACCCGCAGCAGGCGGCCTTTTTAATTTCTACCAGTTCAATTCCTAAAGATTGGGTCAGTGCACGAGTGGAAATATCCAACTCCCGACAAGCACCCTGAGCTACACAACCAGGATAGTAGGCGTATTTGAGCATGAGTGTAAGAGGCAATAAATAATTGGCGTCTCCCCACGGGATTGCCTTATGTGGGATTATAGCACATAGATAGTTGGAAAAATACTAGCTAGTTACCACCCTTTCCGATAAGATCTATATGCTCAGGACAAATTGTCCACAGTGAGCAGATCCAGCAAGAAGTTAAGGAATGTTTGTTATATGAGCGCGAATGAAATTTTTGATAAAGTGAAGAAAGTTGTGGCTACCCAACTCAGTGTTGATGCTGACAAAGTTGTCCCCGAGGCAAGTTTTGCCAATGACTTGCAGGCGGATTCCTTGGATACGGTGGAATTGGTAATGGCCCTGGAAGAGGAATTTAAGGTGGAAATTCCCGATGAAGCTGCTGAAAAAATTACTACGGTTCAGGAAGCGGTAGATTACATAAATAATCAAATTGCTGCTAAGCCCGCATCATAAGTATTGTATGGGGTCTGGTTTTCATGGACAGCTAATTAGCAGTTAATACCCATTAAAAACCGACCTGTTCTAATCATAAGTATGCTGGCTTGTAGATAGCCACCAAATACTTTTTAACTAAAAATATCCGCTGCTTTTTGCCACCTTTAACTGAATCATGACAGACTATAAACGTAAGCGCGTTGTTGTAACAGGTGTTGGCGCGATTACACCTATTGGTAAAACACCCTGGGAATATTGGGAAGGACTCTTAGACGGAAGGAATGGGATAGACTACATCACAGCATTTGATCCGTCCAAGCATGACTGCCGAATCGCGGGAGAGGTGAAGAAATTTGACCCCTGTGATTACATGGAAAAGAAAGAAGCTAAACGTACAGACCGGTTTGCGCAATTTGGCATTGCGGCAGCCAAACAAGCTCTTTCGGACGCGCAATTAGTTATCAATGACCTCAATGCCGAACATATAGGTGTCATGATCGGTTCGGGCGTGGGGGGAATTAAGGTGTTGGAGGATCAGCAGACTGTATACCTGAATAAAGGTCCAGATCGCTGTAGTCCATTTATGATCCCAATGATGATTGCTAATATGGCCGCAGGGTTAACAGCAATTCATACGGGTGCTAAAGGTCCTAATTCCTGTGCGGTTACCGCTTGTGCTGCTGGGTCTAATGCTATTGGTGATGCTTTTCGGATTATTCAAAATGGATATGCTCAAGCAATGATTTGTGGGGGTACGGAGGCGGCAATTACTCCTCTTTCTGTGGCTGGATTTGCTGCTGCTAGGGCTTTATCTACTAAAAACGATCCTGAAACAGCCTGTCGTCCATTTGATCGGGACAGGGATGGGTTTGTCATGGGGGAAGGTTCAGGAATTCTAATTCTGGAAGAGTTAGAACATGCTTTGACTAGAGGGGCCCGAATCTATGGGGAAATGGTGGGTTATGGCATGACCTGTGATGCTTATCATATTACCTCTCCCGTACCAGGTGGTTTGGGTGCTGCTAGGGCTATGGAATTGGCTATGAGAGATGGTCAACTAACACCAGCTATGATTAGTTATATCAATGCCCATGGTACTAGTACCCCAGCTAATGATGTCACAGAAACGGCGGCTATTAAAAAGGCTTTGGGTGATTATGCTTACAATATCCCAATTAGTTCCACTAAATCTATGACCGGTCATCTATTGGGTGGTTCGGGAGGAATCGAAGCTGTGGCTACAATTCTGGCGATCGCCAATGATCATGTCCCCCCTACAATACACTTGGACAATCCAGATCCAGGTTGTGATTTAGATTATGTACCCCATAAAAGTCGTGAAGCAAGGGTAGAAGTGGCCCTATCTAACTCCTTTGGTTTTGGGGGTCATAATGTGACTATTGCTTTTAGGAAGTACCATTAGGTAATATGGGGGGAAAGTTAAGACTAACTCTATACTTACTCACCCCCCAAGGCCGTTTCATCTCCAAGAAGTACTAAAAACTCATCAGATCCCGCTTGTCCATCTACAGCCAAAATGGGATGATATAAGTGCTGGGATCATTAAATAATGTCCCCCAAGCAAAAAGCCAAGCTATCAAAAATTCCTCACCCATCCTTAAAAAACAAGAGATTATGGCTGTTGTAACCCAATCCCTCGAAGAACTTTGTATTAACTCAATTCGTTTCTTAGCTGTTGATGCTATAGAAAAATCTAAGTCTGGACACCCTGGACTCCCCATGGGAGCTGCTCCTATGGCTTTTGTCCTGTGGGATAAGTTCATGCGCTATAACCCTAAAAATCCTCGCTGGTTTAATAGGGATCGTTTTGTCTTATCCGCTGGTCATGGTTGTATGTTGCAGTATGCTATGCTGTATCTTACAGGTTATGATAGCGTCACCATTGAGGATATTAAACAATTTCGTCAATGGGGTTCTAGAACTCCTGGACACCCGGAAAATTTTGAAACATCTGGTGTAGAGGTAACTACTGGTCCTTTGGGTCAGGGAATTGCTAATGCGGTTGGTTTAGCTATGGCGGAAGCTCACCTAGCTGCTAAATTTAACAAACTTGGATCCACTATTGTAGACCATTACACTTATGTTATTCTTGGTGATGGATGTAATATGGAAGGTGTTTCCGGTGAGGCAGCTTCCCTAGCTGGTCACTACGGATTAGGTAAGCTAATTGCTCTCTATGACGATAACCATATCTCCATCGATGGCTCCACAGATGTTGCTTTTACCGAAGATGTATCCAAACGTTTTGAAGCTTATGGATGGCACGTCCTGCATGTGGAAAATGGTAATACGGACATAAATGCGATCGCATCAGCCCTAGAAGCAGCAAAAGCAGTTAAGGACAAACCAACCATGATTAAGGTAACAACTACCATTGGTTATGGTTCACCTAACAAGTCCAATACAGCGGGTGTTCATGGTGCGGCTTTGGGTGGTGATGAAGTAGCTTTAACCCGCAAAAATCTAGGTTGGGAATATGAACCTTTTGTGGTTCCCCAAGATGTAATTAGTCACCTAGGCAAAGCAGTGGGTCGTGGTGCTGATTATGAGAAGGAATGGAATAAGGCTTTTGCGGACTACAAGGCTAAATACCCCCAAGAAGCAGCAGAATTTGAACGTCTGCTCAGTGGTAAATTGCCCGATGGTTGGAATCAAGTTCTACCCACCTACACAGCAGCAGACAAAGCATTACCCACCCGGAAACATTCGGAAACCTGTCTGAATAAATTGGCTGGGGTTTTGCCAGAATTGATCGGTGGTTCTGCTGACCTCACCCACTCCAACCTAACGGAAATTAAGGGTGAAGGGGACTTCCAAAAGGGTCAATTCCAAAACCGTAATATTCACTTCGGGGTCAGAGAACATGCTATGGGTGCCATCTGTAATGGTATGGCTTTACATGGCTCAGGTTTAATTCCTTATGGTGCGACCTTCCTAATTTTCACTGACTATATGCGGGCTGCTATTCGCTTGTCTGCTTTATCTGAAGCTGGAGTAATTTGGGTAATGACTCACGACTCCATTGGTCAGGGGGAAGATGGTCCAACCCACCAACCGATTGAAACCCTAGCTTCTCTGCGTGCGATTCCTAATTTGACAGTGATTCGTCCTGCTGATGGCAATGAATCTTCTGGAGCTTACACTGTAGCTATTACCAGAGCTAAACAAAATGCTCCTACCCTGTTGGCTTTCACGAGACAAAATGTTCCTAACTTAGCAGGTACATCCGTGGAGGGTGTGACTAAGGGTGGTTATATCATTCTAGATTCTCCAGGTACACCAGATATCATCCTGATTGGCACAGGTTCAGAATTAAGTCTCTGTGTAGGTGCTGCTGAAAAACTAACTGCTACAGGTAAGAAGGTGCGCGTAGTTTCTATGCCTTCTACAGACTTGTTTGAACAGCAAGATAGTTCCTATAAAGAGTCGGTACTGCCAAAAGGGGTAACCAAGCGTCTAGCTGTAGAAGCTGGAAGCAGCTTTGGCTGGCACAAATATATTGGAATTGAAGGTGATGCTGTTAGTATTGACAGATTTGGTGCTTCTGCGCCAGGTGGCACTTGTCTGGAGAAATTTGGATTTACCGTTGACAACGTGGTAGCTAAAGCTCAAGCATTGTTGGGTTAGTCACCTGGCATATTTAATGGTTATATGCGGGGTAGGATTTTATTCCTACCCTTTTTCTTGGTAAGTTGTCAACCTGCAACAAATTAGACTACACTAAAAGCAGTAAAAGATAAAGAAATATTAAAATCTGTTGTTAGTGCAATCATGGAATGTATCATAAATAGGCGCGCCCAATTTTCAGCAAGTCATCGGTATTGGTTACCAGAACTTGGTGAAGCGCAAAATGTAGGAAAATTTGGTCTGTGTGCGAAATTTCCTGGACATGGACATAATTACGTGCTATTCATTTCCATGTCGGGTGAACTGGATGAATATGGAATGGTACTTAATCTATCTGACGTGAAACAGGTAATTAAGAGTGAAGTTACCAGCGAACTAGACTTTTCTTACCTCAATGAGGTGTGGGAAGAATTTCAAGCCACCCTACCCACCACAGAAAATATTGCTAGGGTAATTTGGAACCGTTTGACACCTCATTTACCCTTGGTGCGCGTGCAGCTATTTGAACATCCCCAACTGTGGACAGAATACGAGGGGAAAGGGGAAAAAATCTCCTTAACCGCGAGAAGTCATTTCAGTGCTGCACATCGGTTAGCACCCAATCTACGTGCAGAAAAATATGGCAAATGTACCCGTACTCATGGACATAATTATCATTTGGAAGTGACTGTGGAAGGGGAAATGGATGGACGCACGGGAACGATTGTGGACCTTGGCTGTTTACATGAAACTGTGGAACGGGAGATCCTGGAATTATTTGACCATTCCTGTATTAATGAAGACATTCCCTACTTTTCTACCTCCCATATAGTTCCTACTACGGAAAATATTGCCCGATACATGAGTGATTTGCTGCAATTTCCCATTAGTGAACTGGGGGTGAAATTGTCCCGGGTAAAATTATTTGAAAGTGACCACCTGTGGGTAGAGTATGAAGGTAAGGACTCAGAAATATTTTTTAGTGTAGCTACGGGTTTTAGTGCAGCACACAGATTGGCCGACCCTACCCTTAGTTTGGAGAAAAATCAGACCATTTATGGCAAATGCTCTCGCATTAATGGTCACGGACATAATTATCATTTGGAAGTGACGGTTCGGGGGGAGATAGATTCAGTCACGGGAATGAGTGTTGATTTGGTGGGATTAAATCAGATAATTCAACACTATGTCATTGAACCTATGGATCATAGTTTCTTAAATCAAGACCTCCCCTATTTTACTGAGGTTGTACCAACTGCAGAAAATATTGCTGTTTATATTAGCGATGTAGTGCGATCGCCCATTGAGGAGTTAGGAGCAAAACTGCACAAGGTTAAACTAATTGAAAGTCCCAACAATTCCTGTGAAATTTATGCTAAAGATATAGAAGAAAGCAGAGTTGATCGGGTAGACCGTGAACTAGCAGTAGTTTGAAACAAGTGCAGTAGCATGAAGTTGGGGGAATGGGGATTCTAAACGGTTAACTCAACTACATGGCATAATTCAAAGAATGCCAATTCTACAAACTAGAGGATCATCCCATGACTAGAAACAAGTTCAAGCTACATGATCTACCTTGGGTAAATAGACTAAAGATAATACTATTAACCTTGACCATTAGCATTATTACTCCTTTACCAGCATCTCAAAAAATTGCTGAAGCCATACCCACATCCAAAAAATCTCCACAGCGATGGATTCAGGTGGACCTATCACAGCAAAAATTAACTGCTTGGGAAGGTAAAACACGGGTCCACACAGTTAAAATTTCCTCTGGTAAAAAGTCAACTCCCACTCCTGTGGGTAGATTCCGGATTCAAAGTAAACATAGAACCACCCGAATGCGGGGTAGGGGATATGATCTTGCCAATGTGCCCTACACCCTATATTATGATGGTAGTTATGCTATTCATGGAGCATACTGGCATAAACGTTTTGGTACGCCAGTAAGCCATGGTTGTATAAATCTGCCCCCTAACCGTGCTAAGTTAATATTTAACTGGGCTAGTGTAGGTACAACTGTAGTAGTTGAACAATAGAATATACTACTCCCAGTTATCTATTGGACACTCTTGGTCAAATTAGTTCTTAAAGAAGCAAAATGCTGACCACCAAGTTCAATTTTATCCGCGATACAACCATGTTTCAACCTATCAATTAGATATTCTGTGTCTCGAGCAATTAAATTAGTACCATGGTCTGGTTCTATTAAGCTGACTAGTTTGATGTGTTTTGTTGGTTGAACGGAGAAATTAGCAAGGCCCAGAAAATTAAACACACCTGACTCATAAGTACCACAGGGTACAGAAGGATTATCAACACCAAAACAATATTCATCCTCTTGAAACCAATCAAAAGCGGGATAACCATGAAAGTGAACAATTGGGGCTCCATTTTCAATTAGTTCTGGTGCATATAAAGCAGCAGACAAACTAATTGCCAGCATGACATAAATATCGTAGGAAGGTTTGATGTCAGATTTATGGGAATTATTTGCTGGTGGTAGTTGGAGATGTAAATTATTGGTTAGTCCAATGCGCAGAACATCCTGTTCCAAACTCAGGTCTGTTTTATTGGAACCTGAGCGGGAACTAACTAACCAAATATCGGGAATTTGCTTAAATATATAATCTGCACCAATCCGTGTTTTTAAAAACCGTCTACCTGATTGATTTTTTCGCACTTCATCACTATTCAATCCAGGAATTGCTAATAAATCTTCCCATTGGGTGGCACTTATTTCCCTTTCTCCCACATAGGAAGGTGGTTCTATATAGGCTATAAAACCATAGGAAACGCCAGTTCTCCCATTGACGATAACATTTACTATATCCCTATGGGATTTTCTTTTAATCACCTCGGTTAATTTGAAACCTGGTGGAAACAAACCTGTTGAGGTCAGTTCCTTACCTAACTTTGCTAATTTGTGAGCATAGGGAGATAGATAGGGATTATAGACTCCCAGTTCAAATCTATTCATTAATAGGGGAGTAATGGGAACATAAATTTTAGGAATTAGGGATTTTAATATGAAATCATCAATTTCTGTCCTAGGAAAAATAGAATCAGATAAATTCATATTTAGGATAGAGATTTGTTCTTTAGATACCCCTATTACTATTTCAGAAAATGTTTGAATCAGGGTGTTAATTCCAATACTAATTTTCTCTTGATAGTGAGTTAATGGACTCACAAATTTATCATCGATGTCGCTAAGAATGATCACTTGAGTATTGGTGGGATCTTCAACATATTTAGCAGCGTGGTCTTCGGCCCAACTACTCAACTTAGCAATTTGCACAACAGACATGTTCTGTTTATTGATTAACCAATGATAAGATAAAGTGTAAATACTTTCCGCGACAAATATACCTAACTTTCTGAACCATGAATTGGGTCTTGCTACATCTATTACCGCATTAATTTCTGATCTTACCCCCTTAATTGTAAAAGAATAATGCCAATTAATAATGGGAATATTAATTTTATAACAAAAGTCCCTAATAGAATCTTGCCAAGGAACCACAGCAACACCCAGAGTTTTTAATTTAATAGCTAAATCCTGACGGAATTTAGTAATTCTATGATTATCATACCCATTGGGTAAGGGTCTAAAGGTGACACTGAGGTTTTTAGCCATAATGTGCGGGTTAATAATGGGGGGTTGATATTCTATAGGTAGTTCACTTGTGAACCCCCCAATCAACTTACCAATGGTTTGTAAACTAATACCGGAAATGGGATTTTCTGTGGTAGAGTTGCTAGAGATATCCATTTCTTGCAATAGGGCCAAAATATCTCCTTTATGGGTAGCAATTTCCGCTTGCATTTCCGGTGTAATTATTCCTTTGGGAGAGCGGATATTTAGTTGTTGATTCTCGATCCAAAATTCCACACCTTGCTTAGTTAAAAGTGCTAAGATTTCTGATGCGTTCATGACTAAGTCTCCAATATGAAAAAAAGTGATTAATGATAAAAAGCTGCGAGAAAAAAAAGACACTTGGCTGAACGGATTGTATAGTCCTCCATTCAGTCCCAGTGTCAGTCTTAGAGGAGGAAAACTGGAAAATCTTAAATTTGCAATATTTCTGAGGAGGAATTTTCTAATTCTTGAGCTAATCGTTGTGCTAATTGTTGAATGGTGGGATAGTACCACAAGTACATCAGGGACAATTTAAATCCCAAAATTTTTTCGGCTTTACTTGCTAAAATCATAGCTTGTTGTGAATCTAAACCATAACTATCTAAAGGTTGTTGAATATCTATTTCTTCTGGATTTACTCCTAATATGAAAGCAATGTTGTTAACTAGCCAATGTTCAATATCCCCAGCACTATTTAGCTTAGTTATTTGACTCATCTATTTACCTCCAGTTTCTTAATCATTAAAATCTTTAATTCATGATACCTGAGATGATAAATAGGAAATTTCTTCAATCATTTCCATAAATTCATTCACCAGTTTTTCCATAGTGGGTTGACTCAGGGAAGGTTGGGAAAAGACGAAATTTAATAACATCTTGCCTTGAAAAGTGGCAACATGAAGGATAAACATACCTGCATATAGTGCGTGAGAACCCGCAAAACTGATTTCTTCAAGTTGTAATTCACCATATATTTCAGGGATGTTAACCTTACCAATATTAGAAACGGAAACATTAGCAGCAATTTGATGAGGAAATAGAAAGCAAAAGTTAATCAGATGTTTAGCAAGAAATACCATTTTAAAAATATCCCCTCTATGGATACTTGCTGCTAAGGATTGTTTAATCCTCCTGGCCAGATCCCAAAAATAGGTGTTGGTTGTGATAGTGTGAAAACTCATCTGGGATGTGGCTAATAGACCAATATTCTCTTCATTGATGGGTGGTTGTAAACGTCTTCTTAAGTCAAAGTAGGATAGACAATTTAATCGAATAGACTTACACTGCTGGTTGAGAATTTTTTTAGCTACTGTCAATAACATGGCAGCAGATAAGGCACTTTGTACTGTGGCATTTTCTGCTCGACATTGGGCAAAAAATTTTTCAGCTGTCTCTGATAATATTTGTCTATGAATTATTTGGGAGTTCCTCTGAGAAATGGGAACATATTTTTCCACTTTTAAAGTTTGTGGAGGGTTAGTCAGTTTCTCCCAGGCGATCTTTAACAGTAATATCCATCTATTTAACTTTGCTCCTTTTAAATGACCCAATATTTTTTCTGGTGGTGGTAATGGGGGTAAAAGACTAAGCGTATCCGAAAAATTACCAGAGGTAATTTGTGCATAATAGGTGAAGATTTCTGAATGTAGATTAACACTTGATAAACCATCAGCAATTGCATGATGTACGGTAGTCAATAGATGATTAACCTTTGGATTTTCTTGATTAATAATTAGTACCGCTCGCATCAGGTATCTACCACTATCAATTGGTTGATTCATTTCCTGATTAACAACTTCTTGCCATTCTTTCTCCTCCGAATTAATTACCGCCCGTAAAGGTATTTTTTCTGTAGTACCCGGTTGCAAATAAAACCGATTGCGAAAATTATGTTGATGGGTAATAATATGAGAGTTCAGAACTAAATGACGATACTGCAAAATATCTAGAGCTTCTCTCAAAACTGGTTTGTGGATGTAGCCTCGAATGCAACTAATAGTAACCAAATTCCAGGTTTTCGCACGTTGGTTGAGAAGTTCCATAGTAGTTTCTAAACTACTCAATTGTCTTGTATGGACAGGATTAAAAAAATATTTAGAGTTTTTCTGGAATATATTGAGTATACTCATCGGGAATCTGTAATCCTTGAATTTTTAAGTTTTGGATGCGGTATAGGAATGCTGCTCCCGTCATGATATGGTTAGCAACTTCAACAACTTGACGATTTTGAGGTTGAGCTAAATAAGAACCTTGCACCCAATCATTAAAGCTACCCATAGCTGGTCCACACCAAATTTGATAGTCAATTTCTCTACCCTTTTCTCCAGTATTGGACCAACGAGAAGAGAGTCCTAAATACCAACGGAAAATTAATGCCATTTTCAATTTAGGATTGTTTGCTGCTTTGGTTAACTTTTCTGGATTTCTTTGAGATAAATAATTAATTGTCTCTTGCCAAACCTCCTGCCAAGATTTTTTAAAAACTTGTTTTTCTAATTTATCTCTTTCTGAGTTGGGAACTTCCTCTATTGATTGATAGGTTTTATATAACTCATATAGTTTTTGAGCGCGGAGGGGAAAAAGAGTTCCTCGTTTGAGAACTTGTAATTTCACACCCATTTCAAACATATCAGCTGCTGGAGCCATCATCACATCAGCCATTTGAGCTTGGGCTAATAATTGCTTTGTGTGTGCAGAAGTTCCAGCTTCCATACAAGATTGATTTACGGAACCGGTAACAACATAAGCAGCACCCATAATAAAAGCAGCTAAGGCTGATTTGGGTGTGGAAATTCCCCCAGCTACACCAATTCTTACTGGATTTTTATAATTGTATTGATTTTGAATTTCATTTCTTAGTTCCAGAATAGAAGGTAATAAACAAATTAGGGGACGATTATCCGTATGTCCTCCGGAATCAGCTTCCACCGTGATATCATCGGCCATGGGAATTTGACTGGCAATATTAGCTTGTAGTTCACTAATTAAACCTTGTGCTACCAGTTGTTTAAGAATTTGAGTGGGAGCAGGATGTAAAAATTTTGCTGCTACCTCCTGACGGGAAATTTTAGCAATAACTTTATTTCCGATTTCAATTTCATTAGCTGAATTTAGACTCAATCCCGCAGCTCGATAATAAACTATGTTGTCAGTTAAATCTAAAAAGGCTGATGCTTCAACTACTTTGACATGGTATTTTAGGTACAAATCTACGTTATGTCGTTCTATTGCTGGTTCACTAGGACTATGGAGTAAGTTAAAACCGTAAGGTTGTTGATTTAGGGAATGTTGAATTTTATCAATGGCTTTTTCCACACGAGAGGGAGATAAACCACCCGCACCAAAGACGCTTAAAATTCCCGCTCTCCCCAATGCAATTACCATTTCTTCTGATGCTATTCCCTGGGCCATTGCTCCAGTCATATAAGCATATTTCACACCATAAGACTTGAGAAAATTTTCATCCCCCAGTTGTACAGTTGTTAAGGAAGGAACCGTCATTAACATTTCTAGCTGAGTACTACCCCCAGAGACACTTTCTTCATTGGTAATACCAATTTTATTTTCATGTCTGACTATATAACAAGGTTTTTCTAAGACTCCCAACTTTGATTTGATTTCTTTTGCATCGAATGCAACCGTATTAAAATCACCTTGCCATGAGCGATGGTTAATAAGATGATTAATAAATAAATTAGAAACTCGCAGATAATTATCTCGATTAATGTCTAGATTGATGATATTTTCTGTAACTAACATTGTGGAAAACCTTTGTTGGAAGTGATTGGGGAAACCTATGAGCAGGAGGATATTGAACTAATACTTCCCACCCACTCCTCCCCCTTGTTTGATATAAATTTTGATATCAACCCTATTTAATTCTATCAGCTTGGTCAATTTTCCGCTGATAAACCTCTATTTTATGCCCAATTAAAGAACTCATTTGCTGGAATGATACTTCCCGAGATTTTAATAAAAGGGTATGGGCTTGATTCATCATTACATGATTCTGACTCAATTTTTTATACTGAGACTGCAACGAATAGGGGAAAATGGACTTGAAGATTTTTGTCGACTTTGGTAAATTTACAGCATGATTCTTATCCACTTGGGTTGGTAAATAATAATTGACCTGTTCTACATTAGTCAGATCATATAAAGCTGATAGGTCTAAGGAAACTTGATGACTAACTAGTCTAGCTAAAGCTCTCACAATTGAAGTATGATCTTCCATACCTCTTCTATTTAAAGAGACAGCAAGATGTTCTTTTTCCTTCAGGGTTGAACTAATCCATCTTGAACAGTTACCACCAACCCCTACTTCGATAAATATTCTAATGTTGTCATCATAAACCCGGTTAATTAACCGAGGAAAATCAAGTTGGTGACAAAGATTTTTGGCTATGTTATTACCAATAATTTCACTGTCTATGGTAAATGGTTCATAATTCCCCCCAGAGTAAAAGGTTATCCCCGGTATATCTTGAGTTGGCAAAGTATTCATTTTGGCCAGTTCTCCATACTGCGATCGCATGGGTGGACAGTGAATGACATGATCAATCGAGGTGGGAAAAGCATCACACTGAAGTTTTTCAATTATCCTTTGACAGGCTTGTTTTTCTCCAGCAATGACTACTTCATCTGGTGTATTAATCAAGGGAATATAAACCCGATTTTCATCTTTAATTGCTTCTTTCACCCGAGAAACCGGACAAAGAACAATATAGTTACCCCAAAAATCTTCATTCTTGTTATTATCATCTGGAGGTAATGCCCAAGCTTGACGAACAGCATTTTTTGGTCCAGAAAGTTCGGTCTTAAATAGGGGGGAAGCATTTAAATAATCACTGGTGCTTTTAAAACTAGTCCAAATACCTTGCGCTAACATCATACTAGTTTCACCCAAACTATAACCAAAAGCACATTGGGGTTGGAGATGAAAATAGTTTTTAAAAACTGCGGTAATTAATCCAGCAAAGCCAACCTCCGACTCTAGCATGGCTACCGGGTCATCTATTAGTTTCTGTTCCATAGCTTCTAATTCTCTACTGGTCGCTTTATTGATGGTGCGAGGATAAAGAATTTTTTCGATGTTAGCTACCCGTTCATACACATTATTAATTACTCGGTCATCATAAATTTTAGGGAATAGTCGAAACAGACTTCTTCCTAATCCTATATAAGATGTAAATGAGCCAGAATAAACATAGGCTATTTTACCTTTTTTGGACAGGGGATTAACTGTGAAATAACTACCTAGGGGAGTTTGCCAATCTTTCCCAGTAGCAAATGTGTCTTTGATTCCTTCAATACCTCTGTTTATTTCTTGGATTAATTCTTCTAAATTTCTGCCGAGAATTGCGACGATATAGTTTTTTATGGCGTATGTATTTTGGGATCTTTGGTAATTTTGAAATTCTTGAAATGTTTGCCTTGCTAGATGAGATAGAGAAGAATGATTTTGCTTTAGATAGTTTTGCAATTTGATCATCTTTTCTACCAGAGAGGACTGATTTTCACCAGCTATGGGAAATAGATAATAAGGCATTTGGGCCAAATATTTACTACTCCGTTCTAGTTCACTGCTTGTTTCTGACAGAATTATATGTATATTTCTGTCAGTTTCTATGCTGTTAATAGCAGCTATTCGTTTAGAGGTGTTTATTTCTAAAAACCAGGGTTTGGATTGGGTTGGAAAATAAAAGGGAGTGTTATGCCAAATATCTAATTTTTTGACACCAGTCCATTGGGGAACAGCTGGGATATAACGATGATATAAACAAAGTGCAGTTTTAATCAAACTCATCATTCCTGACGCGGTATGAGTGTCACCAATATTAGTCTTCACACTACCTAAAGCACAGGTCAAATTAGACTTTTGAGTTTTGTAAGCAGCGATTAAACCTTGAACTTCCCCATCATCTTCTTCCCTAATACCACTAGCATGAACTTCTATATAACCAATATCTTTAGCTGTAACTTCTGCTATCTCAAAAGCTGTTTGACAACAGCGGGTAATTGCTTGTGCTTGGTTTGGATACTTATCCACTATACTGACAGCATCAATTACTGCATAAATGTGAGAATTTTGTTGTTTGGCCGTTTCTTCCAGTTGCAAAATTATTATTCCTATTCCTTCTCCTGATAAAGTCTTAGTAGCATTTTGGTCATAGCTGAGAGTTTGTTGACCTGTATCATTCTCAAAATTTTCAGAATTTTCGTGATCCCAATCTATTGCTGCTATTAAAACAGCATTTACTTGATTTTTAGTGAGTAGTTTTTGTGCTAAATCTAACGCTGAAAAGACCGATTTTTCTTCAGCGAATGCTGGGCTTGTTGCATTCCATAACTGGGAAATATAACTAGCCAATTTATTTTGGTGGTCACTTTGGAATCTACTCACCAATATCACTGCGATTTTAGTTTCTTCACTTAAGGTAGCAGTTTTGAGAGTATTCTCAGCCACCTTTAACATTAGTTTTTGTGGTGGTGACAAATTTTCTATCTGTGGTAAAGGAACTTTCCATGATGGCTCAAGATTATAGTTAATAGGTGCAAAATTCTGCTTTCCTTCATAAATAATACGTTCAAAACTATCTAGTTCCTGAGAACCACTCACTAGGCAATCCAACCCCACAATTGCCATTTTCTGAAATTGACTTCCTATTAACTCCTGCATGACAATTCTCCATTTTTAAATTTGATAAGTATTACAAAGCCCAATTACCTTAACTGAATTTGCTTATTAGTAACTATTGGGCAAGATTGTGGCTTTTGCTCCCTTCATCCGATTATAAACTTGTCCTTTTTGACTGTGAGTAATTACATCAGCAACTACATAAGATTCAGTTTTGGATTTGATTTCACAAGTTACATAAAACGTTTCTCCAAAGGGAACAGGTGCAAATTGTTCAAAATTTTCAATTTCTGATGGTAAACAACCAACTTGATGAAAATGTTGAGTCCAAATCCACAGAGAATGTACCTGTACATCCGCTATATAGGGGTTAAAAGTCTGTACTCTGAATTGTCCCTGTTGGTGTAATGTAGGTTCGGGGAGTTCACATTTCATAGTCAGTTTACCGGGACTGATATTTAACACAGATTTTACCCCTTGAAAAGTATTACCATGAAATAAACTACCCACACCAGTTTGATATAGTAAGGAATTGCTGGCTAGGAATTGCCCATCTTGGGTGAGGTTAAAAAGTTCATAGTTATCAGCTGGAGGAACTTGTCTTTTCAAAATTAGGTTACTACTAAAATGATATCTGATTTTTCCATGGTTGGTAACACTACTAATTTTGCCCACAAGGTGAATTTCTTGATTGTCAATTTTAGCAATTTCTTGAATTTCAAGAATATATTCATGGGGGGAATTTTGGTCAAAAACAATTCCTTTAAGGACTTTAAAGTTAGGACAGTGAAATATCTGGAAACCAGGATAGAGTTGTTCACAACTGCTAGATATCCACGACAGTCCACAAGTTGCGGGAAGAACTGGATTACCCGCAATCACATGATCCTGTAAAAATGGGTTATAGTTTAACTTTAATTGACGGGTGATTTGATGGGTTTTTAGTTCACTAGACAAGGTAGAAGGAATATAGACTAAGGGACTACCAATTACTACTTGGGTCATGCTTGAATCACTAGTTCTTAGTTGATCAACTAAGATACTACTACCCAGTTCTTGGGGAATGGTTTCAATTCCTCGTTGTGCAAATGCTGTCTGTAATTCCGGAGAAACCATACCACTATCCCAAGGACCCCAATTAATGGAGACTACATGACAATTAGGGTATTTATGTTTAATTACATGGGCTGATTTGTTGAGAATTTCGTTAGCTATTGCATAGTCCGTCTGTCCAACGTTACCATAAAATCCCACTACTGAAGAAAATAGGATTAAATATTCCAGTTGATTTGTTTCCACAATATTGAGTAGGTTTTCTAAACCCTGAACTTTGGCAGCATAAACTGTTTCAAAATCTTGAACTGTCTTTTTCTCAATTCTTTTATCTGCTAAGTTACCCGCACCATGAATGATTCCAGTTATAGTGCCAAATTGGTCAATTATAGGTCTTAGCTTTTCTTTCAACATCATACCATCGGTGATATCAACACAGATATATTCTGCTTTTCCTCCTGCTTCATTAATTGCTTTTAATGTATTGTGTATTTCTCTTTGGGAGGCAATAGTTTGATATTTTTTCTGCACCATTATGGGAGTGGGTTTTTCTCCCTTGGACAGAAAATCTTCCATGATTCGCCGTTTCAGTTCATTTTCATCTTCATATCCTTCAGACCAAACAGGTTCAATTTCTGCACTAGAACGTCCTAAAAGAATAAACTTGCATTGGTATTCTTCAGCCAATTTGATTACACATTTAGCAGTAATTCCCTTAGCACCCCCACTAACTAAAAAAACCTGGTCTTTAGTAATATTTAATGAATCGGGAATGATGGATGATTTAGTAGGTTCTGCTACTAAGGTAAATCTATCTGTTTTATTATATCCCACCTCCGTAACTAATAAATTAGGATCTTGCAATTCAGCCAGAATATGTTTTACGGTTGTGTCCCCATCTAAATCAGGACTTAAATCTAGGGTACGACAAAATACTTCTGGCCATTCTTGATTTAAACTTTTAGTTAGTCCAAATAATCCTCCACTAATGGGACTAAAATTGTGAGTTTTTGCCGTTCCTAATTCACCATCTAATCTCACAACTGCAAAAAAGCAAGCACGTTCTTTTTTAGTCAGTTGATTTAGATCTTCCTTCAGATGTTTGGCAATTAAAAACACGTGCTGAACAATGGCTTGATCTATTCCCAAGTTATTGTTGGAGTAAGGATGTAGATGAATAAAACCACCTACACAACCAAACTTGCTGGTAAGTTCGGTCAAATGTTCTTGCAAAGTTTCTTCATGCCAATCGTTTAATCTGATTTGAGCAATCTCCTCCGATAGGTTTGACTCCAAGTATGGAAAGGTTAAAACAACAGTTTTACATCCTTTATCTGCAAGCTTAGCTACTAACCTATGGGTAACTTCCGAACCATCATTAGTAATTAAGACAAAATGATTTTCTGGAATGGTTAAATCTAAACTGTCTGGTTGAGGAAGTGCTTTTAATTGCACCGGAAGGCGCAGGATTTTATCCGCTACTTCCGTGGTTGACGTGTCTGGTTTTTCTGATGTGGATAAATTGGACCTCTCCACAGTTTCAGCTTGATTGCGCATATAGTCAGCAATTTGTTCCAGAGTTGCCAATTGCGCTAATTCTTCTGGGTTAGGTCTGGGTAGATCCGGGTAAAGTTCTAAAAGTCCTCCCAGAATTTCTACTCTTTTGATAGAGTCAATTCCTAAATCTGCTTCCATATCCATGGAAGGGTCTAACATTTCCACAGGATAACCTGTTTTATCACTAACAATAGTGAGCAAGATCTGACTTAAATTATCGGGAATGGTAATTGTTGTAGATCTATTTGATAAGTCTTCATGTAAGTCGTCATGGGGTAAAACCAAGAATTGTGGATGATTATGGTGTTCACTAAGAGTCTCCTCTAGGGGTTGATTTTGACCCAGCTGTGTAATTAAGTTGTTTATATACTCAGCAATTTGTTCCAGAGTTGCCAATTGCGCTAATTCTTCTGGGTTAGGTCTGGGTAGATCCGGGTAAAGTTCTAAAAGTCCTCCCAGAATTTCCACTCTTTTGATAGAGTCAATTCCTAAATCTGCTTCTATATCCATGGACAAGTCTAACATTTCCACAGGATAACCCGTTTTATCACTGACAATATTGATCAGGGTCTCCCTCAGTTTTCCTTTATCAATATGAGTAGCTATGGGAAAATCGACTGTAATGTCAGGTAGATTATTCTGGGAATTATTTTCCGGTTCTAGAGGATAAATTAACTTTTGTGCTGGTGGGTCACTTTGTGCAACATGGGAAGATGGAAGATGAGAATACCCATTGGGAGACCCTACCTCTAACAAGCTATAGTGCTGCTCGAGTAATTGAAAGTAATTATTGGTATACTCCTGTTGATAATTGAGATATTTTTCGTGAATACGAATGGTTTCAGCTTGATGGTCGTGTAGTTGCATCATGCTACGTTCCGTACTAGAAATTGCCAACTGTTGTGTTTGAGCTTGATATTCATTAGTTTCTTCCTTCCCTAGGAACAAACACTGTTGCTGCATTAATTCATAAAAGGTTTTATTGTACTCTATTTGATTTTGCAAAGACTGTTGATGTGCATGATTAATTTCACTTTGCTGTCGAGTAAATTCTGCTAATGATTGTTCCAAACTATCAAGAATTCGATCATAGTTTTCCACGGGAATTTCTATCTTTTGTTCTACCATACTATAGTTTTTAACTTCAGAATTAGTTTTTGAATTGAGGATACTTGATGAGGTTATTTCTGGATTTATCTCCACTAATGTTTTCTCTGGCTGAGTTTGATAATTTTCTTCACTAACCCTTGTTATTGGGATAACTGAACCAGTTGCTAAAGCCTGAGCAAATGCTTTTTGTGATCTGTCATTAATATTGGTAGCATTCAATCTGATATTCAAAGTTTTTTGTTCATTTTTCTGTGAAGCTGAAGAAATTTTAGTAGGAATTTGATAGGGATCTAGGTTTTTTAATGGTACACCAAAAACTCGCAATTTGGTAACAGCTTCCCGTAATAATAAATCACTATCTTGACGATAATTAGCATTTAATGCTACCGCAATATGAGGCTTGTCTACCAAGATTTCTTTGACTAAATTAGTAAGAATATTTTTGGGACCAAACTCAATAAAACAATTACCACCAGCTTGATATATATTCTCAATCTGTTGTTGAAATAACACCTGATTTAATAAATGTTCCTGGAGAATTTTTTGCATGGATCCAGGTTTATTAGGATATAATTTTCCTGTCACATTGCTATAAACCGGAATGCGAGGTGGTTGAAAATTCACTTGTGCGATCGCATGGGCGAAGGGTTTTTGTGCATGGGAGACTAACGGTGTGTGGAAAGCAGCGGAAACCCCTAATAAGAAACAGGAGAACCCCTGAGCTTGTAAAACATTCTGTAATTGAGTAATTTCTGATTTGTTCCCAGCTAGAACTATTTGCTGTGGGGAATTATAGTTAGCAATAGCAACTTGGGGAAAGTCTTTAATGAATTCGGTTACTTGGCTGATATTACCTTTTACTGCTAACATTCCTCCAGCATCCACTTCTGGGGATGTGGACATTGCTTTTCCCCTAGCTTTGACCAGAAAGAAATAATCTTCTTCAGTTAATACACCTGCAGACCATAGAGCTGTTAATTCTCCAAAACTATGTCCAGCAACAAAATCAACTTTCAACCCAGCTTGCTGCAATATTTTATATAATCCTGCACTCAATACTCCTATTGCTGGTTGTGCATATTCAGTTTTTTGCAGTTTTTCTAATTGTTCTTGTCGTTCCTGTGGACTGAAAACTGGAGTGGGGAAGACTACTTGAGAAAGAGATTCTAATCCCTCACGGGAGAATAAATCATCTAGATGAGAGTAGGTTTGTCGTAAGCAGGGAAAGTTAATTACTAATTCTCTTCCCATTTCCAAGTATTGGGAACCTTGTCCGGAAAATAAGGCCACTACTTTTCCGGTTGTTTCCATACCCTGTTGACGATAATAAATTCCTTTGGGATGTTCCCAAAAATCAACAGAAGGTTGATTTTTTAGCAAATCAATAATGATAGCTAAATGGGCTATTGCTTGGCTTAAAGAAAGGGTGGTGAATCCTACTCTAGCATGATCAACAGGAATTATCAATTGTTCAGATTCGGCAATTATTCTTTGATAATGTTGTTCTTTATCTGTTGATTCTAACTGTTGATAAAGATGTTGACATTGAGATAATAACTCTGGCGTTGTGGGTGCGCTCAAGAAAATTGACTTAGCGCAATTATGCAATCTATATGATTGATGATGTTCTGATTCATATTCTTCCAAAACTACATGATAATTTGTACCTCCAAAACCAAAGGCGCTCACCCCAGCTCGTCTCGGTTGATTGCTAATCCATGGTCTGGTTTCCGTGTTTAAATAAAAGGGAGAATTTTCAATATTCAGTTTGGGATGGGGTTGGGTAATGTTAATAGTTGGTGGTAATACCTTATGATGTAATGCCAAGGCGGTTTTAATTAAACTAGCAGCACCCGCAGCAGCTTTTGTGTGTCCAATTTGAGATTTAACCGTTCCTAAAGCTATGTGTTGTTTTAGAGAGTTATTATCGCCAAATACCTGATTTATTGAAATAAATTCCGTAGGGTCTCCCACCATAGTTCCCGTACCATGAGCTTCAATTAAACCCACAGTTTGAGGTGCAAAACCAGCATTTTCATAAGCCCGACGAATGGCTTTTACCTGTCCTTGGGAATGGGGAGCGTAAATGCTTTTGTATTTACCATCACTGGAACTGCCAATACCCTTGATGACAGCATAAATGCGATCGCCATCTTTAACAGCATCTTCCAGACGTTTGAGTACCAACATTCCCACGCCCTCACCTAACATCATACCATCGGAATTGACATCGAAGGGTCTAACGTTTTCACTGGGGGAAACTGCGGGAGTTTTACTAAAACACATATAGGCAAAAATGGAATTATCGGTATCAACCCCACCTGTAATCATCATATCAGCACGATGGGCAAGCAATTCGCTGATTGCCATATTCAGTGCGCCCAGGGAACTAGCGCAAGCAGCATCAACTACACAATTAGTTCCGCCCAAATCAAGTCGGTTGGCAATTCTCCCGGAAATTACATTAGCCAACATTCCAGGGAACGCATTTTCCTCCCATTGTATATAAGCACTTTTGAGTTTCTCAATTACTTTTTCAGTCTCATCATCAGAAAGTCCACAGTTTTTAAAAACTTTTTTCCAAATGGGATATTGTAATCGTGACCCCAAAGGTACTGCCAATTGTCTACCAATTGCCACACCTAATATTACCCCTGTACGATCCCGATCAAACTGTTGGGACTCACTATAACCAGCATCTTCCATAGCTGCTTTAGCGACAACTAAACCTAATAATTGAGAAATATCCGTCACTTCTAGAATATTTGGTGGTAAACCAAACTCCATAGGATTAAAATCAATATCGGGGATGAAACCACCTCTTTTACAGTAAGTTTTATCGGGTGCTTTAGGATTGGGATCATAATAGTCTTCCACGCTCCAGCGGGAAGCAGGCACATCTGTAATGCAATCTATTTTATCCATTATGACCTGCCAATACTCCTGCAAGTTTCTTGACTCGGGAAATAGGGAAGCCATACCAATAATTGCAATTTGATTACTTTGATTACCACCATTATAATTTTGAGAATATTCCATGGTTTTTTTCCCTTTAATCAAGTTTAATACATCTCGTTCACAATTGCTAACTTCATCCTGCAATTGTGCTAAATCTGACTCAAATTTGGCGTGATTCATGGCGATATTGTGCTTTTTCAATTTACATGGGTTAAACTTGCCCCAAACTTTACAATCAAGTTTTTAGGATACAAACAGTTCCTAATGTCAAGACAGATTATTTCTGAGTTTAATTTGGTAAAATGCTTTGCGGCCAAAGTGAGGATACATTCCAGAAACCCAAACAAAAAAATCCTATCCTCTTCCCTGTAACTTACTATATCAATTAATTTGCCGCCGATTTATTCTGATATTAGACCTGCCCACAATATTTGACAACAGTTATGCAACTTAAATGCAACTAAAGAAAATGCAAAATTGTTATGAATCAAACTATAATTTTTGGATTAAAGTTTGGGATTGTGGAACAAAATAGTCAAGCGTTGCATCTATCTAAGGAAAGAGAATAATTTAAAATTTGTGATCAAATAAAGAGCATCTAGATATTTGAGTAATAAATAGTAATCAAAGTTAACCTGCCCAAAAAACTTCACAAAATTAAGTATAGAATTTTGTTGCATAAGGCTTGAAATTGCACATTAATCAGTTTATTGTATTTGGTTGAATGATGTAAATGTAAATCCATCCCGTTGGTTTATGAGGTGGATAGATAGGGAACCAAGCGACCAGATAAATTCACACCAAATTGATCCCTAATCCAGGTTGCCAATTCGTCAGTTTATCCACCCTTAACTATGGAGGATTACAAATAAAAATCATGCAATTGTTGGTGTTTGTATATTGACAAATGCAAAATGGTAATTAAAATAAACTATAAGGGCTTGCTGGCATGAGACTATCTGAACTAGATCCACTCATACCGCTAAATGAGTTGAGAGAAGAACTGCTGAAATTACCAAAAGGCTACTCTTTTTACGAAGATGAGTTGGTAGGATTTCTATCAAAACGTAGATGGCCTGATACGGAACGTCGAATTGATAGAACGACATTTTGGCGGTGGCGTAATGACAATGGAATTGAACATCAAAAAGTATTCAGTCGCTTGGATGTTCTCAAATTGTGTCAAATTTGTGATCACTATCGTGTTGATGGAACTCGCAATGAATACCTGGCACTTATGAAAAAGAAAAAGGAACTAATGCTCAACAAATAATTGGAACTGATTCAAATTCTAGGTGTATATAGCTAAGGAATAGATGAAAATACATCCATCTTCCTAGCTATATCTAGAAACTCCATCTTGCTTGTTAAATAAAATTCAGCATATCACGCCATATCAATTGTAGTTATCAAAAGAATGCTATCTACCGCCGTATTATAAGTAGCTTGTCTCAAACCACAAGGTTAAAACTTGATTTAAGGGATAGTAAACGGATAACTAAAGGCATAATTATGGTAGACAAAGAAAAGCATTTACTTGTCAATTTTAGAAGTTGGTTGTTAATTAGTTTAGCGACTACCACATTTATATCTACCCTACTCATATCTTTTCAAAGTATTTCAAATTTCCAGACTAAATCCCAATCCAAGGTGGCAATTCCCATTAATACTCCCAGTCCAATAATTACTGGTGTTGCTGCTTTAGGAAGACTAGAACCCCAAGGAGAAATAATTCGCTTATCTGCTTCTAACTCTTTGGGAGGAGGTATAAGAATAGCAAAACTTCTGGTCAAAAAAGGCGATAAAATTCGTCAAGGTCAATTAATTGCCTTTTTGGACAATTATAGTCTTAATCTTGCAGCTTTAGAAAAGGCCAAAAGACAAGTAGAAGTAGCAAAAGCCAATCTAGAAAAAGTAGAAGCTGGAGCAAAACAGGGAGATATTTATGCCCAAAAAGCCACCATTGGGCGATTGGAAGCAGAATTGCGTGGTGAAACATCAGCACAAAAAGCCATAATTGCTAGATTGCAAGCTGAATTAAATAATGCACAAAGAGAAAATCAGAGATATGAAGATTTATATGAAAATGGAGCAGTTTCCGCTTCAAATGCAGAGAGTAAACGCCTAAGAAGAGACACTCTACAGCAACAAATAAATGAAGCAAAAGCAGCACTAAATAGAACTCAACAAACTTTGCAAAAACAATTAAATGAAGCTCAATCAAGACTCAACAGCATTGTGGAAATTCGTCCTACTGATCTACAAGTAGCAAAAGCAGATCTGGCAAGTGCAAAAGCTTCAATTACCCAGGTTCAAGCGGAATTAGATTTAAGTATAATTCGTTCACCCATTGATGGACAAGTTTTAAAAATTAATGCTTGGCCAGGAGAAATAATTAGTAGTCAAGGTATTGCTGAATTAGGAAGAACTCAGCAAATGTATGTGGTAGCAGAAGTTTATGAGACTGATGTTAAAAAAGTAAAATTAGGACAATCTGTAGACATTACTGCTGATGCTTTTCCAGGGAAAATTCAAGGAACAGTTACAGATATTGGATTGCAAGTTAATCAGCAAAATATCTTCAATAATCATCCGGGTGCTGATACAGACAACAAAATAGTTGATGTCAAAATTCGGATCAACAATCCCAAAGATAACCAAAGGGTTGCAGATTTAACTAACCTACAGGTTCAGGTATGGATCAACATGTAATAGTTAAAAGTTAGGAGTCAATTCACATAACAACTTAAATTAAGAGGTCTTCAAAATGATCCTAAATATTCCTCTGGCTTGGCTACAACTGGCTAAACAAAAAGTTCGTTTTCTTGTAGCTCTAGCGGGAATTTCTTTTGTTGCTGTTTTAATGTTTATGCAAATTGGGTTTCAAGATGCACTGTATGCTAGTGCCACACAATTGCATAAGAATATCGAAGGAGATTTATTTTTGATTAGTGCTCAATATAAATCCTTAACTTCTAACCAAAGTTTTCCTCGCAGTCGTTTATATCAAACCCTAGGTTTTAAGGATGTAGAGTCAGTGGATCCCCTATACGTACAGTTTGCTAAGTTAAAAAATCCGGTAAATGGGCGGAAATATCCCATTTATGTGCTGGGATTTGATCCGGTTAAATCAATATTTAAGTTACCAGAAATACAACAGGATTTTAAATTACTCCAAATACCAGATCGGGTATTTTTTGACCGTGCTGCTCGTCCAGAGTTTGGTCCAATTGCCCAACACTATAGCCAAAATAAACCTGTCAGCATGGAGATATTCAGTTATCTAGGCTTAATAGGTTACAAAGTTAGGGTAAGTGGTTTATTTAGTCTTGGTCCATCTTTTGGGGTTGATGGGAATTTAATTGTCAGTGATTCTACCTTCATGCGAGTGTTTCGAGAGCGCAATGCCAATCAAATAGATATAGGGTTAATTCACCTAAGACCTGGTGCTAATTCCCAAAGGGTATTAGGTGAACTATCAGCTAACTTACCCGAAGATGTGATGGTCATGAATCGTCGGGATTTTATCGAATTTGAAAAAAATTATTGGACTTTAAGAACACCCATCGGTTTTGTATTTAACTTGATGGTAATTATGGGTTTTGTCGTTGGTGTTATAGTTGTTTACCAAATTCTTTATAGTAATATATCCAGCCATTTGATTGAATTTGCCACCCTCAAAGCCATGGGATTTAAAAATCAATATCTCCTAGGGGTTGTTTTTCAACAGGCTCTAATTTTAGCTGGTTTGGGATACATTCCTGGATTTGCTATCTCCTTGGGACTTTACGACATAGCCAAAAATGCTACCCAATTACCTATTGTCATGGATGGTGATAAAGCATTTATTGTATTTATTTCTGCTGTGGTTATGTGTTTAACTTCAGGTTTTTTCTCCACTAACAAATTACGCAAGTTAGATCCGGCTGATATTTTTTAAAAACATTAACATCTCCTATTCTCACAGTTGTCTAAAGTTGTTTCCTAAGTCGGAGGAATATGAAAAGTTCAAACCCCATTATAGAAATCGAGGGCTTAAATCAGTATTTTGGTAAACCCAAATTAAAGAACCAGATATTATTTGATATTAATTTAAGAATTGATGCTGGTGAAATTGTGATTATGACAGGTCCTTCTGGATCGGGAAAGACCACCCTACTAACCTTGATTGGTGGTTTACGTTCTGTTCAAGAAGGAAGTTTAAAATTTCTGGGAGAGGAATTATGTGGAGTTAGAAACGGGAAGTTAGTCCAAGTACGTCGTCAAATAGGTTATATTTTTCAAGGACATAATTTATTAGACTTTTTAACAGCTAGAGAAAATGTACAAATGTCTTTGGAATTACAAACCTATATTCCTCAAGGTCAAGCTAAAATGCAATCCCAATCCATCCTTGAGTCCGTAAAATTAGGTAACAGGATTAATTATTATCCTGAGGATCTGTCGGGAGGACAAAAACAAAGAGTTGCTATCGCACGTGCTTTAGTTAGTCACCCTAAATTAGTTTTAGCAGACGAACCCACAGCAGCTTTAGATAGTAAATCTGGTCGAGATGTGGTCAATATTATGCAGGAATTAGCTAGGGAACAAAATTGTGCCATTTTAATTGTCACTCATGATAACCGTATTTTGGATATTGCTGACCGTACTATTCAAATGGAAGATGGCAAACTTACCCAGTTAGAGAATTAGGTGATGGGAGATTCAAAAGGAATTTCTTTAGCAGAGTTGAGATCTAAAAACAAACTGGCCTGTGGTTGATGACGTAAGATTGAAGCTGGACATTTGGGAGAAATATCACCATACAATAGCTCTTTGACTATTTTGGCTTTGCGGGTTTGTGGTGCTAAACACATTATCTTTTTGGCTTTGCAAATCATGGGAATAGTTACAGTAAATGCGTATTGAGGCACACTCTCTAAATTAGGAAAATAGCCAGTTTTTACTTGCTGCTGACGATTCATTTCATCCAGTTTGACTAGTTTCACTGGCGCTAAATCACCAAAGTTAGCCACATCGGGATCATTGAAGGCTAAATGTCCATTTTCTCCCACACCTAGAAGACACAAGTCAATTGGTTGATTTGTGAGAAGTTTACCGTAACGCTCGCATTCGACAATTGGTTCTAGGGCGTTTCCTTCTATATATTCAAATTGTTGTGCCAATACCCTTTTTTCTACATTCTCTGTTAAATAATATCGGAAACTGGCGGGATTCTCTGGATTAATACCCAAATACTCATCTAGGTGAAATATGATAACCCTTGACCAATCTATACCGCCAAGACTAATTAAATTATTTAGGAATTGTAGTTGTGATTTTCCTGTAGCTAATAACAAAGCGATTTTATCTCTTTGTTGTAAACACTCAACTAAATACTCCCTTGCTATTTTCCCAGCATCCCAAGCCATTTCTATTTCGGAACCATAAGTCCGTACTTGTAAATCATCTACTCGAAAGCATTTTATTGGCAGTGACATGGATTTAAATAACCTAGGTTCAAGAAAGGATAAAAGTCAACAAGCAAGCAGAAAACAGATCAAAAAAACTCAGTCTGGGAAATCCAGTGGTTTGCAATCCTTAATTATATCCCTATTGATTAATTGGCTTTTTAGTTTGCCAAACTTCCTCAAATTCTGCTTTGGAAATTTCGAACTCTTCTATATTGTTATCATCTAATCTCTTGTCACAAAGCATTCCATAATCATCAGACAGATGACTTTTGTCATAGAACAAAACATTCCCATTTTCATATACCTCTACTTGTCTAATAGCATATAAATCACTATCAATTTCCATAAAATATGTACTAGACCCCCAAGAATCATACTCACCCCCAAGGGACACATCCCATGACCACTTGTAATACTTACCTGATTTTTGCAATGTAGACATACTATATGCAATCACTTACGTTGAATTTTCGACTTGGTTTTTATGGGTTACTATAACCTAGTATATACTCAGGAAGCAATTTCCCCTAAATACACACTAATTCTCCTGGGGGAAATCATCCCAAAGACTAGTAATCTCTCGCAAACTTTGATGATTGCCATTACCCAGTATCAAATGGTCTAATATGGGAATGTTTAACAGCTGTGCGCCTGATAACAACTGTCTGGTCAAATCTAAGTCCGCTTGACTAGGATCCAGATTACCCGAAGGATGATTATGGGCAATTATCATACGTGTTGCACCATGTCGAATCACCTCTCGAAAAATGTCCCGGGGAGAAGCTAAGGTTTCAGTTGCAGTACCAATGGTAATTATTTTCGTTCCTAAAAACCGATTTTTCACGTCTAATAGTAAAACTGCAAATTTTTCTTGACTTTGCCACATCAAATCCTGACTCAGGGTTGCTGCAGCTGCTATGGGACTGTCAATAATCGCTCCCTCCGCAGGACGAGATAAAAAACTCTTTTCCTAGTTCCACCGCAGCTAAAATCGATGTGGCCTTTGCAGATCCCACACCGTGAATTTCGGTCAACTGAGCTGGAGTAGCATCCCGCAAAGCAGCTAGGGGATCCCCTTGATCTCTTCCTAGTTCTTGTAGTATGTGTTGACCCAACCCCACAGCTGATAGTTTACCAGGACCTTGTCCAGTTCCTAGTAGAATAGCAATCAGTTCCGCAGTAGCTAAAACCTTCGCCCCATGGGTAATTAGTCTTTCCCTCGGACGCTCATTTTCTGGTAAGTCACTTATTCTCAGACAATAGGTCATATCAGTTATTGTACGGTTGTGTCACAAAAAATTAGGGCTATTTTACAACCTACTAACCTGAAATATCCTCGTCAGATTTTCTATAGTGAATCAATCAAATTTGCATCTCCTTTACTTGGATTATACGTAATGGTATGGACAAGACTTAATTTACTACATCCTGATACACTATTTCTTGAAACTGGATAATATCTTTTTGCGGATCCGCAAGAGCTACCTTGACTAATACTCTTTCACCCAATTTTACAGAGCGCTTAAACATCATTGGTAGTTGTAAACCTAGATCCTCCAATAAAATCAATGCCAGATTACTATCTTCCCTTAACCACATCAAAACTATCACCTCCCATACTTGTTCCAGATGGCGACGTAGGTATTCTAAGGCGTAGTATCTGTTAGTTTGCCGTTCTACCATGGTTAATTCTTGGGTGGTACTGCTCACGGTCATCATCACTTCTCTGATTTGTTCAGCAGAAAAAGGTGGTTCTTCACCCCTTAAATGGGCTTTGAGTTGAAAGTGGGTGAGTAAGTCACTGTAACGACGAATAGGGGAAGTAGCCTGAGTATAAGTGTCTAATCCTAAACCTGCATGACGCAAGGGGGTAGTGCTCATCTCGCTTTTTGGCATACATCGACGTAAAGCACAAAATCTCACAAACCCTGGAGGGAGTTGCAGCAATTCCTCTTCCGGTGGTAGTTCCGGTTGGGGTTGACCACGAAAGGGTAGGGGGATATTATGGCTTTGAGCATAACGTGCTGCTACTTCTCCCGCTAAAATCATCATTTCCGCCACTAATTGTCGAGATGGGGACTCATCCAATATATCTATGCTGATCTCATCATTTTTGACCTTGATCATCGCTTCTGGCATGGTAATACTGATTGCGCCCTGGTTGTTTCTCCAGGTTTTCCTTTTCTGTGCTAAACCGGCGATCGCCTGGATTTCTGGTTCTGCTTGCACTGCCAAATCTAGCATTTCATCCACATCCTCATAGGTTAGGCGATAGGTAGGTTTAATCACACAAGGATGAATACTATACTCCGCAACTCCGCCACTATCATCTAGAATTACGCTGAAACTGAGGGAACAACAAAGCCTTCCCTGTATCAGACTCATGGGACCTGTGGCCAACACTTCCGGAAACATGGGGATCATTCCTGTGGGTAGGTAAACCGTACTACCGCGTCTCCTGGCTTCTAGATCTAACTCATCTTCTGGTATTAACCACCGGGTGGGATCGGCAATATGTATCCAGACCCGTTGTCTTCCATCCTCCAGCAATTCACAACTTAAACCATCATCTATTTCCGTCGTGCTTTCATCATCAATAGTATAGACTTTGAGATGCTTGAGGTCTAACCGGTTAACATCTAAATCCGCTGGTGGGGAATCCAAAATTTCTTGCGCCACTTCTAATATTTTGCTAGGGAACTGAACAGGAATTGAGGAACGACGCAGGAATAGGTTTTCATGGGGACTCCACCACCCTAAGTCGATCAGTAATTGCAAAGCTGCTGGGGGAGTTGCAGAACGTCCCAGCATATTCATAGTTTCTAATACGGGACCTGGAGGTGGATAGTTACGCACCAAAGATTCCGAATTTATCCCCATACGTATAATATCGGCTACTAGGATAGCATATTTTTCCAGGGCATCTAAACGCTGACGGTCAGACTTTTGCCATTCTACCGTGTCACCCCTGAGTGACCGCTCTACTCGCAGTAAAAATTCCTGTTGTCCTTGGGCTTTTTGGGTTTCTACTTCTATCTGGTGTTTTCTTTCTGCTACCTGGGAAGCACTACGCGGTTCATAAACTTCTCCCTTTTGCTTGAAAAATAGTTTATCATCCGATAGTAAGCAATGGGCAGCATAACACTGATATGGTAAGCACTCAGAAAACAGTAGATTTGCCATTTGACCAGGAGTGACACTTTCTCCCTCAGCTACCAACAATTCCCAGGCCACCTCCAAACTTGATGGATCTAGGTACGGTACAACCTGATCCAAAAATTTGGGAATCTGTGTTGACTTATAACCCTCTCCATTAACGATATAGGTTATTTGTCGGGGTGCCAGGCTGTGGGATTGACCCCGTTCATCTACCACAAACCAACGAGTCTTACCGTCTGGACGATCTACCACTCCCAGTCGGCGATCGCCTTGAACCCTGAATTCAACTAGCGTCCCCTTTTCCACAACCCTCTAACTTTTTAGTAATTTTAAATTTTTTATCCTAACACTTAATCTCAGTTTGGCAATTTTAGTCTTGGGAGTTTTTAGTCACCCTGATAGTTTGCCACTGTTCTCGACGGTTCACTGCAACTTGCTACCTAGGTAGTCTTACAGTTGCTCCCCGTCTTTTTTA
Organism: Raphidiopsis brookii D9; assembly: GCA_000175855.1. Classification (GTDB taxonomy): domain Bacteria; phylum Cyanobacteriota; class Cyanobacteriia; order Cyanobacteriales; family Nostocaceae; genus Raphidiopsis; species Raphidiopsis brookii. The sequence continues at coordinate 86,832 of ACYB01000004.1, forward strand.
GATCGTGCTGATGATCTATGCCGACCATTTCTATCATTCTACATTGATCCACCCAAAATGACAAGCCAGGTTCCCAGGAAAAGCTTTTTTATATAGGATCCGGCTTGTATGGGAGAGCCTCTTACCCTTCAGCATTTATAAACGGTAAGAAGGCCAGAATGCGGGCTCGTTTAATTGCCAAGGTCAATTGCCTTTGTTGCTGCGATGTCAACCCAGTAATCCTTCTTGGTAGGATCTTACCACGTTCTGTCATGAATTTACGCAGTAAATCAACATCTTTATAATCTATGGGTTCTCCTGGTTTAATAGGTGACAGACGACGACGATAATAGCTCATTTTTTACTTAATTTCCTTGTGAACAGTATGCTTATTACAATGGGGGCAGAACTTTTTCAGCTCTAACCGACTGGTCGTATTCCGACGATTCTTGGTGCTAGTATAGCGAGAAACGCCTGGAGAACGCTTATCTGGATTTGTTCGACACTCGGTGCATTCTAGGGTCACTATTATGCGGGCACCTTTGCTCTTAGCCATAATTTTACAAACAGTAAAGCCGGGAAGAATTTAACACAAATAACTATCTTCTCACATATAGCCGCATTTTTTCAACTACTTGCTCAACTTTTTCCACAAATAGCCACAATGCTTAACTAATGTCTTTTCACATATTAATTCCTTGCACCGGGTTTGTGGGAAATTTTTAAGGATTCACTCAACTTTGGAAAAAATATATGTTAGAGTCGGGAAATTGCACCAAGACCAAAAAAATTATTGATTATTATTTATCTTAACCTATGCCATCCATTCGCCAATTACACCAACAGCTAGTCAATAAAGAACGTTCCGCTATTGAAATTGCCCAATATTACTTAGAACAAATTCACCTTTTAGAACCAAAACTACACAGTTTCTTGAAAATTACTGCGGAACACGCCTTAATACAAGCTGGTGATATAGATAAGAAGATCGCTACAGGGGAGGAAATCAGTATTTTGGCGGGCATACCCATTGGTGTGAAAGATAACCTATGTACCAAAGGGATTGTCACCACCTGCGGGTCAAAAATTCTGGAAGGGTTTATCCCCCCTTATGAGTCAACGGTAACTCAAAAGTTAAATCAGATGGGAGCAGTAACAGTAGGAAAGACTAATTTGGATGAGTTTGCCATGGGGAGTTCTACGGAAAATTCCGCCTATCAAACCACTGCTAACCCTTGGGATATATCCACAGTTCCCGGTGGTTCCTCTGGAGGTTCAGCAGCAGCAGTAGCAGCAGCAGAATGTGTGGTATCCCTAGGTTCGGATACGGGAGGATCAATCCGTCAACCAGCTTCTTTTTGTGGGGTGGTAGGGATGAAACCTACTTATGGACTAGTTTCTCGCTACGGATTGGTTGCTTATGCTTCTTCTTTGGACCAAATAGGTCCTTTTGGTAGAACCGTAGAGGATGCAGCAATTTTATTAAATGCGATCGCCGGTTATGATCCTCAAGACTCCACCAGTTTAAAAGTGGCAATTCCTGATTACACCGCCAATTTAACCCCAGACTTAAAAGAGAAAAAACTCAAAGTCGGGGTAATTAAGGAAACCTGTGGTCAAGGTCTAGATGAAGAGGTTTCCTCAGCAGTCAACCAGGCGATCGCCCAATTAAAAGATTTAGGGGTGGAAATCCAGGAAATCTCCTGTCCTCGTTTCCGCTATGGGGTTCCCAGTTACTATATCATCGCTCCGTCGGAAGCATCAGCCAACCTTGCTCGTTATGATGGTGTGAAATATGGGATTCGCGCCCAGGATCCGGATAATTTGTTATCTATGTATAACCGTACCCGTGCCATGGGATTTGGAGCGGAAGTGAAACGACGAATTATGATTGGCACTTATGCTTTAAGTGCAGGTTACTATGATGCTTATTACTTAAAAGCCCAAAAGGTTCGTACCTTGATTAAGGAAGATTTTGAACAGGCATTTACCAAAGTTGACGTTCTACTAACCCCCACAGCACCAACTACAGCATTTAAAGCCGGGGAAAAAATAACTGACCCTTTAAGTATGTATCTCAATGACCTAATGACTATCCCTGTTAATCTAGCTGGATTGCCTGCAATTAGCGTCCCCTGTGGTTTTGACAGTAAGGGTTTACCCATTGGAATGCAATTAATTGGGAAGGTGCTAAGGGAAGACCAACTTTTTCAGCTGGCCTACGCCTATGAGCAGTCAAATAACTGGCATTCACAAATCCCTAAGATGTCGGAATAATTACATCTAAATCCCCCCAAGGGTGTTAATTGCACCAATGATAAATTTATGGATAAAAATCCTGATGTAACAATAAATCTCAGAATAGGCAAAATAGATAAAATTACTGTTCTCATCAAAAATTAAGAGCATCAAATCATGACTACCGCATCTGCTTACTCCCTGAATGTTCCTGGACATCCTACTGGGCAAATCAGTAAAGAAGAATTGCGATCGCTGCTTAAAGAAGTAGAATCTCAGCTGTATCATAGCCATGCTTACCGTGCGGTTGTGGATAAGGCACAGAAGCTATTTGATATATCTCATGAACAGCTGACCAATTTCAATAAGTTAATACAAGCCATTAGTAGAGAAGCGATCGCCCTAACTTTTGAGCGATTCGTCACCAAACAATCTGCTACCAGCACAGATAGTAGTAAAAATGATTCTGCTGATAGTACTAATAGTAATGAGATAAAAGAACTCAGCAATCAAACGGTTGAGGTATGTGAACAAGTTTTGGAAAATAGGTCCCAGCCAAATGATCCGGAGCCAACAGCAAAAAAACAGCAAAAATCAGATAGGGTGAAAGGTGAAAACGAACCAGATCCAACGAAAAAAACTCAAAAGCTGGCCATGGAAAAATCAAAAACCTTCTAAAAGTCGACTAGCTGCAAAAAAGGCGGAGGAAGAGAGATTAGAATCCTTACGTCAAATAGGTGAACAACTGAAAAAAGCCAGGGAATCTCAAGGATTAACCCTACACAAACTAACTATGTATACTTATATATCACCAAATCAAATGGCAGCAGTAGAAAATGGGGATATGGAAAAATTACCCGAAGATGTGTTGCTTCGTGGCTTTATTAGAATTATGGGCAATGCTTTAGGACTAAATGGAGCTGATTTGGCTAATTCTTTACCGGTTAGGAATGAGTGCAAATCCATTTTGCCGTCTTGGTATAAAAATCAAAGGCCTTCTCGATCATTGAGTATAGAACTTAGTCCCACTCACTTATATTTGGGGTACACAGCTCTTGTAGCTGGTGCTGTAAGTGGGTTATCCATGATGTACGAACAGGCAAATAATCAAGGTATCAAAAACTTCCAGTCAACAACTCCATGTTTGTCATCACTATGTGGGTCAGATGAAAAAGCGACAAATGTTAATGATCAAAGTACTATGCAGCATGGTAGAGTAGGGAACTCTTTCGGTCCTCAAATTTCCCCGCCTGAGGCGCTATAAAAACTACCAAGAACATTTGAAAGCCATATTCATGAACAGTGATACCCAACTAAGTCTATTTAACCAATCAGTCCTTGAGCAAAAAGGACTGATTTATACTGATGCTAAAATTCCCATTCCCATGGGAACCTATATAAATATCAACGAGCTAACACTCCACTGTGAAAATTGCCATCGGTGTGGACTGGGTAAAACTCGCACTCATGCAGTGGTAGGAAGGGGAAACCCCCAAGCGAAAATCATGATTATTGGTGAAGCACCAGGACAACACGAAGATGAAACTGGGTTACCATTTGTAGGTAAATCTGGACAATTGTTAGATAAAATTCTAGCATCCGTGAATTTGACCACAGAGCAGGATGTGTATATATGCAACATTGTCAAATGTCGTCCACCGGAAAACCGAGTTCCCACTTCAGAAGAAAGTAACGCTTGTAGACCCTACCTATTAGAACAAATCCGTCTGGTTGATCCAAAAATCATTTTACTAACAGGTGCCACTGCTGTAAAAGGAGTTACAGGTAACAAGCTGCCAATTACGAAAATTCGCGGGCAGTGGTTAGAATGGGAGGGACGCTTATGTATGCCCATTTTTCACCCCTCCTATCTCTTACGTAACTCTGCCAAAGGGCAAGGATCCCCCAAGTGGTTAATGTGGCAGGATATACAAGAAATTAGAAACAGATATGATCAAATATCAAGCAGTTAACTGTAAGGTCAAGATAACACAGTCCCTACCAGCTGGGCCAAACGTTTGGCAGCGCCACTTTCACCCCTAGTTGTTAGCAATTGGTGTTTCATTTGAGCCAATTTGAGGGGATTTTCTAATAGGTTTAAAACCATTTCTCCCACTGCGTGAGGTGCCAATTTACCAACCAATTCTGGGACAATTTCTCGCCCCGCCCAAATATTAGGCCAGGCCAGTAAACCTTTATTTCTGAGGAACCACCAATTAATCAATTTTGCCAAACTGGAACCCACAACAGGTAAATTTGCCAGAATTCCTGGTAGACCATCCCAAGAGCGCATGGCATCCAATTGTTGGGTAGGTAATAACACAATCATTGGTACACCCAAAGCTCCCAGTTCAGCAGTGTTTGCTCCCACCGTAGTCAGACAAATGGCACAGGAAGATAACAAATGATAAGCGGGGTTTTCCTGAGTCAATTCTACCATCAAACCCCCAGAAGTTTCTAGGTAGTTATCCTTTAAGTATGCACCTTGAAAACCAAAGGATTGGGCAAACTTGTTTTTTTGAGGATTGGCAAAACTGGCCAAAGTCAGTAAATTTAGAGTGGGTGCTACAGGTATAAAAAACTTGGTATGAGGTCTTTTAGCATAAATATATTCGGCTATAGCTAATTCTAGGGGCACACCCTGAATCAACTTAGCAGGTTTGGATCCAGGTAAAAGTCCAACTAACTCCCTTCCAGATTCTAAACTAGGAGATTGTGAAGTTACATAATCCTTATTAGCAGCTTCTAACATCAAGTCACCCACAACATGAAACTTATGGATGTGCTTAGGTGAAACATTTTTCATCCCCTGAGGGTTCATAACGGCAAAACAGTCAATTAAATTATGCCATCTGGCTTCCCACTCCGCATAAACTAGGGTTTTGTATCCCAACTTTCTGCCAATAATCACAGGGAAAACCTGATCTCCCCCCAAAAATATCACCACACCTTTTTTACGCCAATCCCAATTTTCCGCAGTTTTTCCCAGGAATAAAAACCGCCAGAAGTATTGAGGAGCTTGAACTCTGTTGACCTGTGGGTAAGATTTAGCGATCTTAGCTTCCTCACCGGTAGCATGGGGACAGGGTGATAAAATCACAGAAATTCTCACCTGAGAAATATCATTGCCCAATTGTTCTCTGAGAGCTGTAACCACAGGACGCACCCAGGTTGTTACTTCTCCTGGTCCATTGGAAAGAATTAGAATATCAATATCAGTCATATCTTTAGTCCTGGCATTTTAATTCATCCTCTTCCTGGGAAACCAATCATCTAAAATGGCATAAACAACTGGTACAACAATTAGACTCAGAATAGTGGAAGTAACCAAACCTCCTGCGATCGCAATTGCCATAGGGGAGCGTAACTCAGATCCTGCGCCAAAGCCCAAAGCAATAGGTAACATGCCCAAAATAGTGGAGAAGGTAGTAATCATAATTGGTCTGAGTCTAACAGGACCCGCTTGCAGAATAGCTTGTGTGCGTTTCATTCCGGCTCGGCGTAGTTGGTTGATGTAGTCTACCAATAAAATAGCATTTTTATTTGCCTGTCCTAGCAAGAACACAAATCCAATCAAAGAGATCATACCAAAATCACTCTTAGTGAACAACAAGGCCAACATAGCTCCCACCACTGCCAAAGGTAAGGAAGAACCAATAACTAAAGGATCTACCCAACTTTTGAACAATAAAACCAACACCAGAATAATGCACAAAGCTGATAAGAGCAAGGTTGACAGGAAACTACCCACCACCTCATTTTGTTTAGCAGAGTCTCCGCCCAAATCTAGAGTTACACCAGCAGGTAAAAGAGACTTAGCTTCCGCTACGATTCTATCAGTAGCATCACCAAGAGTTAAATTGTCACCCAGGTTAGAGCTGATATAGACTACTCGTTGATGGTTAAGTCGTTCGATTTGCAAAACTTGGTTCCTTGGATTGCCATCTCCCGTCACAGTCACATCAGCAAATCCGGGTAATTTAATAATACGTTCTTTAATCTTTTTAGATATTAAACTTAAAGTTGCTAAATCATTCCCGCGTAGCGCTACTTGTAATGGCTTATCTCCTCCAGTATCTACAAATTGAATATCTTCCACACTAGTAGTCACACCGGGAAGTTTAGGTAAAGTTTGTCGTAATTGATCCTGTAGTTGGGCAGTTTTCAGCTGGCGGTCTTTTTTTAATTTCACATAAAGATTGCCCTTATTTGGCTCACCTCCACGGGAACCAACCGTAGTAAATACTGTTTTTACATCTGGGTATTTTCTGACAACTGCTTCCAGTTTTTTTGCCACTGTTAGGGAATCTTGAAGGGGATTAGGGAGGGTAATTGGGGGTTGGTTAGGATCCTGGATAGTTCTTAATTGCTGTAATGCTGACAAGTCTGGGATTTTTGGTAGTGGTGCAGTATAGCTAATATTAAACTCACCTCGGTCCAACTTGGGTATAAAACCTTTGGGAATAAACGGGATAATAGCAAGACCAGCAACAAAACTCAGTATAGCCAATAGGATGACTATTTTTCGGTGATTGAGGGACCAGTACAGTAAATTGGCATAGGATTGGTTAACATAGTCCCCCAAATTCGTCAACCCTGATGTGACACTTGATAATAAACCCTGTTTTTTACCTCTTATTTGTCCCAGGGAGTAATTTTTTTTGGCCGGTTTAAGCCAGTAAATGGATAATACTGGTGAGAGAGTACGTGCTACTAATGTGGAAGCAATATAAGCTGCAGAAACAGTAATTCCGAAGGGTTTGAAAAATTGTCCAACCACACCCCCCATTAAACCAATGGGCAAGAAAACAGCTATAGCTGTAGCAGTTGCTGCTACCACTGTTAGACCTATTTCATCAGTAGCTGAATATGCTGCTTCTTTTGGACTTTGACCATTTTGAATGTGACGTAGTATGTTTTCTACATCAATAATAGCATCATCAATTACACTGCCAATTATTAAAGCTAAAGCTAACAAGGTAATTGTTTCCAAGTTAAAGCCAAAATAGGCCATCACAATTAATGTAGCTAATAAAGATATAGGAATTGCTAAAGCAGAAATTAAAGTAGCTCGCCAACTCCATAAAAAGGGGAAAATGACCACAACTGCTAGGATGATAGCTTCTATTAACGCATTTATAGTTGATTGGGTGGCTTCACGAATATAGTCTGCTTGAGTAGCTGCTAGGGTAAATGTGACATTTTTCAGAATAGAGCGTAACTTGTTGACTTCTTGCTCTACTTTATCCACTACTTCTAGGGTATTGGCATCTCCACGTTTTACTACCTGCAGTGCTAATACATTCTTCCCATTAAATCTGATTAAATTTCCATTATCTGGAATTAAGCTGCTGGTGTTAGGTAAAGCGGATTTTGGTGCAGTGCCCAATAGTGAGACCTTGAGTACCCCCGGTAATTTTTCAATTGTCGGTACAATTTTTGCTTTTGCCAATTGCTGCAAATCATTTAGGCTTTTAGATTTACCTTCAATGGCATAACTTACTACGGAAGACTCATTTAGATTCAAGGGAATAATTTTATAATTTGCTCCTGTTGGTAGTTTTACGCTCTTGAGTACACTTGTAGTTTTTTTAGTAGAAGCTTCTAAATTTGTGCCAACTGCAAATAAAAGACTAATAGCACTTTGTCCTGGATATGTGGAAGAACGAATATTATTAATTCCCGGTATGGATTTTAAACTTGTTTCTATTGGTTTAGTTAACTTTTCTTCTGTTTCTATAGCGGAAGTGATTGGTGCTTGGGCATTTACCACAACCACAGGGAAAGTAATATCTGGGAAAAGTGCGTATTTTAGGGAACTAAAAGCTAACAGACCTGCTGCTGTTACCCCAATCCAGAAGCATACTGTCAGCCATGAAAATTTAATCGCCCACCTGGAGATATTAAAAATCTCCCTTGCGGATTTTATGTGGTTGTTTTTCACCATTGGTATTTATGTACGTGAAACGGTCATTTTTAACATACGTGAGAGTTGTCATTCTACCTCATTAATCACTACTTGAAACTCTGGTGTAATTAATTGTTACACGGTCATCTAGTTGCTTTAAGTCACGCAGTGCGTTTGATATCTGCTAGATAGAAGCGTCTGTGTCCACTGGAAGCGCGTTTATATCGTATCTTTCCTTATCTTTGGATTTGAAGATTTACCCTCCAATGTGGGGTCAGCGATTACGATTTCAATGATATGGTCTTTTGGTTAAATCAGGTTAATTAACCTGGAGACAGCGAATTGATTCCCCGTCTGAAAGCTCAAGTCAATCAACGACTGAAAAGGACTTGGGAAATGCGATCGCAATGTGTGGATTGATTGGGAATTCCATTAGTTGGGCGGATCACCATAGCGATCGCTAGTATTACACCATGGAAGTGGTTCGATTTTAATTGACTTTTGGTAAGAAACGTGAAGATAGAATTTCTTCTAGCGCAAAGGGACAAGATAAGGGAAACGTGGTTGCTGGGAGAGAGGTTTCTTCCTGAGCATCACTTACAGATTTAGCATAAACTGTTACCAGTGCTGTTTCTAAATCCCTGCGGAGACTTGGACTATCCAGGAGTAGAGATTGGATTTCATCTCGTTGATGATCTATAGTAGCTAACCAACTTTTGCTTTGTTTATCTGGCTGATATTGCCATTTGAGTAGATGCATAATTAAAACCTGCAACCGACTACGAAGTTGACGGCGATCGCGCTTTCCCATGCTTTCTAACTCTTGAGCAATGTGTTCAGCATCAATTTCTGACAAAGAGCCACAACGTAATAGTTCCACATTTTTACTTATCCAACCATAGAAATCTAGGTCATATTCAGCTTCTAAATTCATATTTGGTCCCCTAAAGCTGGCAATTTGTTTGATCGTTTGTTGACGATTCCTCGATAATAATGTTTTTATTTTAAATTAAGAGCGCGCGCTCCGGGTAGTTATGGGTAAACTCCCTAATACCGTACTAATCAGGAAAAAAATCTGAGTCTAGTAATTGTTCTGCAGAAAACGGGCAAGTTATAGGAAAAAGACCAGGAGACAGATCACTTTTTCTGATAGCTTGTTTTCTTGCCTTGAAATACATCTCGTCAATTTCTTTGAGGAAATAATTGTATAGGGTACCTGATCTTAACAACATGTCAAGCTCAAATCGAAAATTATCAATTTCGTTTTGCCAACCTTTAGCACACATATCTTTTTCCGTATCCCAATATTTATACAATAGCAAATGTATAAGAAGCTGACGTAGATAACTGTCTACTTTGTGCCTTTGTTCATTCCCCAAGGTTAAAATCTCCTCCTTCAAATGCGGTATGTCCAACTGACCAAGCTCACCCTTCTCTAATAATCTGTAGGTTTCTTGTAGCCAGAGAAAGTAATCTTGCTCGTAGAGAGTGCTAATGTTTCCATAATAATTTCATCTGAATACTAAATAAATGTTATCATAGTGGAGTTAGAATCTATTCAAACCATATGGTCTGGTTATAGGATAAGTGGAAATGTGGGTTGTTCAATAGCATCGGATCCCCCTTCTACTGGGTTTTTTTCCTCTAACTTAGCATCAAACCCTTCTAGAATCGGTTTGCTCACTGATGTCCCCAATATCCACAGGTAAGGAAGTTATTCTTCTTTTAATTTTCTCCTTTCCCGTTTTGCCTGCCTTCTGATTTCCGCAATTAAAACAAACAGTTTTAATACACATTCACGAATGTTAGTTTGATTTGGCGGGTTACGGAATACTTCAAACAAAACTGGGGTGGAGATGATTCTGGATAAAATCCCCAGGTCGGGGGCGTTTTCTATGTTCTCAGGATTTGGAGAAAAGAAAACGTCTATTTGACGGGGTTCATCGCTGACCTCTTTGTTGATGTTAACTTTTCCCAGAAGTGTTAGCAATTCTTCCAAGAAGTGTTTAGCAAATTGATCATGTACTTCTCTGGTTACCATTTAGATGCACTCGTCGTATTTAAAAGTTAAGGATGTTTACCTCAAACTTGACTGTTCACTACTTTAGTATAATAGTACTTGAATAATTTATCAATAAGTTTATCATAGTTATTATTTATTAATTCTATAGATTAAGACTTGTCAAGCATAAGCAAAAAGGGTAAAGTAAATCAGGGCGATCGCATTTTACAATTGTTCACTAATTAAAAGTTTCGCACCCCCCTAATCCTATTTTGTCAAGGGGGGAAACAAAAGCATCATTACTAACTACAATTTATATCTGTCCGATTATCCTAATTCTCCTGGTCCGGTTGTTCAGTGTCTAATTGTGTCAGTGTTGACTGCTCTGGTTTAGATTCTAGTTTGGATAAAAATGTCTCCAAATCTCCAATCTGGGTGAATCCTAACAGGGCTTCCCCTAAATTTTCTAACTGAGGAATAGTCAATTTTTTGACCCTCTTGACCATAGTTTCTGACAAATTTGCCAATTTCCTGGTTAACAAACGAAGGACTAAATTTACTTCCCCTTCTTGACGACCTTCAGTATAGATCTGCTGATAAAACCGAGATTTTGTTACATCCATTGTTTTGATTTCTAGCATCTCCATGATAATCTCCTTGGTTAATTCAGGGAATTTATTTGCTAGCATAGTTTCTATTAATGTTAGCCGTTTTTCGTACTCACTTTCCGATTCTGCGTTCCTAAGCAGGTTCTTGCCAATTTCTGCACTTTCTTCCTGCTCTGTTACTAACATTTGTAACAAGGACAGGTTTGAACTTAATTCCTTTCTTCCTTGTAAGTCTTTCAGAAAAATACGTGTAACTTGGTTTTGTAATAGACAATTGTATGGTAACTCTGTGCCAAAATTCACCCCTGGACTGGATAATATTAATAATCCTCTCCAAGGTCTATTTACTTCGTACTGGGCCAGGTAAAGAAAGGTTTCTGCAAAAAATCTGCTGTAGAAATTCTTGTCTGTTTGCATTTGGGCTTCTGCAAACACTATGGGGATATTGGGATCATCTGAGACGGGGGTGAAGAGTCCGTCAAAACGAAATTCTTTTTCCTTGACTACTACTGAACTGTAGGTGAAGGACCATTCAGACTCAAATCCCGGGATTAACTCGGATAACATTCCCGGTTGAGACAAAAAAAGTTCATAAAACCATTTGTCTGTTTTCATAGGTTATTATTCAAGGCTTGGTTGTGATGGAAAGGTATTTAGTGAGTTTGTTATGTGTTTATTTTCCCTTTAATTAAGGGCGATCGCCTTATATAATTGCAGCACCGTAGTGAATATACTATATAGCATCCCATTGTTTAGCTAAAATCCCGACAGTCTCTTAACCTACCAAGTTTTAGGTTCAAAGCTAGGGGGAGTGTCTATTTGAAATACTTCGTCTTGAATGTTGGCTACATATAATCCTGCTTCGATTGCCATATTTTTCATTTCCTCTGACATATCAACCCCCGCTAAAATCCCGTATACCTAATTTATTACCTAGACCACCGATTTGCTTGCCCAATTCCTTAATTTGAAGGTCGGTTTCTTTTTGGGACTCAACTAATTGGGCCAGCAATTCCCAAACTTGATCAGCATTTGTTGCCATATCTACCTACTATAATAGAAAAGTTTTGATTTTAGTAATACTAGTTTACCATACTTTATCTGAGACCCAAATACTCCTGTTCTCTATTAAAAACGTGATTTATTAACCACTTGCACTAGCGCGATCGCCCTTCTACTCCTCTTGAAAAGGTTAACACATATTCTTAATTATTCACCAATAAAACCAATTAGCTGAAATTTATTTTGGCTTGTCAAGCTTATACGAGTAAGGCAAAAACAACCTAATGCGGCGTTGCAGGATAAAGTATGAATCATGAAGAGAACAGGACAGAAGGGTCATGAAGATAATGAATCAGCAACCGCACAGAGTAACGCAACATATCTAAAGACTTGGAATAGCAGAAGGTTTTACGGTGCAATCGTGCCAGATAGTGACGTAACCGAGAGTTTTCTCCCTCAACTCGCGTCATGTAAGTCTTGCTAATAATCTGATCACCATCAGGGATAAAACTTGGATATACAGTCCATCCATCAGTGACGTAGAAATGGCATTGCCATGCCACCACTATTGTCCATAATGGCTCAAAAGTCTCAGCACTATGATCACCTAAAGTCCAAGCTAGGATGCCCTTACGGAAATGGTCTACTGCTGTCCACACCCAAATCTTGTTTTTTTTGATCCGACAAATGTTTCCAGTTCATCCAATTCGCCAACATCGGGGATATTCTCTGGGGCGATTGCATCAGGTAACTTCTTGCCTTTTTGTTTAACCCAATCAATGACTGTGGTGTGATGTACTCCCATCACTCTTTCTATAGCCCTGAATCCCATGCCATTGAGATACATCTTCAGGCAAGTTTGTTTGGTAGTTTCTGGGAATGCTTTGGTTTGTTCACTGGGATTTATAAACTGTCGTCCACATTCAGCGCAAATGTGATTTTGTTTTCCTTTCTTAATACCATTTTTGCGTATGTGTTCTGATCCACACTTTGGACATTTCATCTCTCTTGCTTGAACTCATACTTTATTATGCAATGCCGAAAAAACAAATTGATTCACTCCCATAACGCTGCAGCAACGCAGGAGGTTGAGTGTATTGCGGGTGTTATTGGCATAGTAGTCCAGGGGATGGGCTACAGATTCTGGAACCACTAAACTAGCTGCAAAATGTAATACTGCACTAAATTTGTGTTGGCTAAATATTTGATAAAGTCTGTCTACATCTGCTAAATCGCCAACCACTAGCTCCCCATGAAGTACTGACTCAGGAGTGCCAGTCGAGCAGTTATCATATACTACTATATCGTATCCCGATTCAGCTAACTGAAGCACCACATGGGAACCAATGTAGCCTGCACCACCGGTAACTAAAATTTTTGTAGTCATGCACCGCACTAAGTAGCCGTTACACTTGAAGTCGAATAATCTTTTGAAGCAGGAATTACCCCAGAAGTAATAGGTAGCAGGCTACGATAGATATTTATCGTATGTTCATTGACCACGGATACCTGGAATTCGGACACTACTTTTCGTCGGGCTTCTCTTCCAAAACGGAAGGCCAGATCGGGTTGCTCGAGTAGCAAAGTAATAGCTAACTGCAGGGCGATGGCATCGTGTGGGGGAACTAGCAGACCACTGCGCCCGTGGTCAACAACATCACGGCAACCAGGTACATTAGTGGTGATGATTGGGCGTTCCATAGCGGCAGCTTCGATTAGGGCGCGTGAAAGACCTTCACGCCAAGAAGGTAGTACAACTAAGTCGCATTTTGCATATATCTTGCGCATATCACTTACATGTCCGAGACAATGGATACGGGGATCAGCACGTAGTTCTGCTAGATCATCCGTGGTGAGGGAGCTAGGATTGCCCCCATCAATGGCACCGGCGATAAGCAGTTCCAGGTTTGCTCCTTGTTTCCAAAGATTCCGGCATGCGGTTAGTAATTCATTTACGCCCTTTTCGGCAATCAGTCGTGAGGGAAAAAGCAACCGGACTGGGCTGTGAAAGCTTATAGGACAGGCAGGATTTTGATTTACTCCACTAGTAATGTCCCTGATTATTGCCGATGGGTTAAAGTAATTCACATCTACCCCTGAGCTACGTATCAGTTTCGTACGTCTGCTATCCACAATACCCAAATGTGATAAATGGGACTGGTCTTCAGCGTTTTGAAAAATAATTGTAGCACGGCGAGACCTGAATATTAGTTTGTATATAGGTTTTAATGCAAATCGCAGCAAGCGGCTAATTTTACCAGTATTGATAAATACATGTCCAAGCCCAGTAATGGCATTAATCACATGGATGACACCGGATAACTTAGCAGCAATAGTACCATAAAGACAAGCTTTAATAGTAAAATGATGCACTAATTTTGGATGCTCACGTTGGTAGATACGCATGAGATCTACTAAAGTATACAATTCGCGCAGTGGGTTAATCGACCGGCGGGCAACCTGCCATTGGTGGACTGTGAAGCCTTCAGTCTGAAGTAGATTTGTGTAGGCATCATGGGGTGCTACTGCGGTTACTAAATAGCCAGCATCCCGTAGATCTCGCATTAAAGGTAGGCGGAAATTATATAGGTACCAGCTAGTGTTGGCAACTAATAGAACTTTTGGGTTAGGCATATTAGTGTTTATTAGCTTTGTCACTCTGGTTGGACGGGGGAGAGAACATTGACTTCTCCCCGCGCTTTAGCGACGGGGATTCATTAGAATCTTGCTTGGACAGAGACTTCTTACTCGAAGCCTGCCACAAGCGTACTCTAATTGGCGCAGTCAAAGACGCCTTACTGACTCCATCTAGAACTGCCGGGATATCTCTCTACAAAAGCCATCAACTGACCAATTTGATACGCTGCTTCTCGCATGGCAAAGAGTATCTCGTCAGACCAACGTTCGACCCAAAACTGGTCGTACTTTAAGGATTTAAAATCATTTGGAAAAAGAGAAGGCCAGTAGCGATGTAAAGATGAAGCTACGTGATTTGTAAAGAAAAACGAAATATCTGGTCTATTTTGATATAATGCGCGCAAGTATATATCAAATGCAATCTGTACCTGAGCTGTTCGGCGTCGAACAAGACGGTCCTTATTGACCCGCTCATTTGCAATTTGCAATGCAAGACTTACAACAGTTCGTCTACTAACACCCAAACTATAAGCATTTAGCAAAAACCGGGTGGACTCTCTGAGTGGGGCATTGCACCTGCACGGGATGATGTATAATAAGGGGAAGAATTTTTAGCAGGCGATCGCCGCGAGGAAGAAATCAAGATGAACTGTCCAAACTGTGATTCCAATAATATCAGAAAAAATGGACAGAGAAGGGGAAAACAAAATTATCAATGCAAGAATTGTGGTCGTCAATTTATTGAATCTTATTCTCCTAGAGGTTATTCCCAAGAAGTGAAGGAAGCATGTTTAACCATGTATGTAAATGGGAATGGATTTAGGGCAATTGAAAGAATGACTAAAGTAAATCACAATACAGTCATTCGTTGGGTTAAAAAGCTAGGTCATCAGTTACCGGATACTAATAATAATTCCCAAACACCTGAAGTGGCGTTGCATTTGCACGGGATGATGTGTAATAAGGGTAGGAGAAAGTCTCAAATTATTTCGCAAAGACGCAACGCCCCCTATAAGCTCCAATAAGTAATTGGATGAGGAATGTCTGCTGGGTCTAGAACTGACTTAACATCCACAAGTACGCCATTTTCCTTCAGACAACCTATTAGATCTTTCAGAGATAGGTCAAGGTAGAATTGATGGTTTACCCCTAAAATAAGTCCATCTAGGTTAGATAACTCCTCCCATGTCACTAATTCAACTTCGTACTCTCTCCGTGCCTCTTGCACATCAGCCAAGGGATCATGAACTAGTGGATTAATGCCGAACTCCCGCAACTCCTTGACGATATCCGGTATACGACTATTCCTCAAATCGGGAACGTTCTCCTTAAACGTTAACCCTAAAATGCCAATGCGACTATTCTGGATTGGTATTTTCGCTTGTGCAAGCAGTTTTAACAAACGCTGGGCTATGTATCTGCCCATGCTATCATTTATCCGCCGCCCCGCTAAAATTACTTGCGGGTGGTAACCTAATACTTCAGCCTTGGTGGTCAAGTAATAGGGATCAACTCCTATACAATGACCTCCAACTAAACCGGGAGTAAAGGGGAGAAAATTCCATTTGGTTCTGGCAGCTTGAATAACGTCGTGTGTTCGAATACCCATGCGATCGCATATTAAAGCTAGTTCGTTCATGAAAGCAATGTTTAAGTCACGTTGAGTATTTTCAATTACTTTAGCCATTTCAGCTACTTTAATTGAAGGAGCGCGATGAACACCTGCGATAATGATTTGACTATAAACTGCAGCAACACGTTCTAGTGTATTTTGATCTTCTCCTGCTACTACTTTAGTAATTTTGTCGAGGGTGTGGAGTTTATCACCGGGGTTAATTCTTTCGGGAGAATAACCCAGTTTGAAGTCCACCCCCTGTTGCAAACCTGAAATTTGGGCGATGACTGGTCCGCAAATTTCCTCGGTCACCCCAGGATAAACTGTAGACTCATAAACTACCACAGAACCTGGCTGAATGACTTTACCAATAGTTTGGGAAGCTTTAATTAAGGGAGTAAGATTAGGCTGATGGTTTTCATCTATGGGGGTGGGAACACAGATAATGAAAAAGTTCCTATCTTCCAGAGACTTCGAGTTATCAGTGAAATGTAGAGATGTTTGGGTAAGTCTATCTCTTTCAACCTCTTTTGTGGAGTCGATTCCTGCCATAAGATCATCGAGGCGCTGACGGTTGATATCAAAACCTACCACATCAGAAAATTTTTCACTCAGGGCTAAGGCCACGGGAAGTCCTACATAACCTAGTCCTAATACCGCAATACGATAATTGTTATCCAAATTCATAAAAATATAACGTTTAGACTCTATTCAGATACTTCTATTCAAATACCGTCATACCACATTTGAAATACAAGTATATTCCATAAATAATGTTGCCAATTCCGACCCCCGGATAAATGCTCTTCCCACTTTTGGCGAATAGTTTTGGTGTGAAAAAAACCGTCTTGACTCAAACGATGGGAGCTTAATAAGTCCTCAGCCCAATCTCGTAAATCATTACGTAGCCAACTTTCTAGCGGAACTCCAAAACCAGTCTTAGGCCACTCAATTAAATGGGGAGGGACGTACTTATAAAGAACCTGACGAAGAATCCACTTGGTTTTATCCCCACGGATTTTCCACTCTAAGGGTAGTGTGCTAGAAAATTCTACCACTCGATGATCTAAAAAGGGAACACGAGTTTCCAAGCTTGCTCCCATGGCTGCTCTGTCTACTTTGGTCAATATATCTCCCGGTAAGTAGCTAGTAGCATCCATAGCCATCATCCATTCTGGATATGCCAGAAACTCATCTGAGAACACAGGGTTTGTACTTATATCAACAGCACCTATAACTACATCTATGTCATCATAAGAGCACAGTTTCCGGTATAGATCAGCTTGATTTTTAAAGGACAGTACTCGTGCCAGTTTATGAATTTTGTCACCAGGCAGTCTTTGTTTGAGGTTGTTGGGTAAAAAGGTACTGAGTTTATGAAACAAACTATCATAAGTGTCAGTGGAAACACTGGTCATGACACTAGCGCTTATTTTTCTAATGGTCTCGGGCAGCCAGCCCATGCGCTCTGAAATTAGACTAGCCCAGACGTAACGGTTATAGCCACCAAATAACTCATCTCCACCATCACCGGACAAGCTAACAGTAACTTGTTGGCGAGCTAGTTGGGAGAGGAGGAAGGTAGGAATTTGGGAGGAATCAGAAAAGGGCTCATCGTAGAGAATCGGCAACTTAGGTATAACAGACTGGGTTTCCTTTGTAGTAACATACAACTCGGTGTGATCTGTCCCCAGATGTTCGGCTACGGCTTTGGCCTTATTTGCTTCGTTGTAAGCAGACTCATTAAATCCAATAGTAAAAGTTTTTACAGGTTGGCTACTTTGGGACTGCATTAAAGCTACAACCGTAGAAGAGTCTATACCGCCCGATAAAAAAGCTCCTAAAGGGACATCTGCAAGCATCTGTCCTTTTATAGACTCTTTGAGTAAACTATCTAATTCGTTAATGGCTGCTACTTTATCGCCATGAAATGGTTGGGCTTTTCCCCGCTCTACTGCTGATAAAAAAGACCAATAGGGTTGAGGTTTAGGTTTATCCCTTGGGGAAGTCAGTATCAGAAGGTTTCCTGGTAGGAGTTTGTGTATACCTACATAAATGCAATGGGGATCAGGAATGTAGTTGTACCGCAAGAACAGAGTCAGAACATTACGGTCAATTTCGCCCTCCCAATGGGGATGAACTGTGAGAGATTTTAGTTCCGATCCGAAGAGAAAAGTAGGGCCCATCCACCCATAGTACAGGGGGTTTTCACCCAATCTATCTCGTCCCAGCGTTAAAGTTTGCTCTTGTCTATCCCAAACGGCAAAAGCGAACATACCCACAAATTTTTCTACAGCTCGTCGAACTCCCCATTCACAGAATGCTGCTAACATAACCTCTGTATCAGAGTTACCTTTAAAGGTGTGATACAGAGCGATTAGTTGTTGGCGCAGGTCTGAAAAGTTATAAATCTCACCGTTGAACACCAAAACATAACGACCATTAGCTGACTGCATGGGTTGGTGCCCTTGTGGAGAAAGATCAACTATAGACAAGCGGCGATGTCCTAAAGCTAGACCTGCCGATTTATCGATCCACGTTCCCCCATCATCGGGTCCACGGTGGTGGAGTGTGGTAGACATTTGTTGGACAATCGCTCCCATGTCCTCGATATTAATTGAGCCACTCCAATATCCTGTAATACCACACATGTAAAAACTTCGCTCCGATGAGATCCTATCAAAAAATGAGCCTAGCTACCTTAACAAATCTATAAAATCTAGGCAAAGATCTAGTTTTAGAAAAAGTTTATTGTTTATAACCCAACGCACACCAGTATGGTGAAGAATTGCTGAAGCTTATTTTCTCTAATCCAGAATTTTCTAGCATGGTTTGAATTTCAAGACGTGAGAAACGTTTTTCTAATCTTGTTCCAAATCTATCCAAGGCATCATTACGCAGTACGTAAAAGGTTCTATGACGATAGGCAGACAGTGGTATTAGTTTTACATCAACACCTATTTTTTCTAGCAGAAGGGATAACCTGCTCATTGGCCAGTAAACTAACAAAGCTATGATTTGACTGAACCAATATTTGGGAGCATTTGGCAAATCAGAAATAAAACTCCTTGCGATTTCCGTAGTTTTCCAGACTTTCCGATACCACCATGGTCGATTATCAAATGAGTAGTACAGATAAATTAAAAATGGAGCGTTTTTCTTCAACTTCATTACGCATGCACGTATACCACTTTGAGTGTCTGGAATATGATGCAGAACACCTAACGAGTAACCAAAATCAGCCGATTCATTTTCGAGGGGAATTTCATCGACACCAGCTAAATGAAATACACAATTTTGAAATCCGGCGAGGTTTTTCCGAGCGACGTTTAAAGCCTTAGTGCTAGGGTCAATTAAATGTAATTTACCGACATTGGGGGCAACTAACTTAGCCCAACGTCCACTACCGCAACCTAAATCAAATCCCACAGCATCACCCGCTAACTTTTCCCACGGGAAAATTCTAAAATAATCACTAAACATTTCCTGAAGTTCAGTGTCAGACAAGTTGGAATAATCAAAACGACTCCACTCATTGCCAAATCCCTCGACCACTTCAAGATCAATATTAGTTTGAAATGGATCTTCCACTGTGTCAGAATTCTCACTTAAGATCATAACTTTTATTCGGCGAAAGGACTAAAGAAGCAAACAGTACCTGTCCAGTAAGAGAAAAAATCGTACCGTAGTGGAGAGAAGAAAAACTCAAGGCTAGAAAATAAGGCCTGTATTTTCTACCACATTGGTTCCATGCCGTGAAGAAAACCAGCATGGCTAAAATAATCCCAAAATTATCTATCATTGAAAGCACTAAGAAGTCACCACCGTAAATAAATCCGGTCTCGTATGGTGATCCTAAAACAAGATCATATACGTTATTAACCCGATCAAAAAATTGGTTGAGTTTTAAATCAAAGATAAAACTTAAGTAGTTGCTGTCTAGCTTCGAAAAATAAATGCCTCCTAAAGAAAATGATGCAAAGGCGATTAAAGAGAGAGTTAAGAGTATTTTTACATATTTACTCCTAAGTATGAACAGATATGGTGATAATCTGAGAAATAGTAGAAAACCTGTAGTAATAAAACCTGTAGCAGAACCAGAGTACAAAAGAGTCACTCCACTAAGAATAGATAATAAAAGTATCTCTCTTTTCTTACTTCGTAATTCGAACTTGCCGAAAATAAGATCAGGGTCTAATAGCAGCATCAGGGTTAAAACACCTGCGTAAGTTCCATTGATAGAGGAGTTGATAAATGGACCAAGAAGCCTCAAATTACCGTACGTAAATTCTGCACGAGAAAAGGACTCAATATCAGAATTTGACAGGTAACTCTTAATATAAGGGGGCTGATCATTCAGAAAAATTAGAAAACAAAGTTCAATCAAAGACCAAGCTATAAACGAATAAGAGAAGTAGCGAAGTTTTACTGTGGAATTGGCGAAAAAGAAACTAATCAAAAGAAAACCTGTAAAAAATCGAATTAGATTCAGGACATCACCTGAAGGAAAATCTCTAAGGTTTAAAGACAGCGCCGCCAAGGAAATAAGAGCTAGAGGTGCTACAGTGTATTTGTAGCTTAATAATTTTATTCTCTTTGAAAACACGAGAGAAATTACAATAACTAAAGGGTAGCAAACAACCTGCATCCCCAATTGTTGGCAGCCAACTATCAGAAAACATAGGGAGAATTGGGCCAATCCCTGTAATACGTTTAAACGTTGGTTTATAGGAGAGGCATCCAATAAGTTAGTAGAAAGGACGTTGACATGACTAGATAAACTTGGATTTTGGTTTTTAGTCATAAAAAGGCATTGCATTCGCGCGACAGCTTATAACAAGCGAAGCAGAAGTGTTGAATGTTAAGAAATCTGTGATAAAAACAGCCCAAAATATATTAAAATTTGAGCAAGCTATATCAAAATATAGATTTGATCATGATTATAAATTCATTTCCCAAGATTGTCAAAGACATCCTCAAATCCTTGCCAAAAAATGATTATCCGGTTTTGAACACCCGTCTTTACGTTTTAAGAATAATTGGAAACTAGGATTTGAAGCGGCGATCGCCTGCTAAAAATTCTTCCTCTTATTATACATCATCCCGTGCAGGTGCAACGCCCCAAACTTACTTCTCTCGGTCGTATTAACAATGGTTCTACAGCCGTTTTACCCTCGTAATTTGGCTAAGGTATTGTAAATATACTGGGTTTCCTCCCTAAGGTAAGTCTTTCACTAACAATGATTTACAGCTGTCTACAACCATACCCAAAAATTTCCGACAGAAAAGCAACAAGAAAATACGCGGGAACTTCAGGAATGAAGCCAGCAAAATAATCAAGCCTTCAATAATCCTCTTCCCTTGAAACATTAAATTTACCTGGCCCCTTAAAATGGAAAATGAGACGCGCGAATGCATACTAATAGGCACAATATCTGATTTATCAAGTGCCTCTTTCAACCAAAGTTGCATCTCACTAATATTTAAATCTGTCTTTGTAACAGAAAGATTAGTCCCGGTTTTTCTATAGTGGGCTACTGGCTCTTGAACACAATCAATCTTGCACTTGGATGCAAGACGAATAACTAGGTCATAGTCACCAATATAATTGAATCTCTTATCAAAAATGTATGGCAGAGTGTCCAATGTCTGTTTACGAATTACAATTGTTAAAATACCAACCGTATAACTCTCCAGTAGGTCGTTTTGTATATTTCCTCTTGGAAGTGGCATTTTGAATGCGATCTTTTTGCGACCTTTTTTTTGATTTTCAATCCAAAAATTTCCGTACACTAAACCAACTTCAGGATCGTTGAATAAAGGAATCTGTTTTTCTAATTTATCCTGTTCCCACCAATCATCCACATCCAAAAATGCAATGAACTCCCCCATGGCATTCTCAAGAGCAAAATTTCGAGCCTCGTAAAGAGGTGTATGTTTTGAAGAATAGAAATACTTCAATTTGTTCGAATTGTAACTCTTGAGTATCCTTTCACTTCCATCCGTAGACTGATTATCCCAGAAGATAAGCTCCCAGTTTTTATAGGTTTGATTCAAAACACTCTCAATAGCTTCTTTTAGATATTCCTCTCCATTAAAGCAATTCATTATAACACTTACTAATGGACATGAGTTTGTACTAGGATTAGTCATTTGTATATAGTACCTCAGTTTGAAGTTACATTATCCATGCTAAAAAACTACCCTCTGTTTATAACAGCAGGATAATGTGTCGGTTGAAAACACCCATTACCATCCCTATCATTAGGCAAAATCATTTTTAATGTCTGGCGATCGCACTTGGTGAAGGATTAAGGTTATGCTTTATGGTTTTGCGTAGAGGTAGATTAAAGGCGATCGCCTTTATTAAAAAACGTGACGCCTAGTTTCAAAACACTGATTTCCATACCTGTGGTTAGATAAAAGCGTTTTAATGTCTGGCGATCACACTTGGTGAAGGATTAAGGTTATGCTTTATGGTTTTGCGTAGAGGTAGATTAAAGGCGATCGCCTGTTTACATAGGAAACGACTCTATTTCTTAACCAACGTAATGCCTAGTTTTAAAACACTCATTGCCATTCCTATCATTAGGCAAGAGGATTTTAGTGTCTGGCGATCGCACTTGGTGAAGAATTAAGGTTGTGCTTTATAGTTTTGGGTTGAGGTAGATTAAAGGCGATCGCCTGTTTACAAAGGTAGGAAACCACACTATTTCTTAACCAACGTAATGGCCAGTTTCAAAACACCTATTTTCATTCCTATGATTAGGTAAAAGCTTTTTAGTGGCGGGCGATCGCACCTTGTGAAAGATAAAGGTTAGGCTTTATGGTCTTGAGTAGAGATAGGTTAAAGGCGATCGCCTGTTTACAAAGGTAAAAAACCACACTATTTTTTAACCAGCGTAATGTCTAGTTTAAAAACACTCCTTTTTATCCCTATCATTAGGCAAAAGCATTTTAATGTCTAGCGATCACGCCTGGTGAAAGACTAAAAGTTGGGCCTTATTATTTAGGTTATAGAAAACAAGGCAGATTTTTGCAGAGCGTTCCCTGTGTTCTGAAATATCTCTATTTGTTATTTACCTACCAAGTTTTACGAAAAATTTTTCCAACGGCAGTGTAAAAACGAAGACCATTACCTTTGAATAAAATTAAGAATAATTGAACAATTTGTTTGATAATAACTTTAAAAGTCTGAGGTTTTATTTTGAATAAAATCCTATAAGAATTTGCAACATCGCCCTGGTGCCAATAGAATCGCAAAACTGAACTATAACTCATGTTTAACCACTTCCTTTTAAGAAATCCATATCTTCTTTGAAAATCTGTAACTGTGTTTTCTAGTTTTAAGAATATATAATCTATCTCATTAGGGAAACTTTTAACCTCTGCGGAACGATGCGTGTTATTTTCATGGAGACGATAGTAACACAATACTCTATGGACTCGACCTATCGCCCAATGGAGACTTAGTCGGAGAAACAAATCTGCTTCTTCAGCTATATTTAAACTACAATCAAACCATTCATCTAAAATGTCTAGAGCAGTTCTGCGAATTACAGAAGAACTCATAATAATGAAATAGTTGGAGACAAGATCGTGGAAATTGTACTCTGACTTTTTTTCTAAAAAATCCCCAGTCGGAACCTTACTGTTTAAATTTAATGTACCGGATTGACAAGTAACTATCCCAATATTCTTATTTTCTATAAATAATGGAATTTGCAGTTCCAATTTATTTGGTTCCCAAACATCATCACAATCTAGAAATGCTATAAAATCCCCCTCAGCATACTTAAGTGCGAGATTCCTTGACTCTCCTAAGCTTATAGTTGAAGAGTTACGAAAGTACTTAATCCTATCGTCGTAACTATGGGCAATGACCGCAGTCTTGTCAGTTGAAGCATTGTCAACGAATACAACTTCCCAGTTTGGATAAGTTTGGGCATACACAGAATCTATAGCTTCTTTTAGATACTCCTCTCCATTAAAGCAATTCATTATAATACTTACTAATGGATATGAGTTTGTATTACAATCAGTCATTTATAACACCTCAGTTTAAAGTTGCATTATCTATGTTGTTGATCACCTGAATTAATATACTGCAAATAAAGTCTATTTGCTCTTCTGATAGATCAGGGTGCAATGGCAATGTTATTAGACCAGAGTATGTTCTATCTGTTATTGGCAATTCATTATCTAATCCGTGGGAGAAAAACGATAAGTGGT
This sequence comes from Raphidiopsis brookii D9, assembly GCA_000175855.1. Taxonomy (GTDB): domain Bacteria; phylum Cyanobacteriota; class Cyanobacteriia; order Cyanobacteriales; family Nostocaceae; genus Raphidiopsis; species Raphidiopsis brookii. The sequence goes on from ACYB01000004.1 coordinate 111,053, forward strand.
GATTTGGTTGATAGTGCAATCCAGTCTGAATACCATGCTCTAATAATCTTTGACGAACATAATCCCTCGATACCCCTTCAGTCAGGTAAATCGGATATATATGGGGAACAACCTCCTCATAATTATGTTTTAACAAGGTAATAAAAGAAATTCCACTCAGTCTTTTGTCATAGCAGTGAGCCAGCTGTTGGCGCCTAAAAGATAATTCCGGAAATCGCCGCAATTGTACCCGACCAATGGCTGCCATAATGTTACTCATGTGGTAGCGCCAACCCTGGCTTCTAACGTCAAAGTCCCAACTACGTTGCCCCTGAAAACGTTTTTCTGTATCTTTTTCCACTCCGAGCAATCTTGCATCGCGAACTCTACTCATTATATCTGGACTATTAGACACTATACAGCCGCCCTCTCCAGAAGTAATATTTTTAATACCGTCAAAACTAAAGCAAGCAATATCGCCAAAACTACCGACTAACTGGTTTTGGTATTTGGTTCCAAAGGCGTGGGCAGCATCTTCTATCACTCTGATTTCATGAGATTGGGCAAAAGCGTAAATTTGATCTAATTCCCCTACCCCACCACTGTAATGAACTGGCATGATGGCCCTGGTTCTGGGGGTAATACGTTTTTCCGCATCTTTCCAATCTATGGTCAGGGTTTTTGGGTCAATATCACAAGGTATGGGAGTTGCTCCCACTGCTGAAATTGCTTGAAAGGAAGCAACATAAGTTAAAGATTGTACTAACACTTCATCGCCTTGTCCAATACCACAGGCTTGTAGTCCTAAATGAAGTGCAGCAGTTCCGTTAACCACACAGGCAACTTGTCTTCCTAAAAAAGCAGTTAATTCTTCTTCAAAGAGCTTAACTTCTTCCCCCATGCCCAAGAATTCACGGTCTAGAACTGACATAACTGCCTGCTTTTCAGCGTCACTCAGGCAAGACTTCGAAAGTCTAATTAATGATGGCTTGGTTGATATCATCTCTATTCTTTTATCCAGGGAGGCTTACCACTTTTCCAAAGACTTTCCAGTAGATCCAAATCGCGTTTTGTGTCCATACACTGCCAAAAACCGTCATGTTGATAGGCCATTAGTTCGCCCAAAGCGGTTGCTTTTTCTAAGGGTTCAGCTTCTAGCACTGTGTCATCACCAGCTATTAAATCAAAAAAACTAGGTTCGATTACAAAAAACCCCCCGTTGATCCACCCCTGGCGAAGTTGGGGTTTTTCCTCAAAAGAAATCACTTGACCGTCACAAATTTCCAGTTCCCCAAATCTGGCGGAGGGTCTCACCGCCGTAATTGTGACCATGCGACCATGATTATAATGGTAGGATAGGAGGTCATCTAGGTTGATGTTTGCTAAACCATCACCATAAGTTAGAAAACAGGTTTCATTACCAATCAGGGATTGTAATCTTTTAACTCTCCCCCCTGTCATGCTTTTAAGTCCAGTTTGTATTAACGTAACCTGCCAATCAATTTCTTTCTTCTTGACAGTTTGTACCTGTCCTGTGGCGAGGTCAATCGTAAAATCGGCATTGAGGGTAGGGTAGTTGAGAAAATACTGTTTAATGACTTCTGCTTTGTAGCCACAAGCAATGTAAAAGTTTTTATGCCCGTAGTTATCAAATAGTTGCATGATATGTAATAGAACAGGCAAACCGCCGACGGAAACCATGGGTTTAGGTATAATATCAGTATATTCAGCTAATCTAGTGCCAAAACCCCCGGCTAAAATAATAACTTTCAAGGTTTTAGACTCCAATCAAATGTGATAAAGTCGATATCAGCTCGGTCAGATTCCTTGGGGTCATGCTCTATGTCAGCAATATTGAGGACAAGATTGAGATTTTGACTCACCCCCTGAAAAGCCATCCAAATACCCGGGGGAATCGTCAGGCGACGATAATCTTGATCTTCGGGAGAAAGAATGAAAGATTCAACCCTTCCATAACTTGTTGATTCTGGACGATCATCATACAAAACAAACCGAATACACCCACAGGGAACAACCAGATTAAGGGTCATTTGGTTATGGCGTTTCCAAGGTTTAATTGTTCCATAGTGAATGGTTGAAAAATAAGCCTCACCAAATTTTACGTAACCTGGATCAGATGCTTTGATTCCATGCAAGACATCACCTGCATCCGAAGGAATACGTCGAATAGGGGTTAGAATTACACCGTCTAACATACTAAACTTCCTTTGATCCGTTCCTCGTAGTGGGCGATTTGTTCCTGGGTAACTTGCCACGTGTTGTGGCCTGAATAGTGTTTCTGGTACCATTCCGTGGTTAAGGCAACCGTTTCATCAAAGTTGAGCGTCGGTTTCCAACCAAGACAATGCATGGCTTTATCACAACAAAGTTTGAGTAGTCCAGCTTCATACGGAGAAGGTGAGTTAGAACAATCTATCCAGTCCCTGTTTTTCCAGTGCTGTCTCATTGCGTCTAGCAAATTCCCAACAGTATAGTTTTGGTCAGCAGCAGGTCCAAAGTTAAAGCTTTCACCGTTGAGAAGTGGATTATTTGGTAATTTTACGGCCAGAGTTAAATAACCGGATAGAGGCTCTAGAACGTGCTGCCAAGGACGGGTAGCATGGGGATTACGGATCAAGACAGGTTGATCAGATGACCAAGCTCTTATGGTATCTGGGATAATCCGATCGCCTGCCCAATCTCCACCCCCAATGACGTTTCCAGCTCTCCCTACTGCCACTTTTACGAGTGAGTCGTTAGAGCTAAAGTAAGATTCGGCATAGCTACGAATGACCAATTCAGCCGCTCCTTTAGAACCACTGTAGGGATCTTTACCTCCTAAACGATCGGTTTCTCGATAGCCCCACACCTGTTCAACGTTGTCGTAACATTTATCACTGGTAACCAGAATAGCAGTACAGGCATGGGTGGAAAGTCTCAGGGACTCAAGAATATTGAGCGTCCCCACAACATTAGTGGTAAATGTGGCGTGGGGTTCTCTATAAGAGAGCCTAACAAGGGGTTGAGCCGCAAGGTGAAAGATAAAATCTGGTTGATATTGTTGAATTAGTTGTTGGCAGGTTTCTAAGTCTTCAATATTTCCCCAGATGTGGGTAATGCGAGACTCAAGATTGGCAGATTCAAAGTGACTAGGCTGTGATGGAACGTCTTTAGATACTCCGATTACCTTAGCTCCATGACGGAGCAGCCAAGCAGTAAGCCAAGATCCTTTAAAGCCAGTGTTTCCCGTAATTAGGACAGACTTGTTGGTGAAAGCTTGTAACATACAGGTTTAAAAGTAAATGGCATTTATGTTTTACGAGCTACTGCTAAAATATACCTTCCACCATCAGGAACCTCAGAAGCTAAGTTTAGTTCCAACTTCATCAGAGCTTCTCTTTCTGAATCGTCCAACAAAGAAGGTTGAACAATGCCATCATGGGGGTCATGCCCCTTCATGCCTGATAAAACCCCAATTCCTACAAGATCAAGTAAAACCAGGCCGAACTTCGATAAAATCTCACGAATTTCTGTTGAAGTTTGCCAAGTAAACTCTACTGGAGACCCTACACCAATCCTACCTTGGGTCTGAGTTATTAGCATGTCAACATTATCCCAGAATCGGTGGCGGGCAATTGTTAAAGCATAGAAATACTTCGTCTTAAAAGACATTACTACGACTCCTCCAGGCTTGAGCACTTCCACAATTTTAGGTAAATCAAGCTTCCATTTTGGATAAAAAAAGGTAACCTCAGTCATGAAAACTATGTCACAAGTACCAGCCTTAAGTGATTTTAAACATTCTGAAATGCTTTGGACTCTATAATCAATGTTGGTAACTAATGCCTCACTGGCATACTTTTTTGCAGTAGAAATTGCGGTAGCTGAAAAATCGCAGGCAATTACTTGAGTATTAGGAAAAAGACGCGCCAATGGCAGGGTAAAACGACCTTGAGAACAGCCCAACTCCAGGACCTGATTAGGTTCTAACAGTTTCTCTATGTGTGGGAGTATAAATTTCCAATACTGCTGGAAATAATATGGTTCGTCCGGTGCAGTAACCATATCATATTGTGTTGATTTTTGGACTAATTTAGATTGAATGTCTTCAGGTTCAAAATCCTTAGCTAGGTTAAATACGATTCTCGATAGTTTGCCGAAAATCCGACCTATCAGTAGAAGAACGTAGTACATAAATTATTTAGTAATTTGGCTATACTAGGCTATTCTATAAGAAAACCGACAGGGTTTGATCGGATGTTTGATTTAATCCTGCCAGGAATTTCTGGCGAATTTTTCGAAATTCATCGTCATACCACTGGGTATCAGTCAGAAAAACCTCTTCTAAACGCTGACAGAGGTTTTTAGGGGAGACCGACCTTAGTATAGGAAATTCATTTTCTAGGAAATCTCCATAATTCCAGGACGAGGTTAGTTCGCGTCCCAAAGATATGGCTACGCGGCCTGACAGTAAGACATCAATAATAGATGCAGTGGACATTACTAAACAGCAGCGGGAAATTTTTAATAAATCTGTCATTTCACCTTCACACCATTGCCAGTCCTGGGGTAAATCAGTCCATCCCATGTGAGACAGAAGGATGTTGATTTCTCTGCGGGACATCATGGGATGAGGCTTGAGAATCACAGAAGATTTAAGATAATTACGAACCCAATCGAAATGAGCATATATTCCATCTAGCATCTCCACTGCGCCCTGCAGATCTAAGGGTAAGGGAATACCCAGACAGTTACCACTGTTTTCAGTTGCAGTTTGGACAAAGTTCTGTCTTAAACCTGGTCCTGACAAAAGTTTTTTTTCATCAAGTCCCCGGGAAATCAAGACTGAATGACCCAAACCACCATTTGTAACAATTATATCGGGGAAAAACTTCGACTCTGACTCGCCCAAAGGAATGTGATATCCCAAAAAATCTGAAGCTACCAGACTATGATAATAACCTATGGACTTGCTTTTGTTTCCGAGTACAAATCTACAAAAATAGGGTTGAACCCGCTCTGGTTGCATTGATTCAAAATGGGTAATTGAAACCAGTTTTGTCAGATTATTTCCCCATCGCCGTAAAGCCGGAAGATACAAAAGAAAACGGGAAACAGAAATCCCGGTGGTTAACTGTCGAAAACGTTCCCTGATGAGTAAGAACTCCAGATGAAAATTATCTTTATATGGAATAGATTTGCGGATAGTTGAAACTGTTTTAATTCCATCGTAGAAAGCCCTCACGTAATCACGCCATGTTAGCCAATCTTCTGGAAGAAAACAGGAAGAATCACGGAGTTTTTGATACACCTCTTCTAGTGGTAGGGAAACATTGTAAAGCCAAGGTAGACGATAAACTTGCTTACCCTGCTTTTCTAGCCATTCTGGTAAAACAGTAAAGTATCTACAGGCAAGCGGCCCATCTTTGTTGAAAGCTTTATCATCCAGACATTGGTTGATTAGATATACTTCGCCTTGGGGAGGTTGTAAATTAAAAGGGCGAGAAATTTGAGCAGCCCTATGGTGTTTCCAGAACTGAAGAATTTGCCGGGCAAAATTCACACAGGCCCTGAGGATGAGATAACTAGTCTCGAATGCCATAGTGATCTGCCATCCAATCTGGCAGCGAAGTTGAACAGTCGATTCTAGATTTGTCTTAGCTGCTGCGAGGACATAGCTATTTTCACAAACAACTAAAATCTCGTCTGGATAGGAGGCGTTTGTGGTAATCCATGACTTAAGAGCTGAAATGTGGATAACATCATCAAAAAACCGACAGGACACGTTGTTACGCCCCGCTAAGTCGGTCATCCACCAGTGTATAGAGTCGTTATTAGCCTCCCGTTGACGACGAATCCAGTCAAGAATTAATGGACGTTGCCTGATAGACTCGATTTGAATAAATTCCTTCAGGGAAATGCGATTGCCAACCAATTGCTTTTCCCAAGTTTTCATCCTAAGGTAATCTCGTCCGATGTAAATCCAAGGTCCCTTCCAAGATTTGGAATTAAGGTTTAGAAAATGAGTATGAGTTAGAAAAATACACATATTTCCATAAAGATATGGTAGCTACTTAGGCTTTAGGCGAGATTGGCCATTCCAAGAAACGAGATGAATGAGGGCATCGAAGATATTGATCTCCCGCTTACTAAAGACCAACACCGACCTCAGGAAACAATTGCAATTAGATAATCACACCAACCACTACGCTTTAAATCCTCAGCATAAGCCCTCTCAGTTTCTTGGGAAAATATATGTGAATACTTCCTAAAACCACCAGGCTTTCCAGTCATAAGCCAATGAATGTGATTAGACAAGTCATATCGCTGCCCAGGAAATATTTCAAATGGACGGTCCAGCCCAGCAAGAACGTATTTCAGCGATTCTGGTGTGAAATACCAATGATGTGCCCGCCACCAATAAAACTTCTCAAACTCCGGAACTTTGTAAAACGAAATAAGAGGGTCATTGCCATTGGGAACCTCAAACATCATTTTACCGCCTGGCTTTAAAAACGGTAAAAGCGACTTTAAAAATGAAAGTGGATCAGTGACATGTTCCAAAACATAATAGTGCAACAGAATATCAAAATAACCAGTATGATCTCTGTTCAGTGCATCCATACTAGCCACGGTTTTTACACCTTTACTATTGGCAAAGTCACGATACTGATGACTTAACTCCACACCGATCACCTCACAACCACTATCTTGTAGTGGTTTCAACATGAACCCAGATGACGAACCAATTTCTAAAACTCTCGAACCTGCTGGACATAGTTTGTCAAGCCAGGGTTTGCGCAACGGCATTTCTCGGGATGACAACGACTTAAATTGACTTTCTGGATCGCTCCAACTTTCGTCTCCGGAACGCTTAGCCATCCATTTATCAAACTCATTTTCGTAGAAAGCCTTGTCGTCTTCTCTAGAAGTAACGGGATAAAGATAAATAGCATTACAATCGTTACACTGCCAGAAAGCTTGCTCGGAAACACCACCATAAACATCAGTTGAGCGAATCCTTTGATGGGGCTTACTTGAGTTGCATAGTGGGCATACTTGAGGTTCTAACTTCATAATTATCGTCCTAATTGGCTAAACATTCACATTTCAGCAGCAAAATAGCAACACCCACTGGGATCTTCGAAAAATACAAATCTTATTAGGAATGAGAATTAGATCTAAATTGTTTGATCCAAATTGTTTTGGGATTCAGGATTCGAAATAAGGTAACTAACCAAGGCGAGCTATTGCCCTAACAATTTTACATATCAATTTAGAGATTTGGTAGCATCTCTGAAGGAAGTGTTCTAACCCAATCAGCCATGACTTTTAAACCCGATTTTAAATCGGTTCTGGGAACCCAGTCTAAATCACCAACCAAGCTCGAATTATCCCCATAAATGCCAAATTGATCCTTTGGCGTTCCATCCCCAAAGGTAATTGGATATTCATCGGCTTTTTTCCCAAAAGCGTCTAAAATATAATCGATTAACTCCCATACATACGTCTTTGTTCCAGTTGACACGTTGTATATCTTTCCAGATGCTCTATTATCTAACGACTTCACAAAAGCATCTACGACATCATCGACATAAATAAAATCACGAAATCTATCTTTGGAGCCTTTGACATGGATGGGAACATTCTTTGCAACGTAACTCATAAATATGCTTACCATGCCCTGCTTCATATTCTTCATGTCTTGAAGAGGACCGTACACATTGAACAAGCGAAGGCATGTAGTATGAATCCCAAATCCCTGATAAATCTTACATAGATATTCAGATGCCACTTTACCAACCGAATAAGGGGATGGCGGTTTTATTTCGGAATCTTCACTCACGGGGAGATTCAAAGGATCCCCATAGATATTCATTGTGCTAGCAAATATAAACCTTGGGACTCTCTTAGCTAACGCCCACTTGAGTAAAAAAATTGTTGACAGTGCATTGGCCTTGAGGTCATATGTCGGATTTTCGAAAGACAACTCTTGACCAACATGTGATGCCAAGTGAAATATCGCATCAACTCCGTTATCCGGGAGAAGAGAAAATGAATCCTCAGTCGTCAAGTCCATCCAGATAAAGTGAGCTCCTCCAGGTATGTTTCGCTCATGACCGGATGAGAGATTGTCAACCACTATTACATCCCACCCGTCATCAATGAGCCGCACTACAAGATGGGATCCAATGAAACCGGCTCCCCCAGTAACTATTGCCTTCATTTTTCCTCCTTCTGTCGTAAGCGTGATTTAACTTCCCACACCCCGAATCTGGTTTCCAATTGTTGCACTTGCTCCATACCTAGTGAGCTTCGAACCTTTAGCTCATTATTAAAATATGCAATAGACACGTCATCTTGACAGATTTTTTGATAATCTCCAGCAAGGGATTTTACCTTGCCCCATCTTTTTTTTAGGAAGTTCTCAGCTTCAATCGAATGTGATTGGCATACATTTCCCTCAATAGAGTTGATTGCTTTAAGTCCAAGTTTTTTCCTAGTCAGGTTTATATATGCGGTGTCCGTATGGAGAAATGTATAGTATGCATCGTCAACCGCGACTACACTACCATCTTTTAAAAAGGGATCGACCAGATTGAGCTCACCTTCCACATTTTCCCATACATGCTCACTGTCATGCATAGTAAAGTGTACAGTGTCTGTCCACTCGGAAGTAATACCAATGCCTAAGTATGGAGATCGACTGTTGTAGCCAATAAGTTTCCAGACAGAATTAATATTGGCACTAAATAGAGTACAAATAGTTTCAACGCAGGCAGTACGAATTTCTGAACCTTTTTTCGAGTTAAAGTCCCATGTTAAAGCTAACCCATGGTGCTTGATTGCATAGAAAACTATCGCAATCGAGCTAGCACCAACACCTGTCTCAATCAAACATAGTTTTTCACCTGTTATGGTTGCACGATTACCCAAGTCATGAATTATGGTACAAATTGTAGCGAACTCAGAATCTGGAATTGAATTTATCCATCGCGGTAACAGCCGTTTTACAGAAATCAGATAATTAATCTCTTCATCTAAGTTTTTAGGACATGATCCTAGGAAAAAATCGTACATAGTAGTGACCTACATGAATGGTTATTTTAAGGGTAGCAGCGATAAAAAACTGACCTTGTTCAACAATGGGATGATTTAACCAAATTTTCAACGACTTTTAAATGGTTTCGCATCTCACTTCATCTTGCAAATATGCAACGCTAAAAAACTAGCCAGTTTAAACCTAAAAGATTTCGGTATAATTTCGAGCCGGCTTCGCTGAGTCGAGTCCAATTATTGCGGCACGTCCCATTGCTAAAACAGCCTCCCCGGTGCTTCCCCCAATGTGTCCAGTGGCAATCAAATTAGGTAAATTGAGAAGTTCCAAATCCAGTGGTGGCTCTTCATTAAATACGTCTAATGCGGCTCCCGCCAAGTAGCCATCTTTCAAAAGCTGCTTGAGACCAGACTCGTCTACAATCCCACCACGAGCAAAGTTAATGAGACATGCTCCTTTTTTCATTAGTTTTAACCGCTCAAGACTAAACATCTTGCGAGTGGAGATATCCAGGGGGAGATGAATGGTTACCACATCTGCATCAGAAAGAAGGTCTTCTAACGATACTGGAACAATGTCTTTGGCTATATAGAACTCTGCATAGTTCTTGATATCGTGTGCGAGAATACGACAACCAAACCCACTTAACAAAATGGCAACCTCTTTACCAATGTGACCGCAACCGACTATGCCAACTGTCTTTCCAGTTAGTTGACGACCTTGTAATTGCCGCCATTGACCTGCTCGTACTTCCGCATGACTTTCGGAAGTTCGATGCAATAAGGAAATCGCAGCGGCAATAACCATTTCCGCCACAGAGCGCCTGTTTACCCCACCTTTCCAACCTAATTGGACTCCGTGACGATCCATAGCTTCAAGATCAATCGTGTCTAGTCCGACTCCATACTTGCTGATAACTTTCAATTGAGGTAGCTGTGCTAAAAGATTTTCGTCAATTTTCTCAAGCGCAGTGATGGCTTTGTCGTGACCTTGTAGAAACTCTACAAGGTCATTTCCTGCCAATACTTGGCCAGATTCGTTAAATGTTACTTGTGCGTAACTGGCAAGAAGTTCTTGACGTAGATCGAAATGACGCGAAAACGAACGGGATGTAACGGCAACTCGGCTAGTTGTATTAAGTACTTTATTAGCCATAGGGAAGCACGTCTAAAAAATAGTTATTACAGATAGTACAAAACTCCTCAGAATTATCGATCAGTGTGCGTTTCGGCAGACCTGCAGCGTCAAGCAAAATCAAGCTTAGTTGAGTACCAATATTCTTTTTATCTTTGCTAAGGGCAGCAAAAAACCTATCTCGCGGAACCTCAACCGTATGAAATCCTTCAGAATTTTTCATTAATGTGGGATGCATTCGATTAAAGTGATCATCGGAAACATGACCCAATTGCATGGCGACGTGATTTGCAAGATCCATCCCTATAGTAACCGCAATTCCATGTGGAACAAAAAAATCAGTTGCAGCTTCTATAGCATGTCCAAAACTGTGACCGTAATTCATAACGTTGCGCGGACCAGTGTCAAATTCATCTGATTCAATAAAGGTTTTCTTTATTTCAAGCGATCGATTTATAAAATACCGAAGTAGATTATGATCAGTTTTTAACTGATCCTGGACTGCGGCAATTTCGTCATAATGACTGGGCCCTGCAATTGCGTGAACTTTCAATATTTCTCCAATTCCCGAGCGAAAGTCGACTTCCTTAAGAGTTTTCAAGATATCAGGATCGATGGTAATCTGATTCGGTGGGCAATAGGTCCCTAGAATGTTCTTGACAGGTCCCACATTAATTGAACTTTTTGAGCCTATACAGGAATCAGCCTGGGCCAGGAGAGTTGTAGGATAAAACTCCCACGCCACCCCCCGTAGCAAAGTAGTTGCTAAAAAAGCTGTGATGTCCTGCGTGATTCCGCCACCAATAGCAATTAGCCGATGATCACGACGCATGGACTGACTGACAAGAGCTTCTACATATCCGGTGAAGCGGTCAAGAGTCTTTGCTGACTCAGTCGCCTCAATAACCAGTGCCGAACTACCACTAATAATCGGATTAAGAACTTCATGATAAATTGCAACAACGTTAGCATCAATAATAAAGTGTCGCTTTTCATGCGATTCCAAAGCTAGAAGATGTAGCGCATTTTGCGCATATCTTACTGTGTAAGAACCACGATGAGACTGAATAACGAGTGCTTCACACACGAACGAATCCTCCATCAATGACTAGCCTCTGACCACTTATGTAAGTGTTTTCTGGACTACACAGCCAGCAAACAAGCGATGCAACTTCCTCCGCTTGTCCAAGACGACGGGCTGGGATGCGATCTGCTAGGTCGGCTATCCCCTGCGTACCAAGTATACTCCGAGTTAGTTCGGTATCGATGAATCCTGGTGCCACACAATTAGCCAAAATACCGAACTGAGCAACCTCTGCGGCTAGTGCCGCTGTCATACCGTCTATGGCAAATTTGCTGGTTGAATAGGAGGCCCGATGTTCTCTGCTAACAATGCCAAAGATCGAACTTACATTTACTATACGACCCCACCTTTGCTCCAGCATGTATGGAATTACAGCCTGACAAAGCCGAAATGGTGCACGAACATTAACTAGATGTATCAAGTCAAAGTCTTTAGGTGCTATGTTAGCAAAAGGCGCAACTTTGTTAATACCAGCATTGTTGACAAGAATATCAAACTTCGATGAACGAATTTTATCAACAAAAGACTCAGTAGCGTGAGTATCAGCAAAGTCCACTGGATAGAAACTCATGCCATCCGGTCTCTTACCACTCCTGTTTGTTCCTGTTATGGTCACAGAAGCACCTTGAACAAGCAAGCGATCTGCTATTGCAGCACCAATTCCGCGGGTTCCCCCGTCACCAAAGCCTTTCGACCACTAAGGTTCATATAAATTAATTATTTATTAGCACTTTTGTCTGGCTGATCTGTAAAGTTCTCGGGGTGCATTATAAATCGTGCATTCCACTCCTTATCGGCATGATAAATTTGCTCGACAAGTTCCATTGTTTTGTAAGCATCCCAGGAGGAACCACTTGCAACCGGTTTCTGCTCGACAATGCAATCAACAAAAGAAGATATTTCGTCTGGCCAGGAATGGTCAATATTAAATCTAGTCATCTGTTCCCTGGGATCCCCACCATCGTTCTCATCTGCATAAACTACGGTGATCGTTTCTGCACCATAACTACGACTATTTGTGAGGATGCCGGATAGCATGATTGCTCCTCGTCCCAAGGTGATATCAAGCTGAAATCGGTGACGCCACTGTGTGGCAGATGAGTGAAGCATGGCGACTATTCCGGAATAAGTTCGCATAAGTACGTAGGCATTATCTTCGACATCATGATGCCAGAAATCATTCTTGACGAAGCTGTAAACATCAGAGAACTCTCCAGCAAATAGTCGCATCATATCTACCATGTGGATGCCCTGGTCAAGAAGGATTCCACCCCCGGCTTTGTCTCTCTGAGTGCGCCATTCGTTGGTGTCAAAGCGGATAATTTTTGACTTGCCATAGACACCGCGTAAGTCCAGCACCTTCCCCAATTCTCCACTTTGAATAATACGCAGTGCCTCCTGAACTGAATCGTGGTAACGATGATTGAAACCATACATAAGCCGTTGATCAGGATGGCGTTTTTCACATTCAATTACAGCACGGATGTCATCGACATTTCTTCCAGGCGGCTTCTCGCAAAAAACGTGTAGTCCCCGCTCAAGACCAGCTATTGTAACGGTAGGTGCCAGGTAATTTGGTAGACAGACAAATAGGATGTCTATGGATTCTTTAATCAGACTATCAAAATCAGGGTAAAAACGGACACCATCATCAAACTTGCCTGCTTCCGCAAAGCTCCTGTCACAAACAGCAACAACCTCAAGTTTGGGATGAAGGTTGGAATACTTATGGCGAACTTTTCCAATGATCCCATAACCCGCAATACCGACCTTTAACTTACCGCCCATATCTCAGCACCTTTTTTTCGAAAGTTCTTGATACCAGCCTACAGCCGATTCCAATCCGTCCCGTAATATAGCACAATCAACTCTATAGGAAACAAACCGAAACCCAGCATCAAGTAGCAGTTCTATATATTTGGGGTCACGCGCAACCGATCCAGCGGCTAAACCGCAGTCTTCAATCAGCTTTACATAGTCGCGCATGATTCGAAGGACCTTAGTATTTGTAAGGTCACCCGGTACGCCACAGGACTGAGACAGATCATAGACTCCAAGATAGATCATGTCCAAACCCGGGACTTTAGCAATTTCTGGAATATTGCTAACCCCCTCTACACCCTCAACAAGTATGCCAACAAGCATTTGTTCATTCGCATATTGGAGCTTTTGCGGCAAGTTTTGATCAGAATAGCCATGGTTTCTTGTAAAGGGTGACAGCCCCCGATCGCCGTCGGGGAAATACTTACATGACTTAACAATGCGCTCGGCTTGGCTCGCTGTTGACACTTGGGAGACAAGTATAGACTGGGCACCAATTTCCAAAGCATGAAGGATATGAGGCGCGTGATCTTCAGCAAGCCGAATAATCGGTTCAATGCCACCAGACTCCGCAGCATAAAGTTGGTTCTCAGCCGTCTCGAAACTGGTAGGTCCGTGTTCCAAATCAACAATCACGAAGTCGAGACCAGTTGTTGCTATTACGTTTAGCACTGCTGGGGAAGACAGCATAGACCAGGTCCCAAAAACTCGCCCTCCGGATTTTAGGGTCTCTTTAACCTTATTAATTTTCTCACGTGTTTGCTTTCCTGAATAGGATGGGTAAAAAGGGTCACTACGCATCGCATTCTCCGCTTCTAATCGATCCGGTTCAGTATCAACTGATACACTTTGGAAGCTAGAATGAATTGCCCGAACCTTGATGCCATGTTCGACGGCGCGAAGAAGCTCGATAGACTCGACTTTTTCGTAAGGCATCATTTCCATTGATTCAAAGTCAACCAGAAACTTCTTGCGGAAAGGCATAATCGCTACCTGTTTGAGACGAGGACCAATCTGGCTTCGTGTATTTGAAGGGACAGGACTGCGAGTCATGAATAGTATGTTATCAAATTTGTCGACAAGTACCTTGACTTCGTTTGAATCGAGCCACTCGTTTTCATTTGCTTCTGCAACAAGGGTTCCAAGCTGGATATGGGGATCCTTTAATAGGGGTTCAACTGCGAGGTTGATCATGTCTGGATGAACAAGCGGTTCATCTCCTTGAACCACCACTACAATATCGTCGTCTGCAAGGTTGAGTTGTTTGCATGCCTCGGCAACACGGAGACCAGGTCTGGAAATATCTGGATGAGTCATCAGAGCCTGAGCTCCAAATTTTTCAACAGTGTCTTTAAGAATTTTGTCGCAGCATGCGATGAAAATAGAATCTATGTTCTTGGCTAATAAACAACGCCTGTATACGTGCTCAATCATGGGCATACCTAGTATGTCGCAAAGAGGTTTGCCCGGAAATCTAGATGCCCCCATTCGGGCTGGGATACCGACAACTACTTTCATCTTTAGAAACTCCTTCGAATCGGCAATGTCCGTACAAATCGATTGGTCAACTCTCCTAGCCCGGAAACGCGGGCTGTGTAAATATCGTCATCACCAAGAAAACGCATACCCACGGTATCAGGAGGATTGCCAGTCAGCACTAAGTCCCAAGGATTAAGGGTCATCCAGGTCGACAACCAGGAGATAATACGCTGCCACTGCCAGAACTGATCACTTGAACGACCTCTGCGGATTACCTCACCGTTCTGTATTGCTTCAATCACACAATCGGATGCGTCAAATTCGGTGTCAATCCAGGGACCTACTGCGCAAAATTTATCTGCACACTTGGATCGTGCTAAGTGATGGTCACGGTGATCAACGTTTTCCACCGTAGTATCATTAGCAATAGTGAAGCCAAGAATGCCTTCGCGAGCTTCGCAGTCGGAAATGTTACGCAGCCTTTTGCCAATTACAACTGCTAGTTCGGCTTCGCCCCACCAAGAAAGCCCAGGAAAAGGATTCTCTACTGTATCCCCTGGACCGCAAATGCACGAAGGTGGCTTGACAAATACCAAGGGTTCGGACATGGTGGGTGAAAAATGAAGGATGCCAGGAAAGTTGATTGCGACACAAATAATCTTAGCAGGCTGGCACGGAGAGACCAGTCGCAAGTCCTCAATGCTACCTACCATTTTTCCAGCGTGGGTATTTCCAGATAGAATATCTCCCTCCAACTCAAATACATTACCGTCTTTGACTACACCATTGTGTACGCCCCCTGGGGGGTTATGAGTAACGTAACGAACAATTTTCATGTAAAACTCCTATCTATAAAGATTTAGATCAACCGGCAACCAAACGCCTCAAGCAATTAACCTAGCCTTGGGAATAGGTTTAACCTCTAAATCTTTACCTAAGACCTCACATAACCACTGCATACAGATATGTCCCACAATCAACTGTAAGTCCTCGGCAATTTGCATATCATTCACCGGAAAGTGAATAGGAATTTGGGCCAAGTCCTTACACCTTCCCCCAGAAAATCCTAAAATAGCACAGGTCACCATACCTAAATTATTACCTACCTCCAATGCCTTAACTACATTAGGAGAATTACCACTGCCAGATAAAACAATTAGCACGTCACCTATTTCTGCTTTAACTCGTAGTTGCTGAGCATAAATTTGCTCATAGCCCAAGTCATTAGCCAAACAGGTCAGAATGGCCGAGTTAGCTGCTAATGCCTCTACACGAAGACCTAAACCAGCCTGCATCCCTGCACCATAAATCAAGTCATTGGCTAAATGAACCGCATTACCTGCACTTCCTCCGTTACCACAAAGGTAAACGACTTTTCCTTGAAGCCAGGCATTTCTTAATGCTTCTCCCAGATTCGGGATCAACTGCATTGCTTGTTGATCCAGTGCATACTTGAGGCTATCAGCATAACTTTGAATATAGTTGTACATCTATATTGGCAATCCTTATAACAGTCTAATAGTCCTAATCAATCCTAATAGTCTTTTTGAACTTTGTGCCTTATCGTCGATTATGGAATCGGAAAAAGGCGAGCGCCGTTTTCCACCATTTACTTGTTAATAGAATAACATTGGTTACTTGATTATGTGGGACTAGAATTTTATGTGAGTCAAATTTGTTTTCTAAGCTTGTTAACACTGTATATACAGGAATAATCTTTGCGCAGCTCAACTACTGGGTAGCGAGTTGGGGGGAAGGAACCGAGATCCACTAGACCATCAAAGCTCAGCTTCTCAATATAAAATGAGTTATTATTTTATTATTCAGTTTTTTGATTTGCCAAACCCAATGTTATTTTATGGATTATTACATCTTCTAACATGAAACCAGGTGAGATGCAACACTTAATTTACAATAAAATTTCTAGTCCTTTTTTTTACAAGTTTATACAAGCATGGATGTAACATCCAGGTCATCGCCTTTAGGTAGTGAGGTAAAAAGGCGATCTCGCGAGTGCGAGTACTTCGCGATCGCCTGTCGAAAAACCTTTTGCCTCAAATAAAGGTTCTAATTATTGTGTCAGATGCTTGATGGTCTACTTTAAAGACCTTGCATAATCCGCAAATATATCCCAGCAAGTTTTTTCAGGAGCTAGGGGACTTTTAATATAAGAATCAAGGTATAGTTTATATGCTTGTTGATTTACTTCCAATTCAGCTTGCCAGTCAATATTCCCAGGGTCGTCGAGATTAATTTGCCCTTTGCCAAGACTATGAGCTATGGCATTATATTGTTGCTTTAAGGGGTATTGAGCGTAATTTTCAATACAGTTCAGAGTAATAAATAGTATTGGCTTACGGTAAATAACTGCAAAGCTAACGGATGTACTTCCATGAGTGATCACACATTTTGAATTTTTCACAAGATCTTGTGTCGCACCGCGTACAACCCTCCTGCCATCAAAATAGTCGGGGTGGCTTTCATAGTGAGATCTGGGATGGGCTGCTATTACAACCCTACTGTCAAAGACATTCTCCAATTTTTCAAAAAACTCGACTAATTTCGGGTAATATTGTTGGTGATCACATGGTGCAGTAACCCCCATATGCAAATAGTCTGAATGGAAAGGAAGATATTCATCTAGAAAGACAATATTACCTTTGTATTGACTGTCAATATTGGAGTCTCCCTGTTCATTTTGAAGATACAAGTCATAGTCAAATGTACAACCGTGAATCACATTAGTGATTTTGCCAATTGGCTTTCTTCCTCCTGACTTCTCCCCTGCTAGAATTAGGAAATTCATTGGTTTAATACCCAATAGTTTTGCGGGAAGCTTACTAAAAATACCTCTAGTTAAAGACGAGGGATCTCTAAAAAGTTTTAACACAATCCTTGATATCAGATAGTCAAGTTTTCTTTTCGTGTGTTCCAAACCAAATGCAGAGGGTAAAGTCCCCGATGCAATAGAACCGTACACTAGATTCCTGGATGAGATGGCCTTATAAATTTCCCAAGTTCTAATTTGGTAAGACACAAAAGTAACTATCAATGTTTTTTGGTAGTTTAGCTTTTCTATAGACTCTATCAGAGAATTTTTGCTGTAGAAAAGTCTCAACCCATCAAAAGTAAAACTATCGGGAGGAATGTACTTCTCTGAAACAATTGGATTTAGAAAGGGGGTAAGATCCCAAAACTCAACATCGAAACCACTTTTAATTAAAGTCTCACTTCCAAACCTTTTGTAATCCCTTTTATTAAATGGAGATTCTATTAAAAAAATAATGTTTTTGATCATAACAAAGTTATAAAATACAAAGTTATAAAATCTCGGAAATAATCGGCGATTTCATGCTTTCCGGAGCAAAAATTCTGCCCAATATAAGTCCGGTAACTCATCAATTTCCAGTCCCTGTTCCGCATCTATCTCATACATGAATGTTGAACTGTTCACAAAACTCCTATTTTCTTCTATGAAATCTAAGGATGCAATATAGATTGACCCATTAATATAGTAAAATGACTCTTTATAGTCCTGTCTTCTATTTGAAGATCGGGTGTAATCTGTGAGGTAAGACCATTTTTGTCCAATACCTCTTATACAATCGTATGGATGTTCTCTCATCTTATGAACACTTGTGAGACTTTGTAGTTGATTCGATAAGTAAAAATTGACTGCCAAATCTATATCTTCTGCTGTCCTTAAAGGACTTGTAGGTTGAAGGAGTACTATAGTTTTAGGAATGAAACTATCATGCAGTTCAATCCATTGTAATAAGTCAATTACAGATTCTATAACTTCAGACTCATCCGTAGCCAGTTTTGCTGGGCGTTTATAGGAAGAGTATAAACCTAGAGATCTACCTAAGCTAATAATGTCTTCGTCATCAGATGAAAGCATAACTTTACTAATTGATTTAGCTGCCTTAGCCGCTTCTATTGTGTAAGCTAGAAGCGGTTTACCATTAAGCTCAATTAGGTTCTTTTTAGGAATTCCCTTTGACCCTCCTCTAGCAGGTATAATAGCTAATACAGGTTGTGCATTCAACGACATATCTTTCATATCCTTTCAAGTTTCATTAATAGGACTTTTTCGTGGGAATTATGGCTAGTGAGTATATTCGAAACAACTCTAAAGGGTAAATCAGTTTGCAGTTCATCAAGAAAGGTTTCAAAACCTTGAAACCCATCAATTACTTGTTTCCCAATTTTCTGATCTTTAGGAAAATACTGCTTAATTGCTAATTTTCCACCGGGATTTAATGACCGCAAAACTTTTTGGAATACACCATTAATATCATCAAGAATATACCAAATTACCTCTGAAAGCAGAATTAGGTCAAAGCATGATTCTATTTCATCGTACATAATATTTTTGTTTTGAAATTTAATGGAAGGGTATTTCTGTGTAGCTTTTTGAATTGCTGTCAAAGACACATCGATACCTATCATCTCGATTAAATTCCCCCCCATACTGAGAATTGAAAATACCTGGTATGTAGCATCACCTGTCCCACAGCCAATGTCTAAAACTTTCTTAGGACTATTAAAGCTTATTTTATTAAAGTTTTCTATAAGCATTAGTCGGAAAATTTGATTGTCAAGCGAGTTACAGTGAGCAGCACAACCCCAGGGATCATCAATGTCTTGATACATCTCTTCGAACTGATTATTGATCCAGTATTCCATTGGATTTTGATACTTCATTGCATAGCTCTCCACATTGTACTAGTTGTTAATGGAAAATGTTACGGGAATCTAATTGCTATTTTTAGCAGGCTGCCAGTTCTGTTGCTAACTGATCGTAAAACTTAACATCTTTCTTTAAGAGGATAGGAATGGCTACATATTTGCTAAGAGCAGCCTGAGTGTTATAAGACCTACTAAGATTCGTGTTATCCAGAACATGGTTCCAGTAATAAGAACAGTGCCACTTCATTGAATCAGGAATATTTTTGGTTCCCAAGCCTCTTTTTTTGAGAATATTAATACAATTTTCAATTCGTTCGGAAGATCCTGGTTGAAACATTAATGTATCGTAGGTTGGCACTGATTCCGGCTGTGATAGTCTTATGCTGAAGGATCGAGAGAGTCGGGAATAAATGGTTTCGTAGCGAAGCTTGTTTTGATTTAGCATAAAAGTAAGTTTGCTCAGCTGTACTTTACCTACGGCAGCTTGTAACTCTGTCATCCGATAGTTAAAACCTGGCATAATGGCATTATCTGATCCCCTTGGAACACCATCTAACAGTGCATGTCCGTGATCTGAGTAGCTAGAAACATATTTGTGATGTTCTACCTGACGAGTTAAAACACAGCCTCCTTCTCCAGTTGCAATCATCTTTCCGTGATCAAAGCTAAAAACACCTATATCACCTATTGTGCCAAGATATTTACCTTTATAACTGGCCCCTACGGACTCGCAATTATCCTCAAGAACTGGAATGTTATGGCTATGTGCAATCTCTAAAATTTTGGAAACATCTCCACACATACCCAACATGTGTACTGGAATGATAGCAGCTGTCTTGCTTGTGATCAAAGATGCGACAGAATCGGGGCAAATATGCAGATTATTATTAACATCTGCGATTATTGGAACCGCGCCACAATCAGCAATAGCTTCTACAGTTGCAATAAAGTTGAAAGATTGGGTAATGACTTCGTCACCCGCAGAGACACCAAGTGCCTTTAAAGCACATTTGATTGCGGCCGTCCCACTAGAAACAGCATTTGTGTATGGAGAACCAAAATACTGCGATAGTAAATCTTCAAATTCTCTAACATGATATCGTTTACGTAATGAATCAAAACCATGAGCAAACAGGATACCGCCTTCCGAAAAGACCTCTTGTACTGCGTCAGACTCATGGTGATCGTATAGCTCAAATCCAGGCATAATTCTTTTCGACTTGCTTTACAAAAATTCTTTCTTTCGGTAGAACTACAATGTGATGTTTAAATCTCGATTCAGCCGGATCATATTTTGATACCACTCATGATGGCCCTCAGAAACCTTATCGGATAAAGAGTACAGAGAAAACCGTACAACCCAAGCTCGGGTCGCAGACAAGGGTGTCAATTCAGCATAATGTCTGCTATAAGGATTATGTATACTACAATCGCCAGGGTAATAAACAAAGTCTCTGAGACAGGATTCAGTCCAATTGATGCTGGTTTTTATAGTCAGAGAAAAACCTGATGCATTAGATAGCTGATGTTCATACGACTGTCCATGTGGAGTGGAAATATACCTAAGACCACCTTCTGAAGGATATTGAGGATTGATGGGGATATAAAATGTAAGTGCGCTTCCCCTTTCGAGTCCGTAATAGGCATTATCCTGATGCAATGGTATAATTTCAGATCCAGGGAATCTGCTATGTATTTCCATGCTTCTTAGAAAGACTGACTCACCAAGTAAAAACTCAGCTGCACTGAATAGTTGAGAGGTAACAAATTTACCAAATAAATCAGTGTTTACGGCTAATGGATATTCAAAATATTTAATAGCAGGCTTTGAATTAAAAGTGTTACACGAAAGCCCTCGTTTATCAGATTGATATTTTTTAATAATATCAAGTTCGTTAGCTTCTAACCACGTGTAGGCATCAGCACATAAGTTTTTGTTGGCAAAAGAAGGAATAAAAGTGACGGAGTCTTTTTTAATTTGGTTGAGGTGATTTTCCGTAAGTGTAGTCATAGCGATGTGAAGTTTTGAGGTAATGTGATTAAAGTCTGCAATCTTGCACTAGTTGTACATATTAAGTAATAGGATCTTAAAAGGATCTTAACTCTTCATTAGCTCTTTCCAAATCGCTCATTCTGCCAATATCTAACCAATATTCCCGCAAGGGATAAGCAGCAGTTGTACGGGTATCTACTACAAGTTGCTGAAACAGACTTGGCATGTCAAAGAAGGTTCCACTAGGTACATAATCCAACACACCTGGAGATAGAGCATAAATACCAGAGTTAACAAAAAAATGCTGTACAGGCTTCTCTTCTATAGACTTAATCTTTGTTCCATCCACACGCACAACACCATAAGGAACTTGCAAATCGTACTCACGAACCGCCATAGTCGCTAAAACACCTTGGAGTTCATGAAACTGGAGCAAATTATCGAAACGTGTACGGGTCAAAATGTCTCCATTCATCACAATTATGGGTAAATTGGGCTTCTTCGGTAAAAGGGATAAGGCTCCAGCAGTTCCTAAACGTTCTTTTTCGCGTAAGTAGGATATTTCCACACCCCATTGATCGCCATTTTTAAAATAGTCTTCTATCATCTCAGCTTTGTAGTTAACAGAGAGAAATATCTGTTTAAACCCCTGTTCAGCAAAGTTCTCAATGATAATTTCTAAAATCGGTTTACCCCCAACTGTCAGTAGCGGTTTAGGACGGTCTTTTGTCAAAGGATATAATCTGGTTCCTAAACCTCCCGCCATGATCACCACCCAATTGGGTCGCTCTAATATACCAATTAAATCATCTAGGGTTGCTAAATCCACTACTTGATGTTCTGCATTAACTAGCGGTAAGTGATGGATCACCTTACGGCGCATTAGTGCCAACATTTCACTACGGGGCACTGATTCTAGAACAGTAGTAGGTTGGGAATTCATGACCTCACAAACGGGAACATCTAGGTCTTTTCCTGACAAGATGAAACGACGAATGTCACCGTCGGTAACAAGACCCCCTAATGTATTATCAGGATTTAAAACCAGTGCAACCTGGAGAGCAGACTTATCTATCTTGGCGATCGCCTCTCTTAGGGGAGTTTCTCGAAAAACAACAACATCTTGCCATTTTGTTTTAGCCATGATTAACTCCAGTCTTGACTGCAGGATTACCAACTACAATACAACCATCAGGTATGGATTTCGTTACTATAGATCCCGCTCCAACAATAGTGTTTTCACCAATAGAAACACCAGGAAGCACCACCGCACCTGCACCGATAAAAGCACTGTTAGAAATTCTGATATCACCACAAAGGGTTACCCCTGGTCCAATAAAAGCATGGGATCCAATTAAACAGTCATGATCAACCTTACATCCAGTGTTAATAACCACATTTTCCCCTAAAATAACCCCCGGTTGTAAAATCCCACCTGCCATGATTTGGCAACCTTCGCCCAGTTTCGCCGCACTACTGATGATAGCTGACGGGTGTTGTACACGGTTAAAGGTGAAAAACCGAGATTTCATAATTTCAAATATCTTTTGTCGTCTAAATATGTAGGGATTAGCGCCCAATCCATTTACTAAAGAAATTTCGGTGGTGGGTAAATTGTTTAAATATTCATCACCTCCTAAAACGGGAACTCCCAGGACTGCTGTAGTTTGGGGTTGAGGATCTAAAACTCCCATAACTTCAACACCGTTCGCAAGGAGTATGTCTAAGACAACTTTTCCATGACCTCCTGCACCTAGAATATATATCGGTTTAGTCATTTAAAACTTCGTCAACACTATAGTCCTCTATAGCGATTTTGTTTAGCATTTGCCAGTAATGAAAGGGCGATACACCTGTACCAGGTCGCTTACAAGTCAGGTTCTCATCTGTAAAGACCTCACCCTGGACAATTGCCCTAGCTGCTACCAAACTTTTGCGGGCAACCTCTCTATTTTTCCACTCTGAGGGTGTGGGTCGTTTAATCCCATCTCCTAATGCTTGCTCAATCTCGCGAGTTTGTTGTACTAGCTGATTTAATTCCTGGGGTTCCAAGGATGCTTGATGGTCCGGACCAGGAAGATTACGACTAGTGGTAAAATGTTTCTCAATGATTCTCGCCCCCCGTGCCACAGCAGCCAGGGAAATATGAATCCCTGGGGTGTGGTCGGAATAACCTACTGGTAAATTAAATGCTCCACACAGTGTATCTATACTCCGTAAATTTACTTCGCCAAATGGGGCAGGATATTCAGTGGTACAGTGTAAGAGGGCAACTCTGTGTTGTAACTGTTTTTGTCCTGCTGCTGAAGCAAAAGCCTGTTCAAAGTCTATTAATTTAGGTGTTATTGTCGGTGCAGTTGTGAAACCAAAAGCTAACACGCCCAAAGCTGCTTCTACTTCTGCTAAAGTACTCATACCAGTAGATAGAATAATATTTTGAGCGCTACGAGCGATCGCCAACAGAAAGGGGGCGTTAGTAATTTCACCGGATGGGATTTTTATAGTTTTTAAGCCAAGATCCTGGGTGAGGAGGTGCAAACTGGGAATATCAAAGGGAGTAGATAGAAAGGAAATTCCTCGTGTTTGGGCATGGTTAATTAACACTTCATGGTCAGACCTACTCAATTCCAGCTTCCGGATCATGTCTAATTGACTTTCTGTGCGATCCGTCGTTTGAGTTTGATACTGGGCTTTAGGAGCATGACGACTTACTACTCTTTCCGCTTGGAAGGTTTGGAATTTAACTGCGTCCGCTCCTGCGTCAGCAGCAATATCAATTAGCTTTTGAGCTAATTTAATGTCACCGTTGTGATTAACTCCCGCTTCGGCGATGATAAATACAGGGATCTTTTGGGTACTCATGTAGTTATTGAATTGGAAAGTATTTTCCCCAAAATATACTATTTCCGTCACAAAGCATGACCAATGTCAAAGAAAGATTTTCGGGTTTGTAGTGTCACATCTTTCAGTGTTTCCTTAATTTTGTGACTTACATTTCCCGATCCATACCATGATTTTACTGACGGTAATAGGGATTGAAATTCAGGACATAAGGCTTTGTGAATACCAGCAATAATACTAGTACTCACTTCTAATACATCAATTACAGATGAGGCTTTTAATCTACCTTTTTGGCGATCGCCAATGTTGACAGTTGGTTTTTTGAGGGCGGGAGCTTCTGTAATTCCACTGGAGGTATTACCCACAATGACGTCTACCTCACGCATCAGGCTCAAATAGCGTTGCTGACCAAGGGAAACAAAGGCCTTGGCTCGATGTTTGTTGTTCTCCACCCACCGATCAATCTGATCAATTAAAATCCTCCCCCCTGTATCAGCATTGGGATAGGTTAAAATCACTGTTGCTTGAGAAAAAGCATCAAGTGCAGTCAATAACTCTTGCATGGCAATAGCTGGTGACTGTTGATCCAGGGTAACAGGATGATAGGTAACCAGAAAAATGGGGTACAGTAACTTTATTCCTAATGACTGTTCCAACATTGGGCGATCGCACCATTGCAAATAGTCTAAATGATCTAATCCCGGCGCACCTAGGTTAAAAACTCTTTCTGGGGATTCTCCTAATTGGATAACACGCTGACGGTAGGGTTCAGCAGCTACAAAATGCCATTGAGAGAATTTGGTAATAGCATGGCGAATCTGCTCATCGAAAGCACCTTCAGTTGTTTCCCCCCCATGTATGTGGGCCATAGGAATCCGGGCTATCATTGCTGCTTGAGCTGCTGCCAGAACTTCAAAGCGATCGCCTAACACGACCAAAATATCAGGCTTCAGCCGATCTAAAGAATCAGCAAAACCAATTACTCCTAAACCAATGGATTTTGCTATACCTACAGGTGTATCAGATGATAACAACATTTCTACCTTAGCATCAATGGTAAAACCATCCGCCTCAATTTGCTGGTAGGTTAGACCAAATTCAGGAGAGAGATGCATTCCTGTCGCAATGATTTGCAATTGCAAGTCGGGATCATCACCAATCTCCTTCATTAACCAGTAGAGTAAACCATATTCAGCCCTGGTTCCTGTAACAATACAAATCTTACGCATTGAGTTTATAGCAATCACGTACAAGCATGGCACTACTTGGTACATTGATCAAACTTGCTTCTAACTGCTCAGCTACAGGCAACGGAGACCGAGGACAATCAGTATACATGGGCAACTTGTTCAACAATGTCCAAGTAGGACGACATTGATAACCAGCATTATTGGCCACCGCCAAAACTAAATCCCGCAATTGTGAACTTGGCTCCTTCAACCTCAAGGTATTCAACCAATAATTACTTTGACTATTGGCGGGTTCAGCCACAAATTCAACACCACTAATCTCCTCAAATACTTCTTGATACCTGTGTGCTAAACACCTCTTGAGGCGCAAAAACTCAGGTAAGCACTCCATTTGTGCGCATCCCAGGGAGGCATTTAAATTTGGTAACCGATAATTCCAAGCCACTTCATCATGAAAAAACTCCCACCGGTGAGGCTTTTTAGCCGTAGTTGTTAAATGCTTAGCTTGTCGGGCCAATTTTTCATCATTAGTTAAAATTGCACCTCCTCCCCCGGTCGTAATTACTTTGTTCCCATTAAAACTTAAAGTCCCTAATACTCCAAAAGTACCCGTATGTTCTCCTTTATAAGTACTACCTAACGACTCTGCTGCATCTTCTACCAAGGGTAAATTATAGGCATTAGCTAAATCCAGAAGTGACGACATATCCACGGGATGTCCGTAGGTATGCATTGGCACAATAGCTGCAATTCTCCTCCCCGTCAATCGGTTAATTAACTTCCCATCTTTAGGTTGGGAGCACTGCTCCAGATAGTTAGCAAGACGAGTAACATCTAATCCCAATGTTGACCATTCACTATCAACAAAGTGGGGAATCCCACCACAATGAACCACTGCATTAGCAGTAGCTACAAAAGATAGAGCTGGGATTAACACCTCATCACCCGCTCTTACTCCTGCTAATAATAGTGAGATCTGTAAAGCAGCAGTCCCGTTGACTACTGCTACTGCATACTTTGCTCCCGTATATTCAGCTAGTAGAAACTCGAAGTGATCAACATACTTACCAACAGAGGAAACAAAAGTAGAGTCTAGGCAATCTTTCACTAACTTCCACTCATTACCGCCAAACTCTGGCTCATGAAGTGGAGTAAATCCCCTTTTATCGCCCAAAACTTCCTTTAGCCCTCTGAGAAAATCCTGCTCTAAACTAGTCACTACTGGAATACCTATATATTTAATTATTATATATTATACTTATCACTCTTATACATTTCCAGATTAGTAGAATTAGTAAACCAGGCAGCTGTTTCTATCAAACCTTGTTTAAACCCTTCCCTTCCAGCATATAGTGGCTCCCAGTTTATAACTCGTTTAGCCTTACTGTTGTCTGCCCATAACCTATTAACTTCACTTTTTTCTGGACGTAAGCGAACATCATCAGTTACTATTTCCACCTCAACGCCCATAGATTCAGCAATCAATTCCACCGTGTCACCAATAGAAATTTCAAAGTTACTCCCGATATTAATTACCTCCCCCACAGAACTTTGGGATTTTGCAATGGCAATAAAGCCTCGTACCGTGTCCTTAATGTAATTAAAATCTCTAGTGGGATGAAGAGATCCTAACTTTATTTGACGTTTTCCGCTAGCGATTTGGGTAATTACCGTAGGAATTACCGCCCTAGCAGACTGCCTAGGTCCGTAGGTATTAAAAGGACGAATAATAGCAACAGGTGTACCAAAAGAGTAGTAAAAAGACATAGCCATTTGGTCAGCGCCAATCTTAGTAGCTGAATAAGGGGATTGACCTTGTAAAGGATGCTCCTCGGTAATCGGCACAAATTTTGCTGTTCCATATACCTCACTAGTAGAAGTATGAACTACCTTTTCCACTCCCACAGACCTGGCCGCCTGTAGAACATTTAAAGTTCCCGTAATATTTGTCTCCACATAAGTTGCGGGAGAATGGTAGGAATAGGGAATAGCAATTAAAGCTGCCAAATGTAGGACAACATCACACCCATTCATAGCGGATTTAACATTATATGGATCGCGAATATCACCGGAGAAGATCTCCAAATTGTCAATGACCTCTCTTGGGGAATGATCCAACCAACCCCAGGAATTAAAAGAGTTGTAAAGAACAAAGGCCCGAACTTGATAACCTTCCCTAACTAGGGCTTCTGTAAGATGGGATCCAATAAAGCCATCTGCACCCGTGACGAGTATTTTTTTCATGAGTCAGTAAAGTGTTTTGGCATGTGTCAAGGTGCGGTTTAGTTTTTACAGGGTATATGGTTTTAATTAAGCACTTTGGGAAGTTTAGAAAAGAGAAGGGCGATCGCGTAGGTTTAGATTAAGAATATAAGTAGTTTTAGATAAAAATGTAAATAGACACAGTTATCCCCTGCACGGCTCAACTACTGAGTAGCGAGTTGCGGGGAAGCAACTGAGATCCACTAGACCATCAAAGCTCAACTTCTGAATCTAAAAGCAGGTTAGTATTTAGTTTTTGGACTTGAGTGATTATATTGTGCAATTGCACACCCTGACAAATAACACAAAACTTAGCAAAATGCAACACCTAATGCTAAAAATATTTTTAGTGCTATCTTTGTTGTTTGAATCCACCCACACCTGGAGACTATCCATGCAAACCCACACAATGGGGTTCAATAATAAATTAGGGTGATCGCCTTCCACCGGGGGGCAAATGCGGAAGAGGTATCTATGACCATTGTCAAACTTCCCTTTAGGTCACAGTCCCATTTGCATCGTAGCCAACGATTTCGTCAGGACTTCTGGAATCAAGCTGAGGTAGAGTACGACAGCGGCGACTAATGTTCATAATGGCTGCAAATCTATCATCTGAACTCAGTTCCAGACTATTTTCTGTATTGTCACGACAGTTTTCTAACAAGGAAATTAATTCATCATTGATGGAGTGATGATGTGCCTCGGCTTGTCGTTTTACCCAGTTATATAAGTCAGTGGAAACACCTTCTAATGTAAAGGTTATCATCATTTACATTGCCAAAAAGTATAGTGTGACCTTATTTTACACGTTGATGACAGCCTAAGTGAGATTCCTTATCCGATGATAATTAATTCATCTCTGATTAGATGTAATTTAAACGCTGGTAAGGGTGACTGATCAAAGTAGTAGGCCTTAACAGCTTCAATGATGTTCTTCCTAAGTTCCTCCCAGGTGTCACCTTGAGTAAAAATTTCTTCTGTTAAACCTTTAGCAATAAACCCACCATCTTCTTCTTGTACCACCTCAACAATAAGAGTTTTTGAAGTATCTAGCTTCCCTGTCAATTCTTGACTAGAAGAGTTGATTGAAGAAATGTAATTGCCACTAGATTCCCCATAATCATACCATATGTTACTCACTTGCTTACCAGACAAGTTACTATCTAATCCTGTCTTTCTGTAGCTTTTCTTCAAGGAAGAAATTAAGCTAACCACTTGTTTTTTTGCTTCATCTGGTAGAGATGAAATCTCGCTTAAAATTTCTTGGTTTGTCATATATTCCTACCAATTTGGAACCGTAACGGAAACACAAATGTTCTAGGGTTTGAGATAGCTGATAGAAAGCTCAAGTCCTCACCGCTCCTTTGTTGGTAGGGTTGGGACTAACCTATTATAGTAAATTTGGCGATGGGAGGGAGGACCCGAAGGAGCGATCGCTTGCCCTAGGCATCAATGAGCAATTAAAACTTGCTGCTATCACTTCGTTCGGGCATTAATTCAAATCCTGAATCAATAGGTGAGTATTTACAATGACAAATCACTATCATATCGAATCCCGTATCTGTAGCGTCTGGACTATAAGTTTCAACACTCACTACTTCCCAATCACTAGAGCGATAGTGGGTTTTGGCTTCAGGATATCCAGGATCTACAAACTGTTCTAGCTTGATGAATTCTGGTGGACGATAACCAACTTCAGGTATTTGACTATCAGAGCAATCATAGTGTTCAGCCAGGGTTTTAGTTAAAGAACCGGTATGGGCATACTTTCTATCTTCCCAACCTGGCTGCTGTTTGTGGACTCTAAATACAATCCATTTACGCATTTCTCTCTTCCTTTGTGTCGGAATGCGATTGCGGAAACTCAGTAAGAAATTAGGGCGATCGCCTTCCACCGGGGGGCAAATGCGGAAGAGGTATCTATGACCATATTTTACACGTTGATGACAGGCTAAGTGAGATTCCTTTTCCAGAAATACTAAACGTAATTGAGGACGAGACTGCAATATACGCAGAGCAGCAGCCAAGCCCACAATACCCCCGCCGACAACTAGTACATCACAGATTGAAGAAGAAGTGGGTAAGGTTGTGGTCAAGGGCGATCGCTTAGTTTTATATAAAATATAAGTAGTTTTAGATAAAAATGTAAATAGACATAGTTATCCCCTGCACGGCTCAACTACTGAGTAGCGAGTTGCGGGGAAGGAACTGAGATCCACTGGACCATCAAAGCTCAACTTCTGAATCTAAAAAAAGATATTAACTTGTGCGAGATTAACTTATCCTAGTCATGTCGTTTTACCGGACAACATAATTACTATCATGAAACCCCGCACGATGCAACACTTAATTCCAAAATATTTTTAGGTGACTTTTTTACCCATTTATAAAAGAACCCAGATGTTTCCATTTCAGAACCATCCTCCGCCTCCCCGACTTAACCTACTAAAAACTAACACGAAGAGCAATTCAAATCACTTGCTGATTTGGAGGGTAAATTCTAAGACTTAATCCCCTGTTGGGACAAAACAAAAATAGTTCGTAAAACCATTTATTCCCCATACTCCTGCAAGAAAGCTGCAAAATCCCCTAAGGCTGATTGGGTTTGTTCTGTGGGATTGAGTTGATGTTGTATTTGGAGAACAACCCATCTATTTTGGATTCTAGCTTGGTGAGTCGCTCGTTCTCTTTCCTCAGTTCGCTCATTCTCAACTCGTGCCGTTTCCTCAATTCTTCGTTGCTCTGCTGCAGCCAGGCGGTCTGTTTCTCGATTTCGACGGTTCCACTCAACGCCGAAATTAACCATTGCCACCACGAGGGCCGCCAAGGTGAGTCGGTTGCTCCAGACTCTGGGCTGGGTAATGTATCCGAGGACGCTGAAGTCTTGTTCGTCATAGAATCGTAGAAAGGCAACTGTAATGGTTAAAAATGTTAAAACTGTCCCCGGTAATAAAGACAGAAAATTTATCCAAGGTTGAGGGCTGAGTAGTTTCATTATAAACGAATCTGTAGAGGAAATGCCATCAGCTAGAAATATAACCCGTACGGGTATACCTTGGGCAGTGTAACAGGCGATCGCACCTCCACAACCCAATACTTCATCATCCGGGTGAGCAGCTATAACTAGAATAGATTTAATATCTTCTTGCTATCCAAAACAAAGTTACCTTATCACTTGGTAAAAAATTTGGTGGACATATATAGGATATTCAGGAGCATCAGGAGCAATAACCAGAAATTCGCTGAAGCAGACTATTCTTACCGGTGAGAATAACCAAGACGAACTGGAATACCGGCTTGTCTCATCTATTTTGGATCCCCCCCAACCCCCTTAAAAAGCTATCCATTATAAACATTTTTCTTAACATGAAATTTGACAAAAAGGAGAAGTTATGCAGGGGGTAGAGAGACAAAAAATCATCAGTGACTCTAGTTTAGGAGCATGAGAAGAAACAGAGCTTAAAAAAAGTCTGATGTTATAAAATTGATTTCTGCTAAAAAACTGACAGGGGGAGGCTAATGATTAATTAACGACAAGAGACTGACAGATAAGCCAACCTTGAACAAGATCATGTAGTCTGCTCAATCCACGCCAGAGAACTTTGACACCAGGAGAACCATCACCTTTTCGACCTAAAAAACCACCCAATCGAGCAATCCAATTGACAACTTCAGCCAGAGTCGGTGGTGATGTGTGAGGATAAAGTTGGTGATGTATGGTGGCATAGAGAATTTGCCACTCATGAGTTTCTAGAACTTGTTCACAACTAGCATCTGGTGAACAACGAGCTAAATAAGTCAGCCACAACAAACGCCAAGCCACTATGCTGTAAGTGGCCAAAGCCATCTCTAATCTTTGCGCCGTTTCTAGTTGTAACTTCTCAATCCCACAACCACTTTTTAAGACATAATGATAGCGTTCAATTAACCACCGATAACAATACCATTGCACATAGGTCTTCACATCTTCAAGACTGGTAATTTCTAATGTGGTCAGAAGTAACCAACTAATCGGTTCAACCTCTGTTGGTGGGTCAACTTCTGCGACTAAAATTGCCTGTAATGTAATGGGAGTTAGTTGTTCCTTTTTGGCTCGATTTTGTGGTGGTTGGATAGTAACTGTCTGATAACGAATCTCAAGTGTTGCTATTCTCGAAGGTCGAGTCGGATTGCGTTTGACCTCCACCGTCATTGTTCCTTGAGATTCCATAGATTCTAAGGTTGCCCATAAATGCTTCTCACCATCAACCAAACAGCGATTTTGAGTGGCGCGAATCACATAATCTGAGCTTTGACGACGAGGATAAGCAAATAAGTCATAAAAATCCGCTTCTCTGTCAGCAATTGTCACTACTTGTACTGATGAAGGAATAATTGAATCTGTTTTTTTCAAGCCATCAAGCCATTTTTGACTTTCTTTTTGTGCGGTTACTTTTTGTTTCCTTTGTTCTCCCTTTCCTAATTCCTCTTCTTTTCTTGACCACACCTGTTGCTCGATAATACCTAGTGGTATTCCCTGTGTGCTGACTGTTAATACTGAATGAACTTTTAATCCCAAGGCATATTTGTTATCCAAATATCCTATTCCTGATAGGGCTTTATGACTGGTGTAGTTTATTTCTGTTGTATCTTGTATCGCCAAGACTACCTGATGCTTGGCAATTCTCTCTACTGTTGCATCAAGATGTCCTTGTCTAATCATGGATGGTTTGATGTAGGGTGAGTCCCAGAAGTCATAAGTAGCCTTGGTTTGCGACCATGTTCCACTTGCTTGCGGTACACTGGCTTCTGGTGATGCACTCAGATTTGACACTATTTTGATTAACCTTTTGGTTCTTCTTTTATCCCCTAACTCGGTTCTTTCCAGTTCTTGTGTGATCCACTCTTCCATTGACTGACTCTGATTTGACTCTGGGTATTTTCATACTCAATACACAATCCCTGGATTTTGTCAAATTTTATGTTAAGAAAGATGTGGGTAATGGATAGCTTAAAAAGGGAGGCTAATTCTTTTAATTCTGTTTAAAATAGTTAGAGCTGCTCATGTTGTGATGGATGGAGTAAATGCTAGGGAGAAAGAAAAACCCATGGTACAGAACCTATTAAATTTAACGTGGGTTAATAGGCCATCTCGCAAGTGCGAGTGCTTGGCAATCGCACCCACTGTATTATGCATCAACAGACCTCACAATATAAATTTTACACATGGTGTTTA
>ACYB01000003.1 GCA_000175855.1 Raphidiopsis brookii D9
TGTTTCCAGGTTTATAAGGGGGTAAAGGGGCCCCCCTAAACCCCCCCCAGGCCCCCATTTACCCGTATTTACGGGGAAGCAAAAAGGCCCATTGGCAAGGAATGAATAGGCAAAAGCCAAGGATTGGGAGACCTTTGGTGTGGGGTTGGAAATTCGGGTTTTGGGAAGGGGGAAACATAAGTTAGTTGCTTTGAAAAATGGGTTTTTGGGGTGCGAAACCGGTGTCTTGGATTGAAAACCGGTGTTGTGGATTCAAAGCCGGCGTTTTGGATTCGAAACCGGCGTGTTGGATTGAAAAAATGAATTTTCAATGTTGTGTTTAATGCAATCGGTTCGAACAACGAAATTCATCAAACAAAGGTACTTCATGAAATTATTATGGAACAATTGCATATTACATTTATGTGAAAATTGAAATCCTCCAACAGCATGTGGATAACACCAAACAAATCATTGTCATAAGGTCCTTACATATCTTAAAAAAAACATCATATGAACCCTCATGGGATTTATATAAAATTAGTTCGGTCCGAGTTTTCGGCATTTTGCGTCTGAAATCCTGGCTGGCCTAGCGTTTCCGATGATGTTCGGCCCAACGTCAAAGTTTTCGGCCCAACGTCAGCGTTGGGCGGCGCCCGCGCGCAATTTCGCTTCAGGGGCAATGCCACGCGCGGGGGGGGGGGGGGGGGGGAGCCGTCGACCATTGCAAAACGGAGGCAAGCCGTCAGTTGAGCATTGCAGTGGGCTTGCTCCCTCTTGCAAAATGGAAAAGGAGCACAAGACCCACCACAGCACACACAGCACCCACAACACACACAGCACACACAACACACACAGCACACACAGACACATCTACACACAGACAAACAGACACACAGACAAACAGACAAACAGACACAGAGACACAGAGACACAGAGACACAGAGACACAGAGACACAGAGACGCAGAGACGCAGAGACGCAGAGACACAAAGAGACAGAGACACAGAGACACAGATACACTGAACCAAAACATCACCATTACCCATCGCCATCGCCATCGCCATCGCCATCGCCATCGCCATCGCCATCACCACATTTATAGCCACCGCCATCACATAACCATCACCGTCGCCATCGCCATCACCATCGCCATCGCCATCACATCACCATCACCGTCGCCATCGCCATCACCATCGTTATCACCATCACCATCACCATCACCATCGCCATCGCCATCACCACCACCATCATTACCACCAACATGCCCCTCCTCATCCGCATCCGCATGCTCATGCCCATGCTCATGCCCATGCCCATGCCCATGCCCATGCTCGTGCTCGTGCTCGTGCTCGTGCTCGTGCTCGTGCTCATGCTCATGCTCATGCTCATGCTCATCATCTTCATCATCATCACAGGCAGGCAGGCAGGCAGGCAGGCAGGCAGGCAGGCAGGCAGGCAGGCAGGCAGGCAAGCAGGCAGGCAGGCAAGCAAGCAGGCAGGCAGGCAGGCAGGCAGGCAAGCGGGCAGGCAGGCAGGCAGGCAGGCAGGCAGGCAGGCAGGCAAGCTGGCTGGCTGGTGGTGGGTGCAGTGGGCGCAGGGGGCGCATTGGGTGCAGTTGGTGCTGTGGGTGCAGCGGGCGCAGTGGGTGCAATGGGTGCAGCGGGCGCAGTGGGTGCAGTGGGTGCAGTGGGTGCAGTGGGTGCAGTGGGTGCTGTGGGTGCTGCGGGTGCTGTGGGTGCGCACTGGGTGTTGTGGGCGATGTCTTTCACCAGTCTTCCTGTAGCCGATTCTGGGCTCAAGCACGATGTCGGCATCCATCCCCTTGCACTCATGGGGAACTCCTGGTCCACCCGCGGGGCATGTTGAGGACGAGGGCGCTGGTCCTCCTAATGATGACTCGGACAGGGAAGGCTGGAGGTTGGGTGAAGCAACGGGTTTGCCAGACATGACTCCTGAAGAAGCTGGCGAAGGTGTTCACAAACTTCCTGGCTGGAGATGCAGATGGGCAGGGGCATATCTGCATATGCCATGTGCGTGGTTATGCCACTACGCTGTCAAGGGCGGTCTACATGGGGTCGGCTTCACGCTTCGCTTTTGCTCCAGGGAGGCCGCGCGGGCACTACACGCAACATGTCAGACAGGCAACCAACAGCGACACTAGCGACAACAGCTTGCACAGGCTGCCGAATCCTGNGCATCATCGGCATGCTCTTTCTCGCACTGTGCACTCCGTGCCGGTGCAGACTGCACATGCAACAATGGCGGGGGAGATTGCGACCACAAGGCTTTTTTGGAACAGTTCGAGAGCACGCAGGGCACACCTGTCTTCTGGCCCCCAGCGGTCCGCGACCATCCCAGTGTGGCCGCTGCTGGAGGCGATGGTGTGCTAGTTGCTGTGTATGTGGATGCTGTCCCATGCAACAGGCACGACAGCATCATCGGAGTTTGGTTGGTGTCGTTGGTGGGTGGCATGCGCCATTTGCTGGCTTGCTTTCGGACAAAGCTTGGCTGCAAGTGCGGCTGCCGTGGATGGTGTTCGTTTGGTAGCATCCACCGGTGGCTGCACTGGGCGCTGGGCGCCTTAGCTGCTGGCGAGCACCCCCCGGAGGCGCCACGACGGGACCCCCTTCAACGACGACGAACCTGAGAGGGCCAAGCTTGCACGCGCAACACTTCCCAAGCGATGTGCCTGCATCTACGCGCAAAGGGACAGGAGCGAGCAAACCAACACTTGCGGCTTCATGCAGTGGTCCTCTTCGCCGCCGAGGCCATGCATGTATTGCTCGGCTACCAAGGAGGATTGGTTCGATACGAGGGGGCTGAACCCATTGGGGTGTGGATGGCACTTGAATACCGATCCGGAGTATGGGCAAAGCTTGCGATCGTTGCGAGCGTCGGGTTGTGGTAACCGCTGCACACCACCAGCGTCTGGTGGCGATCCCCCGCGCTGACAAGCATATGGATGGACACAAAGGTGTGTGATTGACTGCCGAGTACCCAACCTTGGGCCTGCGACAGGGATACCGTCTTGAACCCAACAAATATGTGCCGGACATTGGTTCCTTCAACCGCCTGGAGAGCTTTCCGGTTACTGCCGCGTTATGGATGTGTTCGGAACAATGGCTGGCTTGCACATATGTGTCCCCTGCTTGATGCCGCCCTCGGCATCCTGCCTTACACGTCGCTGGTGGCAGACGAACTTCATGCACTGCACCTGGGGGTGTATCAGGAATACGTGGAGTTTCGTTGTGTGGTACCTGCGGCCCGTCGAACATCTGGTGGGCATACCAACATGTTGGGCAAGATAAGCTCGAGGTGGGGGTGTTGGTCATGCGCAACGAGCCCACCCGCTGGGCACAAGAACATGAAAAGGAAGGCGAAGGAAGGCCTGGCATGGGCGCACGACATTTACGGCGCACCCCTTTGGCCCCAAAAAAGGGAAAAAGCCTCTGCATGTTTGGGCGCAAAAAACCTGGGGGTTCCCCCTGGGTCCCGTCCCCTGCCTTCGGAAAGTAAAGG
>ACYB01000002.1 GCA_000175855.1 Raphidiopsis brookii D9
GTGGTTGAATAAAACCACCAATTTCTAAACTTTCAGACAAAGCTCCTGCTAAAAGTGGTTGTCCTATATTGTCCACTGGTTCATCCTCTAGTTGAAAATCATCGGGTAAGGCCTCCCATGAGATAACCGGTCCCGTCTGTGATTTGCTTTCACTGAGTAGGGTTGCCATAAAAGTTACTTTTACTTGACTTATTCTTATTCTATCATCTTCTCGAATCAAATAACTGTGACGCCTTGTTGAAATCTCTAATAGCTCCTTCTTTGTCACCTAGGTCATTGCGAGTTGCTCCCCGATTATTGTAGGCTTGAGCAAAGTTAGGATTAATTTGGATAGCTTGAGTAAAATCACTGATTGCACCCTGCTTATCTCCCATATTATGACGAGCAAGTCCCCGATTATTATAGGCTTGAGCAAAGTTAGGACTAATTTGGATAGCTTGAGTAAAATCATTGATTGCACCTTGCCTGTCTCCCATGTCGTAGCGGGCAATTCCCCGATTGTTGTAGGCAGTAGGATCTCTATAATCAAGTCTCAGACTCTGAGTAAAATCACTGATTGCACCTTGCTTATCTCCCAGGTTATGACGGGCAAGTCCCCGGTTGTAGTAGGGTTGAGCAAAGTTAGGATTAAGGTTAATAACGGTGGTAAAATCATTGATTGCCCCGTGTTTATCACCTAAGTCACTGCGACTTGCTCCTCGGTTGTAATAGGCAGCAACATTGTTAGGATTGAGTTTAATAACCTGAGTAAAATCACTGATTGCTCTCTGCTTATCTCCCAATTCATGCCAGGCAATTCCTCGGTTAAAATAAGCTAAGCTATTACGGGGATAAAAATTGATAAATTGACTAAAATCATTGATTGCACCCTGCTTATCTCCTAAGTCATTGCGGGTTGCTCCCCGGTTGTAGTAGGGTTGAGCAAAGTTAGGATTAAGGTTAATAGCTTGAGTAAAATCACTGATTGCACCCTGCTTATCTCCCAATTGGTAGCGGTTAACTCCGCGATCATTATAAGCAATAGCACCATTACTTAGATTAACATTATTTGGATTAATTGGATTAGGCTGGCGATTTATGGAACCGTAGGGTTTACTTGCTGATTGAAATTGCTAAGGGAGAAAAAGATATTAATTGGAATGCCCGCATTAAAACCAGTTTTCTGTGTTGGTTTCACACCATTTACTGTTTCCGATTGATTGTTATTATTGGTCTCCCCATCATCAGTATCTGCCAATCCGTGAATGCCAATTACTCTTCCATAAATATCAAATACAGGACCGCCGCTATTTCCGATAAATGTCGTGGCATTATATACCAGTCCGTATCCCCGATCAGAATTAGGAATAAAAGTAACTACTTTTCCATTGGTGATAGTAAAAGTCCTTTGTTTGCCGACTCTACCAAAAATAGTGGGAAATCCTGCAACCAAAATATCTGATTGTATTTTGACATTATCAGAATTTCCCAATGGTGCAATCTGATAGTTTTCCCTAGATTCAAATCTTATTATTGCTAGGTCTGGATCTTGGACATTTATTTGCAGACTTTGACGGTACTTCATAGGATATTCTTTACCATCATAGGTTACAACAGTATAATTCGAGTCTGTTCGGCAGCGAATTTTTATTGTACCTAGGTTATCACATACAACATGGTTTGCGGTGAGTACGGTGTAAATTGTTCCTTCTTTTTTGATAATTACACCTGATCCACCAGGGTTGGCATTACTGTTGATTTGAACTGTAGTCTTCCTGGCTATATCCTCAATTCCTGTTGTTGTTTGTGCTGAGGTTGATGAGGTTGACACAGATATAAGCACAAATAGGGATAGATTTGCAACATATATCTTATTTTTAAGTATTTTATACATTATCCCATTATCCTCCTCCAGGTTTTGTGGACTAACACTGGCTAGAATGCATGTTAACTGTGTATTACAAAAAGTGTAACACACAGTTTTGCGATGACCGATAAATCAGAAGTAAGCTCCGTTAGAAACCTTGACGATAGCCAACAGCAAAGCTGAAGGAATTATAAGGACCAATATCTACTTGGACTGGTATGTTATTGACTATAAGTTTCTCTTTAGCACCATAACTTGAAATGCTGGAATATTTCAGTTCACCAAAAACATTTCCTTTTTTGGTAATTTCATATTGTACACCAGCTTTCAGCTGATAGGCAAAAGAATCGCCATCAGAATCGTCGCTATTACCATTAGGGTACTTTATCTTACCTCTAATAAAACCTAAACCAAGACCACCACCAACATAAGGGCGGAATTTAGAACCTGTGGGGATATCATAGTAGCCATTTATTAGAATAGTAGTGGCACTCAAATTACCAGATATCAACTGTGACGAACCATTAATAGCAGTTACTTCCTTTGCACTAAAAAATTGGTTACCGACTTCTAATTCAGCCCTTACCTGTTCAAACTGATAACCAGCTGCTCCATTGAATGAAAAGGCACCATTAGAACTTACGCTTGCCACTTTAATACCTAGCGCCTTTAAATCCACATCACTTTGAGAACCAAAACCACCACTAAGACTCCCATACCAGTAATTACTCGCAGGTAGGTCAGGATTAATATCTCCACCTATATACAAAGGAGTAGAAGGGTTAGTGGTGGGGGATACTGGTGTAAATCCAGGATCGGAAGAAGGAGTAGAAGGGTCCGTGGTGGGAGATGTTGGTGTAACTCCAGGATCGGAAGAAGGAGTAGAAGGGTTAGTGGTGGGAGATGTTGGTGTAACTCCAGGATCGGAAGATTGAGCTAGCAGATTAGCACTACCCCCTATTAAATCAGTAGCTTTGGTGGAAACTTCCTCAGCTTTGACGGATGTAGTAAAAGCTAGACTAGCCACTACAGCGGGAAACAACAGATATAGATAAGATTTCATAATTAGTAGCGTTAATTTTCACAGAGAGTAAACAAAAGCACTCTAAGTAATTATGAAACCTAATTTCATGTACCTAAAGATAGATATTTGCTCCCGGATAAAATCTAGTTTTATCTATCCAAAGATAGATATTTGCGCTCAGATATTTAAACTGGTAATATATTTGGCGAGCCGAAACTAAGCGATTAGCTTTTTAGCCCCAGCTAAAAAACCAAATTGTTGTACAAGTTATTATAATTTAAGCTAAATTACATTGCTTTAAGACTTAGCGTGGAACAGCAGGAAAGTGTATCACTTATTGCCCACTAAATCGGAGGCGATAGCACACCAAATTTGCAAGAAGGTACCACGATTTAGTTTCCCACGTTCTTGACCAGGAAACAATGAATCAAATTTTCTATAGGTTTCTTTTCTTACCTCTTCCAAGGAGCGATACTTACCTAATTTACCAGCTTTTGCCAATCTATTCCAACGCTGCAAATCTTGTTGACTATAGCTACCCATTTTCTTCCGCGCACTTTGACTAAGATTAGCCTGTTCAATTTTCCATAATAGTTCATCTGCTTTATTATTCCACTCTTTTCTTAAAGCTCTATCCCCCGCTGTATCTCGCAGAGATCTGTTCTTTAATTCCGGTCTGGAAGTATAAAATGTTTCATCAACTGTCTTAATAAAAAATCTTCGAGAAATCTCCAATTGCTGTAACCGGGTGAATACATTCTCAATACTA
Source organism: Raphidiopsis brookii D9 (assembly GCA_000175855.1). Lineage (GTDB taxonomy): Bacteria > Cyanobacteriota > Cyanobacteriia > Cyanobacteriales > Nostocaceae > Raphidiopsis > Raphidiopsis brookii. The sequence goes on from ACYB01000002.1 coordinate 3,640, forward strand.
CGTTGACTCCGACCAAAGGGAAGAGAAGGAACAGAGGGAAATTGGGGAATTTCCACTTTGGGTAAACTAACCGATGTCAAAGTTTTAACTAAGAAGTTGCCAAAAGACCACAGACCAGCACCGGTTAAACCAATTCCCGTAGTAATAATGAAAGTCATAGCAAATGGACGCAACCATAAAGGCATGTGTATCTTATTAATAACAGCTTGAGTAGTTACATAAATGGTTCTTCCTGGTGCTGCTATCAAGGTTTTCAATTTAGTCATGGGAGGACTATTTTGAATGTGGTGAGAATTAATCGGTTTTATTATATTTTCCCTAAACTATTTGATAATTTATTACTTGGTCGAATTAAAGCAAACTTTAATAAGTCTTTTATAACTTGATCAGCTTCTTGATAGCGATCGCTTGGTTTATATGCCAACATTTTTTTCAAGACTGATTCCAACTGAGGACTAACCTGAATTCTAGTACCCCAATACCAAGTACCATGATGACTATCATAAAGTGACTGAGGATCTTGACCATTAATTAAAACCAAAGCAGTTACTGCCAAAGAATATAAATCGCTACTTTTAAAGACCTTTCCTGCGATTAACTGTTCCTCTGGTGCATATCCCTTTTTACCTAACAAGGTACCATTTCCCACGAGATTAGTTTGCCACAAACCTTGATAAGCTGGTAATTGTTTAACACCTCCAAAATCAATTAACACTGGTAAATTATCACTTTGGCGGAGAATCAAATTATCGGGGGAGATATCGCGGTGGACTATATCTAAGGAATGAATATAGCTCAAAACGGGCAAAATATTTTCTAATAGGGTAATAACTTCCACCTCGGTGAAAGATATCCCTTGTTTTTGTAGTTGTTGAGATAGTTGGTGATAGTTAACACCTTCCACATAATCTTGAACTAAAAAGAAAAAATCTTTACTGCCTATTTTTACCTGTATAAACTCATGGAGTTCAGGAATTTGTGGGTGATGGATTTTTCTAAGTACACCTGCTTCCCGTTGAAATAATTCCCGAGCTTTTTGCAGATCTTCCGGTTGAGATAGCTGAGGTGCAAATTCCTTCAAAACACATTTTTGACCATTCTTTTGTTTATCCATAGCCAAATAGGTTCGACCAAATCCACCCTGTCCCAATATGTGTAGGATTTGATAGCGATTGTTGATTATCCTTTCTGAGGATAAAGGTAATGATTCCCCACACTGAGTACAAAAACGATGATTACTTTGATTCAGGTGTTGTTGGCTACAATATACATACATACATGGTAAAATCAGTCAATCATCAACAAATAGTAATTTAGTAAATTGTAATTTACCTTGAATTTTAAGGACAGGGCGAATCCGGATGCATGATCAACAAGGAATAATCAGGCGATCGCCTTTCTCCAATGCTTAATAAAACGTAATAAAAACAAGCAAGTAAAATGCTTGCCAAGTAGATTCGGGTAGTGTTATGCTCATACAGCATCATTATCTGACTAAGTTTATAACATTTTAACTCTATAACATTCAGACAAATTAAAGAAAGGAATAAAATGACCTTCACATCAGGACAGTTACAAATTGTCAGAAATAGCCAAGACGAAAAAATTCGTGTGGAAGCATTACGGCAATTGTTAGGATATCCGGTGAAAGAACTGGATCGGGAAGGTTCACGGTTTTGGTATTTACGTCCTGGTAATGATGAAGAGGAAGCAGCGGAAACTTGCCCTATTGCAGTAGGTTTTTATAGAGAACTGGTGTCTTTAAGTGAATTAGAGGCTAAAAGATTTTTCACTGAGGAAGCGCAACAAAAAGATATTTACGGTCATTACATCAGTCGAGTAGCTGAGGAACAACCCGTCATGTATCTAATTTTACCCAATGGGTCATCTGGTAGGATTTCTTTAATCCTTCCTGGAGAAGGTAAATTGCGTCAGCAACAAATTCAAACTTTTAGTTATGATGATGAGCAGTTACTGTCTAGACTAAAAAGAATTACACAAGACGAAATATTTATTGCTACTAAAGCACTGATGTCTGTTCCTTTAGTGGAATGGGTGTTTTATGAACCAATCAAGACCGCCAAGGAGTTGGCCCTAAAATTAGCACAAGCAGCTCGTCAGATTGAGCAGGTAATACCTATCGCTTACAAGCAAGAACGGGAAGATGGATATTTACATACATTACTTAAAAGTTTTCAGCGGGAATTATTACCTTCTCTTAAACTGAGTTCAGATCATGAAAAAGATTATAGTTTTGCCGACATTTATGCCCAAACTATTGCCTATGCTTTGTTTACTGCCAGAGTGTTTGGATATGTGAGAGATAAAAGAGCAGGAAGGACACAAGAAACCTTATTTGATAGAGAATCAGCTTGGCAACAATTACCCGAAACTAATCCCTTTCTACGTAAGCTGTTTCAGGATGTTTCTGAACGCAGTGCTGAGAAATTGGGTGATGATTTGATAGGAGCAATTTCTGATATTTTCGTTATTCTTCGTACTACTAAGATGGATGCGATTCTGTCAGATTTTGAGATGAAAATGAACCGGGAGGATATTGTAATTCGGTTCTATGAAGATTTCTTAGCAGCATATAAACCCCAAATGCGAGAACGACGGGGGTTTATTACACACCCGAACCCGTGGTTTCTTACATGGTGCGTTCTGTAGATATTTTGGTGAAAGAAAAGTTTAATAAACCCTTGGGTTTAGCAGATCCAGAGGTGATGATTCTTGACCCTGCTTGTGGTACTGGTACGTTTTTATTATGGATTTGTCAACTTATTTATCAACGGTTTCAGGAGTCACCTGCAGCACTGACGGAAGGCTTAGTTGACAAATCTTGGTCTGGGTATGTTGAGGAGCGGTTGCTACCTAGAATATTTGGTTTTGAGCTGTTAATGTCTCCCTATGCGATCGCCCATCTGAAAATAGGTTTGTTTTTGCAAGAAACTGGTTATAAGTTTGATGGTGGTAAACGATTAGGGGTTTATTTAATTAATACTTTAGAGGATATTACGTTAAGGGAAGAAACCCAGCAATTAAGTTTAAATATCCCCCAGATGGAACAATTAATTGCTGAAGAGGCGAAAGCGGGGGCTAGGGTTAAGAAAGAGGAACCGATTATGGTGGTAATTGGGAATCCTCCCTATTCGGGACATTCGGAAAATAACAATCCTTGGATTAAGGAGTTAGTTAATCATTATTACTTTGTAGATGGTAAACCATTAGGTGAGAAAAACCCCAAGTGGTTACAGGATGATTATGTTAAATTTATTCGTTTTGGTCAGTGGAGAATTGATCAGTCAGGTCAAGGGATATTAGCTTTTATTAGTAACCATGGATTTTTAGATAACCCCACATTTAGGGGAATGCGTCAGCATTTGATTGATAGTTTTAATGGTATTTATATTTATGATTTGCATGGGAATAGTAAGAAGAAGGAAAGTGATATTGATGGTGGTAAGGATGAAAATGTTTTTGATATTCAACAGGGTGTTACTATTAGTTTGGCAATTAAAGCAGAAGATAAGTATATTAATCATTCTCACTTATATGGTTTAAGGGAATATAAATATAATACCTTGACTGAAAATACAGTTAATACTACTAAGTTTTCTGAGGTTAAACCAAAGTCTGAGTTTTATTTATTAATTCCTCAAGATACATATTTATTTGCAGAGTATGGGCAGTTTTTAAAAATTACTGATATTATGCAAGAATATTCTTTAGGATGTCTTACTAAGAGAGATAAACTGGTTATTAATTATTCATTTAAGGAAATCAAAGATAACATAGTAAAATTTCTAGACAGCAATAAAAGTGATCAAGAAGTAGTTGATATCTTTGGATTACAATTATTTGATAAAGATAAATGGAATGCTTCTACAGCTAGAGAATGTATCACAGATCAAGAAATAGAAACTTATATTAAGCAAGAAATATTTAGACCATTTGATCAAAGGTTTATCTTTTACCATCAAGAATTTGTGGCACGATTAAATTATCGTGTTATGCAACATTTTCTATATCTGAATTATGGCATAGTCTTGGGAAGACAAGGAGCAGCAATAGGATCAACTTATTGGGATGTCATTTTTATTTGTAATTTAATTATAGATCAAAATATTTTTCGTAGAGGTGGAGGAACTGTTTTTCCCCTTTACCTCTACCCCGACACAAATCAACCGCAAGAACTGCAACAAAAAAAACGCCCCAACTTTTCAGAAAAGTTCCTCAAAAAAATAGAAATAAACCTGGGTTATCTCCCCACACCAGAAACCATATTCTACTATATCTATGCCATCTTCCACTCCCCCACCTACCGCACACGCTACGCTGAATTTCTGAAAATAGACTTCCCCCGCGTTCCCCTCACCAGAAACAATAACCTATTTTGTCAACTTGCAGAATGTGGAGAACAATTAGTAGCCCTGCACCTCATGAAATCACCCAAATTAAATAACCTTATCACCCAATTTACCCCAAATGGAGGTAATTCAATAGTAGATGCGGGATATCCTAAATATACCCAAAATGCAGTATTAATCAACAAAAAAGGTGACAAATTTTTGGGAGTACCCGAAGAAGTTTGGAACTTTTATATAGGAGGTTATCAAGTTTGTCAAAAATGGCTCAAGGATCGTAAGGGACGCACCCTAAGTGATGATGATATCCAACAGTACCAGAAAATTGTGGTAGCACTCCAGCAAACCATAGCAACTATGACCAGTATTGACACAGTAATTCCAGAATGGCCCATTTACTAAATAACTAACCATGATAGAAAACTACGACAGTCAAGAATCAGAACGCATCATCGGTCAAATTGCAATAAACCTAGACCACCTACCTACACCCTTAAGGGTTTAAACCTCATGATTACGAACTTTATAACAAAAACCTAATGAGTCGTAAAGGTGGTGACTTCCAAGTAGACTTTAATCGTTATGGAGGACCAGATTTAGTAATTATTGATGAAGCACATGAAGGTATCCCTAATTATAGAAACCGTATTCACCAAACCTGTTTACAAATTCAACAGAGCGATCGCCTGTATTCAATTCAAGATAATCAACAAGAGCTAGATCTGGGGATCCTAGAATATGGAGTAACCTCATTGGTAGCCCTTATGAGGTGGAAGTAGAAAAGGATCTAACTATTAGAAAACAACTGCTAGACGTCATAATCATTAAGAGATATAAAGACAGCGGATTCAATCTCTATCCAGCAGGTTTAGAAAACATGTCTAAACATAACCTGATCAGCTATAAGTCCATCCATGAATCATTCACGGTTTGGTCACTAATGGAATTAATAGGACACTACGTCAATTATCGGAAACAAACAAGTAAATCCTTGTCGAATCTGCTACCAGAGAAGGATTACAAACTATATGGATTAACAACCCACGAACCGACCCAACTAATGGGGAAATTAAAATGGAAAAGTGTCAGTCAAGGGGTTTATGATATAGAATGTGTTGGTATGAACGTTAGACTGATAGTGCTTTCCAAAATACCCAAAAGTGCCAACAATGAGTTGTGGAGACTGTTTAGTGCGAAAGCAGAAGTGGTAGAAGAAGCGATTAGCCATTATCAAGAAAGTTACCGCAACAGTGAGTATAGTGTACTAATGCAACAACTGTATGAGTTTTACTTAAAGGAGAAACTGCCAATGACGTATACATTAAAGCAATTTAAAAAAGATTTTGTAATAAGTCACTTGAGAGAGATACCGACTGAAGAGGTATTAAAGCAATATTCTCCAGAAGAGGTGTTAAAGCAATATTCTCTTCAGGACCTCTTAGAAGGACTTTCACCAGAGACTCTGGAGCGCTTGGCAATTATTCTGTCTCAATTGGGTGTCAACCAAATAAAAAATCAGGAGCAATGATATTGGGATGTTAAGATTTTTTCAATCTCTCTTATAAGCTTTTCTGTGTTTAGATAGATGGTTTTTTGCTGGTATAATTCACCGGGCGATCGCTTAATTACTTAAATTCCCTATCATACAATCTAGTTGTACAAAAGCTAAAACGGGCGTTATTGTATAATCAGTGCAATGCGATCTCGCAAGTGCGAAGGGAAATTATGAAAGTGGTTAAAAGAGCGCCTCCAATTTAACATAATCAACAAGAGCTGGATCTGGGGATGCTAGAATATGGAGTAACCTCATTCAATCGAATTGGTAACAAATTAGTGTAAAAATTTCTGATACCATATTGACATGGGGTAATTAACTCAACCCACACTTAATAAGAAGATATGCCAATAGTCCAGTCATGGTAAGTAAAAAACCCAAACCTCGGAAAAAAAACTCTTCCCAAAATCCAAATAGAGATTGGCACCGCCTTCTAGGAATGTTTATAACCGTCCACTTCTATGGTAGCCCTTATGAGGTGGAAGTAGAAAAGGATCTAACCATCAGAAAACAACTGCTAGACATCATAATCATTAAGAGATATAAAGACAGCGGATTCAATCTGTATCCAGCAGGTTTAGAAAACATGTCTAAACACAACCTAATCAGCTATAAGTCCATCCATGAATCATTCACGGTTTGGTCACTAATGGAACTAATAGGACACTATGTCAATTATCGGAAGCAAACAAGTAAATCTTTGTCGAATCTGCTACCAGAGGAGGACTACAAACTTTATGGATTAACAACCCACGAACCGACCCAATTAATGGGGAAATTAAAATGGAAAGGTGTCAGTCAAGGGGTTTATGATATAGAATGTGTTGGTATGAACGTTAGACTGATAGTGCTTTCTAAATACCTAAAAGTGCCAATAATGAGTTGTGGAGACTGTTTAGTGCAAAAGCAGAAGTGGTAGAAGAAGCGATTAGCCATTATCAAGAAATTTACCTCAATAGCGAGCATAGCGTGTTAATGCAGCAACTATATGAGTTTTACTTAAAGGAGAAACTACCAATGACATATACATTAGAGCAATTTAAAAAAGATTTTGTAATAAATCACTTGAGAGATATACCGACTGAAGAGGTGTTAAAGCAATATTCTCCGGAAGAGATCAAGCAATATTCTCCAAAAGATTTGTTAAAGCAATATTCTCCAGAAGAAGTGTTAAAGCAATATTCTCCAAAAGAGGTGTTAAAGCAATATTCTCTTCAGGACCTCTTAGAAGGACTTTCACCAGAGACTCTGGAGCGCTTGGCAATTATTCTGTCTCAATTGGGTGTCAACCAAATAAAAAATCAGGAGCAATGATATTGGAATGTTAAGATTTTTTTAATCTCTCTTATAAGCTTTTCGGTGTTTAGATAGATGGTTTTTTGCTGGCATAATTCACCGGGCGATCGCTTAATTACTTAATTCTCTACGTATTAAATTTAACAGGGGTTAAAAGGGCGATCGCCAGTCACAAGAACCATGATAAAATCCTCAAAGGATTGAACTAATACTCCGGAGTCAGTAGTGTTAAGCATCGAAGAAATTATTGAAATTGCAGATACACAAGTATTTGAACACCAGGGACAACATCTCAATGATTTACAACGAGTTATCCTCGAGGGAACACTCAACGGTAAGTCCCACCTGGATATTGCTCAAGAACAAAACTTGACAGAGGAATATATTAAAGATAGTGCAAATAAATTGTGGCATTATTTGACTCAGTCGATCGGAGAAAAACTTAACAAGTTTAATATCAGAACAAATTTGGGTAGGTATACTTTTTCGTCAACTAATATTTTGACCATCAACAGTGGTAATGTTTTTCAGAAATCTATGGGGGATGGTTTTTCGTCAACTAATATTTTGACTATCAATAGTGGTAGAGTTTTTCAAGAATCTCTACCGTCAAAAAAAACCGACCAAATTGAAGATAAAAAAGATAGTGTTATCCCTCGCCAAGATTTAACAGAAGCACCTGAGATAGAAGATTTTTATGGAAGGGAAGAGGAATTATCTTTACTGCAAACAAAGATTCTGGAACAAAAATGCAGTTTAATTGTCCTGCTGGGAATTAGGGGTATTGGTAAGACTGCTCTAGCTTTGGAACTGATGAACAAAATTAAAGAGAATTTTGACTGGCTTATTTATAAAAGTCTCTATTCCCAACCTATACTGACAGAATTGATTACAGAAATAATAGGGTTTAACGATGACATTACCGAGAATAATTCCACTTATGAACTTTCCGATCTAAAAAAATCTTTGGCACAAGAAAGATATTTAATTATCCTGGATGATATTAACTGTGTTTTTAAAAATCAACAATTATCCGGTCAATATCAACAGGAATATGAACCATACAGTAATTTATTTAAACTATTATTTAGTGTCAAAAACCAAAGTTGCGTCATTCTTATTAGCAGTGAAAAGATTCCTGAATTGTCCGTGTTGACTAATAATAATTATCAGAATGTTTTCCCCTGGGAGTTATCAGGGTTAGGTACTGATGCTGTCAATTTGCTCAAAAAGTATCAACTTAAATGTCCACAAACATATCAGACATTAATTGATATATATGAAGGTAATCCGCGTTACTTACAAATTATCGGACATCTAATTCAAGATTTATTTGCAGGTGACATTAATAAATTTCTGCAACTACAACAACCTTCTATAGATATTGATCTAATGGCATTTTTACGACAAACTTTAGACGGTTTGTCATTATTAGAAACAGAAATATTGAAATTCATCGCTAGTCAATCTGGTTCCATACCACTGACTGATATAGAAAATCACTATTATTTTCACCAGGACGTGGTCAATAGCATTCAATCTCTAAAAAGACGTTATCTTCTTTCTACCCAATTAGTAAATGAACAGGTAATCTTAGAAATTTCACCTGTCATCAAAAAATTCTTGTCACCAGAGAATTGATGGTTTTCTTTTGCTGATGATTAATCCAATTTGTATTGCAGCAATTATAGATAGATTTCCGCTTTCAAGATAGTCCCATCCTCAGTTGGCAAAATCTCAAAACCTAAGTTTTTACACACCTTCTGCATGGCTATATTTTCCGCCAGAATCTCCGCAAAAATCACGGATATTTTCTCATTCTTGGCTATTTCCATTAATCTTGTGAGAATTTCTGTACCTAACCCGTTGCGCTGGTAACCATCAGTGACCAACATAGCAAATTCCGCACTATTACTACCATGTAGTTTAGTTAATCTTCCTACCGCTAAAATTTGCTTCTGTTGAGTATGTGGATCTTCCTGTTCAGCAATTAAGGCCATTTCTCGGTCATAATCAATAAAACAAATCCTAGTCAGTCTTTCATGGGCAATTCTTTGACTTAGTTTGATCAGATGAAAATAACGAAAATAAATAGCTTCTTCCGATAATGTTTGGTGAAATTTAACCATCAATGGTTCATCTTCAGGACGAATAGGACGAATAATCACCTCCGTGCCATTTTTTAAGCTCCAATTAGCGACGTATTGATGGGGATAGGGACGAATGGCTAATTTAGGTAATTGCTCCTCTTGTACCTCAGCTGGATGTAATACTATTCTTCCATCTAATGCAATTAAACCACCTGGATGATCGGGTGTGGGGGGAATTGCTAATAAAGGATTAATATCTATTTCTTTAATCCACGGTTGTTCTACTACCAAATGACTAAAGACTACTAACAGTTCCTCCAAAGCTTGCATATCAATACTTTGTCTACCCCTGACCCCCCTTAAAGCTTGATAAATTTTAGTCTGCTCCATCATCCGACGTGCTAGGGTGGTATTTAGGGGTGGTAGAGCAATAGAACTATCTTGAAAGACTTCTACCAATTGTCCTCCAGTGCCAAATAATAATACTGGACCAAATTGGGGATCCAAGCTACTACCAATAATTAATTCATAGCCATTGGTTTTGACCATGGGTTGTACGGTTACACCTAAAAAATCCTCTGGTCTCGTTTTTTCTAAAACTGAGGTCTCTATAAAATGATAGGCTTTTTTTACTGATTCAGCATTTCTTAAATTTAACTGAACTCCCCCCACATCTGTTTTATGGGTAATTGTATGGGAATACAATTTTAATACTACAGGATAGCCAATTTTTTCTGCCCATTCTACCGCTTCTTCCGGACTTTGGGCAATGCTTCCTCCTACTACTGGAATGCCATAAGCTGCTAAAATTTCCTTGGATTCAAATTCAGTTAAAATTGTTCTTCCCGCTTTCCTAGCTTCTGCAATCAGAGTTGTCACTAAACCACAATTGCGAGTATTACTATCACATTCCAAGGCGGGTAATACAGGAGTTTCATAAATCCCCTTTAAGTTATAACTATAACGCCACATATAACTAAATATCCTAGCAGCAGTATCAGGATAGGAATATGTAGGAATCCCCTCAAGGTTGAGAATTTTTTTCCCTTCTGCAATATCATCTCCACCCATCCAACTGGCTAAAATAGGTTTGCCCTGCATTTGAGAATAGGGCTTTAATTCCTGGGCAATCCTGGTGGGATCAGTCATAGCTTGAGGCGTCAAAATTACTAATAAACCATCACTATTGCTATCCTCACTGGCAATCTGTAAGGCTTTTGTATAACGTTGTGGATCCGCATCTCCCAAAATATCTATGGGGTTATTATGACTCCATTGTGGAGGTAATATATGATTTAAATTTTCCATAGTTTGGGGAGAAATTACTGCTAATTCTCCTCCACTTTCTATCAATGAGTCCGTCGCTAATACTCCCGGTCCACCCGCATTGGTCAGAATGGTTAATCTAGGACCTTGAGGACAAGGTTGTTTTGCTAATACTTCTGACATATCAAATAAATCAGAAATACTATTAACTCTTAATACTCCACATCTTTTAAATGCTGCATCCAAAACCGCATCACTTCCTGCTAATGACCCCGTATGGGAAGCTGCTGCTTTTGCTGCTGCTGCTGTACGACCTGCTTTAATTACTATAATTGGTTTGGTTAATGTTACTTCCCGTGCTGCTGATAAAAAAGAACGAGCATTACCAATTGATTCCATATAAATAACTATACTTTTAGTGTGGGGATCGTCTCCTAGATAATAAATTAAGTCTCCCCAACTAATATCCAACATTGAACCTAGGGAAACAAAGGCGCTAAAACCTACATTTTCCTGTAAACTCCAGTCCAAAATTGATGTGCATAATGCACCACTTTGACTCAGGAAACCCACACTCCCTGGTTGGGCTATTTTACTAGCAAAGGTAGCGTTTAAACCAGAAATGGGGTTCATCATCCCTAAACAGTTTGGTCCAATAATTCTGATCTTTCCTCCCTGTGCTACAGATAATATTTCTTTCTCTAAAGCAATTCCTTTTTCACCTGCTTCCTTAAAACCAGCAGAAATAATAATTGCTCCTTTGATTCCAACTTGCACACAGTCGGCAATAATTTTTGGCACTGTGGGTGCAGGAGTAGCAATTACAGCTAGGTCAATTTTTTCCGAAATATCAAAAATTGTTGGATAGGCTTTTATACCCAGTACACTATGACGATGGGGATTAATCGGGAAAACTGTACCATTGAAGGGATTGGTAATTAAATTCCATAGCAAAGTTCGACCCACACTCCCAGGTTTTTCACTTGCACCAATAACTGCTACGGTTTGAGGTGCAAAAATCCTGTCTAGTGCACTAGTTTTTTCAGTACGCAATATATCAGATGCTTTATCTAATCTCAAGGGGATAGATGCTTCCATGACTGCTCCTTTTAGTTTTTGACTGATTTTATTGAGGGCCATACCTATGGATTTTTTTCCCAGGGGTGAAATAGGGTCACCCAATTGAAATTTTTCCCCTGGGACTATGACTAACCACGCGGAAGGAGAATTACCATAGAGAAATTGAGATAAAGTTAGTAGAGATTGTGGATCACTGCTATGGGTGTGACTGGAATTCAGTGGTAATGGCAATAGTAATTGTACTTGCACCTGATTATATAGGAATTAATACAAGTGTCTACAAAAATTGCTAATCGAGAATTGGCTATGGGTTCAGCTAGTTCGGGTGTTAACTGGTGAACTGCAAGTGATTGGACGCATGGTAAACGCCACCTTTGTATCACTTTAGCTATTAGTGGTCCTATTCCGTCATCACCAAATAATTCATTACCATAACCAATGACTATTGCAGTTCCCATAGTTTTTACCTTTTTTGATTAGAGTTGTTGCAGGTTAAATGCTTTTGTGGAAAGTCCGTTGAATCACATCTAATTGCTGTTCGCGAGTTAACTTAATGAAATTCACAGCATATCCGGAAACACGAATTGTCAGTTGAGGATATTTTTCTGGATGTTCCATAGCATCAACAAGTATATCTTGGTCTAGAACATTTACATTGATATGATGACCACCATTATAGAAGTAAGCATCCAACATTCCGCGCAGATTATTAATTTTGTCTTGGGAATTTTTACCTAAAGCATTGGGAACAATAGAAAAAGTGTAGGAAATTCCATCTTGAGCATGTTCATAAGGAAGTTTGGCTACCGATTCTAAAGATGCGATCGCTCCTTTTGTATCTCTACCATGTAGAGGATTTGCTCCGGGAGCAAAGGGTTCTCCAGCTTTTCTCCCATCGGGGGTGTTACCGGTAATTTTGCCATAAACCACATTGGAGGTAATTGTTAAAATTGATTGGGTTGGTACTGCTTGACGATAGGTTTTTTGTTGACGCAGTTTATCCATAAAACTCTGAACAAGATTGACAGCTATTTGGTCAACTTGATGGTCATTATTACCAAACTGAGGATAATCCCCCTCAATTTCATAATCTATAGCTAACCCTTTGTCATCTCGAATTACCTTGACTTTGGCATATTTAATTGCTGAAAGGGAATCTACTACTACGGATAAGCCAGCAATTCCACAAGCCAAGGTTCGATAAACATCACAATCATGTAACGCCATTTCTAAACGTTCATAACAGTATTTATCGTGCATATAATGAATCACGTTCAGGGTATTTACATATAATCTGGCCAACCAGTTCATAATTTTGTCAAACTTATCTACTACTTCCGAGTAATCTAAATATTCTGAAGTAATGGCATCAAAACCTGCAACGACTAACTGCCCAGTTTTTTCATCTTTACCACCATTAATAGCATATAACAAAGCCTTGGCTAGGTTGGCACGGGCTCCAAAAAATTGCATTTGTTTACCAATTTTCATGGCAGAAACACAACAAGCAATGCCATAATCATCCCCATATTCTGGGCGCATTAGATCATCATTTTCGTATTGAATGGAACTGCTATTAATAGATACCTTGGTGCAAAAATGTTTAAAGTTAATCGGCAAATTCTGTGACCACAAAATAGTTAAATTTGGTTCTGGTGCAGTCCCTAAATTATATAAAGTGTGGAGAAATCGGAAACTACTTTTTGTCACCAAAGTCCTACCATCTTCACTCATTCCGCCAATACATTCTGTTACCCAGGTGGGATCACCGGAGAATAATTGATTATATTCGGGCGCTCTTAAAAACCTTACCATCCGGAGTTTAATCACAAAATGATCGATGATTTCCTGAACTTGAGATTCTGTCAAGATGCCATTTTTTAAATCGCGCTGAAAGTAGATATCTAGAAATGTAGAAACTCTACCCAAAGACATAGCTGCACCATTTTGTTCTTTAACAGCACCCAAATAACCAAAGTATGTCCACTGTACAGCTTCCTTGGCAGTAGCAGCAGGCAAACTAATATCAAAGCCGTAGTTAGCAGCCATGATTTTAAGTTCTGTTAATGCTCGAATTTGCTCAACAAGTTCCTCATGTAGTCTAATTGTAGACTCCAGCATATCATTTGACTCTAATGAGGCCAACTGTTCTTTCTTATCCAGAATTAACCGATCAACTCCATACAATGCTACCCGACGATAATCACCAATAATTCTTCCTCTTCCATAAGCATCTGGCAATCCAGTAATAATCCCAGAGTGTCTAGCCAATTTCATTTCTTGGGTGTAACCGTCAAAAACACCATCATTATGGGTTTTACGATATTTTGTGAATGTTTCTTCCGTTTGAGCTTCCAGGTGATAACCATAGGATTGTAAGGAGTTTTTACTACCCGAATACCACCAAAAGGCATAATTGCTCGTTTTAGGGGTTTTTTCGGTTTGTAACCCCACAATCTGCTCTAGATCGGAATCAATATAACCGGGAGCATGGGAAACAATATTTGATGGCACTTTAGTATCAGCATCTAAAATTCCTTTTTCCCGCTCTAATTTCATCAAATCACAGACCATAGTCCATAATTTCTGAGTGCGTTCAGTTGGACCAGCTAAAAAGCTATCATCTCCTGTATAGGGTTGATAATTGCCTTGAATAAAATCCCGGACATTAATTTGTTCATTCCATTTACCACCACAAAAACCTTGCCACTGTGGATGTAAATTACTATCAGATATACCAGATATATTTTGGGTTGAATGTTCTACATTTGCTATCATAATTATCTCCAATGTCATCTAATTCAATTCTCACATATCCCCCATTTCCCTTCCTTGTTTATTGACCCAAATTTCCCCAATAGGCTTTGATATACAAATCTTGTAAATCACTAATCAGTGGATAACGGGGATTAGCACCTGTACATTGATCATCAAATGCTTGCTCAGCCATTGTTTCTAATTTCTCGTGGAAAGTTTTTTCATCGGTTTTAATGACATCCTTAATAGTTTGTGGAATCTCCACATCCTGTTTCAGTTTTTCCACAGCAGCAATTAACAGATCTACTTTCTCATCTTCCGTACCACCTCCCAAATGTAAGTGGTCTGCAATTTTGGCATAGCGCCACTTGGCATTTGGATATTCATATTGGGGAAAAATAGCCTGCTTAAAAGGCGCATCGGTTGCGTTGTAACGAATCACATGGGAAATCATCAAAGCATTAGCTAACCCATGAGGGACATGGAAAGTAGCTCCTAGTTGATGAGCCAGGGAGTGACATATACCCAAGAAAGCATTTGCAAATGCCATGCCTGCGATCGTAGCTGCATAATGAACCTTTTCTCTAGCTTTAGTATCTTTACTTCCATTTTTATAGGCAGATGGTAAGTATTTAAACAGTAGTCGAATTGCCTCTAAAGCTAATCCCTTAGTATATTCAGAAGCGCAGATAGAAACGTAGGATTCAAGGGCATGAGTTAGCGCGTCAATTCCACCATAAGCTGTTAGCGATTTAGGCATATTTAGCACTAATTCAGGATCTACAATTGCCATATTAGGAGTTAGTGCATAATCAGCTAAAGGATATTTGATCCCCGTCCGATCATCTGTCACCACTGCAAACGGTGTCACTTCTGAACCGGTTCCTGATGTGGTGGGAATAGCGACAAATATAGCTTTTTGTCCCAAGCTGGGTAGTTCGTATACTCGTTTGCGAATGTCCATAAACCGCATCGCTAACCCATCAAATTCTGTTTCTGGATGTTCATACATTAACCAGATCACCTTAGCTGCATCCATTGGGGAACCACCACCAATTGCAATAATTACATCTGGTTGAAAACCATTAGTTTGAGCTAGTCCTTTATGAATTGTAGTTAAAGATGGATCAGGTTCCACATCATAAAACACCTGGGTTTTAACGCCAATTTCCTCCAGTACACTGGTGACTTTAGTTGTGATTCCCAATTCAAATAATGGTTGATCTGTAATAATCAAAGCCCGACTTTTCCCTATTAAGTCCCCTAATGCAACTGGTAAACAGCCATATTTGAAATATACTTTTGGGGGAACCCGAAACCATAACATATTCTCCCGTCTTTCCGTTACGGTTTTGATGTTGATCAGGTGACGAGGACCCACATTATCACTGACAGAATTGTTTCCCCAACTACCACAGCCCAAAGTAAGAGACGGGTCAAGACGAAAGTTATATAAATCACCAATTGCGCCCTGAGATGAAGGTGTATTAACTAATACTCGACTAGTGCGCAGGGTATTTTCAAATTCTGTAATTCTATCTCGTCTTTCTGGTGCTGTATAAAGGACAGAGGTGTGTCCCAGTCCAGCAAACTCAATTAATTTTTCAGCTATAGTTACAGCTTCCAGAAAATTTTTGGCTCGGTACATAGCTAAAATGGGAGAAAGTTTCTCATAAGATAATGGTTCCTGGGTGCCCACTTGATCTACTTCTGCAATTAGAACCTTAGCTTCTTTAGCTGTATCTAATCCAGACATTTGAGCCAATTTGGCTACAGATTGACCAACTATTTCTGGATTTAAGCGACCATTAATCAAAATTAAATCTCTAATCTTTTGCTTTTCTAGGTCATTTAAGAAGTAAGCACCACGGCTGAAAAATTCTTGTCGCACATCTTCGTAAACATCATCTAAAACTATTACGGATTGCTCACTAGCACAAATCATGCCATTGTCAAAAGTTTTGCTAATCAAAATTGAAGATACTGCCATTTTAATATGGGCAGTTTCATCAATTACCGCTGGGGTATTGCCCGAACCCACACCCAAGGAAGCATGACCTGAAGAATAAGCTGCACGCACCATTGCAGGTCCACCAGTGGCCAGAATTAAATTTATCTGGGGATGCTGCATTAGCTGCTGTGATAATGCTACTGTTGGTTCATCAATCCACCCAATAATTCCTGCAGGAGCTCCAGCTGCTACCGCAGCATCCAGAACTATTTTGGCAGCTTCAATTGTGCATTTTTTGGCACGGGGATGGGGTGAAAAGATGATTCCATTACGGGTTTTAACAGCCAGCAAGGCTTTAAAAATAGCGGTTGAGGTGGGGTTGGTAGTGGGCACAATCCCTGCCAATATGCCCACAGGTTCGGCAATTCGCTGAATTCCAAACTGTTTATCATCTTCGATAATGCCACAGGTTTTTTCGTTTTTGTATTTGTTGTAGATATATTCGGAGGCAAAGTGGTTCTTAATTACTTTATCTTCTACAACCCCCATTCCTGTCTCTTCTACTGCCATTTTAGCCAGGGGTATCCTCCCTGCATTAGCTGCACGAGCAGCTTGTTTAAAAATGTGATCTACCTGTTCTTGGCTATATTCAGCATATTTGACTTGAGCTGCTTTAACCTCTTGAATGAGAATTTGTAGATCTTCTGAGGTTTTGACGGGGTTTGTAGTTTTTTGGGTTGTATACATGTTGGTAAGTTTAGTAAATTTATGAGCTATAATTTATGAGCTATATAGGTTGTCATTTCCTTGATTGGTTTTTAAAAATCTAATTCATTGGACTTTAACTCCATAGCAACTGAAAATATCTTTGACTTTCTCTATTTCTTCTAGACTAGGAGGCATAGTATTCCCAAGTTCATAGTGATATCCTAGTTCATGCCATTTGTATTCACCTAATTTGTGAAAAGGTAAAATTTCTACTTTTTCCACATTGGTAAGTTTAGATACAAACTCTGCTAGTTGACGGACGTTTTCATCACCATCTGTCAGATAGGGAACCAGAACAAATCTTATCCATGTTGGCTTATTAATCTCTTGTAAATATTCCGCAAATCTCAAGGTTGGTTCGATGGAAACTCCCGCAACATGAAGATAGGTGTTAGGATCAAAAGACTTGATGTCTAATAAAACTAAGTCTACAAATTCTAGCACGGACTTGGAGGTGGTTAAATCAGGAAATCCGGAAGTATCTAAGGCAGTATGAATGTTTAATTCTTGACACTGACGAAAAACCTCTCGGACAAATTCTGGTTGTAACAAGGGTTCTCCACCACTAATAGTAACTCCTCCACTAGTAAATTCCATATACGACCTATATTTTTCTATTTCTGTGACTAGTTCTCCTACAGTTATTTCTTTTCCTGTTTTCGTGTCACGGGTGTCAGGATTGTGACAATACAAACATCTTAATAGGCAGCCTTGGGTGAAAATGACAAATCTTATACCTGGTCCATCCACTGTACCACAGGTTTCTAGTGAATGAATACGACCCAATATTTGAGAACCTGGCGAAACAGTTGTTGGAGAATGATGGAGACTTTGAGAAGTTCTGGCATTCATGGGGTATATAAATTAGATGAATTTTAGATGGATTAGTGAATTAAACGATCTGTTTTTTTCATCCTGAGTAGGAAAAATTATATATTAGCATTTGTTTGTGTTTTAACTGTGGAAAAACAATCATTAGTAGCCATTTTTAAGCCAAAGTCAACAAAATTAAATGTTTTAATATCTGATGGTGTACACGAGTGGTTCCGTATGCAGGACATAGAGAGATTTGAATCGTCTACTGCTATTTCTAAGTGTTGATACATTTTGCACCTCCTAAGTTTTCATGAATGTGATAAAATTTCGATCATAAGGTGGTCAACAATCAGAAACTCCGCTGATTGATTTTTGATTTACCTTAAGACTACTAGAAGAATTTGAGGAACTTGTGAGGAAACATCCTCAAAAATTAATAAACTCAACCAAAATCTTCATAAGATTATAAATGTGAGGCTTTATATATGTCTGAAGTAATTACTCCACGCCCAATCAATAGTGCTGATGAACTGATGAAAAGTTACACGGAGGGAATGAGATATTTTCAAAATGCACAACTAAGGGGAGCTGATTTGCATAACCTGGATTTAAAGGGTTCTGATTTAAGTTATGCTGACTTGAGCAGTGCTAATCTAAGTATGGCTAATTTGCGCGGATGCGATTTAAGCTATGCTGACCTAAGTGATGCAAATTTAGAAGATGCAGATCTGCGGGGCACTATGCTCTTTTATACAAATTTACGCCAAGCTAATTTACAGGGTGCTAAGTTAGATAATGCTTATTGGGATAAAAACTCTCCTTTATTTCCCAATACAGAATCTACTAAAGATCCGATCCAATAATGATTCGGTTACTTCTTCTCCGGTAATTTCCCCCAGCGCGTAAATTGCTCCTCTTAAATCAATTGTCCAAAAATCCAGCGGTAATTGGTCTACAATGGTTTTCTGCACTTGTACTAGATCTATCTGAGCTTTGATTAGAGCTGCTGCTTGTCTTTGATTAATAGCTAGGTCTAGATCCCCAGCTACAATCTTTTGAGTTTGTACTACTTCTAGAATCGCTTGCTCTAAATCTTCAATTCCTCGGTTTTGACCAGCAGCAGTTTTCACCGCTTTCTCCATGGTTGGACTACATATACCCCCTAGATCTTCCACTAGATCAATTTTGTTGATAACTAGGATCAATGGACGGTGTTTTACTTGTTGATAAATTTCCTCATCTCCACTTTGCCAACCCGCTTTAGCATCAATGGTTAATAATACTAAATCTGCACTGTTAGCAGCTTGACGGGAACGCTCAACTCCAATTTTTTCCACCTGATCTACTGTTTCCCTAATTCCCGCAGTATCCAAAACTTGAATTGGTATTCCCCCCACCACTAACTGGGACTCTACTATATCGCGGGTCGTACCTGGTAAATCAGTCACTATGGCGCGATCGCATTGACTCCAAGCATTTAACAAACTAGATTTTCCCACATTAGGACGACCAACAATAGCAACTTTTAAACCGCTTCTTAATAATTCACCTTTCTCTTTAGTACTAAGTAACCTACTAACTTCCACACTAATTTGATTAATTTGAGTAATTATCTTTCCCTGGTCTAGGGGTGGTAAGTCCTCCTCAAAGTCAATTCTGGCTTCTATCTCCGCTAAAATATCTAAGCACTGATTCCGTAAATATCTAATCGGTTGAGCCAATTTCCCTCGCAAACCCGCTAGTGCTGTTTGTGCTGCTTGGGGAGATTTAGCACCCACCAAATCAGCTATGCTTTCAGCTTGGGTTAAATCCAATCTACCATTTAAAAAAGCTCTTAAGCTAAACTCTCCCGGTTGAGCTAATCTCGCACCATTTTCTAAACACAGCTGTAATACCTGTTGTACTGGTATGATTCCCCCATGACAATGGAATTCTACCACGTCTTCCCTAGTGAAAGACCGAGGTGCTTTCATAATCAATAATAAAGCTTCATCTACGACCTGTTTGGTTTCAGGTTGACGGACAAACCCATACAAAATCCGGTGACTTTCCCAAATCTGTTTCCCTGGAGTATAAAATAAAGTATGGGCGATCGCCATTGCTTGGTCACCCGAAACCCGCACAATACCCACACTACCCTGTTGAGGAACAACAGCAGTAGCTATAGCGGCGATCGTCCCAGTATGAGATAATAACTTTATCATAAAAACTAACTATGGAACCAACAATTAATTGCGCCGAAGCCTGTGTTAATGGCTGTGTACTAGGAGATAAATGTCCCCATACTGAGTATAGAGCAGCAACAACAAAATTCATTCAAGATACCCCCCTCGAAAAAATGTTAGAAATAGCTGAGGAGAGACTGCGGAAAAAGATAATGGAACCACCTAAATGGGTTTTTCCTGAAGATACCTAAAATTTAACATCCAAACTAGAGATACAAAATTTACGAGATAGAGGGGGGATAACATGCGGGCTTTTGTCACTGGTGGTACGGGTTTTGTGGGTGCTCACGTAGTTAGATGTTTACTACAATCAGGATATAAAGTAACAGCACTAGTGCGTAAAAATAGCCAGCTAGAAAACTTAAAGGGTTTAGAAATAGATATGGTGATAGGGGATCTGAATGACCCAGGAATCTGGGAGCAGATGGGGGGTTGTCATTACCTGTTTCACTTAGCAGCTCATTATTCCCTGTGGCAAAAAGACCGCCAACTATTATATCATCATAATGTGGAGGGGACGCGCAATCTTTTAAGATCAGCTCAAAAAGCGGGAATTGAACGGACAGTTTATACCAGCTCTGTAGCAGCTATAGGAGTGGGAAAGTCAGGAGAAATTGTAGATGAGACCCACCAAAGTCCCCTAAACAAACTAGTAGGAGATTATAAAAAGTCTAAATTTCTAGCAGAGCAGGTGGCAAAAACAGCTGTTCAAGAAGGTCAAGACATAGTGATAGTCAATCCTAGCAGTCCCATAGGTCCTTTAGATATTAAACCCACACCCACAGGAGATATTATCCTCAGATTTTTGCGCCAGCAAATGCCAGCTTACGTAAATACAGGTTTAAACTTTATTGATGTGCGAGATGTAGCTCAAGGACATTTACTGGCACTAGAAAAGGGAAAAACAGGCGATCGCTATATTTTAGGGAATGAAAATCTGAGTTTAAAACAACTGCTAGACACACTGGCAGAAATTACAGGAATCAAAGCACCACAATTTTCCCTACCATCTTTTATCCCATTAAGTGTAGCTTGGATAGAAGAGAAGGTTTTGGCACCTTTAGGAAAAACCCCCACAGTTCCTATAGATGGAGTTCGGATGGCACAACAACCAATGTATTATAATGCTTCCAAAGCCATCCGCATCTTGGGACTACCCCAGTCTTCCGTTCGGGTAGCACTCCAAGATGCTGTCCATTGGTTTGTGTCTCATGGTTATGTAAAATACTAGAGGAGTTTTGTATGGCAATTAATCTGCAACAAGCGATGGATATTGGGAAGTACCTATTTAAACAACGTCTATCAGGAAAAAACGCTTCCCTTTAGTATTAATGTTAGAACCACTGTTTCGTTGTAACTTAGCCTGCTCAGGGTGTGGAAAAATCCAGCATCCCACGGAAGTTCTTAAACAAAACTTGTCACCGGAGCAGTGTTTTGCAGCAGTGGAAGAATGTGGTGCACCCGTAGTTTCCATTCCGGGAGGAGAACCCCTATTACACCCACAAATTAATCAAATTGTCCAAGGTTTAGTAGATCGTAAAAAATACGTGTATTTATGTACCAACGGATTACTTTTAGAAAAGAGCTTGCATAAGTTCAAACCGTCTCCCTATCTTACCTTTAGTGTTCATCTAGATGGAATGAAAGAGTGGCATGATCACTGTGTGGATAGAAAGGGAGTGTTTGATGTTGCTGTAGCGGCAATTCGTGCTGCTAAATCTCAGGGTTTTCGCGTCACAACCAACACCACCATTTTCACTGGTTGTAATGTAGAGGAAATGCAAGGGTTTTTTGATTTTCTAGAAACCTTGAAAGTTGATGGGATGATGATTTCTCCTGGTTACAGTTATGAATGGGCTCCAGACCAAGATCACTTTTTACAAAGGGAACAAACTAGAGCATTATTCCGAGAAATTCTCGCCCCCTATCAATCAGGAAAGAAAAACTGGAACTTCAATCACAACCCCCTGTTCTTGGATTTTCTCATTGGGGAGAAGGACTATGAATGTACTCCTTGGGGTAGTCCCAGTTATAGTGTTTTGGGATGGCAAAAACCCTGTTACCTATTAAACGAGGGTTACTATCAAACTTTCCAAGAGTTACTAGACCAAACTGATTGGAGTAAGTATGGACATGCTAGCGGTAATCCTAAATGTGCTGATTGTATGGTGCATTGTGGTTATGAACCAACTGCAGCAATAGATGCTATGCAACCACAAAACATAGCTCGTTCTCTCAGCACTGTTTTTGGTAGATAAGCACAACTGGCCAAAAGGTTAGCCACAATTCGCCTTCAAGCTTCCTTTTGGTTTTTAATATACAACATCTTAACTAGCTTCAAATTTTATTCCTAAAGTGTGATCAGGCTTATTCCATTGTTTATCTATATAGGCTTGTCAAGCCTATATAAGTATTAGGACACTAAGTAATCAAATTGAACCTAATCATAAAATTGGTAAGAACCACCTCCCAATTTGCAAATATTGATATTATACTTTTCCACTACATCACCATCGGCAAATTTGGCTTGAAAGTCATAGTTGCAAGTTGTACGCTCATCATTGATATTAATTTCCGTCGCTTTTCCAGATCCTAAAACATCATCTCCTAAGATATCGTTTTCCCAATTTTTAACCCCAGAAGGAGAAGCGTAAAATTCTGTCATATTTACCCTTGTTTTATTTTCCAACATGAAAGAAATATCTTCAGCCAAAACTTTGGATGTGTTGCCTATTACACTGGGAATAACCAAACCAACTACAGTCAAACCCATCAAAAACGTTCTTAGTTGCATAGCTACTTATAACCTCTTTAAGATTCAAAAGGATGTTTCGATACCCGTACCTTTTGGCGAAGGTCAGATCATCGGGTAAGCGCACGATATAACTTATCCCGTCTGTGATTTGCTTTCACCGAGTAGGGTTGCCATAAAAGTTACATTTACTTTTTTATTCTATCATCTGGTAAGTTTTTTGATATGATTGTGGTAGCATTTTTTTGGGCTTCCTTATTTTCCAATAACTCTATTTAAACAACAATGGCAATCGCCCTAACTGCGAATAACCATAATAGTGCGTCCCCCTGGACTAATAGCTTCCTCCGTACTAATTCTCTCTCCCATAGGTGGTAATCCGGGACGGCGATCAAAAATCACTAACCAACCTGTATCTAATCCCAACCCATCCAAGTATTTATCCAGTTGGGTCAAACCCTTAGTTAGGGGATCTAACTTTTCCCTCCGCACCTTTAACTCTATGCCCATCACCACTTTGCCATAGCGTAAACAAATATCCATCCTCCCAGAACCAATGGCATATTCCCGCTCTAAAGTGCCACCACCATTCACTACTCGATGTAAAAATGCCATTAATACTAAATGGGGAGCAATCTCATGATAGGGCGCACTTCTGAGTAATGGTTCCCCATGTTGTCGCCAAAATTCTAAGAAAGAGTCTAATAGGATTTGAGGGTTGAGTGTGCCATCAGGGTTTAACCAATTGGGTTCCACCGAGGTTAAAGAGGCGATCGCCACTGCGGCTAAGTTTTTAGGTAAAATCTCTCGATAAATAGGGTTAGCAATTTCTAGTCCACCCCCGCGATCTCGACGGCATAAACCCAGATCTAAGACGTATCGTAAGTTGTCTTCTGGCGTATTAGCTAAGTCTTCACCAGCTAACATGGGTTGAATAATATCCCTAACCCGCTCTTCCCGCAATCTTTCTGCTAAGCTATCTAAATGAGTATCCTGGCGCTGAATCAGAATTTCTTTGGCTCGGTTAATGACTTCAGCAGTAATGGGTTCGGTTACATCTTTAACTAAAACTTGGGTAGCTTGACGAGCTAGTGCGTTTACTAACCATGGTTGTCCGTCGGTTAAATAATATGCGCGTTGAATTGCTTCTGTGGTAAAAACTTGTCCCGTAGCTTGTGTGTGTTGTAAGTAAAGTTCTTCCACTTCCGGTAAAGTAAAATTACTTAAAGTCAAGGATTCAGCCTTGATATTAAAGGGACTGGAGGTATTGAGTCTTTCACTTCCACCGGACTTAACCTTATAGTCCCGCACATCCCGCATACCAAT
>ACYB01000001.1 GCA_000175855.1 Raphidiopsis brookii D9
CTTGAGACAAGAAGTGTTTTCTTCCCTGGGACTGTTGTTTTGGATAGGGTAAGTGGAAATGTGAGTTGTTTAATAGCATTGGATCCCCGCCAACCCCCCTTAAAAAGGGGGGGCTTTTAGACTAAACACGATGTATATAAAATATTTATATTGTGAAGTCTGTTAAGTATAATATGGTGAGCTCGCTCTTTTAACCACCGTTAATTTTAATAGGTTCTGTACTATGGTTTTTTCTTTCTCCCTAGGATTTACTCCATCCATTACAATATAAGCAGCTCCAATTCATCATAAACCAACTAAAAACAATTAGCCCCCCTTTTTAAGGGGGGTTGGGGGGATCAAGAAAATTTAAACCTTCTTAGGGGGTATTTGAAACTGATTACTCTTTAGGATAATACCTGCAGCGCACTCGCACACTCCCGATGATGCTCAAAATTCCCTGGAGAGAAGAGTGTTTATTCTGTGAGACTGTTGGTTTTTATAGGGTAAGTGGAAATGTGAGTTGTTTAATAGCATCGGATCCCCCCCAACCCCCCTTAAAAAGGGGGGCTTTTAGATTAAACATGATATATATAAAATATTTATATTGTGAAGTCTGTTAAGTATAATATGGTGAGCTCGCTCTTTTAACCACCGTTAATTTTAATAGGTTCTGTACTATGGTTTTTTCTTTCTCCCTAGGATTTACTCCATCCATTACAATATAAGCAGCTCCAATTCATCATAAACCAACTAAAAACAATTAGCCCTGCTTTTTAAGGGGGTTGGGGGGATCAAGAGAATTTAAACCTTCTTAGGGGGTATTTGAAACTGATTACTCTTTAGGAAAGGAGGGTCTATTTTTTCCACTGAGATGCTTTTTCTAAATCTGCCATTTTTAAATCGCTACCCTCATAAACTAGTCCTTTAAATCGACAGTAGTTATATGCTACACCATCATCTAAATCTAGTTTAATTCGAGCATCGGCTAAATGTTGCAGTTTTTCTTGATATTCTGCTAGTTCTGACTGTTGGTCTTGTAATTCTTTGAGACGCTTACTAGCAATTTTTTTATCTGCATTGTTGGTGCTGATTTCCAGTTGTTTTTGATATTTAGTGATTTCTCCTTCTAGTTTGATTTGCAGTTCTAACACATAGTCTGTGCGCATACGAGCCAGGGCATCTTCCTGGTAACGGTGTAAATAGATTAAGGCATTAAAGGCTCGTTTTTTTCCGCTAGTGAATAACCAGTATATGGGACGTTTTTTATAGGTTTGGATATGGTCGGAGATAAATTCTTGCAGAAAGTAGCGTTGGATCCTTTCTCGCGGACTTTCCCCATTTTTGAGGGTGAGGGTGTCAGCAATAAATTTCAGGTTTTCGCTGCAAGTATCTGCACTGTAGGCAATTTGGATAAATTCTTCAAAACGGGTAATGATGTCATCGGTAAAATAGGTTTGATCTGTGATGGGAATTATGGCATGATTGCTAGCTGGGAACTGTTGGTGGAGAGATGGGTCAAAGGGGTTTCCAGCATGAATGATGCCAGGTTTGTCAAGACTATACCTGCCCATGATACAACCTACTATGTAGGACAGGAGGGAACGGATATCTCGTTGTTGATCTGCACGGTTGATTGTAATTTGGTCTTCTGGGACTTCTGGAGTTAATTCTGTTTCTAGTCCGTAGGTTTGGATCCAGTAGCGGTTATTTTCTTCTTCTAGGAGTTGCAGTTGTCGGAATGCGGTTTCTGATTGGTTTTGCCATTGGGTGAAGCATTGGGAGATGGAGGGGGAATTGTGGCGCAATAATGGATGGGTTAGGAAGTCCCAGGAGGTTTCAAGGTTATCCCAATCTTGACGAGAAATGTTAATTGCCTGATCTATATTTTCAGTGATCTTAATTTGGGCTGTGTCGATAGTATTATTAAGTATTGGAAAATTTGATATTTGTCCAACTTCAAAATTTAATGTTGGAGAAAGTGAGCCTGTTGTACCATTCATAACAGGTGAATTCATCACTCCTAAAATTGCTTTAATTATAGTTTTATCATTTGAAAATATTGACATACCTGCATCCGCAAAAATAAACCCTTGGGGATAAAATCTCAACGAAAAATAACTACTTGTTACCTTGGACCAACTTACACTTTCTTTAAAATATTTATCTGTATTTTGGGGACGTGATCTAGGTTTCATTCCATATTCAATGCCAAAATTACGAATCTCAAAACCATCATTTTCCCAATTAACAACATATTGTTGATTCCCATACCATTTTCTAAATTCTCCGCCTTTATTATAGGGAAACCATTTTTTTCCAGATTTTTTTAGCAGCTTCCCGGTTATCTAATCCAAACCCTATATTATTAATATTAACTTCTGTCCATAAGCGCAAAAATTTATCATTATTGCCGGTTTGCAATCCAACACATGGAGATGCAATATCATTTAGAGGTTTAGATTCCTGAAAAATCTCTAAAACTCTCTCACTTACCCAATAGGCGATCGCACTTCCTGGAATTTTAGAGAAATTTTCTGATGTGACATAAAAGACACCTGTACCATCTGAGGACTTTGCATTACGAACATTATTCATTGCGGGAAATATTTTTGGTTTTTCACCATTTTCATCTAAATCTTCTGTTTCAATCCATGTATATGAACCAATACAATTTTGATTATCTTTTTTACGTAAACTAAAAGCGGAAGTGCCGAAAGCAATTTTCATTACATTATTATCCATGTGAAGCAATGTCAGAATTGAATAATCATTTAATATATGTTTCCTCAAATGTTCATAGCTACTCAAAAACATCCATGATTGCATAACTACCATTGCTGTCATTCCTTCATCTCTGGTTATTTTAATCAACCGTTCCATGAAAACGGCAAATAAATCTCCTTTACTTTTTTTGTAGTATTTTTCGGCAAAAGATTTAATGGTTTCGTTAAAACTCCTATTACCCATATAGGGAGGATTTGCGACCACTACCCAATACTTATTAGTCAATAATTCAGCTTGACGAATTAAACTATCTAAAAAAGCAATATCTTTTCCCTTCAAAATAGGATTACTCAACTCCAAATCTGCCAATTGCTTTCTCAAAATAGTGCCATCAAAAGATGGCGGTGTGATCAAACTTCCTAAATTATCTGCATCTACAAAAGCACCCAGTAATGGTTGCCAATCCTTCTCCATCAATTTCCCTGTAGTTGGTAACTTATACCCCCGTGTACAGCGCACAGTTTTAATATTCAAAGCAGGAACATTCCTAAAAATACGCTTATTTATAGCCCTTGCCTTCATTAAAACTGCAAAACTCGCTAACTGTACAGCTCTCTCATCTATGTCCAATCCATACAAATTGTGACTCAGGATAAGTCCGGGAATATCCTTTTCCAAATATCCCTGCTCCTTATAAATTTCCATCAATAAATCGAAAGCATAGACCAAAATATGTCCACTTCCACAAGCAGGATCAATTACTGTTAACTCCTCCGGTGTCAAAGCAATTCCTGGACTTACCTTTTCTTTCAACAATCCCAACAATGGAGCTGTATCCGATACTTTTGATTCTTCTTGTTCTTCCCCACCCCTGATTTTTTCACCCTCCAAATAATAGGGCATTTTTTCCCGTAATTTTGATTGGGGGTGGTTTTCTAACCATAACCTACCTAAACTATTTTCCACCATATACTGCACAATCCACCGAGGTGTGAATAGTTGGGTTGCTGCTGGTATATCCTTAGCTTCTACCTTAGATTTGGCTCCAATTACCTGGTCTTTGCGCTCAGAAATATAAAATTGATATAGCCATCCCACTATCTCTATATCTTCCCATTCCTCCTGGGCAATTTCTTTCACCAGTCTCCCAATGATTGAATCTTGACCTAGTAGATTAACTGGCAAAAGTAATGCTGGATACCTCGTATCAAACAAGGCTGGTATACTAGAAGACAAAGCCTGACATTGAGCTAATAATAATTGACGATATAGATATTCTTCTGGGTTGGTCTGTTGACTTGCTAGATCCTCCCATTGTTTTAGGGTTTGTTGGTTAATTCCAGCTATTTCTCCCGTGTCTGCTATGGAATCCCTATCTCGCAAAATGTCTGGATCTACCAAATTGCGATCGCTACTACTTAAAACCCTTCCGATGTAGCCTTTAACCTCCATAAAGCGCAGTGCTACTAATCGGTTAAACCAGGTATAGGCAATTTCCTCAACAAGTATATCCAGCACACTATTAGCTTGTTTGTTTAACTGTTTATCTAAATTTTTAGATACTTGTTGTTCTAATAAATATTTTATATGAGATTGTAGTTCTTGATATTGTGTAGCTTCTTGGCTATTGAGTGTTTGTTCCCCACTTAATAAACCTCCTGCAAAATTCCTCTGGTCAGTAATGGTTTTTCCGTAATGGCAAGTTGGGTAGCACGTGTGCTTACCTGTTCTCTTAGATGGTTCCGTGCCCAAATGGCAAAGTTCTTGATAGTGGTTCTATTCATATACAAAAGTTTAATACTAATTTTATTTTTTATTTTTTTATTTTTGACTTTTCCCTGGGTTTTTAAACCAGGGAATCTACTGCAGTAAAAAATCTTTATTGTGTTAAATTACTAACCCCAAACCCATCAACCACAACTTGATTACAAGACTGACCACCACTAGGAAGTAGGAGATCTGCCAGTTTTTGACCAGACTGAGGGCGTTTGATTTTTAGACGAATTTCTGTGGCAAGATTGTTCGTAGAATCGCATTTAAGGTTCAAACTGGAAGAACTACCACTGCCAAAAGTTCCTTCAAATGCTGTTTTTACCTGATCTAGGGAGACTGTTTCACCTATGTGCTCAATAAATAAATTTCGCACTTGAGAATCATTAAATTCCTTCAGTAGGTCTACGGATAGATCATAGTAATTATCTGAGTTTCTCCCATCACAGGTTCCATGTTTGATCCATTCATGACGTTCAAGACTAGACTCTCCAAAACCTGGCATTACTTCATCTAATTCATCAGTAGTTTCCGTATCTACCTCCACTATGGGTAAATCTTTCCAGTTCCCGGTTTTGTCGTTCTCTATATAACTAGCAGAAACATTGCAGTATTCCAGCTTATCTGGCCATAATCCATGCAAAGTGAAGTTATTAGCATCGTAACTGGTTGCTGTTTGTTCCTGACATTCTGCTTTGTACCCATGGGTTTCACAAAATCCAGGTTGCCAGGATAGTGCTAAAGTATATTTTTGAGCGCATCCTTTCGGGGGACAATTATCTGCTATTGCAGTTCCTTGATTAGTAAGTAAGAAAGCTAGTACACATGCTACTACTAGTCTTAACGATTGCATAATTCGTACAGTCATAAGTTTAAACTCGCTAGAAAACACACAAAATTTATCACGTTATTATAGAACTGTTGGGTATAGAATAAATCCACTTGTCAATCATCTTTCCAAACGGATTCTGCAACCTCTTTGAATCTGTTTGAGAAATTCTTCCCGCAATGCTCCCAGATACACCTCCACATCTTCTTCATTTTCTAGCACTTTGGTGGGATTAAATCTCCCCACCTGAATGAAGGTGATGGGTTTTGCTGCATGATATGACTTACCCAATTCTTCTTGAACCTTTTGAGCTTTACCATCTATTTTCTTCCATAACTGGTTTGTCTTGTCGCTTAATTCACTCCGATGGGCGATCGCTGAATCAATAGTTTTTATTTCCGATGGGTGAAAATTTTTTATCTCCTGGGGGATCTCAGAAATTTCATTGGCAATTGCTGGGTATTGCTTTTGAATATAATCCCGCATTTCTTTTTCTTGGTTTTCCATTTCTTGCTGCAGTTCCCCAATCTTTTGTCGGAGGAGTTCCTGTATTTTTTGCTGCACGGGTTCCAGCAATTTTGGCAACTGGTGTATTACGCTAGTTGGGTCATCCATCTTGAGAATTTCCTCAACGGATTTTACCCGCTCTAGCAGTTCCTCTTCCTCGATATGGCGCAGTTCTGATTTCAACTCTTTTAAACTCTGTTGAGCTCCTTGAAATATTTTCAGTTGTGAGTTAAAGAAAGACTTTAACTTTTGTAACTCATCAATATATTCTTCCAGGTCATCCCGACGACTACGAACAAGCTGCAAAAACTCCGGTTCATGAGAGTTGTCGGTTCTTAGCTCTTCTAGCATAGCTATGTGGTGTCCCAGCAAATTCCCAAATGGTAATTGCTGTTCTTGAGTCAGTTTTAACCATTCTTTTAACCTTTCAACATGGTCCCATAAGAATTCTTTATATGTTTGAAATAGTTTTCCACTCTCCGTAGGTATGTCTAGTATATTCTTATCAAGTAATTTACTGGCTAAGTCCCTAGCTACCTTTAAACTAGCTGGATCAATGGTACTAGCCAATTTCACAATATAAGTTTCTTTCCCCTCACGAGAAAGTAACTTATCTATTAATCCTTCTTCTATATTGACCTTACCTTGTGCGTGTCTCAATTCAACTACACCTGCATTAGCCAATTCTGCCATTATCCCTAGGGTGTCTAGTTCTGACCAACCATAGGGAGTACGGGTAAACTTATCCATTAAAGATTTAATCGTAGTTGGATGATATTTATTTTGACTATGCAAAAAAGATTCCATCTCTTTGTGTGCGGATATATTAACTACCTTATCCGCATCTCCATCGATAGTCCTTTCTTGGATATGACGGGTTAAGGCATTTTTCACCTGCTCTGGATTTTCAAATCCACTATGGATGTATTGTAACTTGCTATAAGCATTCTTAATTAAATAGGTAAGAGATTGTTTTAACAACTCTGTTGCAAATTCAGTTCGAGTAATTTCTACTTTATTGCCATAACTAAACACATCCGCACTGGCAATGAGTTTTTTTAGGGTATCTTTGATATTTTCCTCCCGCTGTGTATTTTCCTCTTTTCGTCCTGCTATAATTTTTTGAATACTAGGACTAAGATTACTACTAGTTTTTTGGCGCAAATACTGATCTGTTTGACTAAACGTCTCTAAATCTTGCAAAAAGTGATTGTTGTTCCCTATCCTAATTAATAATTCTAAACTGGACTGGGTTGTGATTATACACTTTTCGTTATTCTCAAATTCAGCATAGTTCTCTCCATAGGGAGTAATAATATGCACAGTCAGTTCTTGTAATTTCTTTCCATAATCACGTTCATCTAACTTACGATTAAATGAATACTTACGTTTACCAAATTTGAATTCCCTATCGGTCAAAATTGATTCCCACACCCATTCCTGCAGTTTTTTGTAAATCTCCGTTGGGTTCACCCTTGTGTTTTTAATTTCTTTACCAATATCTTGCTCTTCGTTTGTAAGAAATATGTACTCATCTGTATTACGCTGAATTAGGGTTTGTTTTTCCAATCTTCCTAGGGCTTCTGCTACTTGTTTTTTCAAACCTAGTCTGTCTTGGTCTATATTGGTTAAACTCAAGGTAGTTAAGTTTTCTATGTTTGTCCTAATCTCTTTAATATATTTAATCATAAATAGGGTTTTTAAGAGCTGAATATCAAACTCCTCTAGTTGGGGATTATTCGTAGCCTGAGTAATCACCTGACTAATAACACTATCCAAAAAACCCTCAATTGCCAAATAAAAAGTATGAAAAGGAACTAACCTACCCAGGGATTGTGCGGAAATTGCTTGAGAAGCAACCTGAAAAGCATCCAGTAAGGAGCGCTCTCCCGATGCTAAATGTTTACCCGCCGAACCCATTAACCGAATTTGGGTAAACACCTTCTGCAACAGATAAAACTGATAGGGAATAAACGGATAGGCTGCCACAAAATCCTGTGCATTCTTATACCCTGGCATATCTGCAGAGTCCTTAAAGGTGATTTGGTTTGTGAGAATGGCAATTTTTTCGGTATATAAATCTTCTAAACGTTTTTTGGCTTCCTCAGTTTTAGACAATAACCGTAATTTAATCACCTCATCAGTATTAGCAGAAGATAAATTCAGGGGACGATGAAAACGCCCAATAATTTTCGAGAAGTCTTCCCCCTTGATTTTATTTTTGGTGATTTCATCCATAGCTTCTTGGGATGTGACCACCACCCAAGCTCTTCCCTGACTATGGATACCCAGATCTTCCACTACTGTTTGCAGATTGAGCATTAATTTGGTGTCTTCGCCAATATACTGACCTACTTCATCTACCATAAAAACTAGGCGATGTTTTGGTCCCTTGGTGTGCAAATACTCTTTAACTGTTTTGGCAAACTCTTCTGGACTTAAAGTATATTTCTCATTGAACTCTAATAGGCGATTAGCTTGTTCTTCACTCATTCCTGTGCTAACTGTTAAAGCAGCAACAATATCATCTTGATAAAAAGCCCAAGCTTCTCGAGTTTCTTCCCAGGATTGTTTGGTTTGGCTATAAAAAGCCTCTTTGAAGGACTGATACTTACCCTGACTTTCTAATTGACGTTCAAACCGGGCAATTTCCGGTGTTGTGCCAAAATATCCCAAATGGTCGTCAAAGACTTTTTGGAATACCTTGGTAATGGTTTCTTTGTCATTTTTATTATTGGCATCGGCCTTAGAATCAATATTAAAGAGAATTACATCACAATGAGTTTGTGCTGCTAAGGCAATATTTGCCAATAGGGATGGGTCGGGAATTCTTTGGGAATCAAAGTAATCTAAAGCCCGATTATTTCCCACTGAACGATTTTCTAGTAGATAGGAAAGTATTTTGAGGAAATGAGATTTGCCAGAACCAAAGAATCCCGAAATCCACACGCCCATCTGGTCGGTTGGACTTTCAATTGATTCGGCAAATCTGCCAAAAAAAGTATAAAAATGCTTCTTGAGTTCTTCGGTAACTACATACTCTTCTAACTCTTGACGAATATTAGTATCATCCTGCTGTCCCACCTTGATGACACCATTAATACTGCGGTTAATATCCTTGGCAAACAGTTCAGTAATGTTCATAGACAGCTCCATGATGAGGTATTAAAGCGAAAGCTCGATAGTAGTTATCACTTTTAAAGGTATTAAATAAACAGAGTTCATGTCCATCATAGGATCCGGGGAAGAACAGCACTAAGGGAATGTGGTCAAGATAAGGTTGGAGACCATTCAAAATACTGTGGGATCTAATTAGGGGCCAACTCGCTCCAACTCCAGTCAGGAATACCAATTGTTCGTTCCCTTGGAGGTGGTTTTGGATCTGAGCAATCACCTTTTCGGGTCGAACTATGGATTGGATTTTATTCCCGAGAGATTTGCACCCTTCTTTCGCTTCTACCATAAAAGCTTTATTGAGAATTCCTTTTTCT
Source organism: Raphidiopsis brookii D9 (assembly GCA_000175855.1). GTDB lineage: Bacteria > Cyanobacteriota > Cyanobacteriia > Cyanobacteriales > Nostocaceae > Raphidiopsis > Raphidiopsis brookii. Next base: position 9,304 of record ACYB01000001.1, read on the forward strand.
TGTAATAGTTCTAGGATTATCTTATACAGATTGAATTCTTTAACGATTAAATTTATTGGATCCTTAGTTAGTTGGGAAACAAGTACTTTAGTATATTCTTGAACATATAGTTCGTCTTCTGGAGCATAATCAAAAACATAGAAACCAATCTCATTGCCAATACCACGATTTTCCAACAGTCGGGAGTCTTGTAGTTTAGGTAGTAGTTGATTTAATCGTTCCTGAATACTCAATTTAGACATCTGTTTTAGGTTAGCAGCACTAAAGACTTAGTATAACAGGCGATCGCATTTTTGAGGAGAGACTATTATATTTTGTGTTATGTTTTATTCGGAGAGGTTTGCAGACCGTAGCGTGGTTCTTGGGTATCACTATAGGTTAGACTTTACATGTTTTGACAGTAGGGAAACCCATTGGTAAAGTCAAAGCGCTAGGATCATTCAACCAGTTGGGTCGACAGACCGTAGCGCGGTTCTGGGTAATATCCACTTACCAGGATGCTAACCTACGTCTTTTATAGGGCACACCCGTAAAAGGTTGAAAACCAGTTATGGGATAAGCATCATCGGTGGGGCTGAATATGCGCATAAAAGCTTCACTGAGGAATTGAACGACTCTGGAAAGCGATTTGGAGATCATCATAAATTTCGACTCCTTATTATTATGCTATTTATTTGATGTACCTGCAGTGTAATACCAAATCTTGGGACTGACTCATTTTTGTAATATATATATAAGTAACTCAACTTTTCTTAAAAGTCCAATTAAAAGCTCAATTGGAGTAGTTTTAGGTGAGTTTTATTGGTATAAAATAAACTTGAGATTATCTTTATTACAGAAAATATAGTCTTGCTGTCCACCTTATGAGTAGGAAACTAGAGAAATGTCGATTTTAGAAATCAAGCTACCCATTCATGAAACCTTTCAGAGTACAGTTCAAGGTGAGGGATATTGGACTGGTTCTTTAGTAGATTTTATTCGCTTGTCCGGTTGTCCGTTGGGTTGTCCTTGGTGCGACACTGGTTATGCTGATGGTGGGGCAAACTTACCGCGATTTGAGCGTACCATTGGTGAGCTTTTAGCAGAAATAAAATCTCCGAGAATAGTTATTAGCGGTGGCGAACCATTCATTCACAAGCATTTACCTGAATTAGTTCAAGCCTTGTTGGGTGCTGGTAAACAAGTGAGTATTGAAACATCAGGATCCTTTTGGAAAGAAGTTTCTTTATCAGCTTGGATTACCCTATCTCCTAAGGAACATATTAACCCTAAATATCCAGTGCAGAATCAGTTTTGGAGTAGAGCTAATGAAGCGAAAATAGTGATAGAAACTGGTCAGGAAATTGATTTTTATCAAGAATATTTATCTGCTCGCCCTGATTTGTATGTTTACCTACAACCTGAGTGGAATAGTTCATCAAAATCACTGGCTCTGATTTTGCAATTATTACAACAAAAACCCGATTATAAACTTTCTTTACAAACACACAAATATATAGGATTACAATAGGTGGGGGATGAAATATGTAGAGAACCTGGCTCTAAAACAAATACGGGAATCTAACTATGCAAAAAAGTATAGGGGAGAACCAGGTAAAACCGTCCATGAACTGGGGTTGGTGTTCAGCTCTAGCAAACGTAACCTCATTCAAGCAGATTGGGAATAAATTAAGATAGGCAATATTGGGTTTTCTCAACCCAACCTACAGTTACCTACAACAAAACCAAATGACCGACTATAGAAAAGAAATCCTATCTGGAGAATCCGAAGAACTGGAATTTAAACGCTCCACGTCTCTACTAAAAGAAGCTACCCAGACTCTATGTGCTTTTGCTAATCACAAAGGCGGTGTACTGTACTTTGGTGTATCCGATGACGGAACTGTGGTTGGGCAAATGGTAAGTGATGATACATTAAAAAACATTGCTAATACCATTAAGCTCAACACAGATCCCAAACTGTATCCCCAAGTGGAAAAAGTGGAGATTGAAGGCAAATCTTGTATTCGGGTATGCATTGAGCAGAGCCCATTAAAACCCCATGTTGCCTATGGCAGACCCTATATCCGGATTGGCCCCACCACCCAGCAGTTAGATCAGGAGCAGTACCGAATCCTGCTCCAACAAAGAACCAACGGTTATGGATTTGATTTCCAGTCTTGTCCTAGTGCCACTTTAGCAGATATAGACGAAACAACCGTGCAAAGGTTCATGGAAACAGCCAATGCTGTCCGTGATTTCAATCAGAACCTCTACCTACCAGTTGATCAGGTTATGGAAAAGCTGGATCTAGTCAAGAATGACGCAGTTAGCAATGCAGCAGTGCTTCTTTTTGGAAAAAACCCCGCCTGCTTCTTTTCCACCCACTATGAGGTCAAGGTGGCAAGTTTTCCTACAGATATGGGTTATGATGAAATGACAAATAATTATGAGTATACAGGTAATTTACTCGATATTTTTGGCAAGTCTATGGATTTCCTTTTGGGTAGCATAAGGAAATCATATAGGAAGGGCGAACAACAAGGTGTTGAAATTCTTGAATTCCCCAGGTTGATGCTGCGGGAGGCTTTGGTCAATCTGATTTCCCACCGAGATTACCGTGTGGATGTTAAATCCACCATCGAAGTCAGACCCTCCTATATTCTTTTCTACAACCCTGCTCAACTGTTTACGCCCACTATTACTATTGACGCTCTCAAGCGACACCATCCATCAAGACCTGGTAATAAATTAATCGCCAGAGTGTTTTATATGATGGGTTTGTTTGAGAACTGGGGTGGGGGCACACTCAAGATTATTGAAAGTGCTAGAGAAAGTACGGGTATAGACCCAGAGTTTACCTTTGAAAATGGTATGTTTTCCTTGAAGATTTATCGAAAACCAACTAATGTCAACCAATGTGTGATGTGATCAGCTTTTTTTCACTAATAGCCAAAGGAAACAATCAAAATGACTCAATCAATCGTTGGTAAGTCTTTGTATGAGTCCGATTTCTGGTTATGGACTCAGGATACCATAGCTAAACTCAAAGCTAGAGATTTTGACCATCTAGACCTAGAAAACTTGTTGGAAGAGATTGAAGCATTGGGACGATCGGAAAAAAAAGAATTGGCCAGCAGACTAGAAACCTTATTATGTCATCTTCTAAAGCGAATTTATGTTAATTTACCTCAAGAGTTTAATGGTTGGGAGCGCACTATAAGGGAACAACGAAGACGTTTAGTCCAATCGCTCAGAAAAACCCCTAGTTTGAAAACCTTTTGGCAAGAACTACTTAGTGATGCTTGGGAGCTTGCACTAGATACGGTTCGAGACGATTACCCCCAGTATGAATTTCCGGATACCTGGGAGTTTGGAACTGATATTGATACCATGCTCAATGCCAACTTTTGGGAATAGCGATCGCAAACTGCATTGCTTGACACTCCCTGCTAAAATAGACAGATAACCCAGAAAACCCCAACTAACCCCATGGTTCAAGCAACAAACCTCACCTCGCTTTACGAACAGGATTATCCTGCTTGGTTAGATTTAACCCTAGCACAGCTTAAGCAGCAAGATTTCAGTGCCATTGACTGGGGAAATTTAATTGAGGAAATAGGCGCATTGGGAAGGGAACAACGTTATAAAGTGGAAAGTTATTTATTGCGACTCCTTATCCACTTACTACTGTACGAGCATTGGCAAAGTGAACGCTCTTGGTCAGGTAAAGGTTGGGAAAAGGAGATTGATAATTTTCGGTTAGAGCTTGATTCTCTACTAGAGTCCCAGGTTCTTCGTAACCACTTCTTGGAAATCCTAGCAAAGGACTACGCCAAAGCTCGGAAACTGGCTATCAAAAAGTCCGGGTTATCACCGACCATCTTTCCAGAGATTTGTCCCTATACTCTGGAGCAAATGCTTGATTTCGGTTGGTTACCTAAAAAATTTGGAGATTAACCATAAAATAAACCATAAAATAAACCATAAAATATTACAATCCATCATCTACATCTCCCCATAGGGGTAGATGACCGACCGGTGCGGTTATGGTAAAGTTAATATCAGAGTAGTCAAGCCATTTTCCTTCTCTTCTCCATCCTACTCGATCTCCAAATTCTCTCCAAATTAGAAGATCGTAGTTTTTACCCCCTCCTAAACTCTCATATATTCTTCGCTGGACTGAGAAACCAAATTTTCCACCACTGTGTTCTAACCATAATTGGTCAATGATATGCAGGTCAAAACAGGGAAAATTCTCAATGTCCTGTAACTGTAAGTAGCCTTGTTCTGTTCGTTTTGCCACTATCAACATTATCTTTTGTGTTTCCAAATCTGCTTGTTTCCATTTCTTGGCCTTGAGCAATTTGTTTAGTTTCGTGTAAATATTAACTGCTGATCCTTCGGGAGTATGAGATGTGTCCGTAATTAGTGTTTTGTTGTTATTGATAGCGCTAATTAATCCACTACATTTAAATAGTAGACTGTAGACCACATCCTTGACCTCTGGGGTTTCTAGCTTGTCGTTGAGAATGCTAAGGAGGAATTTTGTCCCCTCCTTTCCATAGTTTAAGGCTTGCTGTATTATTTCTGTCCTTCTGTTAGGTGGAGAACTGTAATAGTTGATTATCAGTCCTGCTATTCCACTTACAGCAGGATTGTTTGGTACATTGTCAATACTGGTCAGTGCGGCATCGTATTTAGACAATTCTATTGTGTTGCTCATGAATATATCGGTAGATAGTTTTTACATGATTCTTACTACAAGAGGTTTTATGAGATTACGGTTTGCTCGGCACATTTAGATACGCGAAAATTTTGCTCATTTACTACTCATATTCATCCAAACTGTATATTTCCAAGTCACTATCCATTGATGCACCAATTCCTGCTAGATCAAAATTGTCATCTGTGAGCTGAGTGATTTGTCCCGAGAAGAATTCAGCCAAACTTTTAGCTGCTTTAGCTACTTGACTCTCGTTCCAGTTGGAAACTGACCCATTAGATGTAGGTGATTGATTGGTTGTGACTCTGGAATCTGATTCCCTGTTGTGTGGATGGGATGGAGTGCTTGGATTAGGTGTCAACTTATTGACTAGTGGTGGGTTACTAGCTGGATTGTTGACTGGATTATCAACTATTGTATCAACTGTTTCAATTTTGGGGGATGGGATTGGTTGTGGTACTGGTTGATAAACACGGGTGGAATCTTCTGGTATGGAATTTCTTCTGGTGGTGGTAGGCGAGGAATTTGTCTTTTCTAACTGAATCTCAATATGGCGCTGAAAGGTCTGATGAAAGGCATTTTGAATAATCCCTAGGTCTGATTTACCTTTCTCGTACCATGCTTGTTTAATGCCAATCTTGGCTAAATTACCATCAAATTCTAATAGTTGACTCATCTGACGGAGCATTTCTCTCCTGGATGCTGGTTGAAGATTGGCCAATACTTGATACCAAATTTGATTTAGGTCATATTCGGATGATGATGGTATTTCTTGTCTTGTTATATTGGGTGTTTTATCAGATCCATTAGGTAGTGCTTCTGATGAGCTGGATGTAGCTTGTTCTGGGTAATGATGGGAATGCTGGGAATTATTGGTGGGAGGGTTTGCTTGTTGATAGTCTTGTCGATAAACATGGGATGGTGACACATTGTGGTTAGTCCCATTCTGGTTTTGTATATTCCCTAGATGGAGTGATGGGTTAGATGGAGCTACCATGGAGTTCTGGGTAATAGGTAGCAGTCCCAGTAGGGTCACTTCTAGCCATAAACGCGGCTGGGTGGTACTCTTTAATTGTGCTTCGGCTGTTCTTAATTGTTGCTGTCCACGTAAAATAAATGTTATGTCTAATTCAGTCGCAAAGTTCACTAATTGTTGCCATGTTTCTTGAGTACAACTCACTAGATCCTGACGGCTAGAGGCAGTTTTAGCTATCAGTAAATCTCGGTAAAAAGCCCCCAGATTTTGCAGAATAATTAGGGGTTCTCTACCCCTGTCTAAAATCTTGCGTGTGTTATCTAGTACATTCTCACTGTCATTTTGAGCGATCGCCTGTAATAGGGCAAATAAATCCTTTTCGCTAACGGATCCGACTAAATCCCAAACTTGCTCTGGGGAAACGTCTCCGGGTAATAAAGCCAATTGGTCTAATAAACTTTCAGCATCTCGTAAACCCCCCTGAGATATTTGGGCAACTAGGGTAATAGCGTCTTGGGAAATAGGGATATTTTCGTTATGAGCGATTTTAGATAAATGTTTTACCATTGCTTCCAACTGAATCCGGCGAAAGTCAAATCTTTGACAACGGGAAATAATAGTTGGCAATACTCTTTGAGGGTCAGTTGTAGCCAGGACAAAAACTACGTGTTTAGGTGGTTCCTCTAAGGTTTTAAGTAGTGCATTAAATGCTGCCGTACTTAACATGTGACACTCATCAATTACATAAACCTTATATCGACACTGGACGGGGGCAAATTGGGCCTTTTCTATTAGTTCGCGAATATTATCCACACCCGTATTACTAGCAGCGTCAATTTCAATCACATCCAGGGAATAACCCTTGGTAATGCCTTGACAAATATCACATACACCACAGGGGGTGGGAGTGGGATGACCACTTTGGAGACAATTTAATGATTTGGCCAAAATCCTCGCACTGGAAGTTTTCCCCGTACCCCTGGGACCTGTAAATAAATAAGCTGGAGCAACCTTGACTAAACTAATAGCATTTGTCAGTGTGGTGGCAATTGCTTCCTGTCCAACTAGTTCAGCAAAACTCTTGGGGCGATACTTATGATGTAGGGGCTCGTAGGACATGGGTAGTCTAGTTTCTATACCAGAATATAATTAGATCAAGTTCGACCAGTCAATACGTTTTAATTCTAGGCAATTTTGAAACATTATTAGCAAATATTTAACCATGTTACATCACGTCTAACAATTCTTAGGTGTTCGATTTGCTCCAAGGGTTAGAAGTTAAGGACCTCAAACAACTATACTTATACTAACCCCCAAAGCCTAGATTGTCAATTGAGTCATGCTTTGCTGTTTGATCTGGGTTGGGGGTTCATCTTTACCCGGACATTTTTAGATAAAGGTAAACCCTTGCTTCCAAACCTATCCAAACTTAAATGATAGAACAAATGTTAAACCGTGTAGTTAAATGGCTTAAACAAATTCTAAAAAGAGTATCTCAAGCCTTATCTGGTCAAAGACGTAGATCTAGCCAGTCGCCACAAAATGGCGAGGAAAAGAGCATACCACCCTTAAGTGACACAGATTTAGAATTTTTGTTCACAGAACTTTTGACAGGGGTTCGTCAGGCCAAGGGACGGACCTGGGCGCGAAACTGGTTACATCAAATTGAACATCGGGTCACTACTGGTCAATGGTTAGACTGGTTACACAAGTTTGGTAATAAATTATTAAATTCCAAAAATCCCCACAACGAGATGGCATCTCGTCTAGTACAGTTAGGGGAGTTAGACGTAGGTGAAGTAGGTGATCTAGCCTATGAGATAGGCATGGAGTTATTAACTCGCATTCCCATAGAACCAATATGGGAATATGACGGACCCGACGGGGAGATAGTAGAAAGTCCAGCAGAGGAAAACTTATCCTTAGAAGAACAAGTAGTAACTCAGGATGATTTATTGGCTATTTTGCGAGAAAATGAACCCCTGCGCCGACAAATATCTCAAGATCTACAAATAGATTCGGATGATCCCCAGGTGATTCTTGAGGGTATAATCGACCAAGCAAAAGAGAATCCCTAACTCACTTCGGTTAAGACATTTAACCGCCAACAACTCACCTGGATTTGAGAATTTTATTCTATTGTGTTCTCCAAAGAGTTGGAAAAAATTTTTAGATGTGATAGAATAATCTATCTAAAAGATAATATGTGTAAGCCTAGCTTCCGGGCTAGGATCAGGTAAGGATGTAAGTGTAGATTTACAAGGGACTGGCCAAGTACCCCCTAGGGGATAGCTTAACTAGTTTTTTGCTACACTATAAACAATCGCCTTATGGCATATAGATCGTTAACTTTGACAAAAACTTACGGAGACTAGAACCAGGAACAAATCAGCATGGTCAATCAGAACTTAACCGCCAAAGAAATTGGATTTACTCACGAAGATTTCGCTGCTCTACTTGATAAGTACGATTATCACTTCAGCCCTGGTGATATTGTACCAGGTACAGTGTTTAGTATAGAGCCGCGTGGCGCTCTGATTGACATTGGTGCTAAAACAGCAGCATACATACCTATACAGGAAATGTCTATTAACCGGGTGGATGCCCCGGAAGAAGTCTTACAATCAAATGAAACGCGGGAATTTTTCATTCTCACTGATGAAAACGAAGATGGTCAGTTGACTCTGTCTATTCGTCGTATTGAATACATGAGAGCATGGGAAAGAGTGCGGCAATTACAGAAAGAAGATGCCACTGTCCGTTCTGATGTTTTTGCAACTAATCGTGGCGGTGCATTAGTACGAATCGAAGGACTCAGGGGTTTCATTCCCGGTTCCCATATTAGCACTCGCAAGCCCAAAGAAGAACTAGTAGGGGAACAACTGCCCTTAAAATTCCTAGAAGTGGATGAGGAGCGTAACCGCTTGGTCCTCTCCCATCGTCGGGCACTGGTTGAACGTAAGATGAACCGCTTGGAAGTGGGAGAGGTAGTAATTGGTACTGTTCGCGGCATCAAACCTTATGGTGCATTTATTGATATTGGTGGTGTAAGCGGACTACTACATATCTCTGAAATCTCTCAGGAGCATATAGACACGCCCCATAGTGTATTTAATGTAAATGACGAAGTAAAAGTCATGATCATTGATTTAGATGCTGAGAGAGGTCGTATTTCCCTATCTACCAAGCAATTGGAGCCCGAACCCGGGGACATGATTAAGAATCGTGATTTAGTCTATGACAAGGCTGAAGAAATGGCAGCTAAGTATAGGGAACAAATGTTAGCTAAACAGCAGGGTATTGCCGTTGCACCAGTGGAAGGATCAGAAACCGCACCGGTGGAAGAACTAGAAGTAGTTGCTGAAACCGAAGTTCCACCAGCAATTGAAGTGGAAGAAGAAATCCCGGTGGCGGTGGAAGAGTAACATATCTGTTGTGGTTATCTACAGCAAAACACTTAAACAAGAGGGTAATTCCCCTCTTTTTTATTTTTGCTAACTGGCATTGTTAATCTTAATTAGTCTTATGGAGGTTAGACACATGGTTACTATTAAATGTGGTAACGTTGTCTTTTCAGATATTCAGGCAGTTTTATTCGATAAAAATGGTACTTTAGAAGACTCAGAAGATTTTTTAAGATCCCTAGGTCAAAAAGCAGTAAGACTAATAGACGCGCAAATTCCCGGTATTGGGGAACCATTGTCAATGGCGTTGGGGATTAGTGGAGATGTGTTAGATTTAACAGGTTTAATGGCCGTAGCCAGTCGCAAGGAAACGGAAATTGCTGCTGCTGCTTACATTGCGGAAACTGGTAGGGGATGGTTTGATTGTTTAAAAATTGCCCGTCAAGCTTTAAAAGAAGCTCATGAATATATTGGACAAAACCCATCCTCTTTATATCCAGGAGTCTTAGAGCTGTTGGAGTTATTATCATCCCGGGGAACAAAACTGGGGATTCTTTCAGCTGCGACCACTAAAGGTGTGAAGCAGTTTGTTACTTGTTATGGTTTGAGAGACTATCTAGAATTAGAAATGGGAGTGGATGAGGGCCTTGGTAAACCAGATCCTAGGTTGTTTTTACAAGCTTGTAATACCTTAGGCGTGCAGCCTCAAAATGCTTTAATGGTAGGGGATTCTATAGGTGATATGCAAATGGCACGAGATGCTAAAGCAGGGGGTTGTATAGGGATTACCTGGAACAATAACTTGGCACAGGTACGGGGAGCGGATGTGGTTATCCATCAACTTGCTGACATCCAAGTTTTAACTAATTAATGGCCTGATCTGGAAAGCTCACGGTTTCAATCCAGCAATTTTCTGGACAAAATAACCCTCTTGGTATTTTAGTTCTCGGGCAATTTTTAATCCCTGCTCAAAAGCTATTAAAGCGTTGGCACTTTCTTCTTTCTGTACATAAATATCCCCCAGTTGATCATAGGCTTGCATTAGTCCATAAAAATTTCTGGCTAGGGTTTGGGTTTCTAGGAGAATTTTACTAGCTTGTAATGCTTCTCCAATTTGATTTTGGGAACGATAAAGATCAATGAGTTTTTCTAATGCTTCACCAGCGCTTAGATACATTTGCAATTGCCAAGCAATAATATAAGCCTCTTGATAACTGTTCAATGCTGGTTGGAGAAAGGAAGGATTTTGTGGTACTAGGGACTGATAATTTTCTGCTATTGCTATTTTTATCCGGGGAATTGCCTGCTGGTTGTCTTGTTGATTGTAAATTGATGCTAACTGATTGAGTATATTAATTGCTTTAAGGGGTTGTTTACTTTGTTCAAAAATATAAGCCAGTTGTTGTAAATACCTTAATTGATTGGTTCTATCACCTCTAGTTACTGCTAAATTCAGTAGCTCTTGATATGTGATCGCAGCTTGGGAATAATTAAACCAATTTAGATGTAACTCACCTATTTGATTCAGAGTTTCCACCTCAGCAACCAGGTCATTTTCACGTTTGACCAGACTTAGAACCCGCTCATAAACCTTCACTGCTAACTGAGGAGAACGTACATTTTGATATCCTACCCCTAGCGATCGCCATAGTTGTAAATCAGCACTTTTTTCATTTTGTAACTGGGTTTCAATTTTCCGTAAGCTCTGGGTGATATACTGTACCTGTTGTCGATTATTTTCTCGCCAGGCAATTGCACCTACTCTTGATATTGCTTGTACTTGTGATAACAGACCTAAAAATCGTCTTAGTCGCAATTCTCGATTCCACATAGAAAAAGCAGTTTCTTGATCTCCACTTTCTAACCTGATTGTAGCCTGTTGATTCAACTCATCTAAGGCAGCTTCTAAGGTTTTTAATTCTTCCGTAGTTAATGGTTTTTCGTTGACATTACTCCTAATGAGGGAGTCTGGTATATTAGTTTCTAGGGGATTGGGGGAAAACTTATCTATTGTTGGTTTGGGATTTTGTGCCAGTGTCACAAAACTTGACAAATGCCAGATAATAATACTAACTACCACATAATTTAATGTTTTGAGCATAAATTACCCACCTTCTCCAGTATAACTAAACCGTGAAATTACCATATTTAGGCCTCTTTACCCCTTATGAGTAAACTCATCCCCGCCCTCAGCATCAAAAACTTTAATTTTTATTACAACAATCGAAAAATCCTTGAGGGTGTATCAATGAATATATCTCAAAACAAAATCACAGCCATGATTGGGCCTAGTGGTTGTGGCAAATCTACTTTTCTAAAATCTCTTAACCGTATGAGTGAACTAGAAGGAGAAGTGAAATTAGAAGGAACAGTAGAATTTTTTGGACAAAATATCCATGGTAAACGGGTAAATTTAAATCGTCTTCGCCGTCAGATTAGTATGATCTATGCCCTACCAAATCTTTTCCCCATCAGCATCTATGACAATGTGGTCTACGGGGTAAAATTAATTGGCTGGCATCCCAAAGCAGAATTAGATGAAATAGTAGAGATAGCACTCAAGAGGGCAAATATTTGGGAGGAGTTGAAAAATAAAATGCACAAATCAGCCCTAGAATTGTCTATAGGACAACAACAAAGACTTTGTATTGCCCGATCCCTAGCTGTAAAACCACAGGTACTATTAATAGATGAATTTTGTCTAGGACTAGACCCCATTGCCATTAGAAAGATGGAAGAACTCATAGAGTGTTTGCGATCGGAGTTAACAATTGTGTTTGTTTCTCACAATATCCAACAGGTTTTAAGACTATCAGATTTTACTGCCATATTTCAATACAATCAAAATCATGTTGGGAATCTGGCAGATTTTGGTCCTAGCAAAAGAATCATAGCGAATAGTTTTCACCATCGGATTCGGGATTCTATAGGTAACTATTGGCGATAGGTCGGTTTTAAGGTTTTAGGACTAGAAATGAACGAGCTAAGAAAAAGCTAGTAACCGTTTTAGCGTCTACAGGCTCTCCTCTATCAATAGCGGTTTCTAATTCTGCAGGGGATAAAAATACAGTTTCAATATCTTCATCTTCATCTTGCTGGGGGGGTGTTTCCAGTTTTTCCAAATCCCGAGCTAAAAAAGCATAGATAATTTCATCGGAATAACCAGGTGCTAGGAAAAATTCTCCTAACTTATCCCACTGATGAGCTTTGTAACCAATTTCTTCTTGAATTTCTCTTTGTACTGTTGTCAAGGGCTTTTCATTTGGTTCCACAGTACCAGCAGGAAATTCTAACAACCTTCCCTGAACTGCAAAACGATATTGGCGCACCAGAATTAATTTGCCATCATCAGTAACTGGAATGGCTAAAGCACCACCGGGATGACGAATACATTCCCATTCTCCTTCCGACTTGTTTGGTAACCGTAAACGACTCACTTCAAAGTCGAATTTGCGACCCTTATGGAATAAACGTTGCTTAAGCAACTGTGGCAATTCTCTACCTAATGGCATAATAAACTTCTAATTTTGGCAACTACTAGGAATACATACGGGGAGCAAGTCATACAATCAGGGCCTTCGGATAATAGTTTTCACAGCTGAACCACTACACAAGTGTACATCAGAATGGTCTACATTTCTCAATAGATTCCTAATTGTCATTCCAGATATGGGATCTTGCCAGTCTCCAGCAATTTCTTCTAAAGGAACTAATACAAAACCTCGTTCATACATTCGTGGATGGGGAATTTGCAGGTTGGACTGATTTAAAATTAGGTTATCATATATTAACAAGTCCAAGTCTAAGGTTCTTGCTCCCCAACGTTCTAGGCGCACGCGACCGAACTGTTGTTCCACTGCCAATAAGCTGGCTAATAGGTCATGAGGTGACATTGTTACCTCAAGTATAGCACAAGCATTTAAATAATCTGGTTGAGATGGACCCACAGCTTTGGTTCTATAAAAACTAGATGTAGATTTTATAAGTAAGCCCGGGATTTGAGATAATGTGTCTAAGCATGATGATAGAATACTGGTTGAATCGCCCAGGTTACTGCCTAGGGCAATTGCAGTTTTATGAGTACTCCCCATGTTAACTAGGTCCGAAACCAGGGTTCGGTGAGTAATGAGTTTTGACTATTCTTTATCAATCTTGGGGACAAAATCAGGACGATCCTTACTTTCCCAACCTGGGGGACGTTTAGAATTGTACCAGGCGATTGAACCAATAGTAACTGCAGCAACAAAGCCAACCACATAGACTAAGGTGAAGGCCAATGGAAAATGATTACCAGCGGACACTGGCGCTGCTTCTAGTAGTATTAACGACAAACTCATGAGTGTTTTATCCCACTGCTTATAATATAGGATTTCAGGATTTTATTTCATTTTACTATAATCTCACATATTATAGGCATAGTTAACCAAATATGTTGAATATAATATTTGATTTGGGAAAAAAACAAATGTTATCAGTCAGGTTTGAGTCGTTCTCGCCAAGATGGTTGGCCAGCTGGGGAATTGGGAGTTGGGAGTGAGGATGGCACAGTCTGGAAATCATTGCGACGCCGCCTTCTTCTTCTGGTAGAAGTGGTATTTTCCTCAGTTGAGGATGGCACAGTCTGCACATCGTAGCGACGCCGCCTTCTTCTTCTGGTAGAAGTGGTGCTTTCCTCAGTTGAAGATGGCACAGTCTGCACATCGTAGCGACGCCGCCTTCTTCTTCTGGTAGAAGTATCCTGATCTTGGTCTAATTGCCAATTGCGCCCTCTTCTACCACTTTGGCTGGTAGATGAATTACCATCTTGAGAATCTGAGTTATCATCACGCTTAGAAAATTTAAAGCCAGCATTTTTCTTAGAAATTGGTTGAGCCTTGATTGTGGCTTTGCGCTTTGCCACTCGGGAAGGTCGTGGAAACTTTTCCACTTTCAGGTCTTTTACAGCTCCCTCCATGAATTGAGACCAGGTGTAAGCAGCTGTGGAACTGGAACCATGAGTAGGGCGATTGTTATCATTACCTAGCCAAATTCCTGTTACCATTTGGGGTATGTAGCCAATAAACCATAAATCCCTTGACTCATCAGATGTACCGGTTTTTCCTGCTACTGGCCTGTCTGGCAATTGGGCGGCCCGTCCAGTACCGTTGGTAACTACATTGGTTAACATATTGGTCACAATACCACTGCTATCAGCATCCAAGGCTCTTTTAGGTTGGAAATTCGCACTCCAAATTACATCACCCTGACGATTAAGAATGCGACGAATGGCGTGTGCTTCCGTATGTAAACCTTCAGTGGCAAAGGAACCATAGGCACTGGTTAATTCTAAAAGGTTAACCTCATTAGAACCAAGAGCTAAGGAGTAGTTATGTTCTAAACGTGATTTAATCCCCATGTTTTGGGCAATTTTAATGGTTGGCTCATAGCCAACATCTATTAACACTTGAAGGGAAATTGTATTGATGGATAGAGCCAATGCGTCTTGCATGCTCATTAAACCACGGAACTTCTCGCTATAATTCTTTGGCTCATAACCTCTAAATGAAATAGGCTGATCCATATATGTATCCCCTGGATTCTTACCTGAAGCTATGGCAGCTGCATATACAAAGGTTTTAAATGTTGAACCTGGCTGTCTTTGAGCTTGGGTTACTCTATTGAACTGAGTTTTGGCAAAATCTTTCCCTCCAACCATCACCTGAATTTCTCCATTACGGGGATTAATAGACACTAAGGCACCTTCTCGAAACCTTCCCCAAGTTCCTTCTGTTTTCAGGGTTTTTACTAGTACCTCTTCCGCCATTTTTTGCCAATTTGAATTTAAGCTAGTTTCTACAGTTAGTCCACCCGCTGCTAAAATATCGGGTTTCAGGTATTTGGGTAGCTGCTGCTGCACGTAGGAACAAAAATAGGGCGCAGTAACTTGAAATCGTCTGGGTAAATTACTCTTAACTGTAAGTGTTTGTTGAAGTGCGGACTGTTTTTCTTGGGGTGTAATTACTCCATCCTCCTCCATTCTTTGTAAAACCGTATTTCTTCTGGCTATAGCTCCAGGGAGATTCTTGTCGGGAGCGTAAATATTGGGTGCAGGAGCAAGACCAGCAATAGTGGCTATTTCTGATAAGTTCAGTTGATCTACTGTTTTGCCAAAATATACCCAGCTGGCATCTGCTACTCCGTAAGCTCCCGAACCTAAATAAACTAAATTTAGGTAACGTTCTAAAATTTCTTCTTTGGTGAGTTCCCCTTCTATTTTCTGGGCTAAACGCACTTCCTTGAGTTTGCGCCACAGAGTCCGCTCTTGACTAAGAAACAGAATTCTAGCCAGTTGTTGAGTAATGGTACTACCACCTTGAACTACGTTTTTTGACTGGAAGTTACTGAGAGTAGCCCTAATAATTCCCTGAAAGTCTATTCCATCATGTTGTTTGAATCTTCTGTCTTCTGACGCAATAAAGGCTAACTGCAATTTGTCTGGAATCTGTTGTATTTTTAACTGCTCTCTTGTTGCTTCCCCTTGCTGCATTAAGACAGTACTGTCCCCAGCTTTAATGGTCAGGGTTTGTTGCCTTATCATCGCATTAAGTTCTGATTTATCTGGTAAGGAACTGTCTACTGTCCGAATACCATAGTTTAAACCAATTATGGTACTACTTAAACCTAACCCCGCCCAGAACCAAATCTGCCGATAAAACGGCTTCTCACCTCTCCCAATTTTTTCTCTCACCATCAACGATAGCTGCTGAATATGCCCAAGTAACAAGCCCAATTTTGGTGGTATACTCAGGGGTAGTTTCTCATCTGTGGGATTCTCGTTTTTCTGATTATTACCAACTGGCAAGAGTCATTTCTCCTTATCAGACGTAGTTTAAGTGAAGTTTTAATTGTTTTAATTATAGCTTTAGCCAGAACGCCATGGACAGGTCTGATGGCTAAGCTAAAAGTCAGTGCTGGTGTTCTGAATCGCCCCATTCCCAGTGGCTACGGCTATAGTTAGTGACTAATATCACTCATACTGAGCCGTTTCAACCACAGTAGTTTTAATGTAAAACTGGCAAATTTCCCTCTTTCCGGAGATATTTTGGGCGAATTTCCCTTAGTTAGTTTTGTACGTCCACCCAGCGACGGTAAAGTTTTTGAATTTTCCTGAGCAAGGAGGTGTAAATTGTTTGATTATAATCCAAGTTTTTAGTTAAATCCTGTATTTTTGTTAGCAATTTAGCCTCTTCCGTAGCCACTTCACCATCACTATAGATTAACCCACTGATGGATTCAATTAAGTCTTGACACTGTTCTAAACTAGGGCGATCGCCTAAATACTCTCTTACCCATTGATAGCATTGATCTGGTTTAACTTGAACTAACTCGTAGAGCCAAGGTTTGATTTCTGGATCAGCAGAAAGACCCTTAGAATGGGCTATCTCTCTGAGATATTGTCTTTCCTCTGGCTGAATTCTACCATCAATCCAAGCTGCACCAATGAGAATTTTAACTAGATTTTTTACGTCGGGATGATTAACCATTTTGCCTCCTCCAGTAGATTCGGACTCTGGTTAAATGATACAATAGTTGGGGATATTTCAAGTCTAATCCTTGTTTTTTCTTAAACGCACTAAGAAAAAACCGTCCATAAGCTGTTGGTGTGGCCAGAGCTTTAACCATCCGGGGGAGGAAACATCCAGAAAATCAAAGTTTGGCTTTTCCATCTCCCACTGGGGATTGATATGCAAAAATTCTCTAATTAGGTCCTCGTTCTCCTGGGGATGCAAGGTGCAAGTAGCATAGACTAAGACTCCTCCTGGCTTGACAAACTTGGCAGTATGGGATATAAGTTCTTTCTGTATGTGAGCAAGATCTCCTACGGAGCTAGGGTCTTGTCGCCAGCGTGCATCAGCGTGACGGTGCATAGTCCCTAAACCAGAACAGGGAGCGTCTAACAGTACCCGGTCAGCTACATGGTGGAATTGAGTAAAATTGCGACTGTCTCCAGGAAAAATTTCAATGGATTGCAAACGGAGACGTTGAGCATTTTCACTGAGTTTACGTAAGCGAGAAGGAGTGCGATCGCAGGCATATATTTTGCCATTATCACCCATTAATTCGGCAATGTGGGTGGTTTTTCCCCCGGGGGCGGCACAAACATCAATAATCACCTCACCAGGCTTAGGATCGAGCAAATGACCAACTAACTGGGCCGCAGCATCTTGTATGCACCACCATCCCTCAGTGAAACCTGGTAAATTTTGAATTGGTCCAGCAGGGTTGACTAACCTTAACCCCTGGGGTAAGTGGGGTATCCTATCCACTAAAATACCAGCCTTTTTAAAAACTGATTCCACCATTTCTAGGGAAGCTCGAAGAATATTGACCCGTAAATCAATCGTCGGAGTTTGATTCATCCACTGACAGAGTTTTTCCGTTTCTTCCTGGCCCAACTGTGATAACCAAACCTCAATTACCCAATTGGGAAAGCTGTATAAAATACCTAGTCTTTCTACCAAATTTTCCGGAAGGATCAGGGGATCAGAGGTCTTTTCCAAAAGACGTATATATTGGCGTAAAAAACCATTCACAAAACCAGTTAACCCGGGGAAACCATTTTCTTTTGCCAGTTGCACAGTAGTATTGACAGCAGCAGAAACGGGGATTTTTTGTTGGTAACGCAGTTGATACAAACCCAGATGCAAAATACATCGCAGATCCCTTGGCTGTTGTTGTGATTTTTTATCAGCAATTTGGTCAATTATTGCATCTAAGCTGCGTTGTCTCCTCACACTACCGTAGACCAATTCTGTCATTAATCGTCGGTCATGATCAGACAACTTAAACTTCTGTAAAGTGCGATCGATAGCAATATCAGCATAAGCTCCCCGGTGTACTTCTCTGAGAGCAGTAAATGCTATTTGTCGAGTAGATAAGGTTTTCATAAAAGGATCATTATACCATTTTAACATGCACTGAACAAAGGGAATTGCCTGGGGCAATTCCCTTCTTGCACAGTTGTCAAAGGTGCTGTGGTATTGATTTATCTTCTTCTGCTACCAAAACCGCCAGAGCGCCGAACCCCAGAAGAACGAGATCCACTGCCAAAACTACTACCAGAATTACGTCGCAGAGAACTAGACCGCCCTGATGAGCGGAGATTACTACCCCCAAAGCCAGATCCAGTAGCTCTACCACCAGTATTATTCCGATTTGTCAATCCACTATTAGATCTAAGGGATCCAGTAGTACGGAAAACTGCACGATTTCTCACAGCTGCAGGTGGTTGATTATAGCGACTTTGATAACTAGAAACTGCTGCATTATAGCTAGAACCATATCCACCATGACCATAAATACCACCGGGTTGATAAACGGGGGGTACGTAGTACTGAGGTCTGAATAACATACTACCAATGGCCTGACCTGCTATATTACCAGCTACAGCAGCTGCGAAAGGAGTCCAGAAACTAGACTCTTGACGGACAAAAACCGTTTCCTGCTGTCCGGTTTGAGGATTACTTCTGGTTTCGGTAACATTATGGACATACTCAATTTTAAAGTCCTCGGTTATATATAAGGCTAGTTGTCCATTCTCCACCTTTAAATAACTTTTTTTGCCCTCTTTGACTTCCTCATCAGTTAAACGAGCCATTTGTAATTTCTCCGTGGCAAAAGTTGGTGGTTGATTGCCCAGCAAAAATAGGGTATACTCACCATTGGCATCGTTATAAGTAACCTGTTGTACTTGATACTGTCCATCATTGAGTTTAGTGGGGGTTGCACTTTGACTACCATTGGAGTAGGTGGTATTTTGGGAACCTCCCCCACAAGCAATGGTTGTTAAGCACAAAGTTAGGGCTAAACAAACAATTGTCAGTTTACGCATTATAGTCTTGACCATTTGAATAATTTGATTTTTCCGGGGTGTTATTTTTGATTGCCAATAACTCAAGGTTAACAAGAAAATTAGAGAGGAATCAACTCTGGATAATATTCTAACAAATGATCATCTGTCAGTTCATCGCCCAAGCGTGCAGGAGAGAAGTGAACTTGGATGGCTCTAAGTTTATTTTGGTAGTGTAAGTTCACTAATGATTTTAACCCAGCTTTGAGGGAAGAAATCTGGGCTAGATTTGTTTCTATTTCTGGTACTTCACCTTCAAAAGCAACTGTGATCATAACTAGCACATTCCGGGTAACGGGAATGGATAACGCCTGACCTGGACTAGAACCGGTATCAAGGTCAGCTCCATATCTCCCCGCAGAATCAGTAAATAATTCATTTACATAGTCTCCCGCTTCTCCCTCGTTCCAGAATACATCTCCCTCATTACCAGCAGCAACCCAGCACTGGTCATATCTCAACAGGGTTTCACACACTGTGACTAGTTGCTCTCCTAATGATTCTAAATCACCTTCAGCATCTATTGCTTCTCTAGCAGCACTATTTAAGACTCCTAAAATTGGTGCCACTTCCTGACCATTCAGGTGCAAAAATATACGGGAGACTACGTAACGTGTTCTACCGATAAACTTATTAAATAAATTGGCCATTTTTTCCCAATAGATTTTGTAGTCCTTTATTCCAATATGATATCAGAAAGAGGGATTAGGAAAGGAAGAGAAAAGAAGATTAAATCAATCTCTGGTTCATCAGTTTTTGGTATTCTGCTTCACTAATGAGGTCTTGGGGAGATTCGACCCGGTCTAAAAATACTAAACCTTCCAAGTGATCATACTCATGTTGAAAAATTCTTGCCACGAAGTTGACTAACTCCTGTTTTTGAAAATTACCATTTCTATCAGTATATTCCACTTGAATTCTTTCATACCTAGGAACCAAACCCCTGATTCCTGGAACACTTAAACAACCTTCCCATCCTTTGGTAATTTCTGTTCCATAACCAACTATTTTAGGATTAATCATTGGTGTTGGCTCCATTTCCGGTGCGTGGGGATATCTGGGATTAGGACGGGAAGCTACAATAAATAGGCGCAATGATTGGGCCACTTGGGGTGCAGCAATGCCCACCCCATTGGACTGGGCAACTGTGGTTATTAAATGATCAATTAGTTGTTGTATTTCCCGATCATTTATCGCTTCAATTTCTGTAGCTTTTTGCTGTAATAAGAGATTGCCCAATTGAATAATTGATGATTTACCAGTCATATTTTAACTTCCTATTTCCTACTATTAATTACTATACTAGATAGTATAGCATGTTATTTAAGCCCGTGTTGTAAAACTATCTTCGGGATCTTATCGGTAGGGGTCCTGGCTTAACAGTTAAATTTAAATTTGTACCATTACGCTCCACTTCTATTGCCAGAGGAGTTCCAATTTGACTTTTTTCTACAAGTTTTTGCACTTCCTCGACTTTAGTAATTGATTGGTTGTTAATGCTTTTAATTACATCCCCTGCTCTTAGTCCTCCCTCTGCTGCTGGTGATTGAGGAACAATTCTAACTAAGAATACTCCTTTATCAGTAATAATATTGACCCTACCATCAAATCTACCAACTATTCTATTCTTAATCTCAGGAGTGAGGGTGATCATTTCTACTCCCAAATAAGGATGATCAACGCGACCATTGGTAATTAATTCTTGGGCAATTTTTTTCACGGTATTAATGGGAATAGCAAAACCTAAACCTTGGGCACCTTGAATAATCGCAGTGTTCATACCTATGGCTTCCCCGCGAGCATTTAAAAGCGGACCCCCAGAATTACCTGGATTAATCGCTGCATCAGTTTGTAAGTAATCTACCCGTTTATCACTAGCACCAATATCAGTGCTAGACCGATCTGTAGCGCTGATGATGCCAGAAGTTACGGTATTGTTTAAACCTAAAGGATTACCAATAGCAATTACTGCTTCTCCAGGCTGTAAGTCACTGGAATTACCTAGAGTTAAAGTGGGCAGATTTTGAGCATTAATTTGGATAACTGCCACGTCTGTAACCGCATCTTCGCCCAACACCTTACCATCAAAACTACGCCCGTCTTTCAGAGTTACTGTTACCTGATCCGCACCGTCTACCACATGGGAATTAGTTAAAATTTGACCAGAAGCATTAATGATAAATCCTGAACCACTACCTCTTTCTACCCTTTGTTCTGGTTGGGGAAGAGCATCACCAAAAAATCTACGTAAGAATGGGTCAGAAAACTCTTCTGGTACTTGAGAGGTAACAGTTCTGGCAGAGTCAATACGGACAACCGCACTTCCCACTTTTTGCACTACTTGAACAATAAAATTTGGATCACCACCAACTACGACCACAGAATTGGACTTAGTGGTTGATTCAACTTGAGGGTTGATTTTTTGTGGTGTGAGATTTCTGCCATTTAAATTGGAGCAGCCTGTCACAATTACGATTAGTCCAGTCATGAATATTGAGCGTTTTAATTGAGCCATGGAAGGATGAATGAAGGTGGAAAATAAGTAATTGATCATAATTTTGTGGTGGAGCTGGTGGGGGATTGGAAGCATGAGCTAGGATAGCGGAAAATTTGCCAGGAAAATTTGCTAGTATGATCCTTCACTATCTGTGTTCAGATTTATGAAATTAATTTGCTCTCAAAGCGATCTTAGTACCAATCTCGCCCTGGTCAGTCGTGCAGTGCCATCTAGACCCACCCATCCCATATTAGCTAATGTACTTTTGCAAGCAGATGAAAATACGAACCAAGTTAGTTTAACAGCTTTTGATTTAAGCTTAGGTATTCGTACCAGTTTCACTGCGGAGGTAATAGAAGGTGGAGCAATTGCTCTCCCTGCTAAAATCTTAGTGGATATTACTTCCCGCTTACCAGAGGGGGATATTACCCTAGATAACCAGTCGGGGAGATCTAAGGCTAAGGCAGAAGGTATAAATTTTATTCTAAAGCCCAAAAATGGTAAGTACGAACTGCGGTCCATGGGGGCAGAAGAATTTCCCGAATTACCCCTAATTGAGAATTCCAATGCCATTCAACTGACTACTGCGGCTCTAGTTGAGGGTTTAAAAGGTTCATTATTTGCTACTAGTAGTGATGAAACCAAGCAGGTTCTAACAGGGGTACATTTAACAGTTAAACAAGATGTTTTAGAATTTGCAGCTACGGATGGACATCGGCTAGCAGTGTTAGAAACCATTAATGAACGCCCCCTAGAAAATGATGAACAACTAGAAGTGACCGTACCTGCCAGGGCATTACGAGAACTACAGAGGATGCTAAATCATAGCGCTTCAGAAGAAGCAGTGTCTTTGTACTTAGACGAAGGTCAAATAGTATTTGCTTGGCAAAATCAACGTTTAACTAGTCGCACCTTGGAGGGTCAATACCCTTCCTATAGACAATTAATACCTCGTCAGTTTGAAAGACAACTGGTGTTAGAAAGAAAACAATTTATTAGCACTTTGGAACGAATTGCCATACTAGCTGACCAGAAAAATAATATTGTTAAAATCAATATTAATACTGGAGACCAGGAAATTACTTTATCATGTGAGGCTCAAGATGTAGGTAATGCTACTGAGTCTATGCCCGCACAAATTTCCGGAGAAGACATTGTTATTGCTTTTAATGTCAAATATTTACTAGAAGGACTCAAAGAATTGCCATCCACAGAAATTCAGATGCACTTGAATCAAAGTCTAACTCCGGTGATTTTTACCCCGTTAGGTGGTTTAAAGATGACCTATTTGGCTATGCCCGTACAGTTAAGAAATTAAGCGGGTCTGCACTCAGTCAGCCTTGAGATTATCCAAAGAAATAATTTGGCAATCAATTACGCACAATCCTAATGACTATGATATAGTCTTAACAGATTGTTACCAAACTGTCACAAACCCCACGTCAAAAATTGGATATAATATAAGATTGAAGGAGAAGTAACTCAAATGACACTCACTAGTCTTCGTGTTGGCCAACAAGCTCCCGACTTTGAGGCAACCGCTGTAGTAGACCAAGAATTTAAAAATATCAAAATTGCCGACTATCGTGGCAAGTATGTGGTCTTGTTTTTCTACCCTCTAGACTTTACCTTTGTTTGTCCCACCGAGATCACGGCATTTAGCGATCGCTACGAAGAGTTTAAGAAATTGAACACAGAGGTATTAGGTATTTCTGTGGATAGTGAATTTTCTCACTTGGCGTGGATTCAAGCAGACCGCAAATCTGGTGGTGTGGGTGATTTAAACTATCCCCTGGTTTCGGATATTAAAAAAGAAATTAGCACTGCTTACAACGTTCTGGATCCCGATGCGGGGATTGCTTTGCGTGGTTTGTTTATCATTGACAAAGATGGAGTTATTCAACACGCCACTATAAATAACTTGGCTTTTGGTCGTAGCGTAGATGAAACTTTACGTGTATTACAAGCAGTTCAGCACGTACAATCCCATCCCGATGAAGTTTGTCCAGCTGGCTGGCAACCGGGAGAAAAGACCATGATTCCCGATCCTGTAAAGTCTAAGGTGTACTTCGCAG
Organism: Raphidiopsis brookii D9; assembly: GCA_000175855.1. Taxonomy (GTDB): domain Bacteria; phylum Cyanobacteriota; class Cyanobacteriia; order Cyanobacteriales; family Nostocaceae; genus Raphidiopsis; species Raphidiopsis brookii. Next base: position 32,850 of record ACYB01000001.1, read on the forward strand.
CAGTATAAAGTGAAACAAACCAGCGGAGGGATTTTTCCCAACTGCTGGTTGTTTTTGGACAGAGTTCTATCCTTAACTTATGTGATAGCTTTTCTCAATTGCTTGAGAGTATTACCAATACCGACAAAACTTTGGTCTTGAGACAGACGTTTGAGAGTTGGCGGATTGCTTTCGATAACAATACCGTTGTAAGCATTAATAGCAGCACTAAGTTTATTAATATTAACGCTGAATGCTGCACCTGCTTGTGCCACCGTAGTATTATCTTTCAGATTCTTAGCGCCAACCAACATAGCACTTGGCAAAGACCCAGTCGAAGGTGAGAATAAACCATTAAGAGCATTTACCAAGGCTGCTGCTAGCTGTGGACTAATACCAGCGGTTGTCAGAGTAGCTGTAATTTGTGCAGCTGCTTCCTGAGATCCTGCACCCCCAGTCAGCAGTGAAGACAGGGCTGCGGTATTAGATGCGCCACCAAGAGATCCAAGTATACCAGGAACCAGCTGATTTAATGCTGCCTGAGCTTGAGGCGAAACGGCCGGTGGTGGTGGTTGTGAGGGAATTGATGGTCCTATTGGTAGTGGTAGTGGTACGTACGGTAATGTATTTCCACTGCTACCCCCCGGTTGTGTTTTGCCAATTGGTCCTGGTGATGCTTGGGGTGAGGCTTGAGCATCCCGATTGGTCAATTGCAAAGACGCTAATAAGAAGGGGAATAGGCTCAAGGCAAAAATGAGACTTTTGGGTTTTAACATGATGATATCTACTAACTTATTTTACTTAGGTAAAAAATTGAAACCATAGCTGACGCTCAAAGAAAGTATGGTGCCACCAGGGCTATTATTAGTGATATCCGCACCCTGGGCTGTAATTATTAAAGGTATGGTGGGTACGGGAACATAGGAAGCACCAAGGTTAAAACCTACTCCACTCCAACCGAAACCCACGCCCAATTGGGGTTCGACTTGCATACCCACACTGCCAAACACCCCTGTGCTAGCAAATCCTTGTCGGAATGGGCCACCGCCAGCACCGAAGGAAAAGGAGAAAGGCATTTTATTGACTTCATCATTTGGCTGCAACAGGGAGTAACTAGTAACCACACCGTAAACGCCAGAAGGGGTAACACCATCAGTACCATACTGGGCAAAATAGTTCCAACCTGCGGCTACAGCTACCCGGTTATTGCCCTGAGCGTAGACAAGGCGGTGAACTTTCAGGTCAAAACTGCCATTGGATCCAAATTTTCTAATACTATTATTGCTAAAACCCAATTCCAGGGCACCAAATTTACTAGAGTCCCCTATGCCAGCACCAACGTTGATACCACCATCTATTGTATCTCTGAGTTTACCAGGGGTTGTTCCTGTTAGTCCTATAAAAACATCACCCGTATTAGCACCGAAAGCGCTCATACCTGCAAAAGTGAGACCAGGGGGATAAGTGGGTTTTTGCGAACCCATTGTTTCGGTTTTTACCAAAGGTTCGATTAGTAGTTCCTGGCGAATTCTTGTCACTTCTTCCGGACTAATGTTTTCAGCCTGTGAAATCTTTTGTGGAGAAGCAATGGAGCTAGTTTCTTCAACGGAAATGGGAGTTAGGTTTAATAATTCTGCTGAAGGCTGATCACCTTCTTTGGCCAAGGTTGAACCTGCGGATAGTGCTGCTGTTAAAAGTAAGCCAGGTATTGCTCCCCTAAGCAATAGTCTGTGCCATCTATCACGGGCTATGACTGAATACTTTATGTTATTCAAGGTATGACTCCTCACTGGATGCTTTATAGCTGCAAGTTTGTGGACAAATGTCTAGACATTCCCCCAGACTAGTTAATATTAGATCTTAATATACAGTATCATGAAACCACTGATTCGCAAAGCTGCTAATTGTCAAGTTTTGTGTAAATTTTTGTTACCGTAGGGCAATCCTACAAAGAATGAGCTGAGTGCTAAAAGCTACTAAAAGCTAGGAGTGATAATTGGCCCCGGGGGATCACCCAGAGCCAAAGATCTTAAATGCTCAATGTCAGAGCGAAAACTCCGTCATTGAAATCGTTGTTAGAGTATTGAGTGTAACTAACAGGTAAATCCTCAAATCCATAGACACCGTTACCATAGGAGCGGAAGTGATGAGATCCGTCGGGATTAGCCGCGCCAAAGCTAAAATAGGCTACGGGTTCCTGAACAAATCTAGGTGCATTGTTAAATATGTCACCATTTTTTCCTTCAATATCAACTAGGTTTCGGACATATTGAGGTGCAGCGCTAAACCGATTTATGTCTCCCTGTTCAGCAGCGACGAAATCTTCTATTCCTTGATTACCCGGGAAGTAGGTTCCTCCATTGGCAATGGCAAAGGGAGCGTACAATTTGCCTGCAAGAACTGAAACACCTGATCCCAATTGTGTTGCCGTGCTGGGAGTATCATTGCCACCAGCTCTCACTGCGAAGTTCTTAACTCTGGCAGTGGTGAGAGCATGAAGTGCATAATTGGCATCTTCTGGTTTTAAAGTCTTACCTTGGTCATCCTTTATTTCACCCTGACTATTCAGCACCTCATAGAGTCCAATTATGTGATTAAAGTTAGATTTAGTGCCGTTTTGAACACTTGTAACTTCATCCGGAGTGGCAGATCCTCTGTTTGTATCTAAAATTACATTTCCGTTGGATTGTGCTGTGAAAATCAAACCTGTAGAGATATTAACTTTGGGTGTAACTACATTGGGGTTGAAACGATTATCGTCAGTAAATTTGCTGATGAATGCATCATAGCCACTACCACTCTTGTTTTGCCCATCGAGGTTGCCGTCAGTTCCACCGCCAACATATATGGAGCCATCTTTTCCAGTATTCAAGGTCCGGACAAAATCATTGCTAGGGGTAACTAACGTGTTTATCCAAGACTGAGTGCCATCAACATTGTACTTACTGATAAAGCGATCGGATGATTGTATTCGTATAAGATCATCACTACTGGGACTACTGAAGTTCCTACTGTAAGTGCCAGTAAACCCGCCCACATAGATAGAGTTATTACTGCTAGTGCTTGCAAGTCCAAAATTATCTTTATCATCACCTAATAACTTTGTCCAAATTTTTGTCCCACCAGGATCGTATTTGCTAAGAAATGCATCAAACAAACCATTATTGGTTTGACCATCCAAATTTCCATCGGTAGCGCCGCTAACATATACATACCCGAAACTGTCTACAGCTAAACTTGTAGCTATGTCACTACTAGATGTCCCTAATAAGCGTGTCCAAACCCTAGTACCATCCGAAGTATATTTAGTGATAAATGCATCGCCAGAAAGGCCGGAAGAATCGCCATTATAGTTTTCGCTATTCAGGTTACCTTGGGTAGAGCCAGCAGCATAGATGGATCCATCACTCCCAAGAACCACCGCATAAGCGAAATCATCACCACCAGTTGTCCCTAATGAGCGTCTCCAAACCAAATTACCATCCGAACTGTATTTAGCAATAACCGCATCATATTTAGGAATAACGGCATTAGAGGAACCGCTTTCACGAGTTCCGCCTACAACATAAATAGAGCCGTCACTACCTGTGGTGATGGCTCGGCTGAGTATATCATAGGAACTAGTTCCAAGATTCTTCTTCCAAACCTGAGTCCCATCTTCTGGTTTATTTTTAGTGATAAACCCCCCTTCGTTAGCAACATAGATAGAGCCGTCACTACCTGTGGTGACGGTAGAGTAGTCTTTAGCGTATGGCTTCTTCCAAACCTGAGTCCCATCTGGTTTATATTTAGCGATAAACCCCTCGGTTGTAAGAGTAGAACCCACAACATAGACAGAGTCATCAGTTCCCATAGCCAATCCGGTAGCAACTTCATTACTACCAACATTACCTAATAGTCTCGTCCAGTCTGGGGGATTTGTATTCTGTTCTACCTCTACTCCTTTGCCATCAATAGTTACCACGACCCGATCATCTTCTGCTTTTAACCGATCAATCTCATCCTTATTCAACTTTTTATCCGTCACCAAACCAGCAAAATATTCTCCCTCATCACCGGGAGTATCTATTTGATTAATCCTGCTATCAACAAAATGCCCTATTTCTTCTATAAGCACTTCTCTGATTTTTGATGATGTGCCATTTTCCATCAAATTGCTTGATAGATAAATCCTGTTCTCACTCGATGAGTAAGCACCATTAGCACTACCTAAAATGCTGCTATCTAAAATCTCTATTTCCGGTAACTGGCTAAAATCCCCTATTTGCCACTGCGATCGCAGGATTTCCGCATTTTTTCTATTATATTCTGTGCCAAATGCTGCATACAAATACTCCCAGAAATCACTTGATAAAGAGAAAACCCAGAGTTGGTTTAATGCACTATTTAATGCCTGATTAGTTATTTTTGTCACGGTCTAAAACCTCACACAATAGTTTTTTAAGTCACTTGAAAGTGTAAATTCCAACAAAACTACTTACCTTCCAAAAGAATCAGCACGTTGAAGGTTAACCTCCATGGGCCTTTTCTCATCGGATCGGCAAAAACAGACAAATCTAGTATACTAACAGCGTACCATAAAAATTCTCCCAGCAATTATAACACTTATTTGTATTTGAAGTAAACAATATATAATACATTCTCATCATAAATGGAATAAAAAAATTAAGTTCTCCTTCAAAAGGGGGAGTTTTAGACTAAACATGATCTATAGTGATAGTGGCAGATTTATATTTTAAAGTTTTTT